>RXIG01000024.1 GCA_004212155.1 archaeon
CCTTAACATACGTTCGTTTCCTTTTTAAATGCCTCAACCACACGCCATATCAAGACCTTGAAGAGGTGCATATCATGATGAAGAAACTCATACCACTGTTTGGAATCCTGCTGGCGGCCATTGTCGTCATGTCGACAGGCGCGTTCACATCGGTGACCGCGGACCGAGATGCTACTATTAACGTCGCAAATGATGCAAGCGCGTTGCTTGGGCTTGATGCTTCTACTGGCCCCAATGGCGAATATGCGGACACTGATACAGATGGTAAACTAGTTATTGCGATTAACAACCTGAACAAGAGCGCTACAACCGTGATGAACGATGTGTTCGTAGTACAAAACAACGGCACACAGGATGTACAAGTGACGATCACCTGGGATGACGCACATCTTGCATTTTCATCTGCTGACGACGGATTCACTTCAACTACGCCCACAGTCGGTGCCAGTAGCATAACGTTTGATTTAGACTCAGGTGCAATAAAAAACATCTCAATCGCTATACAGAGTGAAACAGCTAACATATCAGAAACAATTACTATTACGGCAGAGGCTGTTTCAACTGCATAAAATAAGAAAGGATATTATCCTTTCTAATCTTTTTTTGACATTTCTATATTTCTTCTTTTAGATTCATTATTTCTACGTGATGTAAAGGTTTCTTGTCACGCGTACCAATCATGTTATCCACGATATGTGACACCCTCTGAGGCAGTGCGCGCACAATGACAAGCGAGACGGCAGTATTTGCTATGATCGAGAGTGTCACCGCGGGGAATATCGCAACCCACATCGACGGGATGAGCGCCGGGTCACCATTGAGAAGCACCGCGACCGATATGGCGATGAGGCCCGAGGTAAAGATATAGCGGGAGAGCTGGCCGCATATGATCGCTACGTCTGTTCGGTACTTGCGCACGAGCAACACGGTGAAGACGGCCATGAGCGCGTCCCCTATGCCTGCTGCCATCTCGATGTAGGGCTGACCTGTCCACAACGAAGCTCCAATACCCTTGATAAGGCCTGTGAGGAAGGCTATCTGTGGGGGAAAGAGCACTCCGGCGACCGAAACGGGTGTTGAGCCAAGATTCGGGTTGCCAAAGTGCATCGGTACCTTGATGAACGTGGCAAGCAGCGCAAGAGCGCCGAACATGCCCGCGCATGCGATCGTCTTTGAATTCAACTTAAACATTTTATCACCTGTATCGTTCTGTCATGGAACGGTGAGCCTCGTGCAAGGCCCCTTCTTTGTCAAATCGTGAGATTACCTCAAGCTCCTTTCTTGATCGTTTTTTGAGGAACCTCACTGCGTCGCGAATGAGTGGAACGGCGCGCGTGATGTTGTCAACGACGGTGATGTCGGCGTCGTGTGCGCTTCGAGAGAGCGGATTGAGGTCGATCGTGGCCGTCTTCATGCCTGCTTTTTTCAATGCGTGCACCATGTCGCCATCCTGCAGGGGGGCGACCACGAAGTCGGCACTGCCAAGCCCGAAGACGCTTATGCTGGAGCGCGAGGAGCTCACGCCGGGCAACGTCGCCGTGTCTTCCTCTGGCGTATGCGCAACGCCGCCCAAGCCTTCGATGAGTTCAACGATGGTCCTTGTGCGCCCCGCACTCGGCGTGAACAAGTTGACCTCGAGATGGAGTGGTGCGTCTCGCGAGAGCGCAACGACGTCCTCTGCCACAAGACCAGCTACGTTTCCATTGACCACGAAGACAGGATGTCGGGCCAGTACGATATTGGCGGCCATCGCTTCTATTGCATCGATTGCGAAACCATGGGTGTACTCGCCGAGAAGGTAGTCGAACGCCTCGCCTCGTCCATGCGCTATGAGTCCCGCGATCGAGACGATGCCTCGCTCATGTGCCTGTATCAGTCGTTCGCGCAAGGAAAGCGATACATACCGGGGATGGTCTGGCGTCACATGCATGGCACAGCCTCCGCAAGGTTTGAGACAAGTAGCGTCCCGCCGAGCGGGCGCAGACCCTTTAGGAGTTGTTCCACGCCCTCATCGTCTGTGAGCGTGAACGCTCCCTCGCCAAGCATGACCATGGCGCCTGGCAACATGTTGATGTCATCTATTACCCGTATTGCCTTTTCTACCGGCCCAGTGGCCATCCTGGTTCGTTGTGTGAAGTAGGAAGCGCATTCCATGAGCGTCTCGACGGACGATGATGAGACAAGCGTTTCAAGACAGTGTTCTCCCGCGTGATTGATGCGCTCGATAAGCACTGAGTCTGAGAGCACCGCCTTTGTTTCCAGCGGCCCAAACGAAACGCTCACGACACGGAGCCCATGGGCGTCGACTGGTATGGTCCCCGTTGTCGAACAAGGGCGGGTGCGAATGCATACCCCACCTTCATGCTGGGCGATCACGTCGCCGTATCCGCCACACGTACGCACCTCTGCATCGAGTGCAACAGTGAGCGGGTCTGGAGGGTCGTTGCACAGTGGCATGAGGCAACGGGCAGTGCCCAGGGCCGATGCCCCGCTGACACCGTATCCCGCGCCTATGGGCAGCGAGGTTTCGTAGGCGATGGACACATCCATCGACTCACAAAGATGCGAAGCAAATCGTTCACAGACGTGGCGCCCCACTGGAAGCGAGCATCCCACACCGTTTGTACGATGAGAAAAGGAGGTATGACCAGCTGAGCGTGCATGGATGGTAGTGCGCACACCGTCTAAAAGACAGATGCTTGCGCCGACCGAGCCCTTCCCCCGAAAGGACGGCCCATCCTGCACCGCGAAGAAGGCGGTTATGCTTCCAGGTACGAAGGTAGAGGTATGCACACGAAGGTTACTTGGGGTGAATTCATATAATTTTCATATAGGGAAAATATATACCCTATAGAAAAAATATGATCTATATTGGATAACTCTAAAGGGCCATTGTACGTCCTCACATCATGGACGTTGTCACAAAGAGGCTTTCCGGAAAGCACATCGTGCTCTGCGTAACGGGAAGCATCGCTGCCATAGAGACGGTCAAGCTCGCACGGGAACTACGACGCCAGGGCGCATCCGTTACGGCAGTGATGAGCGAAGCGGCTACGAGGATTTTGCATCCCGACGCCCTTGAGTTCGCAACAGGCATGCCTGTTGTCACCTCCATTACCGGCAATGTGGAGCATGTAGCGCTAGGCGGCAACTGGGAAGGCCACGGTGACCTCGTGCTCGTCTGCCCCGCGACGATAAACACGTTGGCAAAGATCGAGCACGGCATCGCAGACACCCCCCCCTCGCTCGTCGTGGCAACGGCACTCTCGCATGTCCCTATCATGGCGGTGCCGGCGATGCATGAGACGATGTTTCGACACCCCCACTATGAAGCGATGATCGAAACGCTGCGTGGATGGGGCGTTTTTGTACTTGAACCTCACCTGAATGAACAAAAAGCGAAACTTCCGCCGACCGATGAGATAACATACAACGTGAAACGGGCGCTAGTGCCCAAGGACATGAAGGGCGTGCGCGCTCTCGTGGCCGCCGGACCGACCATTGAGGAGATCGATGACGTGCGCTTCATATCCAACAGGAGCTCCGGAAAGATGGGCATTGCCATTGCCGAGGAGCTCGAGCTGCGCGGAGCGGATGTACGTCTCGTGCTCGGAAGGACCAATCAGAATACGTTCGCAAGCGATGTCGTGAAAAGGGAGAAATATGATGACATGAAGCGTGAAGTGACGCGCGACGTGTCGTTTGACCTCTACGTGCTCGCCGTTGCGGCCTCGGACTTCACGGTGCAAAAACGCGAAGGCAAGACGCCGTCTTCGGAAGGATTCTCGATCACGCTCGCACCCAGCGAAAAGATCGTGGACCTGCTTGCAAGGCAAACAAGCGGGAAGATAATATGCTTCAAGGCCGAACACGGGGTTGAGGAAAAAGAGCTTATAGAACGTGCGAAGAGATCGCTGCAGAGGGGTGTATGCTCCATGGTCGTTGCAAACGACGTAGGACGGGAAAAGCGAGGATTTGAGGGTGATACGAATGAGGTCTACGTTGTCAGCGAGGACGATGTAGTACATCTTACGCTCTCATCGAAGCGCACGATAGCGAAGCATCTCGTGGACATCCTTTCGTCTGGTCAGGGTTTGTAGGCAAGCTGTGCGACCTCGATGCCCTTCTCCCCGATCCCCTTGATGTTCTCAAGGATGTTGCGCAGATGGATTGCGTGGGGCGAGGAGAGTACCTGCTCATCGAGTCGGTCCTTAATCGCATAGAACTCATCCTTTTTTCTGAGCACGCATCCGCCGCATTCCTTGTCGGTCTCGAGGAATGCGCGCAAAGCATTTTTTGTGATCTCCTCGGCAAGCGTGCTGAACTCCTCGATGCGGGCGATAAGCGAGTCGTCATCGAGAGGCGCGAGCTGGAGCACGACCTTCGCGATCGCTGCAGCATGGTCGCCGATCTCCTCGATGGCCTTCGATACGACACGAATGTCCATGCCCTCGAGGCTGTTGACGCCGATGCTGTCTGCCACCTTCGTGTCCTGCAGTGCGGTGCGCAGCTGCCTGACGGTAAAGAAGTAGAGCTTGTTGACCTCCGAATCGCGCCGTATGACGTCACGGGCGAGCTCGATGTCGTGATTGACCATTGCCGAGACGGCGTCGCTGTGCATGAGCGATGCAAGGAAGAACTCTCGGCGCAGCGTCTTGAATGTGTTGAGCTGTGCCGGATTGAGCAGGTCGGTGATGACGATCTTGTCTTCTGCCTCCTCGATGATGTCATACCCCAGCAGCTCGCCGATGGTGTCCTTGATGATCGTGCGCTCCGAGCTCGATATGGGTCCCTTGATAATCACGTGGTTGTAGCCGTACGTGTAGCGTGCGATGAGCTCCTTGGAAACGTAGTCGGTGACGCCGATCGTTGCCGTCCGGTCGTGCGTCTCGTTGAAACTGGGGGTTATATATAGACCGTTTTCCATCTCTACGATGCCAAACTTGTCTCCTTTCTCTATTCCATACTTTTCAAGCCACTTCTTTGGCAGGGAGAGCACGAACGTACCCTTTCCACTGTACTGGAGCTTTCTAATCTCCATCGTCACATCCTCAAAAGTTCTTTCTATTCGCATGAATAATATTCTGGCGCCTGACTGAGTAACGTAGCGCGATACTATTAAATAGGTTTCTGCATATAATGAAGGATACACGCTTATAGGAGGGATAATATGAAAAAATCGATTGTGATAGCAGTTATGATGATTGTTGGGATGGTGGCTGCAATGCCAATGGCCCTTGCTACCACTAACGGCAATTCTGTGCCCGGTATGCCGGGCATGCCATGCGCAGGCAACGGCATCTACACGCCGGCATCCAACATGCCACTCTACGTGACGGCCCTTCAGGACGTCAACGAACTCATCGACGAGGTCCACGCCCAGATGGCGGACATGGAGGACACGACCGAGTGGGAGGAACAGCTCGAAGCTGTCAACGAAAAGATCGCAGCGGCATCAGAGGGTACCAACTACGTGAACAAGAAGGACCTTATGATGGAAGCCAAGGCGATGCTTGAAGCTCTACTAAACGAATAAGTTTACTTTACATTGCATATCCCCTTTCGGGGATGCACTTCTTTTTTTCTTACGATTCCACCAGCGAAAGCCATGGGCATGATGAATAGAATAAGAAGGGAGGGAAAAAGAGCTTTTTTCAGGAAAGGAGGTATAAAGGATCTTTTTCCCTCTAGATATATTGTATGTCGCCTTCTTTAAGATAAATCGTGCGATTTGCTATGTTTAGTGCATGGTCTGCTACCCGCTCGAGATGGCGCGCCACGAGCATGAGGCTAAAGGCCTGCGAGATATTTTTCGGATTCTCGAGGATATAGGTCGTAAGCAGCCTGAAGGTGCGGTCATAGAGCGAGTCGACCTCGTCGTCCATCGGATGGACCTGGCGCGCCATGTCAGCATCCTCCGTCTCGAACGACTCGAGGCTTATCTGGACCATGCTGAGCGCGATCTCGTTCATGCGGGGGATGTTGATGAGCTTGGTAATATACTCCTCGTCCTTGTGCCTGAGTGCGATCTCTGCGATATCTTTCGCATAGTCGCCGAGACGCTCGATATCGGTGGCATTCTTCAAGGCGGTCAGCAGCAGCCGGAGGTCACCGGCAACAGGGGCCTGCATGGCGATCGTGCGCATGATCTTCTTCTCGATATTGACATACTCCCTGTCGATCTGCTTGTCGCTGGCGATTACTTTTTTCGCAAGCTCCTCGTCCTGGTCCTTGAGCGACTGCACAGACAGGCCGATGAGTTCCTCTGAGAGCGACCCCATCGATAAGAGGCGCTTTTTTATCTCCGCGAGCTGTTGCTCGAACTTGTTACGCGTCATATGATCACCTATCCGAACTTGCCCGTGATGTACCTCTCGGTCTCGGGATTGTCGGGATTCGTAAATATCTTTTTCGTTTTGTTGAACTCCTTGAGCTCACCGAGGTAGAAGTACCCCGTATAGTCGCTGATGCGTGCCGCCTGCTGCATGTTGTGCGTCACGATGACGATGGTGTAGTGGCGCTTGAGCTCATTGATGAGGTCCTCTATCTTCCCCGTCGATATGGGGTCGAGCGCGGAGCACGGCTCGTCGAAGAGGATGACGTCCGGCTCCACGGCGAGGCAGCGTGCGATACAAAGCCGCTGCTGCTGACCCCCTGAGAGGTCCATGGCGTTTTGCCCCAGTATGTCCTTGACCTCGGACCACAGGGCCGCATCCTTGAGCTTTTCCTCCACGAGCTCGTCTAGCCCCCTCTTCTTCCCGTGCAGCTTGGGGCCGTACGTGATGTTGTCATGAATGCTCATCGGGAAGGGATTTGGTTTCTGGAACACCATGCCGACACGTTTTCGAAGATTCACGACATCGACGTCCTTATCGTAGATGTTCTTGTCGTCCAGGAGGACTCGTCCCTCGACATGTACGTTGCCAATGAGGTCGTTCATCCTGTTGAGGCACCTGATCAGCGTCGACTTGCCGCACCCCGAAGGACCGATGAACGCAGTTACCTTGTGCTTGTACACCTTCATGTTGATGTCCTTGAGAGCATGGAACGAGCCATACCATAAGTTGAGATCGTGTACTTCCATCTTTACCATTTGTTTCACCGTCGCAATGCCTTCTTCTTGCGTATGAGGGACACGAGCATGTTGAACACGAGCACGATCACGATGAGCACGAGGGCCGTGCCGAACGCGTTTTGCATCGATATACCCTCGGATGTGAGCGTATAAAGATGTGCTGGCAGTGCCATCGTCGGCTGCATGATCGACTCGGGTAGTACGGGGTTGAGGATGGCGGCAGTGAAGATGATGGGTGCCGTCTCGCCTGCCGCACGCCCCAACCCCAGGATGATGCCTGTGACTATGCCCGATATCGACTGTGGGAGCACCACGTGCCATATCGTCTGTAATTTCGTCGCGCCGAGCGCATAGCTTCCCTCCTTGTCCCAGCGCGGCACGGCGCGTATCGCCTCCTCAGCGGTCCGAAACACGGTCGGCAGTATCATGAACGCCAGCGTAAGGCCGCCCGAGAGTATACTGATGCCAAAGCCCATGTAGTAGACGAGGAACGCAAAGCCGAAAAGACCGAATATGATCGACGGCACGCCGTTGAGCGTGTCGGCGCCAAATCGTATGAATCGTGTGAACTTGCTCTCCTTGGAGAACTCGGTGAGGAAAAGCGCCCCGCCCACGCCGATGGGCGTGGCCACGAGCACCGCAAGACCCGCCAGGTATATCGTGCCCACGATGGCAGGGAATATGCCGCCCAGCCTCCCGGACCGTCTCGGCGCTTCCGTGAGGAACTCCCAGCTTATCGCCGGAGCGCCCTTGTAGACTATGAATCCTATGATAATGACCAGAAATGATATGGTGATGAGGGCAGAAGCCCACAGCACGCCCTTCATGATCGTTTGCTTCGTATACCTATCCACGCTTCAACCCCCTTCCGAGCCAGACGTTCGATACGATGTTGAGCACCATTACGATGAGGAAGAGCAGGATGCCAAGTGCGAATATTGAGTAGTAATGCGGCGAACCGACTGCCGCCTCGCCCATCTCGAGAAGTATTGTCGAGGTGAGCGGCTCCCCGGAGTCGAAAAAGCTTGTTGGAAGCTTTTCGACGTTGCCCACAACAAGCACGACGGCCATCGTCTCGCCGATGGCCCGTCCGACGCCAAGGATGATCGATGCCATTATCCCCGAACTTGCCGAAGGCACGATGATGCGGGCGATCGACTCCCAGTGCGTGGCGCCGAGCGCGAGCGAGCCTTCCTTGTAGGCGCGGGGCACCTGCCGCAACGAGTCCTCAGAGATCGATATGATCGTGGGCAGGATCATGATGGCGAGTATGATCGACCCGGCAAGGATCGACTCGCCCGTGGGCTGATCGAGTGTGATTCTGATGTACTTGACGATGACGATGAGGCCGAAGAGACCGAAGATGACCGACGGTATGCCTGCCAGGAGCTCGATGGCCGGTTTGACAATCTCGCGCACGCGCTGGGGCGAAAGCTCTGCCAAGAATATCGCAGTGAGCAACCCGATAGGAACGGCGATGACGATGGCGCCCACCGTGACAAGCAACGAGCTGACGATAAACGCGGCCGCCCCAAACGTTTCCTTGGACGGATTCCATTCCCTTCCAAAGACGAAGTCGATGACGTTCGTGTATGAGAAGGCCTCAAGGCCCTCCCTGAAGAGGAATATGATAATCAGAAAAATAATGATGATCGAGAAGATTGCGCAAATCCCAAGGATGCCCTTGACCATGTCTTCGCTCAATCTTCGTGCCATGAGTGCCCACCATGAAAACAAATAATAAAAAAAGGATTTATCAGAGCTTGATAAATCCTTCGGCTGCTACGATATCCTGGCCCTCGTCGCTCAAGACGAAGTTGATAAACGCCTTTGTGAGGCCTTCTGGTTCGCCGTTCGTTATCATGTAGAGCAGACGGGAGATGGGGTAGCTGCCATTTGCAACATTGGCTTCGGTTGGTATCACGCCGTCGATCTTTACCGGCTGGACCGTATCATCGAGATAACCAATACCGATGTAGCCTATGGAGTATGGCGTCTGACCCACCGTGGTCTTTACGGCGCCGTTTGACGGCTTTTGGAGCGCTTCGGATGAGGGGTCTACGTCATCATGGACGATCTCCTCGAATGTGGCGCGTGTGCCCGATCCGTCCTCGCGTACGACAACGACGATCTCCTCGTCAGGGCCACCGACTTCGGACCAGTTCGTGATCTGACCCGTGAATATCTTTTCTACTTGCTCCATCGAAAGAGCGTCGATATCATTCGAGGGGTGAGTGACGACCGCGATGCCGTCGGCAGCCACCGCAGTGGGGACAAGGCCTGGATATTCCTCCATCTCGCTCGGCTTGACCTCGCGCGATGCGTTGCCGATGTCGACCGTTCCCTGCGCGACCTGCGTGACGCCGGTGCCTGAGCCGCCGCCCTGAACGGTCACGGTCACGTCAGGGTGCATCTCCATGAACGCCTCTGCCGCGGCCGATGCGATGGGCTGGACGGTCGTTGATCCTGCGATACTGATCGTTCCTGAAAGCTCTGAGTCGCCGCCCTCATCGTCTCCGCCGCCGATGCATCCTGCAAGCAGCGAGCCGATCAAAACAGCCATTAACATAAATCCGATTCGTTTATTCAACACATATCACCTCAAAAGTGCTCTAAACGAGAGTGCAACCATGTAAAATAAATACATTGTCGAAGTAATCTAAATATCTCTCAATATTTATATAAAATAAAAAAATTTATATATAATATAGATTTTATAGTAAAATATATAGTATGATTTGTGGTCATCATGGAACAACGCAAGATACAGATCACGGGCGGTAACTCGTATATCGTGTCACTCCCTCGAGAATGGGTGCTTGCCACGGGGCTTTCCAAGGGCGATTATGTCGGTGTCGAGACGAACGAGGACGGGTCCATTAGCGTCTACCCCAAGGCCAAGGAACGTAAGAAGCGCCGATTCGTCATCGAGCTGACAGACTCGCTAACACTAAACAACAGGCTGCTCATCTCCAAATATCTTGAGGGATACGACGTCATCGAGCTGGTCTCCAGCGAACGCATACAAAAGGACGTTCGAAAGGAGATAATACACACGGTACAAAACCTCATCGGTATCGAGATCTTCGAGGAGACGTCAAACAAGTTCGTGCTCTCTACGCTCATCGACTTCGGATCGATTCGCATTGAGAAGATCCTCAGGAGGATGATCATCCTCACATCATCGATCTTTTCCGAATCGCTACAGGCACTCGCAGAGGGTAACGTGGAGTTCGCCCAGGAGATCATACCGCGGGAGGACGAGGTCGACAAGTTCTACTTCCACGGGATCCGCGAGCTGGCCGAGGCGTCGCGCACGCCCCAGATCCTCAAGAGCATGGGTATCAACAGGAGCACCGACATCCTCTCCTACCTCACCATACTCAAATCGATAGAGCGCATATCCGACTACCTTATCGACATCCTCGGCCTCTTCATAGAAAGCGATCACAGGGTGCCGCAGGAGGTAAGCGCGTTCGGGGAGAAGTGCAACGTCATATTCAAGGACGTCACGGACAATCTCTTCACGAAGGACCTCAAGAAGGCAAACACGTTCCTCGACTCGTTAAAGGACGAAGAGGCCAACGTGCCCAACATCACGAAGCTCGAGGACACGTCGATGAAGGGCGTCACATCATACTCGAAGATGGTCGACTACTACCTCCGCATCACGAGGCACTGTGCGAACATGTCCGAACTTACCATCAATCTCGCCGTGTAGGGGGCCCTTCGACGCGTATGGGGTGTCCGCAGTCGGGACAGTGGCCGTCATCGGTCACGCGGTACGAGATGATGTCATAGCTTGCGCAAAAGGGGCTGATCACCGTGTCATCGCCAACGGACCCCTCCCGCTCTATGAGCATCGCTCCGCACGAGGGGCAGACCGTGCTCTCGTACCGGGATCCGTAGAGGTCTGATATATATACATATTCTATGCCCGCATCACGGGCCTTTCTGTGATATGATACCAGCATCTCAGATGGCGTCTCATCATCGGTACTCTTGTACGAGGGGAAGAACTTGCCGAGATGAAGTATCTGCGGGCCATCGAACTGCGAGATAAAGGACAGAAAGTCGCCATATCCCCTGTCGTCGTTTCGCACGAGGTATGAAAACTCCACGTGCCAGCCCGCCCCCATGACGTGCGATAGTGCCTCCTTGAGTCGAGCAAGCGAAGCGTTGCAGCTTCGGGCATAGAACTCCTCGTCAAACGTCTTGACGCCGACGATGCATGCATCCATGTGTGGTGAGAGGTAGTCGACCGCCTCCTTGCTCAGATACCCGTTCGTGGCCATGGCGGTGAAAAATCCCTTCTTGTGTGCGAGACGGGAGATGTCGTGCACGCTCTCTGCGGAGATCGCGGGCTCGTTGAACGTGAAGGCTATGCCGTCGGCCCTCTGCGTCCGCGCCTGGCGTATTATCTGCATGGGGGCCACTCGCGTCAGCTCCACTGATGCAAACTCGATGCTCACCATGTAGTTCTGACAGAAGTCGCATGCGAAGTTGCATCCCACGCCGCCTATCGAATATACCAGGCTGCCTGGCCGATAGTGAAAGAGCGGCTTGCGCTCGATGGGGTCGGCCCGCGCATGGGAGACGTAGTCGAGCAAACCATAGAGTTCTCCGCCCCTGTTCATCCTCACGCCGCACACCCCATACTGACCCTGCTGCAGGAGACATGCGTGCATGCATGCGCTGCAACGAACGCACTCCCCCTCTGTGACATAGAGCGTGCATCGCCTCCATACCGCTTCTGACGCGGTCACTCGTTCATCGCGGTACATTCATCCCACACGGCAACTGGACCATTTCTTCCTTGGACGCCGGCGTGAACTCCAGCGCGACAAGCAGGCCCATGAACCCGTCGAAGTCGGCGAGGTCATAGTACATGGCGCCCTCGAGCGTTCCCATCTGCCTGTTGAGAAGGTTCATCCGATTGGTACGTGCCATCATCGCAAAGCTCTTGTTGGCGCCAAGGATCTTTCCCTCATAGGTCGTGACGGCAAGCGCCTTGTGGCCCTCCATCTCTACGAGTGCGTTGTACTCCCTGATCATCTGCGTGTCGTCAAGGCGTGTTGCGATGCCGATTGTTCCACCGTCAGGATGGGGGCGGATCACGATGTTGTTGAGAAACGCCCTGAGGTCGCTTCGCAGGTTGACCGTGGTGAACTCGACCTCGCTTCCCTCATCGACATCATCGAGGATGTTGTCGAGCATGAGCTTCCTGCGCTTATCGACATCCATGCGTTCGATCGAGTGAATGAACGTGTTGAGCGACCAGTCCATCACCTCTTCTGCCTCGAAGCCGAAAAGCTCTTCGGCCTCCAGCGACCAGTGGGTGACAAAGCCTACGTCATCGGTTCGAATAATAGCCTGCATGCACACACTTACGCGCACCTGCTTAAAAAGTTTAATCGAAAAGGGATACCAGCAGACACAATGCTGTGGGAGGTGGAAACAAATAGCCGATTGTGCCTGCTACCTCTCCCATTCGGTTTCCCTTTTTAAATTTTTCTGAAATAATGGGTGCGATACGATCATCGATTCTACCTTAGGAAATCGCACTTGCAAAACGCAAATCTTTATAATGCATCATGCACAGATAGCGTGGATGAGCATCAAGTCACGATTGCGTGGTGTGGAAAAGCAACAGGTCAAACGGGAGAAGAGAAAGGCCAAGGTCGAGGAACGTGAGGAACGCAGGGACTTCCCTCCGCTCGTGCTCATGGGCATCCTCGCGGCCGGCAGCCTGATCGCCCTCATGCCCATACCGCTATGGTTCCTTTTTTTGATCTTCCCGCTTGTCACCCGCAACATGGCTACATGGGACTTCTGGACATCGCTAAAGGTCGGAGCGATGATATCCATCGTGACGTTTATCACGAGACTCGTGTTCTATCTCAGCGAGATAGGCATCGTCGATTTGCTGATGTACTTTGGATACAGCCTTGCTATCATCACGCTGCTGCTCTATACCGGTTCGTTCCTCGTTGCATTGTTCCAGGGAAGGGGCGTAGAAAAGAAATCGACCGGAAAGAAAAAGAAGAAGTGATCACTCGAGTTCGAACACGAGCTCGATGCCGCGCTCAAGCTCCTCGACGATGATGCCGTTTGCACGCGTTTGCGGATGTGACGGCACGGCCTTGCATCCCGCGGCACCCTCAACGGAGATGTCATACGTCCCGATATCCTTTGCGATCTGTTCTATCTCGAGCTTGTCCATGCACAGGAGCGGGCGCACGACGTGGCGGGGGCTTGCCTTGGATATGAGGATCATGTTGTCAAGCGTCTGCGAGGCCACCTGGCCGAGGTTCTCGCCCGTGACGATGACATCGGCGCCCTCATCATCTGCCACCTCGTTGGCGAGCTTCATCATGGCCCTCTTGCACAACACGCACACGTACGAGCGCGACTTCTCAGAGATCGATGTGATGATCTTTTGCAGGTTCGGGCCGTGCTTGAGCACGTAGAGCTTGATGGGGCGGCCATGCAGCTCTGCCAGGTGCATGATGTGGCGCTTGGTCACCTCGAGGTTGATCGGTTCAGAGAATGGGGACGTGTCGTAGGTAAGTGCGATGACATCGTAGCCCTGCTCAAGGGCCAGATGGCACGCCACAGGGCTGTCGATGCCGTCCGAGATGAGTGCGATCGCCTTTTTCACCACTCCACCTACATATACTTGTCCTTAATCTCTAAAAAGCTTTCCACAATGTAGTCGACCTGCTCATCGGTAAAGCCAAACGTCGAGAACTTGAAGTGCTTGGTACGCCCCGGCTTGATACCGACGATGCCGCGCGACTTGAGCTCCTTTGCGAGGAAGTATCCGCGTTTCTTGTGGTGTGAGGCGATCTCGTCGTAGGCGGGCGTCTCGATGGCGATGATGTCGTGCTCCTTGGGCGACATGCCAAGGAGCGAGAAGCCACCAGCATCCAAAAGCCGCGAAACGACAGAACGGGCATGTGCGACCTCCCTTTCCCAGTGCTTGACGCGCTCTTTTACATGCGGAAACGACGAGATGAGTGCGACGACCTCCGAGCCGCGCGTCGAGCAGCCGAGGATCTCGATCGGTTTGACGGGATACTCCTTCGAAAAGCGTATGATCCTATCACGATACTCCTCGTTCACTGCAAGGAGACCGGCGTTCCCGCCGCCGATTGCCCACGATTTGTGGGCAGAGCATGCGATGAAGTCCACACCGAGCTCACGTCCCGATACCGGCATCCTGCCTGCAGAGTATGCGGCGTTGAGGAGAACGGGGACCCCGTGGTCGTGGCATACCGAAGCGATCGACTTCGCATCGACGACATTGCCGTAGTTGCCGTCCACATGGGTCACGACGGCAAGCACCGGAGGGCGGCCATGCTCCTTCGTGCCCCGTTCGATAGCCTCATCGAACATGGCGGGCGTGATCTCAAATGTGGGATGCCCCGACGTTTCGGTACGTATTACCGGCACGCCGTTGCGTTCGGCGGCAACAAGCGTCGAATAGTGTGCATTGCCATCGGCTACCATCCAGTCGTCCCTGGATGCAAGAGAATGTATGACCGTCTCCTTTGCCTCGCGCGCGCCGTTGGTAAGGAGCGCATTGTCCATGCCGAGGAACGCAGAGACGTCCTCGATGAACTGCCTGATGGGCGGTTTGTCCGTTGTTCTTAGCGAACCCTTGCACGCATCACAGACGGCATAGCCATCGACCCACGAGAATATCGCCTTGCGGGTGTCGGCGGGCGTTCGACCCCCCGTCTGGAGGGGGTTGATGTTAAGATAGAGTTCCTCGACCATGCGTTCCCCGATGCCACAGACAAGGCTCACAGCATCTCCTCCTCAATCGTGTCAAGGGACGTGCGGACCTTTTCAAGAAGTGAGGTGAGCTCCTCCCTGTCACGTTCGGAAAGGGTATGGAAGGGACGAGTGCGCCGCCAAATCTCCTGAATATCGATGAGCGCAAAAATCGCATTGTACGTGTTTTGCACAGAACGTTCGCTCATGGTATCACCTTGAAGTTAGCATGTATGGGGCACATATAAAACTTTGGAGCAATATGCCATGACGCACATGATTTCTGATTATTCTGGAGGATCAAGTTGATATGATTATGTAATTTGATTGAGGTATAGGACAAAGGGAAGAAAGGAAAGCTTACAAAAGATTAACATATACAGAAGAGCCGGGGGGGAGATTTGAACTCCCGTGCGAGGATCTGCAGTCCACTGCCAAGCCGCTAGGCGACCCCGGCATGAAGGCATGTATCATAATTTGTGACTGCTTAAAAGCTTTTCGGATTTGTTCTGATGTCTGTTTTTTCCGTTGAAATGGAAAAATATTTTTCGTATGACGTCGATGAGTATTCATGCGCGCACGAGAGATGCTCAACAAGCTCAAATGGCACCCGGATTACGAGGCGCGGCGCTACACGGTGGTCTATCTTCACAGGGGTGCACCGAGAAACGAACGTGCCATCGCATTCGAGGACATCGATGAGCTGTGCACCTCAGACTTCCGAATCGTGCGCGAAGACGGCATCGAAAGCTATATACCCTACCACAGGGTGTTGCGCATCGAGGGGCCAGATGGCAAGGTGGTATGGAGGAAGCGACCTCCACCCACCACTTAGCCGGCAAAAATGTGGGTCGAGATGAGCGAGCGTACGTCATCGATTCCCAGCGGTGGTCCGTGCCCCGGATGAAACGTCGTGCATCCGCGCACCGCAAGAGACCTGATGCTCTCGCGAAGCGCCCCCTCATCATTGGCGAAGGGGGGATAGGGCGAGAAGATGCGCATGTTAAAGAGCGTGTCGCCCACGATGCAGTCCCCTCCCTCGAGCA
Source organism: archaeon (assembly GCA_004212155.1). Lineage (GTDB taxonomy): Archaea > Methanobacteriota_B > Thermococci > Methanofastidiosales > NM3 > NM3. The sequence goes on from RXIG01000024.1 coordinate 15,901, forward strand.
CCACGGTCATCGAACCGTCCGTGTGGCCGGGGGTGTGAAACAGTGCACCACGAACGCCATGCGACAGGAGGTCGTAGGGCGCGTTGACCACGATGGAGGGATCGACCGGATCGAACCGGCCTCTGCTCTTCATGAGCGCATTGCCGATGCGGGAGAGGATACGTGTGATGAGCCTCGTTCCCCGCGGAAACGGCGCGAATCCCTGCCTAAGGTAGTGCGCATCGTCGTGATGAACGACCACCTTGGCGCCGAAGCGTTGCGCAACGTGTGCCAGATTCCCCACATGGTCCTCGTGGGCGTGGGTCACGACGACGAGATCTATCCTGTTGAGGCCATCAAGCGCGCGCATGAGCGCATCGCGCGACGATGCAGGCCCGGTGTCGACGAGCATGACGGTCGAGCCAGACCTCACGAGATATGCGTTCGAACGGCCAACGTTGATGCGAAGGAGTTCATCGACCATACTTCTTATTGGCATATACATATATTTTAAATGTTCGAAGGAAGAAGGTTAAGATATGACGTCATTCTCCTTTTCCGGGATGCACGATGCGGACGACGCCATAAAAATACTCCTTGTTGACGACGACGAGGATCTGCTCACCATTGCGAAACACCTTCTCGAAAAAGACGAACCATGCCTGTCTATCGACGTGGCAAAGGATGGCGAGGCTGCCTATGCATTGTTCATGAAACACGGATACGAGGCCGTCGTCTCCGACTACCAGATGCCTAAGATGGACGGGCTGGAACTATTGCGCCGCATCCGGGAGAATGACGCGGAGATGCCGTTCATACTGTTTACCGGCAAGGGGCGGGAGGAGGTGGCGATCGAGGCGCTCAATCACGGTGCGAATCGCTACATACAAAAGAAGGGCGATCCCTCCACCCAATATGCCCTGTTAAAGGACGCCATCGTCAAGGAAGTCCGCTCCAAGCGCGCCCACGAGGCACTGCGCGAAAGCGAGCACAAGTTCAGGACGTTTACGGAACTTGCCCCCGTTGCCATCATGATACACATGGACGAGCGATGGGTCTATGTCAATCCCGCCGCCAAGAGGCTTATCGGCCGCCCCGAGAATGACATAGTGGGTTCGAGCATTTGGGATATCGTCCATCCCGATCACCGAAGACTCATCGAGCGCCGACGAGATGACTGGCTTTGTGGAAAACCGGAAAAGGATGAGGTCGAGCTGAAGATCATATGTGGACAGGAGATAAAATGGGCTGGTATGAAGGTGCGGCCCATCACCTACGGAGATAAGAAGGCATTTCTTGTCGTTGCCATTGAAATCACGGAGCGTAAAAGGGCCGAAAAGGCGCTCAAGGAAAGCGAGAACAGATTCCAACGGCTGATCGATCAGGCACCCATGGGCATCGTTCGCGTCGACCTCAACGAAAACATCGTCGAGGCGAACAGAGCAATGAACGACCTGCTCGGATACGGCCCGGGTGAAATACAAAAGAAGAATCCGAGACGATTCGTCCATCCTGCGGACATGGAGATCCACCGCAAGAACGTCAGATTCCTCCTCGAGGGCAAAGAGGACAACGTTACGTATGAACTGCGCATCGTCACCAGGAATGGAGACATCAAATGGGTCAGGGTCGTCAGCAACATCGTCGACGACGATGAGGGGCGCCCCCTCTTTCGCGTAAGCATGCTCGAGGACATCACGGCCCAAAAAGAGGCAGAAGAACGCCTTCACACCTCGCAGGTCCGCCTCAACACGGCGATGGAGAAGGGTAACATCGCCTGGTGGGAGATGGAGCTTCCATCGGGACGCGTGAAGTTCGACGATAAAAAGGCGCGCATGCTTGGCCATGCGCCAGAACGATTCAAGACCTATACCGACTTCATGGAGCTCGTCCATCCCGAAGATCACGAGCGCGTCATGGAGGACATGCGCAGCCACCTCGAGGGAAGGTCGGCGACATACGACAGCGAATACAGGATCCTAACCGCCCGTGGCGACTGGACCTGGTTCGAGGACCGCGGCGGCATCACCAGACGCGATGAAGGGGGCCGCCCAACGCTTGTCACCGGCATCGTCATCGACATTAGCGAGAGAAAGGAAGCCGAGGAGGAGGTCGATTTCCTGCTCACCCTGCTGCGTCACGACCTGAAGAACAAGACCCACATCATACAAAGCTACCTCGACCTCATCAACCTGACGTCGCTTGACGACGACACTGCACAATATATCGAACGCGCAGCAAGTGTGAACAAGGTGGGCCAACAGCTCCTAGAAAAGGTCGGCAAACTCCGTGAGATCGAACAGGCGACAGAGCGGCGCCCCGTAAACATCGACCGCTTGCTCACGACCATCATCAAGCGCTACGAGGCACCTGCCAACGAGAGGGGCATAGAAATCGAACATCGTGGAAAGCCATCACGCGTCGAGGGCGGCGAGCTCCTCGAAGAGCTCTTTTCCAACCTCATCGAGAACGCCATCATCCACTCCAAAGGGTCGCTCATTCGCATCTCGATCGAGGAGCAAAACGGCGAGACGCGTGTAAGCATGGAGGACGACGGGCGAGGCATCGGTGAAAAGGATTTGGTGAACCTGTTCAACAAGGGATTCAAGGGAAGGGACTCCAAGGGGCTTGGAATCGGCACCTACCTCATCAAGAAGATCGCTGAGGCCTATGGCGGCAGGGTCCGTGCGCTCAAATCAGACCTCGGGGGAGCGCGTTTTGATGTCTACCTGAGGTCAAGCGCCAGCGCGGCGCAGTGAACCCCTTATCTCTTTTCATTCGACCCGAACGTTACCTCATCATCGGCAAAGGAACGCAGGTGGCCACGCTTGTGCGCCATCACGACGGCGTTGGAGAAGTAGGGAAATTCAAACTCCGTCATCTCTCCCACACGTTTTTCCGTAAGCGGGAAGAGCCGCGTCGTGAGCGGTTTGTGCAGGCGCGCTGAAAGCCCTGCGACATCGAGCATCAGGGCATTGAGGTCGTCCTCGCTCGTCGCGCCGGGAAGGGGGATGCAGTCAAGGCCCGTGCCGCACACGGCACTGTAGAGCATGAGCGACTCGATGGAAAGCGATCCATCGCCAACGCGCCTTGCGATGCCCGCATCCTCGAGCACGGGATACATCAGGCCCGAAAACCCAATATTTCCGCCAAGCGATTTTATCGCGTCTGCCAAAAACGCAGACAGGAATAACGTCCCGTGGGCGCCAAATCGCCTGATGCCAAGCGACTCGAGGGCGCATGCGATGCTATCGGTCTCGGCAGGCGCCGGCGCGAGGGTAAAGTCCGCTCCGTAGAACGCGATGCCAAACTCCTCTTCCAGCGCAAGCGACGTCGAGAGCAACGAGCAATACCGGTCGCGAACGACGGCAAGCAGCGCCTCGCGCGCCGCGTCCAGCGAATCGCACGACGTGAACGCGTCGATTGCAAGGTCTGCCGCCTCGAGCGCGAGCGAGAAGTTGGGCACATCCCCTGAGGCGTACGATGTTGGGAAGAAGGGATTGTCGGGCTGGCAGTTGTAGAGGCCTGCAAAACGCAGATTGGCAAAGCCGTCCTCAAGCGACGAGAGCGCCCGCACCGTCCGGGCGCATAGGCGTGTGGCACGGAGATTGATCGTGCCCCCCCATGCAAGCTGGCAGTTCGAGAAGACGTGCGAGGTCTCGGAGAGGATATCGGGCACCCATTCGAGAAACGCAAGGTCGTCAGCTGAGGGATACCGCCCAAGGCCGAACCCCCCGACGTAGTCGATGGTCGACGAGGATGCCCAGTCGTCGTACCGGCGTGCGGCATCGATGGCCGACGACGCGTCATCGAATCGGCCGTTTTGCGGCACTGTGGAGACCCGAACGGTCTGTACCTCAATGCCGTACTCCTTTCTTGCCGTATCCAAAAACGATTCAAGCGCATCCCAGTCGTGGCGCTCGAGGTCTGTATGAACGGTGACCGATCTGATCTTCATGGTATCTCCTGAATGGTCCGCAAAGGTATTTAAATGCTCTCTCACCTGTGGTCGCAATGGGTGTGAAGCGCGTCGAAGTGGACGGCAACGAGGTCGTGCTCGTTGGTACTGCGCACGTGTCCAAGCGCAGCAGGGAGCTTGTCAGGGAGACCCTCGAGGAAGAGTCGCCCGACATCGTTGGCGTCGAGCTCGACAAGGGGAGGCGCGAAACGCTTATCAACGAACCGCAGTGGCAAGAGACCAACGTCTATGACATCATACGTTCAGGCAGGGCCCCGATGTTTCTTGCAAGCCTCCTTCTCACAAACTTTCAAAAGCGCATGGGGGAGGAGCTGGGCACGAAGCCGGGCGCCGAGATGCTCGAGGCGATCGAGTATGCGGGCGATGCGCCCGTGGAGCTGCTCGACAGGGACATCAACACCACCTTCAAGCGCGCCTGGCAGCGCATGTCGCTCAGGGAGAAGCTCAAGATCCTTTATTCAGTGCTCTTCTCGTTCCTTGAAGAAGGGGAGGCCATCGACGAGGGGGCGCTCGAGAAGCTGCAGGAGGAGGACGCGCTCAATGCGATGCTCGAGGAGCTCGCACAGGAGATACCAAGCGTGAAGGAGGTGCTCATCGACGAGCGTGACGCCTACATCGCTGCCAAGATACAAGGCGCGCTTTCAGGGAAAACGGGCGCCACGATGGTCGCAGTGGTGGGCGCCGGACACATCAACGGCATCGTCTCCCACCTCCCCGCACCCGTCGATGCGGCGCCGCTCGAACGGGTCGAACGTTCGAGGAGCTGGTTCAAGATCGTCGCGTGGGGCGTGCCGGTCCTGCTCGCAGCGTTGCTTGTCATCGGATTCTACACCAATGGGGCCGACGTGACGGTCAAGATGCTCAAGGCCTGGTTTCTCATCAACGGCACGCTCTCCACCGTCGGCGTCATCTGCGCTCTCGGACACCCGCTCTCAGCGCTCGTCGCATTCCTCGCCGCGCCGTTCACCTCACTCAATCCGACGCTTGCCGCCGGATGGTTTGCCGGGCTTACCGAGGCGCATGTGCGAAAACCGAAGGTGCGCGACTTCGAGTCTCTGGGCACGATCGCGGGGGTTACCGACCTGTGGAGGAACAAGATCACGCGCACGCTGCTTGTCGTGGCGTTTGCCAACATCGGCTCCACCATCGGCACGGCGGTCGCGCTGCCCTGGATCATATCGCTCCTGTGATCACCCGCCTGCCACGGGAGGAAAGAGCGCTACCTCGTCGTCGGGACCGATGGGCGTGCCCCGACCCGAAAGGAACGTGATGTCGCGTCCGTTCACGAATATCCTCACATACGGGCGAAGCTCCCCTTCTTCCAGGATCGCCTCGTACACGTCGCGATGCGTGTAGAAGAGGCGGTCGATGAGGGCGCCGATGCTTTCCGCATCGATGCGCGCCTCCTTTTCCCTCGCACGCCCCCTCAGATCGGCGTAGAATCGCACCAGCGCCATATGCCCCACCTAAAAGGATGTTGCGCACTGCGGCCCTTCGTTCACACGAAAGATGGCATCGAGCACGCCAGTGTACGACGGGTCCGACATACCAACGAGCCCATAGGCGCGAAGCTTCGAAAACGTCACCGTGCCCATGAGAAGCGAGGAGAGCTCGGCGATGCCGAGGCGCACCGTGACATCGACGTCGCACTTGCAGTGGCTCGCGCGTCCATTCCGAAACGTCACGGCCACAGGCGATGTGTTGTCCGGAAGGAACGAGTCGTCGGGCTCGATCTTGACGCTGCAGTCACCGGGGCCGAACCGGGCGCTGCCAAGCACGTCGAACATGAGCTGGGCATCGACCACGCGATACATGAGGCCGACGCCGCTGCGCCGGGTGGGGTGCGATATGGGGTGCAGCAGGTCGTCGGTCCCATCCCGGGGGTCGTCGACCACGAAATGAAGGAAGTCATCATGCGTGTTGAAGTGGATGCGGCGCACCTGGTCCGACTGCCGATTGAGGAATGAAAGCAGTGCCCTTAACGCATCCTTGTTAAGATAAGCGAATTCCAATACTTCGATGTCGTTGACAAGCGACGTATGCCCGCGGGCAAATCGGAAGTGGGCGTATCCGTCCATGACCTCGCCGTCCCAGTGACAGGCTATGAACGTATCATCGGACGTGAGCATCTGGCGCACCTCGTGGTCGCTCTTGTCGACCATGCCGTGGTGCTCACGCACGTAGCGGCGGGAGCATTCAACGAGGGCGTTTTTGTCCTCGGGCCGAAGGTAGCGCACGCCGCCTAGCTGCTTGTTTGCAGGAAGCGCCGCCGGGGACAACGAATAACGGTTGAGCAGGGGGCCGTACCCAAATCCCATGCGCTTATAGAAGTCGGGCCTGAACGGGTAGAGCATTGCAAGCGGTCGCACCGTCGTTCGGCAGTATGCGAGGAAGTGCTCGATGAGCTCCTTGCAGACATGCTCGCGCTTGTGGATGAGATCGACGGCAACGAGTCCCACCCCTCCCGCATTGATCATCGTCGAGCGGACGTTGGTGCAAAAGTTATGGACCCTCATGCCGCCGAGCAGTTCGTCGTCGCGGTAGAGCCCATAAAACGTCACCGACGGTTCCTCGTGCTGCATGGTGCGAAGGCGCTCTATTGTCTCCTCGCGATACGACTGCTTGGAATACGTGAATCCCGGATAGGCGCGGGACACGATGTCGGCAAAGCGGGGAATGTCCTCATCGGGTAGGGGCATCACGTCGCTCACTTCGATCCCCCCATGCGCGACTCGAGCAGCTCGCGTATGGCGCGAAGCTCGGACAACACGTCCGGCTCGCTGGAGGCGCCAGTCGCAGAAGATGAAAAAGCGCGCGTTTGGCGCACGTATTCCATGAGCATGTCGCGCAGTGCCTCGTGGCGCTCGATGCCCGTTATCGAAATCTCGGCAGAGCTTTTTGAAGCGGAGTAGCCTGCCGTCTGGAGCTTGACCGACGCGATACCGAGCCGCCTGGAGAGCGGTCCCTGCGATACGTCCACGTTCGTTATCTTCCGGTAGGGGACGATACCTGTCGTCCTGAACCAGACCCCGCGCTGCCAGCTGACCTCGTCGGACCCGACCGTATACGAGATCGTCTCGTGGTATCGCGGTATCCAGTAGAGCACGAACGCTATGGCGGCCACCACGGGCAGCGTCGTGAGCACCTTTGCCAGCATGGGAGCGAACACGAGCAGCGGCACGTACCATGGCAGGACGAGCAGGGCAACGCCCATGGTAAAGTACCAGTAGAGCAGCTTCCTGTACGTGGGCGACGGCGAAAACGGCGTATCTATCCTCACAGGTTGATCGTGATACATATGTTGGTCCACCTCTGTCACATTGTTAACGGTTCCATTCTTGAAGGCTGCGATGCGCATGGCGGCACATCGCCTCATGCACGTAGTAGTAGTGTTCAGTTAAAGACTTATATTCCTTGTTACACATTAGACATATGCAGGATGATGACGCAGGCCACAATGGGGGTCACACGTCCCATCACAAGATGATGGTCGAAGACTTCAAGCGGAGATTCTTCGTTTCCATGATCGCCACCGCTCCCGTGCTCGCGCTCTCGCCCCTTGTGCAGGACTTCCTTTCGATAGAGTTCTCGTTTGTGGGCGACAGCTATCTGCTCTTTGCGCTCTCGGCGTTCGTCTACGCCTACGGGGGTTATCCGTTCACGAAGGGGCTCTACAGGGAGCTCAGCTCGCGTGCTCCCGGCATGATGACGCTCATCGGCCTTGCCATAAGCGTTGCGTTCTTCTACAGCAGCGCGGTCGTCTTCGGCCTCCCGGGAAAGTTCTTCTTCTGGGAGCTCGTGACCCTGATCGACATCATGCTCCTCGGCCACTGGGTGGAGATGCGCTCTGTCATGGGCGCCTCTCGCGCTCTCGAGGAGCTTGCAAGGCTCATGCCCTCCACCGCCCACAGGATATCAGAAGACGGGTCCACCGAAGATGTGGCGATCTCGTCGCTTGGGGCCGGCGACCGCGTGCTCGTCAAGCCGGGGGAGAAGGTGCCTTCCGACGGGACGATCGTCGACGGGACCACGAGCGTCAACGAATCGCTCCTCACGGGTGAATCGACGCCTGTGGCCAAGGGCGAGGGGGACAAGGTCATCGGCGCCTCGATCAACGGGGAGGGCTCGATAACGGTAGAGATCACCCACACCGGCAAGGACTCGTACATCTCGCAGGTCATCTCGCTTGTCAAGCAGGCGCAGCAGTCCCGCTCAAAGACGCAAAACCTTGCCGACAGGGCCGCGCTGTGGTTGACTGTCATCTCGATATCCGTTGGCATCACCACGTTTGCGGCATGGTATCTGGCAGGAAGGGATGCGGTCTTTTCCATCGAGAGGATGGTGACGGTGATGGTGATCACCTGCCCGCACGCCCTCGGGCTCGCGATACCGCTCGTCGTTGCCGTCTCCATATCGCTTTCGGTGAAAAATGGCGTACTCGTCCGCGACAGGCGAGCGTTTGAGCAGATGCGCCTGCTAGACACCATCGTCTTCGACAAGACGGGCACGCTCACCAAGGGCGAGTTCGGAGTGACCGACGTGGTGGCCCTCGACGGCGACGAGGGGTCGCTCGTGCGCGACGCCGCATCGCTTGAATCACGCTCTGAGCACCCCATTGGAGTGGGTATCGTAAAGAAGGCGGAGGAGATGTCGCTCGAGCCAGGGGAGGTAGCGTCGTTTTCCTCGATCACGGGGCGAGGCATCGAGGGCGTGGTGGACGGCACGAACATACGCGTCGTGAGCCACAACTACGTCAAGGAGCAAGGCGACATGCCAGACGAAAAAAGCCTCGAGGCGCTTCTCGAACAGGGCAAGACGCTCGCGTTCGTCTACAGGGACGACACGCTCGCCGGCGCCCTGGCGCTTGCCGACATCATCAGGCCCGAGTCCCGCGACGCGATAGCGTCGCTCCAGGCCGAAGGCATCCGCTGCATGATGCTGACAGGCGACAACGCAAAGGTGGCGGCCTGGGTGGCACGCGAGGTGGGCCTCGACGACTACTTCGCAGAGGTGCTTCCCGAACAGAAGTCCGAGACGATCAAGCGGATACAGGACGAGGGGCATCGCGTCGGCATGGTGGGCGACGGCGTCAATGATGCGCCCGCCCTCGCTCAGGCGGACGTTGGCATAGCCATCGGCGCAGGCACCGACGTCGCCATCGAATCGGCCGACGTGATACTGGTGCGAAGCGAGCCGACCGCCGTATTGGGTAGCTACCTCTTGTCGAAGGCGACGTACGCGAAGATGAAGCAGAATCTCTTCTGGGCGACCGGTTACAACGCAGTGACGATACCGCTTGCGGCAGGCGTGCTCTATCCGTTCGGCATCCTGCTCAGCCCGGCAGTCGGTGCCGTGCTCATGTCGCTTAGCACCGTGATCGTTGCCATCAACGCACGATTCCTTTCCGTTGACGAGCAGACGGACCGCAACGGAGGTCGTCATGGATGAAGTGCGCCCACGAGTACCGGACCGCAGGGAAGAAGTGCCCCTATGAAGCGGAGGAGGGAAGCGAGCTGTGCCGGTGGCACGTGCAGCAATCGGGCAAGAGGCTCTCAGGCAAGGACCTGACGAAGATCGACCTGGAGGAAGCCTATCTCAAGGGAGCAGACCTCTCCTCATCGAACCTTACCGGGGCGCGCCTTGTCGGTGCGAACCTCTTCGGTGCCGTGCTTGAAGGGGCGACCCTCGTCGATGCTGACCTCTCCGATGCCGACATATCAAAGTCCCAGATGCGCGGCGTCGACCTCGAGAACGCCAAGCTCAAGTACTGCAAGGCAGAGGGTACGATACTTGCCAACAGCAATCTGCAAAACGCCGACCTATCATGGGCGGTGATGCGGGAGGCAATCCTTACCGGGGCGCGCCTTCCCTATGCGACGCTGCTCGATGCGTCGCTTGTCAACGCGGTGCTGCTCCATGCCATGCTTGAAAACGCAACGATGCGCGGCGTCGACCTCAAGGGGGCCGACATGCAGGTCGCCGACATGCGCGGCGCGGATTTGAGGGGGGCGACGCTTGACGGCTGCAACATGCGTGGCGCTGACCTGAGGGGAACAGACCTCAAATACGCCAGCCTTGAGGGAGCCATACTTGCCAACAGCAATCTCCAGCGCGCCGACTTCGCTCGCGCACAGCTCAAGAACGTGCTCGTCCAGAGCACGACCGCACAGCGCGCCAACTTCAGGGAGTGCGATCTCGAGAACGCCGACTTCTCGGATGCCAATCTCGACAAGGCAAATCTTCGTGGAGCCAATCTCAAGGGTGCCAACTTCGATGACGCGATTCTCACCGACGCAGACCTCTTCAATGCGAAGATAGAGGGCATACAAAATCTCAGGTACGCGGCCCTCGATGACGTATCCATCACCGAACGCCTCGCCGACGAGAATGTGAGAAAAGGCGAGCACATCGCCGCGCTCAAGCGCTACGACGAGGCGATAGCGACCTATCTTGACCTCAAGAATCACTTCAATGCGGCCGGGCTCTACGAGAAGTCGAGCGAATACTACATCCATGAATGGACGGTGCGCGGCAAGCTCGAACGTACGGCACTCAGGTTGGACGAGGGCCAGCTCAAGGCGAACAAGTTCGTGCCATACCACTTCCCGTTCTCGTTCAAGTACCGATCGAACAGGCTCTTCGCATCGATACTGCAACTCGAGGGATGGACAAAATGGATCTCAAACAAACTTTTCTATCTTATCTCAAACTACGGGCAAAGCCCCCTGCGCGTCTTGCTCACCTCGCTTACGATCATCTTTTCCTACACGTTCATCTACTGGCTGTCGGGTGGCATCACGACAGGTCCGGAGACGTTCGTACCGACATTTGCCGAATCGCTCTACTTCAGCGTGGTGACGTTCACGACGCTCGGATACGGTGACTTCCACCCCAAGCCATCGATCCAGCTCGTGGCGATAAGCGAGGCGTTTTTAGGTGCGTTCATCATCGCGTTCTTCGTCGTGGTGGTGAGCAGGCGACTCATCAGGTGAAGGGAACCGGTTACGTGAGGCGCGTCCTGCGCGCGCCGGTGTGGCGGATGATCTCTTCGGGTGCGATCTTTATGAGGCCGCTATCGCTTCCCCCGCCTGCCCACACGCACGGGAGTTCGAGCACCGCCTCGTCGATCAGAAAGCATGCATCGAAGCCGATGGGGGGCACGCCCCCTGCAGGAAATCCGGTGTGGGAAAGCACCTCGCATGCCCGCGCGATGCGGGGAACGGGGGCCTCAAGCGCCTCGCCGATGCGCCGCGGCAAGACGCGGTCGCACCCGCGAACGATGGCCACGACGATGCCATCATCAGCCATGAAGCAGATCGATTTGACGAACTCCTCGGGCGCTGCGCCCGTGGCCTTGCAGGCCGCCTGGACGGAATGACACGAATCGTCGTAAGTAAAAAGAGAGCAGTCCACGCCGTTCCTGCGTATGTAGTCCTGTAGTTTCTTCGTGTATTCATTCTCCATAGGGTGCAGGCATCATGAATGTATAAAAAACATGCGCTGCTTGCCACGACGAACAATTTAAAAAATAGAAAAGTTTATAAATCACAGTACTCATGAGGAAAAGGAGCGAACCGGCGCGACCTGTCCGTTCTTTTTGATGCGGCCGTAGTGTAGTGGCCCAGCACATAAGCCTGCCACGCTTGTAACCCGGGTTCAAATCCCGGCGGCCGCACCACAACCTTTCTTACATGATTTCAACTCATTTTAGGGAAAAAACCTATAATTATTGTCTATTTCAAAGATACGCATCCAATTTTTGTTAACTTCAGCATGAATTGAACTATCTCAAAACGTTTAAAAAAATTGCAGTGCATCTCTTCTCGTAGGGAAATCAACCCAAATCAGTATCATGAAAGTGGAATTCAAAGGAGTTGAGTGAGATGAAAAAGATTGTAACCCTTCTGCTCGTGCTGGGAATGCTTTGTGCGATAGCTTCCCCGCTCGCAGCGGATGAAAAGACGGGCGATGTCGAGGAATATGACAATCTCGTCAGGCCTTCGACATCAGAGGGCGATGTGTTCATACTGGGCGACCCCGACGAAGCGGGTGACCGAGATGATTCGGGGGGTGATGAGCCACCGCTCATCGCGCCGAACCCCAACGGGGATGAGGAGCCGCTCATCGTCCCCAATCCAAATGCGGTAAGCGATGAGGACTGGGACGGCGATGGCATACCGAACGAACAGGATGCCTGTCCGACCGTCTGGGCGGACACCGAGGATGGATGCCCCGTCGACAACCCCCTTGCAGAGAACGACACTACCATCGGCATTGACGAGGAAGACGATGAGAAGGAAGAGGATGGCCCAAAACGACCCGGCATCCTCGCATTAGGCGCGATCATGGTGTGCGCCGCAGTGCTTGCCCTCGGTATTGCCAAGAGGAAGTGGAACTAACGTTCCTCATTTCTTTTTTTTTCTCAACTTTTAATTGCCCTTGAACTGTTCCCCCGTCGCCTTTGTCACGATCATCGGGAGGAGAAATGACAGCATGATGACGGCAAATGCAACGTATTGAAGGGGATAGTTCACGAACTCGGAGCCAAAGAGCAAGATCACACCGAGTATGAGCAGTCCGTAGGAATACTTGTTCATCGTTGTGCTCTTCGAGTTCCCCCTTTAAATAATTGACTTTCATGAAGGGTGGGCAGCGGCGGAAGCGACCAATCGTTTTTTAGTGCGGCACGCATACGTATATGTATGAAGACGGTAGGATTTTTGATCAATCCCATCGCTGGTATGGGTGGACGGGTCGGCCTCAAGGGCACTGACGGCATGCTCGAGGAGGCTCGGCGCAGGGGTGCCGCACCCGTTACCCCGCAACGTGCGGCACGGTTCTTCGATTCGCTCGATCGCGACGTGGCGGCACAAGCTCGCTGGCTCACGTGTGCGGGGCTGATGGGTGCCGACACCATGAAAGACACCGGGCTTGAGTACGATACCGTCTACACGCCAAAGGGCGGCTCGAGCGGAGCGGATACGCGGCGTGCCTGCGAACTGTTCCTTGAGCGCGGATGTGACCTCATCGTGTTCTGTGGTGGCGACGGGACCGCCCGTGACGTCAACGCGGCCGTTGGGCGCTCGGTGCCCGTCCTCGGCATCCCTAGCGGTGTCAAGATGCTCTCAGGCGTATTCGCCATCAATCCGTCGGCAGGAGCCGAGCTGCTCGAGCTCTACCTCGCCGGGTCGGCCGAGACGCAGGAAGCGGAGGTGGTCGACCTCGATGAGGAGGAATACCGTCATGACCGCTTCTCGTTCAAGGTCTTTGGCACGGCCCTGACGCTCTTTGAAGGCAATTACACCCAGTCATCGAAGATGCTCATCCGCGGTGCGCGCGAGGATGACATCAAGGACGACATCGCGCGCACCGTCATCGAGGATATGGACGACGGGACGCTCTACCTTCTGGGGCCGGGGAGCACGGTGCGCTCCATAGCCGAACGGCTTGGCATCGATAACACGCTCCTTGGCATCGATGCCGTGAAAGGGAAGGAACTCGTCGGGCGCGACCTCAACGAGGAGCGCATACTCGGGCTCATCGAGGGCGAACAAAACGTCATGCTCATCCTCTCGCCCATCGGCGCCCAGGGGTTCGTCATCGGGCGCGGCAATCTTCAGATCTCACCAGCGGTGCTCGAACGCATCAGCATCGAAAACATACTAATTGTATCGACACCGGCGAAATTGAAGACAATACGTCACCTCCTGGTGGACACAGGGGATGCCAACCTTGACAAAAAGTTTATGGAAAAACAGTACCTGCCTGTCATTATTGGTTATAGAACGTCTACATTAAAGAATATTGGAATACAAAACCTTTAAATAATGAACATATTGTTTTAGTACCATGAAAGCAGCTGTGAAGGTCAGGCCCGAATACGGGGGCACCGAGGTGCGTGACGTGCCCACCCCCCAACCAGGGCCGGATGACGCACTCATCAAGATGGATGCCGCCTCCATATGCGGAACCGACATGCATATTTACGAGTGGGACGCCTGGGCGCAAAAAAACATTGACGTCCCGCGAATCTACGGCCATGAGTTCGCCGGCACGGTGGTCGAGGTAGGCAAGAACGTTGATTCGGTCAAGGTAGGGGACAAGGTCTCAGGCGAGTGCCATGTCTACTGCGGACACTGCCCACAATGTATGAGAGGAAACATGCACATCTGCATGAACATGTCCGCGTTCGGCGTGAGCTCTGAAGGCATCTTCTGCGAGTATCAGGCGCTGCCCGCACAGAACCTGTGGGTCAACGACCCCACGATCCCCGCGAAGTACACCACGCTCCAGGACCCCCTGGGCAACGCCGTACATACCGTCTTTTCAGCAGGCGACATCACGGGCAAGAACGTTGCAGTGCTCGGGTGCGGCCCCATCGGTCTTTTGGCCATCACCGTTGCAAAGGCCGCCGGCGCCGCGCAGGTCGTTGCCGTGGGGCACACGAACGAATACCGCATCAACCTCGCCAAGAAGCTGGGGGCCGACGTCGTGCTCAAGAAGGGCGACGACTTCGGCAAGGTGGCACGCGACCTCACCGACGGGCTTGGCATGGACGCCGTCTACGAGATAACGGGCAATCCGAATGCCGTGCTCACAGGGCTCGACATGGTGCGCGGCGGCGGAACACTGGCATTGCTTGGCATATTCAACGACCCCGTCACGATCAATCTCACCGACGACATCGTCTTCAAGTGCGTCGATATGAAGGGCATCTACGGAAGGAAGATATGGGACACGTGGTTCACGTCCACCGGACTCCTCAAGTCGGGCAAGCTCGACCTCGATACGATCATCACACATACATTTAAGTTCGATGACATTTTAGAGGGAATGGAAGTCATGGCCTCTGGCAATTCTGGAAAGATTGTCCTTACGTTTTGAAGGTGGTAGCATGGAACGAGATCCAAACGCATTCCTCAGGGAAGAATATGAAAAGCTCAAGGAGAAGAATCTCAACTGGAACCTGCGCGTGCTCGAGGGCCCCTCCGCGCCACGGACCGTGGTGGATGGAAAGCCCGTCATCATGCTCTGTTCCAACAACTATCTCAACTTATCGAATCATCCAAAGATCATCGAGGCGTCCATCGAGGCCACTCGGCGGCTTGGTGCAGGTTCTGGCTCCGTACGCCCGATAGCAGGGAATATGGGGCTCCACATGGAGGTGGAGCGCGAGCTTGCCAGATTCAAGCGAAGCGAGTCGGCGCTCGTCTACCAGACGGGATTCGCCACCAACGCTGGCCTCATACCCCAGCTTGCCGACAAGGGTGACATCATCATCTCCGATGAGCTCAACCACGGCAGCATCATCGACGGCGTGCGCCTCTCGCGTGCTGACAAGGCGATATACGCCCACCAGAACATGGGTCAGCTCGAGGACCAGCTACGCGAGGCCGACAAGAAGGGATACCGCCGCATCCTCGTCATCACCGATGGTGTCTTCTCCATGGACGGCGATGTCGCACAAGCCGACACGATCGTCAAGCTCTGCAAGGAGGTCGGCGCCATGACGTACTTCGACGATGCCCATGGCGAGGGCGTCCTTGGACCACATGGCGAGGGCATATCGGCCCACTACGGCATCGAGGGCGAGATCGATGTGGAGGTCGGCACGTTCTCAAAGGCATACGGCGTCGTCGGCGGGCTCGTGGCGGGAAGCCAGGACCTTGTCAACTACGCGTACAACACGTCGAGGACATGGCTGCTCTCCGGATCGCATCCGCCAGGCGTGGCCGCGGCGCAGCTCGAGGCGATCCGCGTGCTCTCACGCGAACCCGAGCACCACAAGCGTCTCTGGGACAACACCAACTACTTCAAGAAGGAGCTCCAGTCGCTCGGATTCGACACCGGCGACTCGGTGACGCCCATCACCCCCGTGATGTGCGGCGAGTCGAAGATGGCAAAGGACCTCTCCGATGGACTCTACAAAAACGGCGTCTTCGCGCTTCCCATCGTCTTCCCCATGGTCGCGCAGGGCAAGGCGCGCATCCGCACCATCATGAACGCCGGACTCACCAAGGACGACCTCGACGAGGCCATCTCCGCGTTCGAGAAGGTCGGCAAATCGATAGGGCTTATCTGATGCGTATGTGCCCCCGCTACAAGATCGTCGTCTTCGACCTCGACGGCACGCTTATCCACTACGGATCGTCGTGGGAGACGCTGCATGACCACTTCGAGGCGATGCCCGAAGACGTTCGTGCGAACATGGACGCATTCCTCGCGGGTGAGATCGACTACAAGGAGTGGATGGAGCGCGATATCGCGCTCTGGCACCACATGGCCCCAACGTCACGCGACGTCGACGAGGCGTTCAGGGACCATGTGCCGTGTGACGAGACCCGTGCGGCCATCGCCCGGCTCAAGGAGCACGGCATCAAGGTCTTTATCGTTTCCTCCGGCATCGATGTCCTCGCACGGCGCATCGGTGAGGAGCTCGGGATCGATGGCGCCTATGCCAATGCGCTCGACTGCGACGAGGACGGACGCCTCACCGGACGCGGCGAGTGCAGCGTCGACCCCCTGCGCAAGCACGAGGTCGTTCACCGAATCGCGTGCGAGGAGGGCGTACCGCTCGATGAGATCGCCTGTGTGGGCGACACGAAGTACGACATCTCGATGTTTCACGGCGTGGGAGGGAAATTTGCCCTCAAGGCAAAGCACGACGAGCTTCGCGAGGCTGCCGATGCGTCGTTCGAGTCGATCACCGACCTAGTGGACCATATTCTGGGCGAACAGGGAACTGCCATGCCATGAAAACCTTTTTCTTTCTATAATGCTAATAGGTGTATGCCTCAAGCAACGAGCAATTACGTGAAAATAGGCGATATCGAACTTTCTTCAAAGGAATCCCTGGATTCGCTCATGGAAAAGGCCATGCGCCTCTATGTATGGAAGATGGAGGCCAGGCAGGCGAAGAAGTCCGGCGAGGACATCGACCTCGAGATGGTCTTCGACGAGGGAGAGAAGCAGGCTCCTGAAGAAAAGAAAGAGTTCGTGGGCATCTAGGGCTTTGTGTGCAAAGCCGGCATCTAAGAAAAGTCCTTGAGCACCGCCAATATGTCCTCGGAGGGGAATCGTGGCGTGAACACCCTGCTCCTTCCACGGCCCATCATAACGACATTGCTATCGATGAGCCCGTAGGACTCGAGCTTTGCCAGCGCCTGGGAGAACGACTTCTTGTTAAACGATCCTTTCATGCGCTCGAAGAGTGCCCCTGAACGCACATCCTTGTCCGTTGCTATCTCAAGCAGCATCTGCCGCTCGGCGGCGGAAAGCACCGCAACCTTTTCGTGAAGCGTGACGAATCGGGCCTTCTTCTCATATGCGGCATCGATGTCCTCGCGTTCGATCTTTCGCTTCGCATGCGATTCAGCGATGATGCCGCTCGATGAAAGAAGCGTTATGCCGACACGAAGGTCGCCCTGCGAGGCGGTGAGCTCCGCGATGTGTTCAACGAGTTCCTGTGATATGACGCCCGGGAAGAACCCCGCCTGGGCCCGCTTGAGCAGTATCTCGTACGTCTCTGAGAGTGAGTATGGGGGGAACGTGACCTCCTGGGGCATGAAGATGCTGTAAAGCTTCGTTGCGATCACCTCCTTGAAGTCCTCGCGCGATAGGATGGCGACGACGCCGGTGCGCACGCGCGGATACTGCTCATAGGCGCGCAGAATATCGTACATGATGTCGTTTGCATACTTTTGCTCGAAGAGGAAGTCGATGTCGTCAAGCGCCACAAGGAGACTGAGCCCCTTGCGGTCGAGATGGTTCATCACCTTCTCGTAGACGCGTGTGTAGGGGACCCCCGTCTCGGGCGGGCGATGGCCAAAGATCTTCTTGTGCACCTCGGACATGACGGTGAACTTCGTGTTCGAGAGCTTGCAGTTGATGTGGACGGGCACCATCCTGTCCGAAGCGTTCTGGATCTCGTCGAATAGGAAGTGCACCGTCGTCGTCTTTCCCGTGCCGGGGGGACCGATGATGAGCGTGTTGTGCGGCTTCCCGCCCCGAAGGCCGGGGCGCACGAGCGAGACGAGTGCCTGGAGCTCCTTGTCCCTGAACAGCAGGGTGTCGGGAAGATAATTGGGATTGAACACCTGTTCATCCTTGAAGAGCGTCTCATCAGACATGAGCATGTCCTTTATGTTCATACTGTACTCCAATCGTGCGGCGCACATATAAAATGATTACCTTCCAAAGATGGAGGATATCACTTGATGTTTTTCCTCTCGGGGCGCGTCGGTATGCATTAGTCCGTTCTTCAACAATATGGGAAATGGTATGTATCGTTCCATGTGTTACCACCACTATTGATTATCAATGTCGCATATAAAACGAACATCCAAGAGAGGAGGAGTAAGGTGACCTTAATTTTGGAACGAAAATTATTTTTAGAATCAAAGAAAAAGCATGAAATATATTCTTAAAAAAAATATAAAATAAAATAATTGATTAGATTAGAATATAAAATATTTTTTAGGATAATATGAAATATAAAAAGATTTATAAATCAATGCACAACGTTCATACTGTGGTTACCATGGAACCAGCGATCAAGCTCAACAATCTGACGAAGCGCTACACCTTCAAGATTCTCGCGCTCAAGGGCATATCCCTCGAGATCGACCAGGGTGAATGCGTCGGGTTTCTGGGGCCAAACGGTGCCGGCAAGAGCACAACGATCAAAATCCTTACCGGACTCATACGCCCCACGGATGGTACCGCGTTCCTTAACGGTCATGACATCAGGAAGAACAAGAAGGAGGCACTGCGAAGCGTAGGGTGCGTCGTCGAGACGCCCGACTTCTACCCATACCTCACGCCGATCGACACGCTCAACTACCTGGGCAATCTCAGGGGCGTCGACGGTCTTGATGGCAGGATAGAAGAGGTCCTCGACCTTGTCAACCTCCAGGACTGGGCCGACACGCGCGTCGGTTCGTTCTCGAAGGGCATGAAGCAGCGCCTCGGACTGGCGCAGGCGCTCCTGCACGACCCGCAGTTGCTCATCCTCGATGAACCTTCCTCTGGTCTCGACCCGAAGGGAATGGCGGAGATACGCCAGCTCATCAACAAGCTCAAGCACGAGAAGACGATCTTTCTCTCATCGCACCTGCTATCCGAGGTACAGCAGATAGCGGATAAGGTCGCACTCATCAACAAGGGTGAGATCCTCGCCTACGACACGATGCGCGGGCTCTCAAGCAAGCTCTCAAGCGTCCAAGAAGCGACCATCGAGACGCTCTCCCCCCTCACGGAGGAACAGCTGGAGACGGTGAGGTCACACCCCATCGTCAAGGACATCAAGCTCACCGATGTGAAGCACTACCTCCTCATCTTCCAGGGGGAGACGGAGGAATGCAGGATGGACCTCATGCGCGAGCTCATCGAACGCGGCATACCGCTCACGGCGTTCACGCCCAAGGGGCTTGGACTCGAGGACATCTACATGGAGATGATACAATGAGCACGGTCTCTGACCTCTCACAATTGATGACGATCATGCGCTACGAGATGCTCAAGTTCCTGCGCGGAAAGAAGCTCTACATCATGCTCGGCCTCATTGCCGTCATCGCAGTGGCAATCATGATCATCCCGCCCGCGCTTGGCGAGGCCTACCCCAATGCGGATGAGTTCATACAGTTCTTCGCACAGTTCGCAAACATCCTCGTCATACTCATCGTGACGCTCTTCGGGGCAGACTCGATCGTCTACGACTTCGAGAAGGGAACGGCGTTCGTGCTCTACCCGAATCCGGTGCGAAGGCGCACGATCTTCGTCGGCAAGTTCCTCTCGGCGTTTTTGGTCTCGGCAGGGGTGCTCGCAGCCTACTATATGCTTGCAGCGGTACTTGACTTCGGCATCAATCAGGCGGTGCCGCTCGAAACGGTCTGGTCGCTGCTTCTGGCGATAGGCTACATGTTCACGCTCATGTCGGTGACGTTTCTCATCTCGACGACGATGAAGTCGACACTTGCCGCCAGCGTCATCGTGTTCGCGCTCTTCTTCCTCGTCTTTTCGATGGTGGAAGGGGTGCTGACGGTCGTGGGGCAGGAACCATTCTTTGTCATCACGTCTATGAGCACGGTGATACAGGACATCATGGTCACCCCGTTCCCTGAAACGGTAAAGCAGGACTTCGGCGCGTTCCAGGTGCTCATATACCATCCGACGGTGCGAACGGCGCTTCTGGTGTTTGCAGGCTATGCGATACCGTCGCTTGCCCTTGCCTACAACAGATTCCTGAAAAAAGAGCTCCAGTGAGCTCATCTCTTCTTTCTTATCCTTTTTTTCATGCGAACGAACTCATGTTCATCCCCATTCGTTTTCTGCATGAAGGTCCTTTCGATCTCAAACCCTGCCGACAGGTAGGTGCGTATGGCACGCTTGTTAAACGATGCCACGCTCAGGCATATATGGTCACCCTTGTAGCAAAAATGCTGGAGGCCAAACGCGATGCCCGAGCGTACGAACATCTCACCCTCTCCACGCCCCGTCATCCATGGGGCAAGGCCGAGGCCGACCTCCATGCATCCGGGAGTAAAGCCATACGTGAAGAATCCCACGAGCCGCCAACCATGGTCGAGAACGGCAAATGTGCGGTCCCATGTCTCGGGGTTAAAAAACTCCCGAAGGTCGTCCTCATCGGCGGTGAGGTCGTAGAAGGAGTATGGCTCCTCATACGTCCATTCGTATGCGATCTCCTTTGCGTATCGCTCATTCATCGGATAAAAGAAGAAGGCCATAGGCTCACCGACCGCAAACAACTATGGCAAGAGAGAATAAATAATTGATGACAAGACCCCCTTTTCAGAAAAGAGGTCGATGGCAAAATCGGCCAAAGGGGGTCGCGCCCCGCCCCCGGCCAGGTTCAAAAGAATGTCACTTGCGGATCATGCGCGCTCCGCATTTAGGGCACGTCATCTCGCTACATGGTTTTCGTAGTGTATGGGGTTCCTCGTGGCCACACTCCGGACACTGGCACGAGTCGGGTGGTCCGCGACCGCGGCCGGGCCGGCGAACGCCTGGTGGTGGGCCGACGCCTCCTTGTTGCATGTTCTATCACCTCACGGATAATATGATTCCCCTCGTTGAAAAATTCTTTCCCGTTCCTCCTTTCTAGAAGAAAAGCGTGTACGAGAGCGCCATGACCAGTCCCGACACGATGGGAACGAAGAAGTTGTCATCGATGAAGATGCGCTGATAGATGCTCGTGCCCCGGTGGAGCTCGAAGGGTATCATCTCGACGATGGCACCAACGATGGCGCCGATCGCGGCGAGCATGGCAACATCACGCAGCGTATCCAACGGCGCCGTGAAGTGCATGGCAAAGATGAGGGCAGCGAACGCGAAGATGAAAAACGCGATTGACCCCTCGACCGTCTTGTTGTCGTCAACGGGATTTCTCGTCCTTCCCCATCGCTTGCCGACGATGGTGGCAAAGCCGTCTCCAAACGCCATCACGCCAATGGACGCGGCGGATATGAAGAGGGGATAAAAGACCACGCAGACACCGATGGCGCAGATATAGATAAGGGGGCCGATAAGGTACCCATAGACATAGTCCTCCTCCCTTGCCATGGCGACAAACGATGCTCGCCATGCATGTAATCGAAAGACGAAGAGCGCAAGGAAGAGCATGATGGCAACGACAAGCAGGGCCGGTATGCGCGTGAGCACGAGGGGATAGAACATCCATAGACCCATTCCGATGTGTACCGTCTTGCGCCTGAGCTCCTCCACGTCCTCACCTTTAAAATGCGAGAGGCTAGATTGCCTCGTACTCCTCTTCATCGAAATCGTCATAGAGAACGTCGATGAGTTCCTCGAGCTCCTCGAGCTCGACAACGCCTTCCACCTTGGTAATGACTGCATCGCCCACCTCGAAGACGAGCGTGGGGATGTTGATTATCTCATACTTCCTGGCCTTGTTGTCCTGGTAGTCGACGTTGACGAGCTCGAACGTCACATCGTCAAACTCCATGGAGAGCTGATCGAGGATTTGATTCTGAATCTCGCAGTCCTGGCACCAATCGGCGTAGAAATGGATAATCTTAATCATGCAAAAAGGAGTACTTGGGTGTTTCTTTTAAGCTTTGTGGTTTTCAACGCGAGGGGTAATTGTTTTTCAACCCTCATGAATCATTCGCCGATGAAATTAATAGGAAATGAGGAAAAAGCCGAATAAAAAAATAGTAAATTAATAATCTCAAAAATCGTACAAATCAATGGACAAAATTAAAGGATTTTAAAAGCACTATGATGGCGCATGAAACAGCTGCCTCCTGACGACCCAAAGAAGAGCGATCGCCATCAGAGGGGCATGTGCCACGCAGGCAATTCCTCTTGTTATGATCCCATGGTGCGGTCTGATGGCATCCAGGTGACGGACCCCTCACTGACAACCCATGGCACAGCTGCAAGCTAATCGATCAGGTACTCTTCCTGTATCCGGGAGATGAGCGTGCAGATGATCATCGCGACGCCTATGATGATAAGCGTTCGTGGAAGTGACCATTCCACGAGAACCCCCACGACAGGATAGATGACGGCCTGCACGATACTATTGAGCATCGATATGGTGGATATTACCGTTGCCCGATTGTGTGACTCGATATGTTTGTTGAAATAACTCTGGAAGAGCACATACCTTGTAAGACCGAAGGCACAAATGATGAGAAGCAGGCTTATGACACCTGGCACCCAAGCAATGACCCCTAGCGCTACGAATCCTATGCCAGGTATTATCGAGCTGACTGCGAGATATCTTCGTTTGGAGCCGACAAGGCGCTCCAAGCGTTCTAAGTTGTTCATGACAAGTATTTGCGCCCCTGTCATTGCGGCATTTATGAATCCAAAGAAGATGATTGCTACACCAAGGGACTGCAGGAGCGGTTGGTAGGTCCAAATGATGAAGAATGAAAGAGAGCCTATAGATACCGCATCGAACGCAAGGATCTGGAGAATCCGATGGTGCCTGAAATATTGGATCCCATCCTTTACCATGGAAAAATAGTTGCTACTCTGATCCTTGCGATGAATGGGTGGCTCGTCGAGGGTGAGCGTGATGAGAAACGCGATGAAGAAGGGGATAGACATGGCCAGCATCGCAAATCGAAGCCCCAGAACCGAGGCGATGATGCTGCCTATCGGACTGCTGACCATGATAGCAGCCAACTCAACACTCCCGAATCGCCCGAAGATGAATTTTGAACGATGTTCCTCCCCCATTTCTCTGAGGGTGTCGTAAACGAACGCCTCGGCAGCGCCAGAAAGCAGAGCCCCGCCCAACGCCCATAGGAACTCGCCAATGGCAAAGACAAAGATCGAGGGATACGATGCGTAGACGGCAGTTGCTGCAGAGAGCGAGAGGGCTCCGAACAGGAGCGACGTCTTTCTGCCGAACGAATCCGCTATTGCACCGGTAGGCACCTCGAGGATGAAGATCGATATGACAAAAAACGACTGAAGAAGCATGATCTGGCTGTAGCGTATGCCACCCCAGTCGAGGAAGAACGGGACGAGCACCCCGCCTATGAAATGGAGGCTGAGGAAGAATCGCAATGCGTACATCTTCCGAATGTTGGCACTATACGCTGACACGGTGATGTGGAGTAAAAATAGAAAATAAATAATTATTGACGAGGGGGCCGCTCATCAAGGAAAAACTATGATTCCCATGCTGATCACACTATCAAAAATATAGCTTCATTACATCTTGAAGTTTATATTAGAATGAATCAAGGCTCCTTGGACAATGCGGGGATGGGGGCTCCCCTCGCTTCATTGGTGCATACACCGTTTGTGAAGAATCTTTTGCCACGCACCCATGTCTCGACGACGCGTGCCTCGACCTCCATGCCAGAAAAGGGCGAGTGCTTCGCCTTAGAATGGAATGTCGTCGGGTCAATAGCATAGGTCTCGCTCGTATCGACGATTGAGAAGTCCGCTCGTCCGCCGATGCCGAATCCGAATTCGAAGCCGTGCGAACGCAATATGCGCTTTGGATTCTCATGCATTACAGCGTAGAATTGCTTGAACGAGATCTCGCCACGCACGAGCGCAGTCACCATCAAAGGAAGCATGGTCTCGACCCCGGAGATGCCAAAGGCGCCGTGTTCCTTCTCCTCGAGCGTATGGGGCGCATGGTCGCTTGCGACGATGTCGATTGTCGTGCCAAGCGCTGCCCAGAGAGCATCCCTGTCGTTGACGTTGCCAAGCGGCGGCTTGACGGTATAACCCCCAGAGAGGAAAAGATGGTGGGGCGTTGCCTCGCACGTGATGCGCTCATCCTTGTGGCGGGCGATGAGCTCGACCTCCTCCCTGCGGGAAACGTGGCATATGTGGAGTGGCGTCTCGTAGCGCTTCGAGTACTTGATCGCCTCCCGCATGCCCTCAATGTCGGCATGGATGGCAACGGGTTTTCTCAACATGAAGACGTTCTCAAGCAGCCCCTTCTCGAGAACGTATGAACCAGTGGTCTCTCCAAGGAAGACCTTGATGAAGAACGGGTCGACACTAGCCGCCTGGCTGAGCGAATATTTGTCGTCGACACAGAAGTTCAGGACAAAATCGCATGCCGCATCATGGGACATGAGCTCCAGCCGGCGCTCGTACGTCTCACGATCCGCCACCGGGGGCACGGTGTTTGGCATGTCGGCCACGGCGCAGATGCCCCCTGCAAGCGCCGCGCGCGTCCCTGAGGAAACGGTCTCCTTCTGGAGCTGCTCGAAGTCGCGCAGATGGACGTGCAGGTCGACAGGCGACGGAATGAGCAGCCGCGTCGGTGATGCGTGGGCCCCGTCCGTATAGGTGATCGAGTCAATGCGCTCCCCCTCGAACCCGATGGTGACGGGAAAGAGCCCGCGGCCTGTGGCAATATTTATATTGAACTGGGGCATATGACCACTATAGGCAGCCATCTATAAAAGGTCGTTGCCTAGGTGACACCATATGGTACAAGACATCATTTCTATACGCGATTTGGAAAAGGCCGACATAGAAAACGCCCTTCTGACAGCGGCCGACATGGAACGATTTGCCGAGAAAGGCACGACGATGGCTCAAGGGAAGATCCTCTCAACGCTTTTTTTTGAACCGTCGACCAGGACGATGATGTCGTTCCAGTCCGCGATGAATCGTCTCGGAGGCAAGGTGATAGGGTTTTCAGACATCAAGTCGATATCGGTCCAGAAGGGCGAGACGCTCTCTGACACCGTACGCATGATGGAGCAGTACAGCGACATCATCGTGATACGCCATCCGCTCGAGGGCTCAGCCCGACTCGCCGCCGAGGTGGCGGACGTTCCCGTGATCAATGCTGGCGACGGCGCTAATCAGCACCCTACGCAGACGCTGCTTGACCTCTACACGATCAAGAAGGAGTTTGACACCATCGACGGGCTCACCATCGCACTCATGGGCGACCTCAAGTACGGACGGACGGTACACTCGCTTGCCTATGCGCTCTCCCTCTACGATGTCGAGCTCGTGTTCGTCTCGCCTCGCGAGCTTCGCATGCCCCACGAGGTGACAGAACACCTCAAGGAGAAAAAGACGCCGTACCGAGAGGTCGTCAATCTCGAGGACATCCCGAAAGTCGACCTCGTCTATGCTACAAGGATACAAAAGGAGCGATTCGCAGACCCGAACGAGTACGAGCGCACCAAGGACGCCTACCGCATCGACAAATCATCGATACGCCTGCTTGGCGATGCGCGTATCATGCACCCGTTGCCGCGCGTGTCCGAGATCGCCCCCGAGATCGACAAGACGCCAAACGCGCTCTACTTCGAACAGGCGGGCAACGGCATCCCTGTTCGCATGGCGCTCCTCTCCATGCTCATGGGGGTGAACAGATGAGCAAGAAAAAGCTCAAGGTCAGCGCGATCAGGAATGGCACGGTGATAGACCACATCCGCCCCGGAAAGGCGTTTAGCGTGGTAAAGATCCTTCATCTCGACGAGACCGACGAGACGGTGACCATCACTTCACGCGTCGCGAGCAAGGTCTCGGGTACAAAGGACATCGTGAAGATCGAGGACAGGGAACTTCTGACCGAGGAGGTCTCCTCCATCGCGCTCATATCGCCCGAGGCGACCGTCAATATTATTAAAGAGTACGAGGTTATCGATAAGAGGAACGTACGGCTTCCCGACACGATCGAGAACATCCTTCCCTGCTCGAATCCTGTCTGCATCACGAATCACGAACCCGTTGTCACCGTCTTCAGGGTCGAACGTTCCCGACCGATCGTGCTGCGGTGCCATTACTGTGAACGGACCATGCAGGAAAAAGATGTGGTGAAGGTGCTTGGATGATACGCAAAAGTGTAGCAGCAGGGGGATTCTACCCCTATGACCCCACGCTTCTGAAGCGTGAACTGACATCGTTTTTCGAAATTAACGGTTCGCAGGACATAAGCGTCAATCGAAGCGACGACATCGTGTGCGGTGTCTGCCCACATGCGGGATACACCTATTCGGGCAAGACCGCTTCGATGTTCTATAAGGAGCTTGCCGATGCGATGCCGAACAGATTCATCCTCGTCGGTCCCAACCACTACGGCCTCGGGCCAAGGGTCGCGGTGATGGATGAGGGATCATGGGAGACGCCGCTTGGCCAGATGCCGGTCGACACCGAACTCGCCTCGGCCATCCTTGACGAATCGGACTACCTCTCGCCGGACGAACACGCACACCGACAAGAACACTCCATCGAGGTGCAGCTCCCGTTCCTCCAGTATCTGCGAGACGATATCTCGTTCGTCCCCATCTCGATGAACACGCAGGATCTTGACTCGGCAATAGAGGTTGCCCAGGCGATAAAGAACAGCGTTGAGGGTAACGTTGGCGTCATAGCCTCAAGCGACCTGGTCCACTATGGCGCATCGTTTGGATACAAGCCCGTTCGCGGAAGCGACAGCGAGATAATCGAATGGATCGAGCGAAACGACCGGCAGGTACTCACCATGATCGTCGAAAAGGACGTCGACGGGCTCTACGACTTCATATCAGGCCTCAACTACACGATGTGCGGGTACGGACCTTCGGCCGTTACGATGATCCTGGCCTCAAACTTCGGTCTCGACGGCACGGTGCTCGACTATACGAACTCGTACACACACTCGAAAAACACCGATCTCGTTGTCGGTTACGGCTCTGTGATCTTCAGGTGACGCCCCTCCCCAAGGAAGATTCCGTGTGCGATTCGCTTGATGGGAAAATCTTTTCAAAACTATTTTAATTTTCTAATTTTTTTTCATTCTTTCATAACGATAAAATAAATTTTTGAACGATAAAAAAAAGAATAATATACTCCTAAAATCACGAAATAAAAAGATTTATATGTGTTATTTGCACATCACTTGTAAGGGGGGTGGTAGCGTGTCAACGACCACGTTCGAGATCAATCCGGCGACCCGTATAGAGGGTCACGCGAAGATCGTCCTTGAAACGAATGAAGAGGATATCATAGAAAACGCTTACTTCATGTCCACCAGCATGGTGCGTGGATTCGAATATCTCGTGAGAGGGAGGCACTATAACTTTGCAACATTGGTGACGCAGCGCATCTGCGGCATCTGCCCCATTCCGCATGGGCTTGCGTCAGCAGAGGCGATCGAGGATGCCATGGGCGTCACGCCTCCTCGAAACGCCATGTTGCTTCGCGAACTTCTCCTGCTGGCAAACAAGATACAAAGCCACGCTCTGCACCAATACCTCATCCTTCCCGACCTTCCGGCCGACGAAGCGGTGCGTGCGGAGATGACAGAAAGGATACAGGAGATACGAAGGCTCAGCCAGAAGATCGTCGATACGGTCGGAGGCGAGGCGATCCATCCCTCGAACATCGAGGTCGGCGGCATGCGGGCGCCGATCACCGCCTATGCGGCAGCCATGCTCTACCGGGTGCTTCGCAAGTGCGAACGGCTCGTGAAGATACAACGAGACGACATGATGGCGCTCCTCGAAAAGATGTCTGAGGAGTCAGAGCATCCCATGGGGCGGTATCGAGAGGCGATGCTTGCCACGGACATGACGTATGGCAACAGGGAACGATTCGACCTGTCAGCAATCACCGAGATCACCCCGTACCGATTCTACCAGGAGCATGAACCCGGAAAGGAGACCCACATCATGATCCCACTCTACTACGGCGAGACCGTCGAGGTGGGCCCGCGTGCACGATTCTCCCACTTCAAGGGATTTCGTGGCGAGACGCCCATCGACATCAACATCGCCCGGGCGCGTGAGATGATGATCATGGTCTATCGTGCCGTGGAGATACTCGATGACCTGTCTCCCACTGCGCCGACAAGAGCAGACGTCGTCGTGAGGAAGGGCAGCGGCATCGGCGTCGTCGAGGCACCGCGCGGAACGAACGCACACATGGTCTCGGTCGATGACAGCGGCACTATCACCGCCTACAACATGATCGTCCCCACGACCTGGAACATGCCCACCGTTGAGAGGGCGCTTCGCGGCAATCACCATTCGCTTGCCGAGTTCATCGTCAGGTCCTACGACCCGTGCGTCGAATGCGCCACGCACTGCATCGAGGTGCGCGACCTTGATGGCAACGTCACGGAAAGGAGGATGATGTAGATGGCAGCAACGGTCATCGTGGGCTGCGGCAATCTGCTACGGGGCGACGACGGATTCGGCTGCCTCGTGGCGCAGCGGCTCGCCTCCATGCTCTCTCCAAGGCGCGACATCGAGATCGTCGATGCGGGAAGTGCCGCCGGGCAGTATATCAATCTTCTCTCAAGCAAGGACGACCCTCCATCGCTCATCGTGATCGACGCAGGCATGTTCGGTGCCCGGCGCGGCGAGCTCCGCCTCTTCACGCCAGATGAACTTGGTGCCGATGCGTGCGGACACTCGCTACACGGCTGGCCCCTTCAGACAGAGATTGCTCGCTATCCCGGCGCCGCAAAGGCCCTTCTCTGCCAGGTTGACGACGATGGAACGAAGGACATGAGCCTGGATGTGAGCTCCGATGTGCGCGACGCCGTGGCGCAAGCATGCACGATGGTGTGCCAGTTGACGGAGGTGCGCGCATGAGCAAGCCGGTCGTCGTATGGGTGGAACTTGCCGCCTGCAGCGGATGCAGCGTCTCGTTCTTGGACAATCACGACTCGGTCGGCCGCATACTCGAAGCCATCGACCTCAGGTACGACACGCTCATTATCGACGGACGCGACATACCCGACCATATCGACCTTGCCATCGTCGAGGGCGGGGTCGCGATCACCGACAAGCAAATAGAGCTCGTGCGCTGCATCAGGAGGCGCTCGGACGTCGTCGTGGCCATGGGCGCGTGTGCCGAGACAGGGGGCGTGCTCAACTACGCCGAGGGCAATCAGATGCCGATGCCCGAGCTTGATGCCTATCTTCCCCTGCACGACCTGATCGAGGTCGACTACGTGCTGCCCGGATGCCCACCGGCGTCGGAGGCCATCGCCAAGTTCTTCGAGGCGTATCTCGACAAGGACTGGGCATACCTTGCACCATACAACACCATCAAGGGGAAGAGCGAGGGGAAGATACGCGACATCGTGAAGATGGGGCTTTGCGTCTCCTGCGGACTGTGCGGCGCGACGTGCCCGACAAACGCTATACGATTCGTCGAGGGCAAGCCGGTGATACGCGACGAGCGCTGCATCATCTGCGGCGAATGCTACTTCCAGTGCCCCCGTTCGTTCCTGCGGCTCGAAGAGCGCGACCCCGGCACGCCAAACGGGTCGGTGGGCCCCTATCTCGAGGCATACCAGATGCGCACCACCAGCTCAACGCTTCGCCGCGCCGCACAGTCGGGCGGCATCGTCACCACACTGTTCACCTATGCGCTTGACAACAATCTCATCGACGGCGTCATCGCCGCCAAGAAGAGCGAGGAGAGCGTATGGATGGGCGATCCCTACATCGCGACGACGCCCGAGGAGCTCCTTGCCACCACGGGCACGAAGTATTCGGTCTGCCCGACACTCAACTACCTGCGCGATGCGGTGACGACCCACGGCCTGGGGAAGCTTGGCATCGTCGGACTGCCATGCCAGCACGAGGCGCTCAAGAAGCTCGATGACTATCCGCTCGGACTGCGCCACATATCCGATAAGATCGCGCTCAAGGTCGGCCTCTTCTGCACATCGAACTTCAGGTACAATGCCATGACAAAGATGGTTGAGGAGGTGGGCGGCGTTCGCCCGGAGGACATACGCAAGATCGACATCGGCGCGGGAAGCTTCAACATCAGCGCCCTCACGGGCGAACTCATCAAGATCCCCCTTGACGTAGTGCACAACTACGAGCAGGAGTCGTGCAAGATCTGCCCCGACTTCACATCGGAGTATGCCGACATCTCGGTGGGCTCAATCGGCGCCGATGAGCACTGGTCGACCGTCTTCGTGCGCACGCAGCGGGGCAAGGAGATCCTCGACGGCGCGGTCGAGAACGGCTACATCGATTCGCGTGAGCTGCCGGAAAACGCGCTCAAGCTCGTCGGAAAGATCGCGGCATCGAAGCGAAAGAAGGGTGCACGATACCTTGCAACGAGGAAGGACTACGGCCTGCTCATCCCGTTCAGGTATGTCGAGACCGATAGTTCAACATGAATGTCGATAAGCGCTACGACAGATGGCATAACTATATATAGATGTCAATCATAGGAAAATAGGGGAAGGGTTTTGAATAACATATGGGGGAGTTCGTACAAGGAGCTTGTCCTGAAGGAGCTGCGTAACAACTGCCGGCGGAGCGACAGGGACATATCGAAGGCGATCAAGGTCCATCCGTCCACTGTCGGCCGCATACGCAACACGCTCGAGGAAGAGGGCAAGATATTCGGTTACACTGTATGCCGCGACTACTTGAAGGCAAACTACAACATGATGTTGATCTGCCTCAAGACATCGACCGTCGATGAGGCGTTCTATCACAAGATACGCGACATCCTCGAGCAGAGCGAACCCGACATCGGCGAGCGCGAGCCTGACACCACCAAGGAGATCATACTCATCGACTTTTACGAATGCGTCGGGAAGTACGACTTCATGCTCACCGTCGCATCGAAAGAGGCGCTCTCGCTCAAGCGGTTCATCAACGAGATGAAGCGCCAGCTCGATGGATGGCTCGAGGCGGATATCGAACTTATCAACATCGCGTCGATCTTCAAGAAGAACGAGATACTCAATCCGTACAAGGTCTCGACACGCTAGGAAGGATGCACATGGACTACAGGCTGATCTTTACGTTCCTATGGATAATTTTCATCTTGCTGTTTTCAAGCCTTGCCATGAGGAGTGGCAGGCAGTACCAACGAACGGGCAGATGGGGGTGGCTTCATCCTCCGAGCTCGCTTTCGCATATGTACAAGGAGATCGCGCAGTACTTCGTTTGGTTTGGGTTCGTTGCGCCGCTGCTTGTTATCATCCTGCTCGCCGTCATCACGTACGGTTGACGGTGCATGGAGATAGATAAAAAAAGAGGGAAATGGCTAAGTGCCGTCCCCGATTTTTGATGCCAAAGCGACGATACGCTTGCCAAGCGCATACGCTTCTTCGATCGATTCCACATTCTCTGCAGCCTCGCCCATCTCGTCCGCATAGACCATGAGCCCGAGGCCGGGTATGCCGCCGATACTGGTCAGCACCGCCTTGTTGGTAAGGAGAAATCCGCTGATAGAGGCGAGCGTGGGGAAGTGTCCCCACTTCCAGGCGACCGCCACGGCCGCGCCGACCTTTCCGTCAAACGTCTTTTCCTGATGCCAGAGCACGCGCTCGCGGTCGATGAGCGCCTTGAGCGGCGCCGCGATGTTGCCGAAGTAGACGGGCGAACCGATGACTATCCCGTCCGCGTCCATCATCTTGTCGAAAATGAGCTCGGCATCATCATCGTAGGTGCACTCCTTGTGCTCGGCGCAGTACTCGCATGCCTTGCATGGATGCACCGTCTTGTTGGCCATTGGGAGGAACTCTGTCGAGGCCCCCGATTCCTTTGCCGACTTCAAGACCTCCTTGATGATGAAGTCGGTGTTTCCGCCAGATCTGGGACTTGCGGATATGCCAAGTATATGCATATCATCACCACGAATTATTGTTTTTTTTTAGTATAAATAATTAACTAATAATTGTTTAAATCAATAAATAAAAAATAAAACAAATTCATATTAAATTAGTACAAAATAATGAAACTTTAATTTAAAATAAAATAATATTAATATCATTAAAATAAATAATTTAAATATTCTTAAATAAAATAATCAAATAAGTAATATAAAGATTCTTAATGAGTAAAGAACAATAAATTAATATATAATGAAGTTATAGGTAGATACCATGAATCACTATGCGATCGGGAAGGTCATCGACAATACGCTGTACCTTCCAAAGGACGTCCTCTCCATGATGGGGATCAACAAAGACGCTTATGTGCTTATCGAGGTTGACCGCCATGACAAGGAGGCGGTGGTGACGAGAATTGGCTCTGCCGACACCGAGCTCGTGGAGATGAATCTTATCCTGAAGAACATGCCCGGCACGAACGCCAAGATAGACACGGTCCTTGGCGACGGTAACATCAACATCCTCTTCGGCGAGGGTGAGGCCATAGACGACGAAACCTATATCTCGATCAAGATGCTTGACATGAAGAGGTCGGACATGACGATCTCCGAACTCTGCACGAAGCTACGCGAGACGGGGGTCGTCTACGAGGTAGAGCTCAAACCGCTGGACAAGGCGAGCGCATGCCATCACGTCGAAGATTTCTAAGGGACGAGCTCGAGGGCCTCAAGGAGAAGCTCTCCACCGAGCACGACGGCTGGCAGGAACTCAGGTTTCCCCGCAAGATGCAGGCACGGGAGATCATGGAGGAGCCACATCTCATCGATGACGACGCGACCATCAAGGATCTCCTCTACAAGATGAAGCTGCTCAATGCCACGAACTTCATCGTCGTCGACGACGACGAGAAGGTACGGGGCATCGTCACCGAGAGCGATTTCCTCAAGATCGTTTCGCGCCCCTCGCTTCCCTCGGGCATAGGCGGCGCCCATTCGGCCGACCTCTTCTTCCGCGCCTCTGAGGTGGTGCGCGACATCATGACCGAAGACCCCATCACAGTGCGCGAAGATGATTCCCTCGAAGAGGTAACGACGACGATGCGCAAGTTCAAGATCAGCCACGTGCCGGTGGTCGACAAGACTGAAAAGGTCTTGGGCATCATCAGCACAAAGGATGTCCTTACCGTACTGCGGCTACTCGGGTGAAGCGACATGGACCTCATCCTCGATATTGCCATACTGCTGCTGGCAGCAAAGGTCGGCGGAGAACTGACCGAGTATGCTGGATATCCTTCCATCATAGGCGAGCTCGCCGGCGGCATCATCGTTGGCACGTCGGTGCTCGGCCTCATAGGTGATACGAGCGCGCTTGAGCGCTTTGCTGACATCGGCATCCTGCTGCTCATGTTCCTGGCAGGCGCAGAGACGAATCTGCAGGAGCTCACGAAGTCGGCAGGCAGCTCAGTTGCCGTGGCGATATCAGGAGTCGTGTTCCCGTTCATGCTCGGGTATCTTGCTGCCGTCGCGTTCGGATACGGGGCATCGGAGGGCATGTTCCTCGGCGCGGCCCTGACGGCGACTTCGGTGAGCATCACTGTGCGCGCCCTGTTTGACATCGAAAAGCTCAATACAAGTAAGGGCATGACCATCCTTGGTGCAGCGATCATCGACGACGTCATCGGCGTCATCATCTTCACACTTGTAGTCGGACTGGCTGTGCAGGGTGAGCTCTCGGCGCTCCGCATCATCGAGGTGATAGGGGTAATCATTGCGTTCTTCCTGCTCTCGCACTTCGTGGTGCGCAGAGCCATGCGCCGCCTCTTCAAATATTCTCGCATGCTCAGGACCGAGGAGGGTACGGAAACGTTCGTCATCGTCTTCGTGCTCCTCTTCGCCCTCGTCGCAGAGGAGGCCTACATCGCAGGCATCACGGGCAGCTTCCTGGCAGGCATCATGCTAGCGCAGACGCATGACCGAAACACGATCATAGAAAAGACGAAGACGGTCGGCTATGCGTTTTTCATCCCTCTCTTCTTCGCCTTCGTGGGGAGCCGCGTCGACATCTGGCAAATTCTTGATGTCGGGGCGATAAGTGTGGTGGTGATCGTCTTTGCCATCGTAGGCAAGATGGGTGGCAGTGCCATCGCATGCAAGGCGATCGGCATGAAGATCAGAGACGGACTCGAGATAGGCATCGGCATGACCCCCCGCATGGAAGTGGCCATCGTCATCGCGAACGCGGCACTGACAGAGGGCGTCTTCGCGGTGCCACTCTACACGTCAGTCGTGATGATGAGCTTTGCGACGACGCTCATCACGCCGCCGCTCCTCAAGAAGTTCTTTACGTGAACTCCTTCGGGGTGAGCGTGAGCGTGCGAATGTTCTGCACAGGTGTGCCCACGGTGATATCGCATCCCGAGGCAAGAATGAGTCCCTTGCCGCCCATGTCCTCGATGCATCGGCGCGCCTCGGTGCGTACCTTGTCGGGGGACGACATGTAGAGCGTCTCGAGTGCCGATACGTTGCCGATGATAGCGAAGCGGTCGCCAAGCATCCGTCTCGCGAACGAGAGGTCGACATGCGAGTCGATGCTCACGGCATCGGTGTTGAGGCCGCGGAACA
This sequence comes from archaeon, assembly GCA_004212155.1. Taxonomy (GTDB): domain Archaea; phylum Methanobacteriota_B; class Thermococci; order Methanofastidiosales; family NM3; genus NM3. Next base: position 50,543 of record RXIG01000024.1, read on the forward strand.
GGTCAAGCCTGTCGCTGATGTTTCCGCAGATGTGAAGCGCCGTCTTGTCGTCGCTTCGGTTGAAGTGGCCAAAGACGTCGTTGATGAACGGAAGCGAGAACTCCTCGAAGACCTCGGCGGATATGAGGTCGCCCGATGCGACGGGGTCGCAGAAGAGATATGCCTCGATGCCCGCCTCCTGCATGAGACGGGTGAATGAAAGCGTGAGCTCGGTGCAGTACTTGAGCAGTTTGAACGCAAACGGCCTGTTCACGAAGAGGTCCATGAGGAGATTCTGGGTGCCGCGAAGCTCGGCGGCCAGGGTAAACGGCATCGCGAGCGTAGCATACGTGAAGCGAGATCCATCATTGAGCTCGTTTATCGCAGTTGCCGCCTCGATGGCCGAACTGATGCGCTCATGCGACTGCAGCTCGGGCATCTCCAGCGAATCGATGTCCTCCGCGCGCTTGAGCAAAGGCTCGATGGTCACCGGATTACCCTTCGCCTCAATACGCACGTGCCCCCCTGCCGCTTCGATGGGGGCGAGCCAGTCCCATGCGCACTCGTAGGCGTCAAAGCCGCAGTTACGGACCTCCTTGTACTGGGTCTTTGCGGCTAGTTCTGGATGTGCGATCGACTGACCCACCGTCATGCCCGCGTGGTGCAGCGCCCAGTAGCCCTGAAAGGGGGGGGCGGTGGACACCATGTCAGGCACATCGCCACGAAGCGTCATCATGACGCGCTGGTGGGGCGAGACCTTGCGCTTCTTTCCCTTCAGTGTGGCAGCTCGCTGCTTGACGAGCTCGTGCGAGAGTTCCACGGTCTTGACCGCGTCGTCGGCGTAGCCGTCTGCGCCGATGGTGCGGGCGAACTCCTCGGTGACGGGGGCCCCGCCCACCATGACCTTGACGTCGTCGCGGCGCTCGAGAAAGAGGTTGACAACATCGATCATGTTCTCCATGCTCGTCGTCATGAGCGCCGAGACGCCGACGATGTCCGCATCGACCTCGATGGCCTTTTCAAGGAACGTCTCGGCAGGCGTGTCGACGCCGAGATCATAGACCTTGAACCCACCCAGCTCAAGCAGCATCTTGACCATGTTCTTTCCGATATCGTGGAAATCGCCCGTGGTCACGCCGAGCACGACGGTGCCCTCGTTGTGGGAGTTGTTGTTCTGCGAAAGATAAGAATGAAGGATATCAATGGCCGCGTTTGCGGCGCGAGAAGAGAGCAGGACCTCGGGGATGAAGATCTTTCGCTGTTCGAACAGCTCGCCGAGCACCTGCATTGTGTCATGACAGGCAAACGAGAGGGCCTTGCGCACGTCGACGTCATGCTCGATGACCTGTCGGGCGGCATCTACCGCACCGTCAACATCGCCGTGGATGATGCTCCTGCACAGAGCACCCAGGATCTCGTCGTCCCGTTTCATCATGGTCACAGCTTCTTGTTTATACCAACTCCTTAAAAAGGTAATTCAGGATAGAGCTCAAAGTCCGTGCGCATACGACGTGTAGGCGCGTATGTTGTCAAGCGGCGTCTTGGGCGATATGCCGCAGCCCGGGGCGAGGATGTCCGCGCCCTTCTCGATGCATGAGCGCGCCTCGTCGACCACGCGCCGAGCGTCGCCGAAGAGGAGCGTGTCGATGGGATTGATGTTTCCCACGAGCGCAGCGGAGCGGACCTTCTCGCGCGCAACAGCCATGTCAACGAGGTGGTCAATCGATATGCCCTTGGCACCGATGCGCTGCATATCATCAAGTATCTCAGTGGTGTCCCCGCAGATGTGGAGCACCACCGGCACGTCGAGCGAATCGATGACGGCATGCAGCTGTGGTCCTGCAAGCGAGGCGAACATCTCGGGTCCGATGAGCTCGGTTGTCGCCGAAGGATCGATGAGCGTGATGACATCTGCCCCGTTGGCCACGAGGTGGCGGGCGTATGCGACGCACACGTCGGTGGTGAACGCGAGCACGCGTTCGAGGAAGTCGTAATCATCGAACGAGTCGATGAGGAGCGTCTCGATGCCGCGTATCTGCCCGGCCAGTGTGAACGGCCCGACCACTCCGCCGATGACGGGAAGCCCATGCCGGTCCGCGCGTTCCGAGAGCAAGCCAAGCGCCGTTGCCACCACGGGCATGCGCCCTGTCTTGGAGGGATCGGGAACCGAGAGCGAGTCGAGCGCATCCTTGTCAGCGAGCACGGGGCGTTCCACCGAAGGCTGCGACGTGTCTGCGCCGCTGTGGATCGAGCATCCCAGCGCCTCCGCCTCCACGGTGAGGCAAAACGGAACGCGCACGCTCTCGATGTCGGCACACTTCCATGCTGCGTAGGCGAGGTCCGCCATCTTCTTCGCATCGTAGTGCGCATCGGGCCAGCGAGCACCGCTTCGCTCCATCATCTCGAGCGTCGCCGTCTGGAGCGGACATGCGCACGATGGGCGGTCTGCCGGTTCGCCGTCGAGTATGGCAAGCAGCCGTTCGCGGGAGGAGAGCTCGGGCATGGTATCACTTCCGCGCGACGACCGTCTTGAGCGCCTCGACGTTATCCATCGGACTTCCCGGTGCGATATCGCATCCAGCACCCAGCACGAACGCCTTGCCGTCGGTCTTTTGTATGCACGCCTGCGCCTCGCGCACGACCTGTTCGGCCGTCCCGTTAAAGAGCGTCTCTGCGGGATTCACGTTGCCAAGCAGCGTGGGCGAGTCTCCAAGCGTCTCCTTCGCATAGGCGAGGTCGACGAGGAAGTCGAGCGAGAAGACGTCAATGTCGAGCTCGCCGATGGTATCGAGCCTGTCGGACGTGTTGCCGCAGATGTGAAGGAGCACGTAGGCGTCGGCATCGCGAATGGCCTTGATGGGTGCCTTGAGATAGTGTTTCGAGAACGTCTCGAAGTCCTCTTTTGATATAAGGTCCGCCGAAGCGGTGGGATCGCAAAGAATGACGCCGTCAACACCCCAGCTCGTGAGATATTCGCTGTAGCGCACGACGACGTCCTCTGCAAACGAGAGCATGTCGTGGACGAAGTCAGGCTCGTCGTACATGTCAAGCATGAGATTCTCGACGCCGCGAAGCTCGCCTACGAGCGTGAACGGCGATACGAGCGTCGTGTAAAGGAACTTGTCGCTTCCCAGCTTGTTCCTGATGATGCTTGTCGTGTGCATTGCGCTCTGAAGGCGGTAGTCCTTCTCAGGATCGGGGACCTCGAGTGAGTCGAGAACTGAGGGTGAGGTAACGACATGAGTTGCCGTGCTTGGGTTCCCGACATCCGGCATGTCCACCGTGCAGCCCACAGCCTCCACAGGGGCGAGCCAGTCCCACATCGTCTCGAAGCCGTCAAAGGCGCAGCGCTCCACCGCTTTGAGCTGGGCCGAAGCGGCAAGCTGCGGCTTGTCGATCGACGTCCTGACGGGGACGCCGGCCTGCTGCAGCGCCCAGTAGCCCTGAAAGGGGGGCCCGATGGGCACCCTGTCGACGGGCTCGCCGTTGATGGCAGCCACGAATCTGTCGCGAGATGAGTGCGACACCATTGTCATGCCCCCACCAACTTACCGATGAGCTTGACCGCCTTTGCCGCGTCGTCGGCGTAACCGTCTGCACCGATCGTGTCAGCATAGCTCTGTGAGACGGCGCCACCACCAATGATGATCTTGATGTTGCCATCGACCTCCCTTACGGCGGCGATGACGTCGGGCATGCCCACCATGCTTGTCGTCATGAGCGATGACATGCCCACGACCTGTGGAGATGAGTCCTTGACCGAGGCGACAAAGGCATCCTTTGTGACGCTCTTGCCAAGGTCGACGACGGTGTAGCCCGCTGCCTCGCACAGCAGCTTGACGAGGTTCTTCCCGATGTCGTGGATGTCGCCCTCGACGACGCCCAGCACCACGGTGCCCGATGACTTCGAATCGACCTCGAGGTGCGGCTTGAGGATTTCCACTGCCATGTTCATCGCCCGCGCTGAGCGAAGGATCTGTGGCACGAACACCTTGCGCTGCTCGTAGAGGTCGCTTACGATCTGCATGCCCTTGTTCAGGCCCTGCTGTATGCACTCGTACGCATCGAGTTCCATGGATATCGCATCATGTGCCGTGGCGGTGGAAAGCTTCTCATCACCGCTAACGACCGCATCGGTCAGTTTTTTGTAAACATCTTCCTTTTTCATTTTATCACTTCCTTCATCGTTGCAAGGTCGAAATGGTCCTCGTAGAGGGAGGGTTCGATCCCGACGGATGCGAGCATCTCCCTGGTAGGATATCCGTCCCTCGTCCATCCCCTCATCCTGTAGCATTCCTGCATCATGTCGTCAAATGGCGGCGCCTTACCCATGCGGGCGCCATCGGGTGCGGGCGTGAGGAGCTTCTTTGGAAGCACGTCGTATGCCGGCCCCTTCCCGTCGCGTATGTTGACGAGACGCTGGAAGTTATAGATGCGCTCGCCGCAGCGCGAGAGGTCTTCAAACGACCATCCCCAGCCGGTCATGGCATTGAGCGCGTCCAGATAGCGAGATATCGACGCCTCGCCCTCGACGAACATGAACGCGCAGAGGACCGCCGATCCCATGATCGCGCCGAAGTTCTGATGGATGACGGCAAGTCGCGTCTTGTCCCCGACCTCGAAGAAGCGCGGTTTTTTTGTCACGCCGTACTCGGGGAGGAGGAATCCGCCGATCTCGGTCTCCTCGGGGCATCCTCGGTAATGGCATGCGCCGCGGGTCCCTGTCGCATAGTTTACCGAGAGGCTGTAGCACAGGCGCGGGTCGTGTCCGGGCACGTCGAGTCCCCGTACATGGACCGCATGCCCTTCCTTACCGAGGGTGGCCCCGAGCGTGGCGGCACCCTCGGCCATGATGCTCCCTATGCCTTCCCGTTTGCCTATGAGGTCGATGAGGTGGAGGACAATGGCAGGATCTCCCCAATCGATTCGCAGGTCCCCGATGACGTGAGGTGGAAACCACCCCTTCTCGTAGGCTTCCATGGCAAGGGCTATGGCCGAGCCCGCAGAGATGGTGTCCATCCCGTAGCGATTGCACAGATCATTAGCCTTCGCTACGGCGCGCACCTCGCGGACGAGGCAGTTCGCCCCTAGCATTGCCAGAGTCTCGTACTCGGGTCCTGGTCCATCGACCCCATAGGACGGGTGCTCAAAGGAGACATGACGGTGACAGGCAAGCGGGCAGCTGAGACAGGCCTTGGGCTTGACGTTGAGCGCCTCGTTGTAATGGGGCGTCTCCATCTCCTTGCCCTCCTCCGTCCAGCTGCTGCCGTCCCAGTTCTTCTTTGGAGTGTTGTCAAGGGCATTATAGGTGGCAAAGCCACCTGGTGTGCCCCAGGCGCGAAGCTCCTTGCCCCGGTCGCTTCGCACCATCGTCCTGGTGATATCCTTCCTGATGTCGTCAAGTGCCCCTCCATCGAAATACGAAGGTGTCGCGCTCCCCAAGAGCGCGATGCCCTTGAACTTCTTGGAGCCCAACACAGCGCCGATGCCCGACCGGCCAGCGTAGCTGTGCTTGTCGACGACGACGCAGGCGAAGCGGACGAGCCGCTCCCCTGCCGGCCCTATGGCAGCGACACTCGCCTTCTTGTTCGTGTCGCTTTTCATGGCGTCAATGGTATCGAACGTCTCGAGCCCCCATAAGGCCGAGGCGTCCCTGAGCTCGACCGCGCCGTCCTCTATCCATAGATAGACGGGTGATGGCGAGCGTCCCTCGACGACGATGGCGTCGAGTCCGCATCCGCGAAGGGACGGCCCGAAGCTGGCACCCGCCGCCGAATCGCCAAAGGTGTGGGTCATAGGAGACTTGGAGACTAGCGACCATTTGGCGGATCCGGGGATGCGCGTGCCCTGGAACGGTCCTGTGGCGAAGACGACCTTGTTTGCAGGTTGGAATGGGTCGACGTGGGAGGGAACTTCATCGAGAAGGATCTTTGCGCCCATTCCCGCTCCGCCGAGAAACACCTTGTAGAACCGTTCGTCGGTGTGCTCTATATGGGTCCGTCCCTTCGTGAGGTCGACCCTCAACACCTTGTTATGGTAACCAGACGACAACAGGATCACCTGTAAAAAAAAGAAGGGCCTAGAGGGCCCTGTCCAACAGTTGTACCAGGTCTAGCGTCGGTATGTTCTTGTTCGCCGCGCGCGCACCGTCGTTGAGGTTGGTGTGGCAGAAGGGGCAGATTGACACGATCGCCTCGGCGTTCTTCTCCTCTGCCTCGTCCACGCGTCGCTTTGACGTGTTCACCGCGAAGTCCGGATAGTCGGTCTTCACGCCGCCACCGGCGCCGCAGCACAGCGAATCGCGGCGTATGCGTTCGAACTCGACGAAGTCGATGCCCGGTATCGCGCTCAGGAGCTCGCGGGGCTGGTCGTAGAGCGAATGACTCTGGTCCTCATCGCCCGTTCCTTCCTTGTAGCGGTGCAGATGGCGTCCCGTGTGGCACGGGTCGTGATAGGTAACGCGCATGTTGACCTCCTTTTCCGGCCTCCACTCGCCCGCCTTGTACTTCTCGTGCAGGAAGTCGACGAGGTGCATGATGCGTATGCCGTCGATGTAGTCCTCGTATCCTTCCACATCTGGATAGTCCTTGTTGAAGCAGCGGAAGCAGCCTGCGCACGCAGTGACGATCGTGTTCACGCCGTGGTTTTCATGCATGTCCTTGAACGTCTCAAGCGATTTCTTGGCAACGCGCTGGAACTCGTTTTCAACACCCATCCTGCGCACGGTCGAACCGCAGCAGACCTCCTTGTCGTAGAGATAGCCGAAGTCGATGCCGAGCTTGTTGAGGACATTGACGGTGGAGACGGCGATGCAGCGGTTGTTGGAGTTGTAGGCAGGCGTGCAGCCGGCATAGTAGAGGACCTCTGCGTCCTCCTTGTTGAGGTTTTTGACCGGCGTGTCCTTGAACTCCTTGGTCCACCTCGTTCGCATCTTGCGCGAGCCGGTGTAGGGGTTGTCGTTGTTTCGCATCGACTTGATGAGCACCTCTCCGGACTCGGGCCCAAGGCCCTTGTCCTGCAGCTCGAATCGGATGTGCTGCAGGATCTCGGCGCCATAGGCGCGTATGGGCTTCCAGGCGTCCTCGTCGTTGATGTAGCACTGCTCGGCGCAGGCACCGCATAATGTACAGTAGGAGAACATCTCTGCCACGTCGTCGTCCCACTCGAGCTCGCCGTTGCGCAGGGCCCGATAGACCTGCATCCTCCCCTGGAGCGTATAGTCAAGAAACGACCTGTCAAGGTACGATGGGCACACGATCTCCCTGTTGCCCTCGTGCTGTGTCCTGCAGGTGCCGCATCCTATGCAGCGCTCGGGCAGATTGTTCTCCTTTAGGATCTTTTCTATGTCGAGTTTCATTTAGATGCCCCCTATCTGGCCCCGATTCATGATGCGGTACGGATCGATGAGGTCCTTGATCTGTTTGATGAACTCCACCGTGTTCGGGTCCGCATGCGACATGTTCACCCTGCTGTTTGAGTATGAGGGCTTGTAGACGACCGCCCCGAGCTCGACCTCCTTTTCGGCGATGGCCTTGAGCAGCGCGCGGTCGCGCTCCTTCTCCTCCTCCGATGCGTCCTTGTGCTGGAAGACGTTGAAGCGAAGGATCGTCTCGTGGCCGTTGTCCATCACGCGATTGTACTGCATGATCGGATGCTCTGGCTCGACGTAACCAAGCTTCTCGTAGACCTTCTCGACAGCACGGTAGATCTCGGCCTGCTTGAACGGGGGAGCGTAGCAGCCGGCCCACTCACCCGTGCCGCCCCTGTTGCCGTCCATGTCGTTTGAGAGCTGCATGGGCAGGTCGTGGAAGTACTGCATCTGATTGCCTGGAGGAAGCTTCGGGAGGCCCTCCTCCTCAGGCTCTATCTCGATGCCCTTGTCCTCCTTGCATATCTTGTAGAGCTCCTCGATCTTGCCATCCATGATCTTCTCGTTGGCCGCCTGGAGCACCACCCAGCTCTCGAGCTCTGGCTCTCCCTTTTCGCGGCTGAACGGGAGCTTGATGCCCGCCTCGCAGCGCCCCCACGCCCAGTTGTTGGACGCGATGTCGACGGCGATCTGCTGCTTTGCGATGTTCATCTGATTGAGGTAGCCGTGCTCGACCGTGTCTGCGTTGACGTAGAACGCCTGTTGCTCGGCAGGTTGCTTGTAGATCTTAACGGATGCCTTGGTGACGATGCCGGTCGTTCCGGCCCATCCTATGAAGAGGCCAGCCAGGTCGATGATGGGCGCCCTCGTGCCCCAATATGGCGAGATCATGTGGTTTCCCGTCTTGATCAGCTCGCCGTTTGGCAGCACGACCTCCATGCCGGTGATGTAGAAGCTGCCGTCGCCGTGGGCAAGGCTGACATCCATCATGCCGCAAAGCAGATACCCTGTCACGACGCCGCTTGACGGCGGAGAATAGGTATATGCACCGATGTAGCCCGGTGCGCGCTTCATCATCTCGCGCTTGAAGTCGGCCCACGTGAGGCCTCCATCGACAACGGCATAAAGACCATCGGTGTTGATCTCCTCGACCTTGTTCATGCGTCGCAAGTCGAGGATGATGCCTCCATGGTGGGCATTGCACATGCCCCCAGTCGTAAGATTGCACACCCATGGAATGACGTTTACCTTGTTCTTCCATGCGATGCGCATGATGGCCTGGACCTCCTCGGTGGAGCCGGGCATGAGGACGGCGTCGGGATGCCCGTTCGGTTCGACGCTCGTCCAGTCATTTGAATAAGCGTATCGGGTGGTCTTCTTTTCCGATATATACTTCTGGCCGACCACGCCTTCTAGCTCTTTGAATACATTTCTATCTAAAGTCATGATAGTTCCACCTCCCACATGGGGAAAAAGAAAAAAAGAGGGGTTAGTCCTCGACCACCCCTGTAGGTACGTCAATAACGTACTGGTCCGCGTACCTGCTGCGTTCCCAGCGAAGGAAGAGCCAAACGACAAATCCGATCGCGAAGTAGGCAAAGAACATGTACCACAGCGTACTGTCGAAGTACTTGAACGTGTAGTACGTCATCACTAGGCCGCATCCCACTGCGAGCACACCCGTTGCGCTTCCGCCTGGCACCTTCCATGGACGGCGCCACTTGGGGAATACCCTGCGCATCTGAAGGAACGAAAGACTTGAGATGGTATATGTTATACCAACGCCGATCGCCATCAGGGTAAAGAGATACTCCAGCCACTGCGTGCCTGAAATGGCAATGAAAAACAGTGTGACGGCAAGTATCGACCAGTTGGCAGTCGATGGTACGTGCTGCTTGTTGAGGTTCCCGAACTGACGCGGCAGGATGCGGGAACGTCCCATGCTGTAGAGCAGCCTGGAGCCTGCAAGCCAGAATCCGTTGAGGCAGGTCGCAAGCGCGCAGAAGTTGGCCAATGCTATCGCATACTGGGCCCATGTACCGTAAAGCGCGCCCGCGATTGTGGCGCTTACCATCGGCGTTTCGTTGACGATGGTGTCGAACGGAAGCATCGCTGCGTTCACGATGCAAAGACCGCCGTAGAACGCGATACAGAAGATGATGGAGCCAACGATAAGCCTCCAGTGCTTCTCGGTCGGGTATTTAGACTCCTCGGCGAACTGCGGGATGATCTCGAATCCGAAGAACATCGTCACCATGAGGGCCGTAGCAGTAAAGAATCCGTCCCTTCCTGTTTGGAAGAACGGGCTCCAGTTAGCCGTATCGAACGTCGGGTGGGACACGAAGAGGACCACGATTGTCACAGCAATAACAACGAGTACCAAGAACATCAAGAACTGTGCTGTAGCGCTGATGATGAGCTCACGAGAGTTCATTATGGCAAAGCCCACGGCAAGAATAGCTGCGATAATCATCATGGAGGTCAACGGCATGCCGGGCCACCACAGATATTCAACGATCCACATGAGTGCCATGAGCTGGAACGAAAGCACTGTCGTGTACGAGAGCAAAAGTGCCCATGAGGTCCAGAACGAAGCCTCTTTGCCAAACGCGTTTTGTATAAAGACAAAAGGCCCACCGACGAATGGGAGCATGGCGGTCATTTCACCATACACCAATCCTATGGGGATACACATCAATCCGACGACCAAGAACGAGAGAGCTATAGACGCGCCGGTAAGTGAGATCCACCATTGCATCATCACTAACCAGGGTCCTATGACGGCAGCTGTCGCCATGGCGAACAGATACCAGCTCCCAAGTGACTTTTGAAGTCGCATTGTGTCTCCGCCGCTTCCAGTGTCACTGATAGAATCACCTAGAAAAGGTAAAAAAAAGGCGCTTTATATTGTTTTTCGAACCTATTGCAGAAGGTTGCAACATTTAATCAATATATGAAAATAATTGTGTTTTTTGTTGCAAAAATAAAATATAATAATTCTATTGAAACTTTCAAGGACATGAATTTTACGTTATTTTTTCCTCCGGTAACACATATGCATATATAAGCTTATCGGTTTGAAAAGAATCACTTGGCGGAAGTGGAACGTATGCGAGCCGCGTCCTGTGTTGGGTCGAGACGAGAAAAGATTTAAATGCATGCCTGCGAGAGGTGATGCGACTAGGTCGGGGAGGTAGGCGTGCCCTGTTACCAGAAACCGTCTAGATGCTGGGACCGAAGCCCTCGGGGCGTCGACTGAACGTGGCAAAGGTGCTGCCTACGCCGATGAAGTCCTGTCCTGCTTGATTGGTGGGGCGCGAGGCCCTTTTGGAGGAAAGGGTTAACGCGCCTTGTCTCCCGAACCCCGCCAGGTCCGGAAGGAAGCAGCGGTAGGGAGGACATTCAATGCTTGCGGGATTGCAGGATGGAGAACGGGGCAGTCCTCTCTTTGCCACCGGATGTCGGCCACCCGCGGGCGCGTCGTGACCATCACAAACGTTTTTTAACGTGCCTGACCATTCGAGACCATGCGTGCCGCCATCGAGAACAACTTCTCACTTGTCATCGCCCTCGCGTTCGTCGTTGGCATGGTGGCGCCCGGGTTCGCACGCGTGTTCAACCCCTATATACTCTACATACTCATGGGGGTGATGTATCTCACCATCCTCAAGATCGACCTGCGCGAGCTCAAGGCACATGCCGCCAACGCCGGTTACATGGGATACCTCACGTTCATCATCCTCATCGCGACGCCTGTTGCAGTCTTTGCTGTCACGCGCGCAGTCTACCCGGAGATCGCCGCAGCCGCGCTCATCGTGGGAAGCCTTCCCGCCGCGATAGCCTCGACGTCGTTTACCGACCTTCTCAAAGGGAATGTCAACATCGCGCTGCTCATGACGACGATAACGTCGCTTTTGGCACCGTTCACGATGCCGCTGCTCATCAGGCTGCTCATCGGCGTCGAGACCGATGCGAGTTTCACCGAAATGCTCCTGATGCTCGCCCAGGCCATATTCATCCCGTTTGCGCTCGCCGTCCTTACCAAGTGGGCGGCGCCGGGCCTCATACGACGCACGAAACCCTTCTACGCATCCCTCAACATCCTGCTGCTCTTCTTCGTCATCATCGGCCCCGTCGGCCACAACGCCGAATTCATCTACGACAACGTCCGAAAGGCGATAACTATCGCGCTCTTTTTCATAGGCATCTCCGTCCTTCAGCACATCATCGGTTGGTACGCATCGTACTGGCGCCCCATCGAGGACAGGGTGGCATCGGCCACCGTCATCGCATACAACAACATCACGCTTGGCATCGTCTTCACATCGCAGTTCTTCTCGCCGCTCATCGTGCTCTCCGTCGTCCTCTACGAGGTCGCCTGGGACCTGATGCCAATGCCGTTCCAGTTCGTCGTGCGCCGCGCCAGGGGGTGGCATGCATCGCCCAAGGCATGACCCGGTATACGTGATGGCGGGGCGAGAATGGCATGGTTGAGATAAAAAGTTGCCCCACACATCGAAAAATACATATAATGTGGCACGCATTCTGACTAAAATCGTCTTCGTGCCCGAGCCGCGAGGACGGGACGTGATCACATGATGAGACGGGAAGACATCGTGTCACAGTGCGGCGACCTGCCCTACATGACACCTTTTGAAAAGATATTTGCACTCATAGACGAAACTGGCAATGCCATCGAGCTCCACGAATACCATGCGCGAGGTATGTGCGACGGAGGGGCGGCATGGGACTGCTACCACTTTCCGCGCACTTCGCGCCTCATACGCGCCGGCATCAACCAGGGCGCGCACAACACGTTCATACTCTCAACAGGCGCGGAGAAGCTCGACCTCATACCAGGTATTTGCGGCGCGGGCATCGAGCGAGCAGAGATCAGCAGCGACACCGTCTCCATCACCTATGCCGGACTCGCGGGCGCGGGGGTCTCGGTCACCATGGGGCGCGGCATGGCGTCAAACATCTCAGGTGTCGAGATCCACTCCATGGGGGGCGGCGCGAAACTGGGCCGCGCGACGATGCACCTGCCCGCCTACCGTAAGCTCGTCTTCGGCGTCGACGACACCGACGTTCCCGGAGAGGGCGCCACCTGGTCGATGATGAACGAGCTCGGTTACCTCGTCGAGCAAAAGGGCCTCGCGCACTACCTCAATCACACGATCACGCAGCTCTACCCCCAGGCCCCGAAGAAGACGACCAACTGCGTCACCGTCGCCATCAATCTCGCCTGCCCGCTGGGCGAGGAGCGGCGGCTCAAGGACCTGCTGCTCAAGGAACTGGCCGAGCGCACCTACAGCGACGATACCTCCGCCGTCTTCTGGGAGAAGGTCGACATCCCGGAAGGATTGAGGCGATACACGCAAAACGCGAAGAATCGCATCGTGGAGATTCCCGAGGCGGAGGACACCGCAAAGGAAAACGGCGTCGAGCTCGTCGAGGTGACCGGACCGATGGGAAAGATCGGCGCCGTGGCCTCGATCGGCCTCCACCGCGATAGGGAACGGGCTGTCATGCCGTATTATTGAGTATCCTATGACATGAAAATACCCTAATAGTATAATAAATTGAACATATGTATCTTGTAAGGATAAAAATATAATAGCATTGTACATTGAAAAAGAAAACCTTAAAAAAGTATGACCTTTCCCTAGAGTTTAGGAAGGTGTAGTATGCTCGACCATATCAAGAGCAAGGTCTCCGAGGACATCACGGTGGGCATCGGTGCCTACACCGATGTGAACAAGATCATGGACATCAGGGACGAGATCGACTTCTGTCCCGTGAAGGTCCTAAAGGACGAGGAGACAGCACTGCTCGCACTCAAGAAGGGGTATGTCGACTGCCTCGTGCGTGGAACACTGAGGTCATCCCATTTCATCCGTGCGCTCTTCAAGCAGTACGGGCTCGAAAAGACCTATCGTATCGCTTTGCTTGGCACCGTCGACCATAAGTACTTCCTCTTCGCCCCCGTCGGCATTGACGAGGGTGAGAGCCTGAAGGAGAAGATCAAGCTTGCCAATTACGGCAAGGACTTCCTCTCCACCCTCGGCGTCGAACCGCACATCACGATCCTTTCGGGCGGCAGGCGCGACGACCTTGGACGATCCCGCTACGTGGACGTGACGATCATCGAGGCGCGCATGATGGCAGAGGAGCTTGGCATCATGCACCACGAGATCATGATCGAGGACGCCATCAAGGACTCCAATTTCATCATCGCGCCTGACGGCATATCGGGCAATCTCATCTACCGAACGCTCGTGCATCTCGGCTGCGGCACGTCCCACGGTGCGCTCTACTATCCGCTCGCAGAACAGGGCACTGTCATCGTGGACACGTCCCGTGCGGCAGACCCTCCTGAGTACAAGACAGCGATCATGCTTGCCAACGCCTTCAAGGTGATGAAATGTTAACAAGGGATGAAGTTATAGATAAGTACGGATCACTTCCGTACATGAGCCCCTATGAGCGCATCTATGCGCTCATCGATGATGATAAAAATGATATAGAGCTTCATGAGTACCATGCCCGCGGCAAGTGCAACGGCGGTGCTGCATGGGAGACCTACCACTTCCCGCGCACGTCGCGCATCGTCAACGGCGTGGCGCGCGAAGGGGCGCGCAACATCTTCACGCTCTCAACGGGCGAGGAGAAGCTCGACCTCATACCAGGCATCTGCGGCGCAGGCCTTGAGTCGGCCCGCATCAAGGGCGACAAGGTCGAGTTGACCTATGCGGGCCTCGCAGGCGGCGGCGTCGCAGTAACGGTATGCAGGGGCATGGCGTATAACATCGACGGCATCGAGATCCACTCCATGGGGGGCGGCGCGAAGCTCGGCCGAGCGACGCTGCACCTTCCCGCGTACAAGAAGCTCGTTTTCGGCGTCGACGACACCGACATCCCGGGAGAGGGTGCGACCTGGTCGATCATGAACGAGATCGGGTACAAGGCAGAACAGGACGGGATGGCCCACTATATCGACCACACGATAACACAGCTCTACCCGCACGCCCCGAAGAAGACGACCAACTGCGTCACCGTCGCCATCAACCTCGCCTGCCCGCTGGGACAGGAAAAGCAGCTCAAGCAATACCTGCTCGACAATCTGGCCGAGCGCACCTACAGCGACGACGCCTCTGCCGTCTTCTGGGAGAAGGTCAAGATCCCCGATGAACTGAGGCGCTACACGCAAAACGCGAAGAACCGCATCGTCGACCTTACCGAGGCGGAGGACACCGCAAAGGAAAACGGCGTCGAGCTCGTCGAGGTGACCGGACCGATGGGAAAGATCGGCGCCGTGGCCTCGATCGGCCTCCACCGCGACAGGGAACGGGCTGTCATGCCATACTACTGATACGATGACCTCGACAGCTCAGCTCAAGGCGCGCCTCCAGTGCCTCGGCGTCCGTCTGCCCGACGACGACCGCGGCCGCAGGGGTGGTGCCGGCCCTGCCGCCGGAAAAAGCCTCATCTTCGGGAAAACGGTGGCGAACGTCCCGACACAAAGCGTGTTCGTCAGTGAGTCGCCCTACCATATCGAGCGCGAGGGTGACGACTATGCGATCTGGGAGGATGAGCGCCGGATCGTCCATGTCACCTTCCCGCATACGCCCGCGTTCTACGCCAAGACCACATCCGACGGCACGCCCATGCGCCAGGTGGCGCTCCTTCACGGCGCAAGCTGTCTTGCGTCCACCGTCTGCCAGACGTGCGTCTACTACGAAACGCCCCAGGCGTGCACGTTCTGCGGCATCGAGCTCTCGCTGCGCCTCGGCGACACGATAGCTGAAAAGACACCACAGCAGCTCGCGGAAGTGGCCCGTGCGGCCGTCGACGAGCATGCGGTCAATCATGTAACGCTCACGTCCGGCACACAGCGCGGACCCGACAAGGGACTTGCAAAGCTCAAGGCCGCCGCACGTGCGATAAAGGACGAGACCGGCCTACCGGTGCAGGTGCAGGTAGAGCCGCTCCATGATCTCTCACACTTCGATGACATGAAGGAGTGGGGTGTCGACTCCATCGGCATCCACATCGAGAGCCTGGATGACGAGGTGTTAAAGCGCCATGCTCCCGTCAAGGCACGGTATGGATTCTCCGCGTTCCTCAAGGCCTGGCGGCGTGCCAGGGAGGTGCTTGGCGACAATCAGGTGGAAAGCTTCATCCTCGCAGGTCTGGGAGAGGACGTCGATGTGACAACGGCGCGCTTTAACGAGATGGTCGAGGCCGGAGCCTATCCGTTCGTGGTGGCGCTGCGCCCCATCCCGGGAACGAGGCTCGAGTCGTGGCGCCCGCCGCCGCCAGACCACCTCATAGAACTCTCGCAACGGGCGGCCCAGGCGGCGCGCGACGGCGCCTTGACCTGGAAAAACTGTTCGTCGGGATGCCTGCGTTGCCGTGCGTGCTCGTGCGTGCCAGACTTCGAGCGGGAATGAGCTACCTCAAGAGCTTTCGCGGGATGCCCGACTCGCACGGGACCCCCGCCTGGCACAGCCCGCACCCGTGGCCGTCAACGCCATACATCTTGCGAGACATATTATGTAGCCACTTATGGAACTCGCCGCACTTCTCCTTGTCGATGCCCTTATCGGATATGGCACCGGCGGGACAGCGCCTGATGCACGCCCCGCACTTGCCGTTGACGAGGTAGGGGCAGTAAGCCGTGTGCGTGTCATACGGCCGCTCTGTCGGAGGGATGCGCGCACGTATGATGATCGAGCCGCACCGATGCGCGATGCCCTTGGGGGTAATGAGGCCATGAGAGAGACCGAACGTTCCAAGGCCCGAGACGAAACAGGCGTGACGCTCCGACCATCGCGAGGAGGGGCCACGTGGCACGTAGTTGAATCGCTGCCACTGTTTGATGCGATGTGGTGCGAGCACCTCGTATCCCTCGTCGCGCAGCGTCTCGACGAGGTGTCGTGCCAGCCGCTCGTTTATCATCTCACCATAGTAGCGCGACAGCATCCACCGTCGCGAAGGGAATCCATGGCTGCGCCGGTGTTCGCGTTTCGTCTCCATGGTCTGGGGCAGCACCCAGCAGACGACGGAGAGGTCGGATGCGGTGGCATCGGTGTCGGGATATGCGGTCTCGAACGCCTCGATGGGCAGCCAGTAGTAATCGCCGATATGCGCCTTGATCTCCTCGTGGAGCGGGTCGTCGCCTGTGGACACGCCGATAAGCGGCTCCCGCCACGCCGGCTCGTCGCAGGTGGGGCAGAGCTTGTTCTCATCGCTTGCGATGAAGTCCTTTGCAAGTGCGGTGATATGGGCGATCAATTCGGTATCGGTGGCCGTCATGCTACCTCGTAAGAATCCAGGTCCTATATATACGTTCGCCACTAATGACCCTTACACACAAAGGATGATACGGAAGACCTAACGACCGATAATGAAGAATTAATTGGATTTAAAAAAACTATTGTGTAGAAAAAATGAACATGATACTAAAAATAATGTCTTGCTTCTTGCAGTATTTAGATACAATCCAGATTGAGCCACGAATAAGGGGGCACCGTTTCGCCGTTGCAGTTGCCTGCGATGCTGCCGCAGAATGGCACGAACGCCACCATGAGGACAAGAAAAAGCATTACACGTCTCATGTTCACTATTGCACCCTCGTTGATCATATTTCTCACTCCGAGTATCTCCCATAACACCGCTGCAGCATCCTGTTCAAGGCATGCACACTACTACTATTGCCATGCTCCAATGCGTAGCACTTCAGGCTCGTTCCCGTCACGAACACGAATCGGTTACCGATGGCAACGGGCCACTTGAGGCCCTGGTCCGCAGACATTTCCATCACGCGCTGTCCCGTGTGGATGTCCCATACCACGAGCTCGCGCTCAGGCGTCCCGGGGGGCGTGACGGAGTTCGGATCCTGCATTCCCGGATCTATCTTGTGTAGGTCAGGGATATAGGCAATGCCTGAAATGAGGACGTCGCCCGAGACTGCCAGCCCCGCACGGTACATCGCGTCATCGCTCCATACGGGGTCTCCTGACTCCATGTCGACACAAAGGACCGTATCGTCTATTGTGGAGACAAAGGCATACGGGTAGCTGACGAAGGCAGGGGTCCACGACCCCCCTTCCTCAATGAATTCGTATTCCCACCTCACGCCACCGGTGTCGGCGTCAAGGCAAGTAAGGCAGAATCCCCCCATTGCGTAGACTGAATCGTCGTGCACGAAGAGGTTTTCCATATCGCAGCGCGCGTCCCACTCATCTAGTATCGCGCCGGTTTCCGCGTCTACCACGGTCACGTTGTGAGAGTATGTGTCAACAAGCAGCTTGTTTTCGCTGCGAACGATGCACGAGTAGACCGCACCCTCTGGAAGGTCAACGCGCCATGCTATGTCGCCCGATTCGGCATGCATACATAGAAGGTATTTACCTGATGAGACATACAAATTTTTTCCATACGCACACACCGGCACAGATTCGCGAGCATCTACAGACCTTTTCCACATGGTATCGCCGGTGGATCCGTCCCTTTGCTCAACACTACCATCAGCGTACACGAGATAGATCAAGTCTCCATAGGTGACAGGGGCATATCTCACTTCGCCAGACAGCGGCTCATCCCACAACACGTTGCCCTCGCTGGAGATTAGCAAGATGCGCTTTTCTGTGGCGACACAGATGGACTCACCTACGAGAATTGGTGGAAACGCGGGCTCGGCCCCGATATCGAGCCCCCACGCATCTTCAAGCTGGACGGTGTATGACGGCTCAGTAGGGGCGGGGGTCGTTGTGGGTGGCTCAGTAGTGGTCGGCGGAGCCGTTTCGTTACCACTTTCAGATATGCAGCCAGATGCCACACTAGAAACAAAAAGTAAACAAATGCAGTACATGAGTGCGGTTTGGCGATTTGACATGATGCTCACGGCTGCTCCCTCACGAAGTTTTGGCATCCTGTTGGGTCGCATGCGAATCGTTCCCCTGAGGTCATCCCTAAAAATAGTGCATATGCCATCAATACCAACACTGATATTAGAAGATGCATCCTATATAGTATCGTTAGAACGGTATCGTAATATATAAATATAAACATAACGCCTTATATTACACCTATTTTTAAATAATATATTAATATAAGTTTTTATATAATAATGAAGAATATGGGATTATTACAAATTAGTGTAAATGTTATTTCCGTAGGGATCCACTGATACTGACCATATGTGCAAAAACCCACTAGCTTACTTCATTATTTTGTCGTAGCGCAGCCAGTCAGGCTTGCGCGTGAAACCAAGCGACATGTTGAGCGAGAGGATCGACGTGTTGTTGACCTCGTTTGCCGTCTCAAGGCGCGAAAATCCACGCTCTTTGGCGCTCCACATCGCATTGGTCTTGAGCGCCTTGGCGACGCCCATGCCACGATACTCCCTGCGCACCGCGGTAAGGCCTATCACCATGTAGGTGCCCCCGCCCACCTTTATTAGGTTGGTCAGGCCCACGTACGAGTCGCCGTCGACTGCCACAAGGTAGCAGTCGTGGGGAAAGTAGGGATTCTCTATGACGATCTTTTTCCACTCCTCATACGTCGGTTCGCTCGTCACGCCCGGCACGTCACGACCCGCGGTCCTGTCCAGGTCATAGAGCTTCTCGTCGCGCTGCGGGTCGTTTGCAAGCTCTTCGAGCGATTTGATGCGTATGCCCCGTTCGTTGACCGTTCGTTCGTGTTCAAGGCGTACGGATTCGTCCCATTCATTGAGGTCGATGCAAGACTCTGCGATGCGCATAGTCTCTGTGAATCCGCGATGCTCGAGGAATCGCACGCTCTCCCCGAAGCTGCTCTTGAACCAGGCGCATAGCTTCGCGACGTCTTCGGCTGATGTCAGGATCGTGTCGTAAAGGAGAGTCCCTATGCCGCTGCGCTGGTGGTCGGGGTCGACATGTATTTCGAACATGTAGGTGAGGGGGTCGTAGTCCCAGAGGTCGTGCTCCCGCTGCGCGGATGCGACTACGTGCCCATCGGCCTCGACCACCCATCGTCGATGGTCGGCGCGCTCGCTGCGACGGCGATCCTCATCCTGTACCTCTTTTAGCGTGCGCGGCATGTCAGGAAAGAGGACATTATGGATGCGCACGAGCTCAGGGTAGTCGCGTTGTTCGAAGGCACGTAGGGTATACATGGTCTCACCTCCCATATGTGAGTAAGGGATTGAAGAACACACCGTAAGCTATTTAAAGGTATTTGCATCGCATGGCGCCATGGCACTTCACATTGCTAACCAAAAAAAACACCTCCGCCTCGCGGGTATACTGCTCGTGCTCGTGGGCATCATAGCCTTCATGGGCATCATCACCGCCGAGGCAACGTATCCAGGCTACAGTACGGCCGACAACATGATAAGCGACCTTGGCGGTACGGAGCCGCCTGATTCCATTGTGCTCGAGCCTGCCTCGACCATCTTCAACGCCACGATGGCCATCTGCGGGATCATGCTCATAGGGGGTGCGTATCTCATCCACCTGCTGTACCGTAGACCGATATTTTCCGTCTTTTTCATGCTCTTTGGCGCAGGCGTCCTGGGCGTCGGCGTCTTCCCGGGCGACACGGGCGACCCCCATGCGCTCGCAGCGATGACCACGTTCCTGTGCGGCAGCATCGCCGCCATAACGGCATACGCCATCGAGGAGGGGCCGCTTCGCTTGCTCTCGGTGGCGCTGGGGGCCGTATCGCTTGCCACGCTGCTGCTCTACATTTTCGTGGGAGAATCGTCCCATCCCCTCGCAACGCTTGGCGTCGGCGGCATCGAGCGGTGGGTGGCATATCCCCTCATCCTGTGGGTGCTCGCCCTGGGAGGCTACCTCCTGGGCAGGGAGAGCGCTGCCCACAAGGCTTGAGGCCATATCACTGCTTTAAGAGCCTGGTGACGACGGCATCGTCGATGAGCTTTGCGCGCGGCAGGCGGCGCAGGAGCTCGCGCCATTGCGGTGCCCGCGAGAAAAGGTCGTCGAAGATGGTGCTGGCCTGGGCCTCCTCGCCAGCCTTGGCAAGCATGATCGCCTCCCAGAAGGCGAACTCGTCGTTGTCGGGGGCGATGTGGCGCGCCTGTTCGAACGCGTCCCTTGCCTCAGCGACATTTCCCATCTCGATCTCGAGGTCGCCATGCTCCGCATAGTGGTATGCGCGCTTCATCTCGAGAAGTCGCCCAAGCTCGCCGATCGGGTCGGGGCTGTCCTCGACACGGAGGTCGATGGGAACGTCGTGCCACGGCTTGCTCGATGGCTCGAGATGCGCGACAATGATCGCGGCCGACTGTTTGCCGCGGATGTCGCCCCCCTCCGCCTCGGCAGCCTCGAGTGCGGCGAGCAGGCGCCATTTGAGCGTACCCTCCGCATCCTCGTACGCCTCGGCCATGGCGTCCCAGACGGTATCGCGCTCCATCATGTTTGCCTGGCATGAGTAAAGGTGGCCTATGCGGTGTCCCGCCTCGGGTATGCACTCCTTGCCGGTGTGGGTGTGCACGTTGCCCTCAACATCAAGGAACGAGACCTGGCGCACGGCGGGCGAGGTGTCGGCTGCAAGCAGCCCCTCGAGCGCATGGTTGGCATGAAGGCCTGCGCACATCGCGGCAAGGCCGCGTGGTCCGTAGGATGGCTCTACAAGGGCCTGTGTGGCGACGACGCCCGTTCCGGGCTCGACCCACGGCACGACCGTGCCCACCGAGAAGTAGTGCGACTGGACGGCAACGCCCATCACCCCTTCCTCCCGGTCCATGGCGACGATGGAATATGTCATGGTATCTACTCCTCCGGCGGTGCCGGTATGAAATCGTGCTTCATGAGAAGCTGCGTCTCGTCACGAGCGCGGGCGATGATCTTCTCGGCGTGGGCGTAGAGCTCCTGTCGCGAGCGCTTGACGCGCGCCACGCCGTCGCGCACCGCCTGGCGTCCGACGGCAACGGCCTCCCGCGGGAATACCTCCCACTCGTCCATGGTGGGCACGATATACTCGGGAGAGAGCTCCTTTTCGGCCGCCATGCCGGCGATGGCGTTGGCAGCGGCGATGCACATGTCGTCGGTGATCGTGGAGGCCTGCACGTCAAGGGCGCCCCTGAATATTCCGGGGAATCCCAGCGAGTTGTTGATCTGATTGGGAAAGTCCGAGCGTCCCGTCGCGACGATGCGCGCTCCGGCCTCCTTGGCCTCCCACGGCCATATCTCGGGAATGGGGTTTGCCGTCGCGAAGACGATGGCGTCATCGGCCATGACGCGCACATCGTCGGGTGAGATGGTGCCGGGCCCTGGACGCGACGCGGCGATGAGGATGTCTGCACCCTTGGCGGCATCATGGATGCCCCCCTCGACCTGTCCGGCGTTCGCGTTCACGCACATGTCCCATTTGTAGGGATTGTCCTCCTTCTCCGCACGCACGTCCTCCCTGTTGGCATGAAGCGTTCCATGCGAGTCGACCATGATGATGTGCTTTTTCTGCACTCCCGCTGTGACGAGCAGCCGGGCGATGGCGATGTTCGCTGCGCCAGCGCCGACCATGGCGACCTTGGCCTCTGGAAGCGGCTTTCCCACGTACTTGAGCGCATTGATCGCGCCTGCCACCTCGATGGTGGCAGTGCCCTGCTGGTCATCGTGCCATACAGGTATCTCCATCTCGTCGCGCAACCGCTCGAGGATATGGAAGCACTTCGGCTTCTCGATGTCCTCGAGGTTGATGCCCCCGAAAGATGGTTGCAGCGCCTTGACCGTCTCGATGAACGCATCGATGTCGCGCACGTCAAGACATATGGGATACGCATCGACGCCGCCAAGGTACTTGAAGATGAGCGCCTTTCCCTCCATGACCGGAAGCGCCGCCTCGGGACCGATGTTGCCAAGCCCCAGCACCCGCGTCCCGTCGGAGACGACGGCAACGGCGTTCCACTTGTTCGTGTAAGAGTATACGAGGTCCTTGTTGTCGTGGATCGCCTTGCACGGCTCGGCCACGCCCGGTGTGTACCATATGGAAAAGTCAGAAAGGTCCCGTACGCACACCTTGGGGCTGACCTCGATCTTGCCCCGGTAGAACGGATGCAGCCGCATGGCATCCTTGGCGGGCTTGTATGCCTTTTCCAGCAATTCCTCTTTGGTGATCTTCTTATCCATCGTTTTTACACTCCATAGTCTCCAGTATGACCTCGATGAGGTCGCGTGTCGTGCCGAGCCTTGAATGCGCGGCGCGTGAAGCGTCGTCTAAGTGCTGCTCGCACCATGGACAACACGTGATGATGTAGGAAACGTCACATTCCTCCGCCTGCGCTATGCGCGTGCGTCCCACCTCGAGTGCTACCTCGGGGCGAGCGGTCTTGACACCGCCGCCGCTTCCGCAGCACTGGCTGTTCTCCCTCGCCCGCGCGCCCTCGACAAGCGTCATCCCGGGTATGGCGCGGATGAGGTTTCGGGGTGCGTCGTAGCTGCCCGTCCCGCGTCCCAGATGGCACGGGTCGTGGTAGGTGACGCGCACGTGATTTTCGGGCAGGTCCCTGAACCTGAGCGCGCCCTGGAGGTAAAGCTCCCAGAGCAGCTCGGTGATGTGCACCACGTCGATGCCATGGTCCCCGCACATCTCGGGATAGTCGACCTTCCATGACTTGTGGCACCCCGCGCACGTCGTCACGATCGTCTCGACGCCGCGCTCCTTCATGGTGCGGATGTTCTCGCGCGCCAGCTCGAGATACTTGTCCAGCTCGCCCACCTTGAGAAGCGGACTGCCGCAGCACAGCTCGTCCTTTCCGAGGTAGGCGGGTTCGATGTCGAGGCAGCGAAGCACCTTCACAACGGACACGGGGAGCCTGTCGGCAAGGAGCAGCGAGGGCGAGCATCCGGCATAGAACATGAGCGGGCCGTGTGAGGGCAGCTCAAGCCGCTTTGCCCACCGCGCACGGCGCGCGCGCGGCATGACCCACGGGTTGCGATAGTTCTCGATGCTGCGCACCAGCTGATTGTGGCCGGGCAACGGCCCTTTGTGCGCATCGACCGCAAGCGCGCGAAGCTTCTCGATCGCCTTTTCCGGTATCTCTATCTCCTCGGGGCACACGGCCCAGCAGTTCCTGCACGTCGTGCAGTTGTAGAGTCCTTCGTTGAGCGCCGTCTCGATGCGTCCGCCTATGTCGCGGGGGTCGATGGCAAGCTCGCATAGCTTGCGCAGGGGAAGCGGCCCGGCATAGTCGTCCCACACAGCGTTGGCAACGGGGCAGCTCGCGACACAGCACCAGCATTCGATGCAGGAACGAAGCGCCTTGATCTCTCGCGTCTCCCCGGCACTGAGGCGTTCGGGAGGCTCGTAGCGTCCTGTGCGTTCGAGATAGGGGCTGACCCCGTAGAGGCGCTCGTAACCGCGCGCCAGGTCGACGACGAGGTCCTTGACAACCGGAAAGAACGGCAGCGGTTCGATGACGACGATGTCTGCCGAGGGGTCGACCTCCTCCTGGCAGGCAAGTACTGCCTTGCCATCGACGCGCACGCCGCATGAGCCACACTGCCCCGCCCTGCACACCCACCGGTAGGCGAGCGTGCTGTCATGATGGGCGCGTATGTAGTTGAGTGCGTCGAGCACGCGCATGCCCTTCTGATAGGGAACGTTGTACGGCTCCAGGTGCGGCTCTGTGTCGCGGTCGGGATCGAATCGTGCCACCTTGAAGACGACCATCTCAATCACCCCTCCGCATCGTCGGGTCGGCCCGCGTGATCTCTACGGGCACCGATCCGATGTGGAGCACCCCGTCTTGAAGCGTGCACGTATAATGCACGAGGCCTGAGGAATCGTCGCGCCTGGGATGGTCGCTTCGGTAGTGCGCACCGCGTGACTCCTTCCTGCTCAGCGCGCACGTCAGCACGCACTCGCTCACGAGCACCATGTTCTGGAGCTCGATATAGTCGACCCAGTCGGGATTGTACCTGCGGCTCCCCTTGACGGCGCACTGCGTGCGCCCCAGGTGGCGAAGCCGCCTGAGGCCCTCGACGAGGAGCTTCTCGTTTCGCACGATGCCCGCGTTTTCCCACATGAGCCGCCCAAGCTCTTCCTTGAGCGCGTGGGGGGCTGCGCCCTCGGCGCCAAAGGGTTGTTCAAGGCGTTCGATCTCTCGCTGGACGAATGCGGCGTCGTAATCGTTGGGGGGCGACCTGTCTGCAGCATGGCCCGCCGCCGCCTCTCCCGCTCGCTTGCCAAATACCTGCGTCTCGGCGAGGGCGTTTCCGCCAAGCCGGTTGGCACCGTGCGTGCCCCCGGCCGCCTCGCCGCATGCAAAGAGTCCGGGAAGGTCGTTGCTCTCGCACGTCTCGGGGACGACGCGGACACCGCCCATGAAATGGTGGGCTGTGGGGGCCACCTCCATGGGGGACGTCGTGATGTCGATGTTGGCGAACTTCTCGAACTGCTTGACCATGCGCGGTATGCGTGCCATGATGAGGTCTTGGCCCTTGTGCGTGATGTCAAGGTAGACCCCTCCGCGTGGCGTGCCCCTTCCCTCCTGGATCTCCGTATAGATTGCACGCGCGGTCTGGTCCCGGGGGGAAAGTTCCATCTGCTCGGGATTGTACCGCTTCATGAACCGCTCATCTTCCGAGTTGAGCAGATAGCCGCCCTCGCCGCGCACCGCCTCGGTGACAAGCATTCCCTTTGCCGATTCGGGAAAGATCATGCTGGTGGGGTGGAACTGTGTCTGCTCCATGTCGACAAGCGTTGCACCGCTGCGAAGCGCCATGGCGTAGCCGTCGCCTGTCGCCTCCACAGGATTGCTCGTGATCGTATAGATGCGCCCCGCCCCACCCGTTGCGAGTATGGTGGCACTGGCGAGGAACACAAGGTAGGACCCGCGCTGAACGTCGATGGCAAACGCCCCGATGATCCGGGAACCGTCATCGGGATCGTGGAGCAGCGTCGTGACGACAAGCTCTGAACGGTAGTCGATCCCGCGGTGGCGCGCCGCCTCGACAAGGGTCATGATGACCTCGTGGCCCGTCGTGTCGCCGACATAACACGTACGCCGGTGCGACTGGCCGCCAAACGGCCGCTGGGCTATGCGCCCCTGCTCGTCCCGGTCGAACATCGCGCCGAATCGTTCAAGGTCAAAGACCCGGTCTGGCGACTCGCGCGCCAGGATCTCGGCCATGCGCTGGTCGTTGAGGAAGACGCCCTCCTCGACCGTGTCCATGAAGTGGGACTCCCATGTGTCGTCGGGGTCTCGAAATCCCAGTGCGGCATTGATGCCCCCCTCCGCCATCACGGTGTGTGCCTTTCCCTCGAGCGTCTTGGCGACGACGATGACGTGCGCACCGCGGTCATGGGCCTCGATCGCTGCGCGGGCGCCCGCACCGCCGCTTCCGATGACCAACACATCGCATGATATGACCTTCATATGATCAGATCCCCAGCGAACGCCTGATGGAGGGCAGTCTTCGCCTCGTCTCCTCCTCCACTGCCGCATAGAGCGAGCCGCCATGCGTGTCTATGGCGACGGTAAGGGGGCCGAAGTGGACCGCATCGAGCACCCAGACGGCCTCTGGCATGCCAAGGTCGAGCCAGTGCACGCCGCGCACGGCATGCACGCCTTTTGCCGCAAGCACCGCGGCTCCCCCCGTCATTGCGAGATAGATGCAGCCGCTGTCGCGCATTGCATCGATGGTGGGCTGTGACATGCCGCCCTTGCCGATGATGGCGCTCGCACCCGTGGCACGGATGAAGTCCGGCTCGATGCTGTTCATGCGAGCGCTCGTGGTGGGGCCGGCCGCAAGGAGATGCCAGGTGTCGTCGTACTTGCGCATGATGGGGCCGCAGTGAAATATCGCTGCGCCCTTCGTGTCAAACGGCAGGTCGTTTCCGGCCTCGAGCTCCTCGAGCACCCGGAGGTGCGCCTCGTCGCGGGCCGTGTAGATCGTGCCCGTGAGCGTGACGATGTCGCCTGCACGGAGCCCGTAAAGCACCTTCTTGTCAATAGGTATGGAAAGCTCCCTCATACGTACTCAATCCTCCCGTCGTCGTAGAGGCAGATGGTGGCCCGCCGCGCGGCCCAGCACTGCAGATTGATCGCCACGGGATGGCTTGCGGTATGGCATGCCGCCATCTCGGCATGGACGCCAAGCACCGTCGTCTTGCCACCAAGCCCCATTGGGCCGATGCCCGTCTCGTTGAGGGCCTCAGTGAGCTCCCCCTCGAGCGCCGCAAGGCGTTCGTCGGGATTGTCAGTGCCAAGGGGGCGCAACAACGCATGTTTTGCAAGTGATGTGGCGATGTCGGCCGAGCCGCCGATGCCCACACCGACGATGGTCGGCGGGCATGGCTTGCCGCCCGCAGATACCACCGCGTCAAGCACGGCCTCCTTGATGCCGGCCACGCCCTGGGACGGCGTGAGCATGCGCAGCACGCTCATGTTCTCCGATCCAGCGCCCTTGGGCATCATCGTAATCTCGGTATAAGGCTTGTCGTGCACGGCGTAGGTGATATGTGGCATGTGCGGGCCCGTGTTCGTGCCGGGGTTGTGGCGAGAGAGCGGGTCGACGGCATTCGGCCGAAGCGGCACGCGTTCGGTGGCCCGTTCTATGGCGTTTTTGAGCGTCGACTCCAAGGGGAGCGAGAGGCTTTGGGACCGCGTGACGTAGAAGAGGGGTACGCCCGTGTCCTGACACAGGGGCGTGTTCGTCTCCTTTGCGAGCGCGATGTTGTCGAGGATGGCATGGAGCTGCATGCGGGGGACGGGGTCGTCCTCCTGGTCGTATGCCTCCTGCAGCCTGTTTACGACATCGGGCGGAAGCTCGACAACGGCCGTCCGTATGAGGTCTACGAGCGCATCCTCGAGCGCTTGCAGCGTGGGCATGTCAATCACCCCCGGTGCCGCTAGAATCAATAAATCCCGCACATTGGGGCAAAGTGGAGTGCGGGCATATAAGCTGTTGAGGGAGCGCGCATGGCTCCGCTCCCGTATCATCCTCATTCATCATATGACGACCTCTTTTTTCGTGTGTGATACTCTCTTGCCAAAGTTATTAAACTATTTGGGTAGCAAGGGAAATAAACGGATTTCCAGTGGAAATAAAGGGCGTTTTCGCACCCTATTCTTTATCATTACCAAGATGGGACCGATGATTTTATAGGCATTGCCGTGGTCCTAAGGGCAAGAGACAGACCGAGGAGGTAGAAGCGTGACAGTGTACATCGTGGGCGCGGGCCCTGGCAACCCTATGCTCATAACGCTACGGGGCATGGAGCTCGTCAAGAAGGCTGAGGTGATACTCTATGACAGGCTCGTCAATCCTGAGCTGCTACAATACGCGCCGTCCAGCTGCCTGATGGTGCACACCGACGGCCACGCCACGTTCGAGGACACGAAGGCGCTGCTGCTCACACACGGCCGGGCGCACAAGACGGTGGTAAGGCTGAAAAACGGCGACCCGATGGTATGCAGCACCGGGGCAAAGGAGATCGATGCCCTCAGGGAGCACGGCATACCCTACGAGATCGTGCCAGGCGTCTCGTCGGCGGTGGCCGGCCCCGCCTATGCCGGCATCCCGGTCACCCATGCTGACCGCCACCCCATCGTCTCGCTCGTCCACAGCGACGAGGTCGACTGGGAGGGGCTCTCAAGCGGCGACCTGCCCCGCAACGGCACGCTCGTCGTGCTTCTCGGTGCGATTGAGTTCTCCACGGTAAGCGAGGCGCTCATACGGTGCGGATTCGACCCCGACACGCCCGTTGCCGCCACGCACCGGTCGACGACGCCCGAGCAGCAGACCGTCACCGGAACGCTCTCAAGCCTCATGAACGCGCCGCTTGACGCCTCGTCGATCGTGGTGATCGGGGCAATCGCCACGCTGCACAGAAAACTGGCGTGGTATGAGGACAAGTGCCAGGTGCTCGTAGGCAAGAAGGTGCTCGTGATGCGTACCGAGGAACAGTTCAACGAGGCCGGCAAGCTCCTCAATCAGTGGGGTGCGGTCGCACTCAACGGCGGGACGATGCGTGTCGAAACGCTCGAATGGGACACATCGATGCTCGAACGGGCCGATGTCGTCGTCGTGACGAGCCCCATGGCCGTCAAGGCTGCGTGCGCGAGGGCGTTCCTCCCCTCGGCGCCGACCTACATCGCCGTTGGACCCTCGACGAAGGCCGCGCTCGGGGAGGAGGGGATAAACGCGCTCATTCCGTCGGAGTATACGCTCGAGGGCCTCATATCGTTCATCAAGGCCAACGTCGACCCCTCGGCACATTCCCTCGTGCTCCAGTCCCGGGGGGCGTCCCCCATACTCACCAGGGCGCTTGAGGGATACGACCTCACCCCCGTCCCGATCTATGACATAGGATTCCCGACGATAGATTGGGACGCCGTCATGAGCGCCGACATCGTCTTTTTCACCAGCACACTCATGGTCAACGAGGTGGCTGGCCATGTTTCCCACGGGGCGGTAAAGGTGTCAATCGGCCCGCAAACGAGCGCAGCGCTCAACGCCAAGGGCATCTCCGTCGACATCGAGGCTCCGCAGAGCACGATCGCGAGCATGATCAATGCGACCTTCGACTACCTATATTAGGGAAAATAAGAAAAAATAAGTATGCCAAGCCCCATAGTGATATACGGTGAGGCGCATGGACGTGTTCACATACTGTGTTTGTTCGGACACGGGATCGGTACGTAAAAGGAACGAGGACAGCTACGACCTCCTGATGCTCACGCTGCCCGATGGCCGCATCACGCTTTTCTCGGCCATCGTTTGCGACGGCATGGGGGGGCATCCGGCAGGTGACGTGGCAAGCAGCCTCGCGTGTTCGATGGTCCACCGTTCGCTCCTGGAGCTTCTCGCATCGGTGCCATCTCCCACGAGGGAGGACGTTATCGGCATCATGGGCGAGTCCGTGCACGCATCACATCGGCGCCTCTCGACCCTGGCACGCTCGGACCCGTCCCTGCAGGGAATGGGTACGACGCTCATATGGGCCATTGCCTTCTCAGGCGAGGTATTCCTCGCGCACGTGGGCGACAGCCGCGCCTATGTATGGGGCCAGAAGGGATTATGTCGGGCCACGAGGGACCAGACGCCCGTGCAGCGCATGGTGGACCGGGGTGAGCTGACGCCCTCGCAGGCGCGCGCACATCCGCTTCGCCACGTCGTCTCGCAGGCGTTCGGCCTGACATCGCCCCTGCGCCCGTGCCTCTCATGGCGGCGTGTGGCGCCAGGAGAGGGGATACTCCTTTGCTCCGACGGGCTTACCGACCAGCTCACCGATGACGAGATCGGTTCGGTGCTTGCCAGGGAGGGTGAAAACGCCTGTGACAAGCTCGTAGCGATGGCCAACGAGCGCGGAGGGCGTGACAACTGCACGGTCGCGGTGCTTCGCTGTGACCAGAAGGGATGAAAAGTAGGGAAAAAGGAAACATGGGCCGATGAGCTCGGCCTCAAAAAAGGAGAAGAGGGGACGTGTCCCCTTACATGTCCATATCTGGCATGCCGCCCATTCCGCCTGCTCCGCCCGGGGCGCCCATGCCCTTGAGGTCGGATGCGGCGATGACGTCGTCGATCCTGAGAATCATGATGGCTGCCTCTGATGCCGACTTGACAGCCTGCTTCTTGATCCTCAACGGTTCGAGTATGCCCTGCTTGTACATGTCGACAGGCTCAGCCGCGAAGACGTCGATGCCGATGTGCTTGCCCGACTTCTCGTGCTCTGCGCGAAGCTTGACGAGGAGGTCGATCGGGTCGAGCCCTGCGTTTGAGGAGAGTGTGCGCGGGATGATCTCGAGCGCCTCTGCGAACGCCTTGATGGCAAGCTGCTCACGGCCCGACTGCCTGTCTGCGAACTCGCTGAGCTGCTTGACAAGCTGCATGTCGACCGCGCCGCCGCCAGCGACGACCGTTCCGTCCTCGATGACCGATGCCACCACGCCGATGGCGTCGTCAAGCGCTCGCTCGACACTGTCGATGAAGTGCTCGGTGCCGCCGCGAAGCAGCAGGCAGACCGCCTTCGGGTCGAGGCATTCCTCGACAAATATCATCTCGTCGCCTGCGACACGTCGCTCCTCGACGATGCCTGCGACGCCGAGGTCCTTCTCATCGAGGTCCTCGATCTTCGTGACCATGCGTGCGCCGGTCGCCTTGGCAAGTGCCTCCATGTCGGACTTCTTTACGCGCCTTGTGGCGAGGATGCCCTCCTTGGCGAGGTAGTGCTGTGCGAGGTCGTCGATACCCTTCTGGCAGAAGACGACGTTGGCGCCTGTGGACTTGATCTTCTCGACCATCTTGCGAAGCATCTGCTCCTCCTGGTCGATGAATCGCTGAAGCATCTCGGGGTCGGTGATGCGTATCTCGGCATCGGTGCTCGACTCCTTGATCTCGAGGGCCGAGGAAAGGAGTGCGATCTTGGCATCCTTCACCTTGAGGGGCATGCCGGAGTGAACGCGTTCCTTGTCGATGACGAGGCCCTGGATGAGCTTGGAGTCCTCGACGCTGCCGCCGGTCTTCTTCTCGACCTTGATGTTGTCGGTGTCGATCTCCCAGCCTCCGTTGACCTTCTCGGCGACCTGCCTGACCGCGCGCACCGCAAGCGTTCCCAAGGTCTCCTTGGCCTTCTCGGCGCCCTTGCCAGTCATGGCGGTGTGTGCCACCTTGGTGAGCATATCCTCGTCCCCGATGTCGATCTTGGTCGCGATGGAATCAAGGATCTTGTCCGCCTCCTCGGCGGCGATCTTGTAACCAGACGTTATGACGGTGGGGTGGATGTTCTGGTCGAGGAGGCCTTCTGCCTTCTTGAGCAGCTCGCCCGCGATGACGACGGCTGTGGTGGTGCCGTCGCCGACCTCGTCATCCTGGGTCTTTGCGACCTCGACGATCATCTTTGCCGCCGGGTGGGCGATGTCCATCTCCTTGAGTATCGTCGCACCGTCGTTGGTGACGACCACATCGCCGAGAGAGTCGACAAGCATCTTGTCCATTCCCCGGGGACCGAGGGTGGTCTTGACCACTTCGGACACGATGCGGCCTGCGAGGATGTTCATGCGCTGGGCATCCCTGCCCATGAAGCGCTGTCCGCCCTCTTCTGTAATTGACATAGGTTGTTTCATTTGTGCCATCTATTATTTCACCTCTTTGAGTGTATTGCTACATGCTCAGATTAGGTTCTGCAAGAAAATAGGGATTATAAGTCATATAAAAACTTTGCGGTTCATACGGCGCCCGATTTCCCCATATTCGATATACAAACTGTCATGGCATCAACGAGTAGATAAATATATTGTAATTATTTTTTGGGATATAATATCAGGCGTATGACAAATATCGACAATAATCTATAAAATAGTAAAAAATTACGGTATACAAAGTGACCAATATAGATAATTTTAAGGGGAAAACCATTGGATTGGACAATGGTATCTTTAGGATAGATGAAAGACGCCTAAAAATAATAAATAAGTCAAGAAAGGAAAAGAAGAAAAAAAATTCGCTTTTACACGATATTGGTATAGTTTTGAAGGGGCGTTATCATTATGGGCTTTCCATGTCGCACTTTCAATGTCTCCGCAAAGGCCTTTGCCATCCCTGAATTGGTGATGATGAACGCATCGAATCCCGCGGCCATGATGCCGAAATGGGGGTCGTGGGCAGCAGAGGGATCGGCAAACCACGGGATGTCGATCACGCAATCGATGTCGCGCGCGATGACGGCCGCATCGAAGGCTGCCTTGTCATCGATGACGCTGACGGGGACGCCGGCCTCGTCAAAGATCTCCCTGGAGGACGGCAGCGTTGAGAGGCGCGCCTCGGCCGCATCCAGGTCGCGGGCCAATGCCTGGAGCAAATCGCGCTGCGACGGATGGTTGCACAGGATGACGACGTGGGGCGATGGCTTGTTCATGTGTGGGTTGGCGGAGTACATCGCCTTTTCGAAAGCGTCGTGGAAGTCTTCGCCTATGCTTGCGACCTCGCCTGTCGACATCATCTCCACGCCCGTCACTGGGCGCGCGCCCGCAAGCCGCACGAACGAGAACTTGGGGAACTTGACGCCTTTCATGATGTGGTCGCGGGAGACGGGAGGGTCATCGATGAGGGTGTCGCTTCCCAGCGCCACCTTTGCGGCCTCTTCCATGATGTTGATGCCATAGACCTTCGACACGAACGGCATGGAACGCGAGGAGCGCGAGTTGCACTCGATGACATAGATGTCGTTTCCAACGACGAGGTACTGGATGTTGAACGTCCCGCGTATGCGGAGCTCGGTGGCGATGCGCCGCGAGTGTTCGCGCAGGCGCGCCTTGAAGTCGGTGGAGAGATGGGTGGCTGGAGTCACCACGGTGGCGTCGCCGCTGTGGACCCCAGCCGGGTCGACGTGTTCGAGCACGAACCCGATGATCGTGCCCTTGCCGTTGCTCACGCCGTCGACCTCGACCTCCTGGGCGTTGTCGAAGAACTTCGAGACCACGACGGGATACTCGCGCGAGACGCTGGCGGCCTCCGAGATATAGGTGCGCAGCTCCTCCTCGGTGTCGGCCACCTTCATGGCAGCGCCCGAGAGCACGTATGAGGGGCGCACGAGCACCGGCAGCGAGACCTCACGTGCGAATGATATCGCCTCGTCGACGTCGGTGGCGGCGATCCACTGCGGCTGCTTGATGCCCAGCGTGTCCATGAGCTTGCTGAACTTGGAGCGGTCCTCGGCCCGGTCGATGTCCTGCGGCGCGGTGCCGAGGATCTTGACGCCGCGCTTGGCAAGCGCGGGAGAGAGATTGTTTGACGTCTGGCCGCCGACGCCGAGCACGATGCCACGAGGCATCTCGCGCTCGTATATGTCAAGCACCCGCTCGGCGGTGAGCTCCTCGAAGTAGAGCCTGTCGCTGATGTCGTAATCGGTGGAGACGGTCTCGGGATTGCAGTTGATCGTGATGACCTCCTCGACGCCCTGGTCCTTGAGGCCCCATATCATGTTGACTGCGCACCAGTCGAACTCTACGCTGCTGCCGATGCGATAGACGCCCGAACCGAGCACGATTGCGCCCTTGTCGCCGGCAGGGCCGATGTCGTCGCTTGAAGCGCCGTAGGTCATGTAAAGATAATTGGTCGATGCGGGCCACTCGGCCGCGAGCGTGTCGATCTGGCGCACGCGCGGCACGATGCCCCACCTTGTGCGAAGCGAGCGGACCTCCGGCTCGCCGCGGTCGAGCGCCTCGGCTATCTGCATATCAGAGAAGCCCTTCTTCTTGGCCAGGTCAAGGAGAGCCTTGAACTCTGGCTGAGGAAGCGACACGCCGCCCGAGGGGAGCTGCTTCATCTGAGAGTAGAGCTCGACGATCGAGCGGATCTTGTGCAGGAAGAACGGATCGACCTTCGATGCACAAGCGACCTCGTCCACAGAGGCGCCCGCGCGCAGCGCCGAGACGATGTAAAACAGCCGCTGGGGCGTCGGCATCGCACAGTGTGCCAGGAGCCGCTCGACAGGCATGCCGCGGCCAAATGAGGTCACGATGCCCTTTTTTCCGACATCAAGCATGCGCACAGCCTTCTGGAGCGCCTCCTCGAAGCACGTCCCTATCGCCATGACCTCGCCCACGCTCTTCATCTGTGAACCGAGGTCGTCGGGGACCGATGGGAACTTCTGGAGGTCCCAGCGCGGCATCTTCACCGTGATGTAGTCGAGTGCCGGCTCGAAGCACGCGGTGGTCTCCTCGGTGACGCCGTTGATAAGCTCGATGAGGCTGTAGCCCACCGAGATCTTTGCCGCGATGTATGCGAGCGGATAGCCTGTGGCCTTGGAGGCCAGGGCAGATGATCGTGAGAGGCGCGGATTGATCTCGATGACGCGGTACTCGTTGGACGCGGTGTCGAGAGCGTACTGGATATTGCACTCGCCGACGATGCCCGCCTCGCGCACGGCGTTTATCGAGACCGTGCGGAGCATGTGGTACTCCTCGTCGGTGAGCGTCTGGGAGGGGCAAACGACGATGGAGTCGCCCGTGTGGACGCCCATGGGGTCGAAGTTCTCCATGTTGCATATGCAGATGCAGTTGTCCTCGGCATCGCGGACGACCTCGTACTCGATCTCCTTCCATCCGCCGACGTACTCCTCGATGAGCACCTGGCCGATCAGGCTCTGCGATATGCCCTTGGCGACGATGCGCTCGAGCCCCTCGTCGTCGTATGCGACGCCCGACCCCTTCCCGCCGAGCGTGTAGGCGGGGCGCACCATGACCGGATAGCCGATCGTGTCGCGAACGACCGCCTTCGCATCGGAGAGGTTCCTGATGGGAACGCTGCGAAGCGTATTGACGCCGGCGCGGGACATCGTCTCCTTGAACAGCTCGCGGTCCTCCGTCTTCTGTATGGAGTCAACGGGCGTGCCGAGGACGCGGATGCCATACTTCTCGAACGTGCCGTCGTCGCGCAGCGCGATGCCCACGTTGAGCGCCGTCTGGCCACCGAAGCCGAGCAGCACGCTATCGGGACTCTCCTTCTCGATGACCTTCACGATGTAGTCCTTGGTGAGCGGGAGCAGATAGACCTCGTCGGCAAGGCGCGGATCGGTCTGGATCGTGGCGATGTTGGGGTTGATAAGTATCGTGTGGATGCCCTCCTCCTTGAGGGCCTTGAGGGCCTGGCTGCCCGAATAGTCGAACTCGCCTGCCTGGCCGATGCGAACGGCGCCGCTGCCAAGCACGAGCGTCTTCTTGATGGATGTGTCAAGCGGCATGGTCAGTCCCCCATGAGCGACAAGAACCTGTCGAAGAGGAAGTCGGTATCGCGCGGCCCCGGATTGGCCTCGGGATGGAACTGCACGGCAAACGTGTTGAGGCGCGATGACGTGACGCCCTCGCAGCTCCCGTCGTTTGCGTTGGTCATCCACAGCGAGAGGTCGGTGCCCTCGAGCGAGGCCGGGTCGACCACGTAGCCGTGATTCTGGCTCGTGATGTAACACCTGCTCGTGCCCAGCTCCCGGCAGGGCTGGTTCTGCGAGCGGTGGCCAAACTTGAGCTTGTACGTCTCGGCGCCCTGCGAGAGCGAGAGCAGCTGGATGCCCATGCAGATGCCGACGGTGGGGATGTCGCGGTTGAGCGCGGCGTCGATCGTGTCGCATATCGTGTCGACGCGGTCGGGGTTGCCGGGTCCGTTGCTGACAAGGATGCCGTCGGGCTTGTACGTCTCGATGACGTCGATCGGCGTGTCGTAGCGGACGCGCACGACGCGCACGTTTCGCCGCAGGAGCGACTTGATGATGCCATACTTCGCACCGCAGTCGAGGAGCACGACCGTCGTGTCGCCCGCATCGTTGTAGACGGTGGTGACAGGGGTGCTCACCTCGCGAACAAGGTTCTTGTTGGTCGGGTCGTCCATCTTGGCGGCGCGGGTGCGCAGCCGTCCGATGTCGGGGAGGTCTCCCTCGCATCCGACGGCAAGCAGCGCGGGCATGACGCCGTGCGCACGGAGGCGCTTGGTCAGGTCGCGTGTGTCGATGCCCGAGATGGCCGGGACCTGCTCGTCGCAGAGCCACTGCGGAAGCGTCCTGTCGCACGACCAGTGGCTCGGGTGCTCGCACACCTCGTGGGCCACCATGGCGCGCGCCTTGATCGAGTCGGACTCGAAGAAGCGCGGAAGCCCCTCCGACCGGTCGTCAAACGACGCGACGCCGTAGTTGCCGATGAGGGGGTATGAGAACGTGAGGAACTGATTGTAGTAGGAGGGGTCGGTAAGCGACTCCGTATACCCCACCATCCCTGTGCAGAACACGGCCTCGCCCTCGTAGAGCCCATCAGGCCCGTGCCCCATGCCGTGGTACACGGTCCCGTCCTTGAGTACCAGTGCAGCGGTATGGTCAAAATTCATGTGAATGTACCTGCTCATCTCTGTTTTTCGTGTTTTGAACACGACGTCCCATTTATATTTATCGTCAGGTACGGAACAGATGGTGACACAATCCGTCGTGGAGGAAACTCGCCCTTCTCGCTCAATACTTCCTCCACCGCATGCCGAGGGCATCGACGTGCTCGTCCTTGTCGAGGCTGTGGTCGTAGTTCTTTCGAAGCTGCACCATGTTGAGGTGGTCGAATCCGCATTCGCGATAGAATGAAAGCGCCCGCTCATTTCGGGGAATGACGTCGACGAAGACGGCCTTCTTTCCCTGCCGCGCCATCTCGTCGTCAAAGGCCGAGAGCGCTCGGCGCCCGACACCGCGGCCGCGGTGCTCCTCGTCAACGAAGAAGCCCTCGAGCCAGACAGCGTCGTGGCCGCCGAAACGCACGTGCAAAAACCCCGCGAGCCGCCCGTCGACAAGAACGGAGTATATCTTCCCCGACCGCACCCATCCGTCCAACGTCTCGGCGGCGGTCCCGTCGGTCTCCCAGTAGTCCTCTGAGGATCCTGTAAGGGCGCGGTGCATGTTGAAGAAATCGCGCACCATCGCGACCATATCCTGCCAGTGTGTCTTGTCCCAATCGGCTATCGATACGTCCACGGAACACATTGCGCACACAGCTATTTTTACTTATGGGTATGGGACCCTGGACGCAGGGAATCAAGTTTTTATATGCAAAAGTGGAACTGGCGGACATGGAACGAACGACCGCAGCACTGCTGGGGCTACTCGCGGTGGCCACCATCGTCTCCGTGGCCGCCTACCCCTCTCTTCCAGGGGAGATGGCGATGCACATCGACGTATCGGGGGATATGAGCAACTACCTCCCCACGCCCATCGCCCTTATCGTGTCCCCTCTTGTGATCGCAGGCATCCTCATCTACAACATGGCCGTGCCCCGGGACCAGAGGGGCCGTTCGGACATGGGGCTGCTCATGCTCGCTGGTGTGCTCTTCCTGGTGCATGTCGGGTTCATCTTCTTGAACGTATGATGGTCACTGTTCGTAGGGGAGTGAGAATTCGAAGGTCGTGCCCTCTCCGGGCGTCGACGACACGCGTATGGAGCCGCCGTGCGCCTCGACGACCTTTTTTGCAATGGCAAGCCCGAACCCCGTGCTTCCCGTCGAGAACCCGATGTCGAATACACTGCCAATGTGCTCATCCGGGATGCCCTTTCCGTCGTCTGTGACACAAAACACGCAGCTCTCGCCCCTGTCGTGCGCGGTGAT
Organism: archaeon; assembly: GCA_004212155.1. GTDB lineage: Archaea > Methanobacteriota_B > Thermococci > Methanofastidiosales > NM3 > NM3. The sequence continues at coordinate 87,971 of RXIG01000024.1, forward strand.
GGAGACCTTGTCCGCGCCGCCGTGGCGTTGCGCGTTGTCAAGGAGGATGTTGAAAAGCTGTGAGATCTTCTGGGGCTCCCCCTTGATGTGCGGCAGCGTCTCGTGTTCGATGGCCATGTCGTACTGTTTGGAGACCGATTCCACCACTCTGTTGAGGTCGATCTCTGCGGGTTCGCCTATGAGCAGGCCCGCGTCGGCAAGCTGCAGATGCGTCGTGATGTAGGAACGCATCTTGTCGGCACGTTCGTTGATGCTGTCGAGATATGGGCTCGAGACGCCCTCCTCCCGGAGTATGTGGGCATATCCGTCGATGACGGTGATATGGCTTTTCATCTCGTGGGCGACGGTGTGTGCGAACGCCGAGAGCTCCTCCTTCTGGCGCTCGAGGCGCAGGAACGACTCCCTCTTTTCCGATGCGTCCCTGAAGACGAGCACCACGCCGTGCACTGCGCCGTCGTGGCCAAGTATGGGCGAGGCGCTGTCCTCGATGGGTGTTTTGCTGCCGTCGCGCGCTATGAGGATCGTGTGGTTCGCCAGGCCGACGACCGTCCCCTTGCGCAATGCCCGCGCTGCGGGATTTTCCGACCGCCGCCCGGTGGCCTCGCTCACGATGTCAAACACGTCCTCGAGCGGCCGGCCGAACGCATCGTCGTTTTTCCACTTGGTAAGCGATGAGGCCACGGGATTCATGAAGACGACGCGCGCCTCGGTGTCGGTGACGATAACGGCATCGCCGATGCTTGTCAGCGTCGTGCGAAGCCACTCCTCGCTTTGCTCGAGCTCATGGTGAAGACGTCGCTGCTCTGTCACGTCCTGCACGATCTCCACGACGCCGACGAGCGATCCGTTATGGTAGATGGGATCGGCGCGCACGTGATGTATGAGGTCATCGCGCCGACGGACCTCCGCCTCCTGATGGGTGCCGGTCTCGATGCAGCGGAGTACGGGACAGGCGGGGCACGGCTCGTCTTTTCCGTACCTTACAGCATAACATCTGTTGCCCTTGAGCTCCTCGAGGGGGGCGCCAATGTCGGCGCACGCCGCACTGTTGGCCCAGCGGATGCGGTGTTCCGGCGAATAAGATATGACCTGTTCGGTAAGGGCGTCAAGTATGCGGCGCTTCTCGTTCTCGGCGCGGTCCATCGCCGAGAGGAGCGTGTCC
>RXIG01000025.1 GCA_004212155.1 archaeon
ATTCGGCTATTACCACGTCAGCAGGCTTCATGCGATACTGAAAAACGGCGCTGAGAGCATCGTTGCCCTCGAGAAGGCACATGACAATGCCAATAAGAGCGAGCTACCCATATCACTTTTCATATCATATGAACTGGCGTTTACCTACGAACGCGAGGGGGAGCTGAGAAAGGCGCTTGACTGCTATGAACGACTCGGTGAGGCGCAGGAGCGCGCCGAACGATACTTCCTCGCTGCAGATGCCTACGAGCATGCGGCGGAACTGCGACACGAGATCGGCATGGCCGCAAAGACATACGAACTGCCCCTCATCGCATGGAAGAAGAACTCCGAGTACTGGGATACAAAGGGAGAAAGTGACGATGCACAGTGGTCAGAGGAACGAAAACGATACTACAAGGCGCTCTACCGGCAGTAAGCTCACCGTGCTCTTCCACGGCCCAGCGGTCTTTGACGAGGGCCATGCCAAGCATGTGATAGGGCTCTTCCCGGACGCCCGATTCTACCAGGCGGGCACGATGGGGCGCACGGCGGCCTACGACCATCATCTCGACGAGGTGACATCCATTCCCGACCTTCCGGGAAAGGTCATACGCGAACTCGATTGTGATTATCTCCTTATCGTCATACGGCCCAAATCGCTCCATTCGGGCAAAAGCTTCGTGCGCATGATCTTAGACCATGCGCGCCTTTCGATCCCCGTCATGCATGTCGACTGCGCAAACGGCATCTACGTGCGCTGGCAGGGGGAGATGCCGCGCCACGTCACATCGAGTCTATCGGACGAGGGATACGTAGAGGGGTCGGCCATATCGCTTGCACCCACCATAGAACGCAACGGTCCGAAGGTCACGCGCCATCTCCAGTCGTGCGACATCGGCGACTACGTCCTGTGTAACAACATCCTCATCGGCACGGCGCTTGATACGTCTGTATCGATAACGACCGTCGATGAGCGCATCGTTGCCACGAGCGGCATCGACGTGAAAGAGCATGGCCTGGAAAAGCTCGACCGTGTCGACCTCGTCAACGCCAAATGTTGTTCGACCCCCATGCTTCGCGGTTCAAAGGTCGTCCCGCGTGTTACCGATGCGGTGGGCACGGGCATTGCCTTCATCGACCATTGCGGCGCTGACGTCTATTCGCTCGCCGATGCGTGCGCGGGGGCAGTGACCGTCGGCGACGACACGTCGCGCATCGTGGGCGACATCCTCTACCGCTTCTCGATACCCGTCTATGCGATAACGGACGGCGACTGGGACGGGCTCCTGGCGCACGAGCGATTTGCCGCAGGCTCCGTCGTCGTCGAGGTCGACCACGACGATAATGCGGGAAAACAGGTCCACGAACACATTTTCAGGGGAAATTGCAGGCTTGCGCTCTCTTTCAAGGACGTTCGTGAACGGATCGATGCGCTCCTGGATAGAAACATTTTAAAATGCAAAGTGTACTAGTACATCTACCTATGCTACTATATAAAAATCTACTTTTGGCATGAGGCTATTGACCACTTTTTTCGTATAGGGTGATCATGTGGGTAAAACGTTTAAGGACCAACGAAAAGGCGACGTAAGGCGAAAAAAATTCTCAAAACGACGAAGTTTTGGCATTGATGAGGATTTTTTCCTAGAAATGTAACGAGGCTCGGGGGCAGTGCTCTGCGTTCTATCGATTTCGGTGATCTAAGTTAGCAATGGAGACATAGAAAAGTATAAATTCAACGATACTGACTCACATACTGTGAGAAGTTACCAAACGGTCCTTCTCAAGATCCTCGAGATCTCGGAGGAGATGCGGGCGAATCTTGAGCTTGACGAGCTTTTTGACATAGTTTGCAAGGCGATCACCGAGGAGTTGCAGTGGCAGCAGGCCATTATCGTACTCAGGGACATCGATTCGAAGACCTCGCGCCCAATGGCAGCCCGCGGCATGCCCGAGCATATCCGTCAAAAGATACTTTCGTCCCCTCCGTCACGATGGACGCAATGGTACAAGATACCGGAGTTCCAGGTCTCCAATTCATACTACGTGCGCAATCTCCACGACCATATGGACATCGTGCCCGAGGAGCTCTATCAGCGCATGGAGGTCGGCAACCACATCACGCGCGATAAGTCCAAGTGGCAGGGTGACGACTTTCTCATGATACCCATCCGTGCCGAGGAGGAATGGGTGGGCATGATCAATGTTGACAATCCCTCTGACGGCCTCGCACCAAACGAGGAGGACATCAAGATGCTCGAGCTCTTTGCCAACCAGGTCTCCATCGCCATCAGGAACGCAAAGGCGTTCGAGAAACAAAAGGACTTCAACAGGCAACTTGCGCGCGAGGTCGAAAAGAAAACGAAGCTCCTGGAGGAGCAGTACCTCGAGCTCCAGACCTACATCTCATCGCTCACCCACGACCTCAAGACGCCGATCGTGTCGATCAATGCCATGGTGGGCGTGCTCAAGGAGGAGCTCGACACCGACTGCTCAGAAGAGGCGCACTACCTTCTCGACAGGCTTACCAAGAACGCCGAACGCATGAGCAAGATCCTGCACGATCTTATCGCCTACTACAACATCCAGAAGACGTCGATGAGAAAGGACCACATCGATACGAGAGAGATCATCATGGACGAGTTCTACCGCGCACGGGACATATATCCTGAGAAGGTGGCAACGATCACGCTTGAGGGCTACTTTCCAACCATCTGCCAGTCAAAGCTTGCGTTCTCGCTCATCGTAGGCAACCTCTTCACAAACGCGCTGAAGTTCTCAAAGCCTGAAGAGAACGCGCACGTGACGGTCCGCGTGAGAAAGGAGAAGTCGCGCTACGTGTTCTCCGTTGCGGACAATGGCATCGGGTTTGACATGAAATACCTCGACCGTATCTTCAAGCTCTTCGAACGGCTTGCCGACAAGCGCACCGAGGGCACGGGCATCGGCCTTGCCACGGTCAAGAAGATGACCGAGAAGATGGGCGGCTCCGTATGGGCAGAGAGCAAGGTCGGCGAGGGTGCAACGTTTCACTTCACCGTCCCCGTGTGAACACTTCATCAAGAAATGTTCATATCGTGCCCCTGGAACGGAAATGAACGATTTGAAACATTTATAATCATTTTATTTTCATAAAAATACTTAATATTATCTGTTATTTTATATTTTTAATTAATATTTAAGGTAAAACTTATATATAAAGAAATAATTATCTATTTTTGGTGATATAATGAAGAAATATGGATTATTGTTTATCGCAATGCTCTTCGTAGCCAGCACCCCATTCATCATGGGTGAGGAAGGGCAGACCGAGGACATCGCGCTGCTTGTCTCGGACAACCTGGCGGATTCCGCGGTCGCCGAAAGCATCGCAAGCCAATATGCCTCCATATCAATATACTATATTGAGTGGGGCGTCTACGACCAGTCGGTCGTCGATGCGATCCTGGAGCAATCGCCCACGAAGGTCATCATACTCGGTGGCCCCATGGCGGTCGTTACCGAGGTCGAAGAGGCGCTTTCCGACCTTGACGTCGAGCGCATAGGCGGCATGGACCGTGAGGAGACGAGCCTCATGGCGATGCAGCAGTTTACCAACAGGTACACCCAACGAAACAGGGTCGTCGTGGCAAACGGTGCTGATGAGGCGTCAATCGCACTTGCGCTCAAGTCGAGCCTCAATGCGGGATGTCCGATGGTCTTTGACGATGGCACGGGTCTTGGCGCCTCCCAGCGCTCACAGCTCGAGGACACGGGCATCACGTCCATCGGCCGTGCAGGTCAAGGCCAGGGTCATGGGCAGGATGAGTCCGTCGACGAACAATCCCTGCAACAGTATGCACAGGAAGCCATGACCGCCGCAGAGGAAGCGCTCAACTCGCTTGCCGCGGGCGATGGCGACGATGCCTCCACCGCGTTCACCGTGCTCCATGCCAACGCCATACGCAAGCTCGAGAGCGCACGGAACGCATACGAGGAAGGCAACTACGGTCGTGCGTTTGGCCTCGCACACGCGGCACAGTCCATGGCGCAAAACGCTCTGAGGAAGGGCCCGGGGGAGAACCCCACGATGGGCAATCTCGCCACCAAGGCCGAGGACTGGCTCGAGACTGTGACAGCGATGTATGACGAGGCCCGTGAGGAATACGCGTCGGCAGAGGACCCTGACGAGGATGTCGGCGCACTGCTTGACAGCGCCGCTGAATACATCGCTTCCGCCACAACATGCTTTGAGGCGGGAGACTACCAGTGCACGATAAGCGAGCTTGCACTCGCCAAGGCAGACATACAGCGAGCAAAGAGCGGGCTTGGCAACGGCAATGGACAGGGTGGTCCATCAAATCCAGGAAATAACGTGCCCTCCGAGACGCCGGGCAATGGTGCACCCCCCGAGAATCCGGGCAATGGCAACGGCGGGGGCAACAAGCCATAGAAATGCTTTAATATCTCTCTTTCCTTTCTTTTTGTGATACCATGAGGAGAATGTACGCAGCAGTTATTTTCATACTTCTTCTCATGTTGTGTTCCTTTCCCTGTGCACGTGCCCAGGACCCCTATTCCATATTATCATATGAGGCTACGGTCTTCCCGTCGGCCGAAGGCAGCGTCGAGGAAGATCTCTCCATCGAGCTTGACGTCTCCTCTGTGACCGATTTCACAGTCACTTTTGCATATCCCGTCGAGGGAGTCATGGTGAGCGTCGATGGCATACCTGCGACGTTTGACATCGTCACCGAGGGTCAGGCATCAACGATTATCATTCCCACTTTGGAGCCGGGCGTTCATCGTATAGACATATCCTTCCGGTCGATGATGCTCTCTCGTGTCTCTGACCAGAAGCTCGTCTACTCTCCCACGTTCAGCTTCAACACTGGTGTTGATCGCTTCATGCTCCGGGTCGTGATGCCCCCAACGCTATTCCTGTCGACACCCCTGACGCCAGAGCCGACTGCCACCTATGCGCAGGGCAACGCCCTCGTCGTCGAGTGGGAGCGCGAGCCTCTCGGGAAGGCGCTCTATGTCCTCATCGGGATGCAACATCCATCAGATGAGCATGTCCCATGGTATTACATGCTCGTGCTCGTCGTGCTCTTCCCTTTCGGATGGTACGTGTCGAGACGGTATCAGTCTCGTGCTATGCGCTACACCACTGACGAGCAGCTGCTCCTCTCAAAACTTGACGATGGGCCCTTATCGCAACCGGAGCTCGTCGACGCCACGTCGTTTTCCAAGGCCAAGGTGTCGCGCATGCTTTCCGACCTTGAGAAAAAAGGTCTTGTGAGCCGCAGGAGATACAGGAACAAAAACATCATCGAGAAGCTGTGAATCCCCGTGCGGGGCCTGCACACAAAAAGATATTTAATGTAGCTCTTGTTACCTTGGTACGTGAAAATCGATACGATCGATGCAACGTTCAAGAAGATACCGCTCATGACCGCCTTCACCACCGCGACGGGGGGCGTGTCGAATGCTTCATGCTTTTTCGTGCGCATACAGACCGATGCAGGGCTTACCGGTTATGGGTGCGGCTACCCGACCTCCATGACCGATGAGAGCGCGCGCACCGCTCAGTTCTTCTTCTCGCAGGCCGAGCGCATCGTGAAGGGCCTCAATCCCACACGCATCGAGGACGTCGAGGGCAAGCTCGAAGCGCTCTCGTATGCGAACCCCTCGGTGAAGTCGGCCATCAACATGGCGTGCTGGGACATCCTTGGAAAGAAGTATGACGCACCGCTCTACGAGCTGCTTGGATACGACAAGCCGAAGCTCCCCACCTCTGTGACGGTAAGCATCGACTCTCCCGAGTCGATGGCGCGCCAGGCGGAGTTCTGGGTCAAGAAGGGTTTTTTCATCCTCAAGCTCAAGCTTGGAAGCGATGCGGACGCCAACATCGCGTCCGTTCGCGACGTGCGCGAAGCGGTGGGCGAGGGGGTGACCCTCAGGGTCGATGCCAACGGCGCCATGTCGCTTGCCGATGCTCGGCGGTTCCTCGATGCGGCATCAGCCTTTGGGATTGAGTTCGTCGAGCAACCCGTCTCCACCCTCGATGAGATGTGCGCCCTTGCCTCGACATCGCCCATACGCATCGCTGCCGACGAGACGATCGGCGGGCTTCACGACTTCCCTGACCTGCTCTCGCGTCAGGCGTTCCATGTGGCAACGCTAAAGCTCAACAAGCTCGGCGGCATCAGCCCAGCGCTCAAGGTCGTCGGCATGGCCGAGGCCGCAACCGTCCCGTGCATGATGGGCTGCATGGCCGAGAACGCCATATCCATCGCCGCATCGCTACACGTGGCGCTCGCGCGCAGGAACGTGAAGTATATCGACCTTGACACATTCATGTTCCTCAAGCACCAGCCTGCCGAGGGCGTCAAGGTGAAAAGAGGGATGATGCAGCCGCGTCACGCGCCCGGGCTTGGCGTCGACGTTGACAAGAAGCTATTCAAAAAATAAGAAGGCGTGGGCCGTGCCCACGTCATGTCTCACGTTCTATCCAGATTTGTGCCGTATTGCCGTCGATCTCCCACTTCTTGAAGAAACCTGACTTGCCCTGTTTGAAGACGAGCGACCTTGAACGCGTCTCGGCGGCGATGTATTCCCTTTGTCGTTCCACGACCTCGTCGAAGTCTGAGGACACCCACGTTCGTATCGTATCCTCGACGTTGAGGTCAAGCTGCTTTCTCATCTCCTGTATACGGCGTATCAGCTCGCGCGCCATCGCCTCGGAGCGCAGCTCTTCGTCAAGCTGCGTGTTGACGAAGACGACGCCGAGATCGGTCTCTGAGGACTGCCATCCCTTCGGAATGCGTTCCTCGAGCACGACGTCATCGCGCGTGACCTCGTATGCGCCTGCGCTGGCTGCGCCGGTGCTCATGATGCCGTTTACGATCTCCTGGTCGGGCGTGGCCTCGATGGCGTCGGCGACCTTCTTCGCATCGCCCTTGTAGCGCGGACCGAGCGCCTTGAAGTTCGGCTTGACCGAGTATGTGCGCTCGACGCGTCCTGTCCTGATGTCTTTCGTGTTGACCTGTTCGAGCAGCACGGGGCGAAGGTCGCGTATGGCAGTGTCGACGGCAGGGTCGTCGGTCTCGACGACGACCTCGGGCACCGGCCAGCGTTGTTTGACCTCAGCCTTCTGGCGGGCGTTGGCGCACGCATCCACGATCTTTCGCACGTATGCCATCTCGTTTTCGAGCTCTGGGGATATCAGCTTCTCCTCGACCTCGGGGAACGCCTCGAGATGGACCGATTCTTTGCCCTCGGTAAGGTTGAGGAATATCTCCTCGCTCAGGTAGGGCATGAGCGGCGCCATGAGCGTGGCGATACGCACAAGCGCATAGTGTATCGTGAAGTAGGCGGCAAGCTTGTCGACGTCGTCCCTTTCCCTCCACGTGCGCGAGCGTATCAGACGCACGTACCAGCGTGAGAGGTCCTCGACGATGAACTCGTGGAGGGCGCGCGCCGCCTTGTGGTAGAGGTAGCCGTCCATGGCCCCCATGACGTCGCGCGTGACACTGTTAGCGCGTGAGAGCACCCAGCGGTCCTCGTGGCGCATCGCATCGCTTACGGCGGAAAGGGGCGTTGACGTGTCGTAGTCGTCGAGTGCCATGTAGGTGGTGGAGAACTTGTAGACGTTCCAGAGGATGGTGACCATGCGGCGCACGGATGCAATGTCGTCCCATGAGAACTTCATGTCGTCCGAGGGTTGCTGGTGCCAGAGCGTGAAGAATCTGAATATGTCCCTGCCCTCCTTTTCCACCGCATCCTCTGGGGCGATGACGTTGCCCGTCGACTTGTGCATCGCGTCGCCGTAGGCGTCGTAGACGAATCCGTGCATCTGCACGCACGTGTACGGGACGGTCCCGAACGTGATGACCGATGACGCCTGCTGGGCGTAGAACCACTTCGTCACCTGGTCGTTGCCCTCGACGATGAACTTGGCGGGCCAGAGGCGCTTGAACGCTTCCTTGTCGTGCGGGTAGTGCAGCGACGCCCACGAGGCTATCGACGAGTCGAACCAGACATCGACGATATCAGTCACCCTGCGCATCTCCTTTCCGCACTCCGTGCAGCGAAGCACAACCTCATCCACGTAGGGACGATGCAGCTCGCAGGGGTCGCAGTCGTTGACGGCACGTTCCATCAGCTCCTCGCGCGACCCTATACAGACGTGGTGGCCCTCCTCGCAGGCCCAGATGGGAAGCGGCATGCCCCAGTAGCGCTGGCGGGAGATACACCAGTCGCCAACGTTCTCGACGCCGTTCTCATAACGCTTGTGGACCCATTCCGGTATCCATGTGACGTGCTTTTTGTTCTCCTCGATGATGTCGTGCTTGATATTGGTGATGTTGAGGAACCACTGCTTGGTGGCCTTGAAGATGAGGGGGCTCTTGCACCGCCAGCAATACGGGTACTTGTGGGTGATCGTGTCGGAGTGCACCATGAGGCCCTTCTCCTCGAGGTCGGCGATGATGACGGGGTCGGCGTCCTTGATGAACATGCCCTTGTACTTCGAGTCGGTGAGATTGCCCAGCTCGTCGATGGGCGAGTAGGTGTCGAGTTTGTACTGCTTTCCCATCTCGTGGTCCTCGGCACCAAAGCCCGGCGCGGTATGGACGCAGCCGGTACCCTCCTCCAGGGTCACGTGGTCGCCGAGTATGACAGAGTGGTAGCGCTGCCCCGCATCGTAGTATCCTTTTTGCGTGGGATTCTCCTCGAGCAGGGGATGTTCGTAGCGCCATCCGTCCATGTCGCGTCCCTTGAGGTAGCCAACGACGGTGTAATCGCGCTTGAGCTGAGCGAAGACGGGCTTGAGCAGTCCCTCCGCGAGTATCCATGTCTCGTCGTCGACCATCACCTGCACGTAGTCGTAGTCGGGATGCACCGCTACGGCAAGGTTTGACGGCAACGTCCACGGCGTCGTCGTCCAGACGAGCAGATACTCGTCGTCGCGGTCGCGCAGCTTGAACTTCACGTAGATCGAGGGGTCCTCGACCATCCGATACTCGCCGCGCACCTCGTGCTCGGCAAGCGCCGTCTCGCAACGGGGACACCAATGGGTCACGCGCTTGTCTCGAAAGAACAGTCCCTTCTCCCATGCCTTCTTGAGCGTGTACCATCCAGACTCGATGTATGCATCGTTGATTGGCATGTAGGGGCGGTCCCACTCCATCCAGCACCCGATGTTTTGGAACTGCTCTACCATCTTGTTCATGTTGGCGATGGCAAACTCCTTGCACTTGGTAATGAAGGTGTCGATACCGATGATGTTCTCGATGTCCTTTTTTGATCCGAGATTGAGCGTTTCTTCTACCTTTACCTCGATGGGCAGGCCATGCATGTCAAATCCTGGCTGTCGGGTGGGTGCATATCCCCTCATGGTCTTGTAGCGCAGCACGGTATCCTTTATCATCTTGTTCCATGCCGTGCCAAGGTGTATGCTTCCCGTCACGTAAGGGGGACCGTCACACCAGTACCACTCTTGTCCCTCCTTTGCCAGATACTTGTTGACGATGTCATGGTTGTCCCAGTATGCGATCATCGATTCCTCGACCGCATGTGCGTCGTAGTTGTCCTGTATCTGCTTCATATCAACACCTCATGGGAGGAAGTCCCTGGACTCGATCTTTTCGGGAAGGTAGTCCTGGGCGACGAACTCAAGCGACTTGTTCGCAAGCGCCTGCTGTTCGATCCTCACTCCCATCTTCTTGCATTTGTTGAGCTGTTTTTGCCATTTCTTGTGCTTGAACCATGGATACTTGAGCTCTTCCTCAATCCGTTTCCGGTCCATGTCCTTTAACTTTTCCGTCACGCCCTGGAGCTCGTAGGTCTCGATGTCGTCCATCGTCATGCCGACGAACTTCGCATCGGGGACGCTGAGTGTGTTCGAGAGATAGGCGAGATTGATCGAGCCCTGCTTGATGGTCGAGTAGATGTACCATCCATAGGGGTCCCCGTCGGTAAAGACCACGACGGGCAGGCCCATCTCCCCATGGAGCCTCGAGAGCAGTCGCCTGATGCCTCGTGGGGCCTGTCCCTGGCATGCGACGAGCAGGCAGTTGTTGTCAAGCGGGAACCGCTCTTCGATGAGGCGGTCGGACATGGCCGCCGTCTCGACCACGAGGATGCGGTCGACGTTGGACTTTTTGAATTCGATATCCTCGATGTTTCCAGGCACTGCCCAACCGCCGCGCCCCAGCTTGGAAGCGTTGAAGCGGTCCTTCCCGTCGCGTATCTCGATGTCGCCGTAGATGAATCCGCGCCTATCGGCGGTGAGATTGAGCTGTTCGCGCAGCACGTCGATCATGCGCTCGAGGTCCTCGATGATGAGATTTGACTCGGACTGGTCCTCGAACGTGTTCTCCTTGCCCTTGCCGATCGAGTGCTTGAGGGCGTAGTAGAGCTCACGGATGCCTGCGTGCTTGTTGTTCTCGACAAGCTGTTTGGCATACGAGCTCACAAGCATCGTCTGCATGAACTTCTTCGTATGCGCGATGTTGATAAACGAGCGTTTCGACGTCTTGTCGCCCATCTTGAGCATGCGTTCCTCATCGTCGAAGAAGACGTTGGAGAGTCCGCGCTGCGGTATCTCGACATAGGGCGCCTTCTTCTTGTCTATCTGTGAGACCACCTCTATGGCGAGCTTCTGAAGCTTCTTTTCCACATCATTGCTCATCCGTCTCATCCTCCTCGACCTGGTCGATCTGGTATCGCTCCGTTATCAGCGTTGCCAGCCGTTCCTCGATCGTGTCCTGTTCCTTGTTCGAGAGGCGCGCCAGGGCGCGTGCCGTCTCCGGCACGTACCGAAGGAGCGTGTTCATCTTCGACCGTTTCTCATAGAGCCGCCGTTTGCCCGCCAGGTAGCGCGAGAGCGACCGGCCCCCGTCCATGAGCGCGTTTCGTATCTCTGCGAATATCTCCTCCTCGTCGGCTATGGCCTGCTTGCCCGCCGACGTGTAGGGCACGTGCGTCGATACGAGATTGATGAATATGGTAAGGGGTATCTTCTCGACGTCGCGGACGTTGTAGCGCTTCCAGTCGATGCTCTTTACCGCCTCCGTGATGGCGCAGCCGCCCTGGTCGAAGATGAGCGGCGCTCGATTGGCATAGCGTATGATCTCGATGCCGCCCTTGCCTGACTTGCCGCCGTATGCGATGCCGACCTCGACGACAAAGAGTATGCCTCCGCGATACGTCTGTGGGGCGCGCGTGATCGTATGGCTGAACTCGGGTGAAAGCGTTGATTCGAGCCCTTTTTGTATCTCCTCGTCGCCGATGGGCCGCAGGCCTTCGGTCGGTGGCGCGAAGAACTTCATCGACTTGAACGCCTTGACGACGCGCTCCGCCTCGTCCCATGTAAGCTTGTCGGGGCGCATCTTCATCGATACGCCTGACTGCCGGCCTATCTCTGCCACCTTCGAGGCCGATATGCGAACGAAGTCCTTCTCGAGGAACTGTCCCAGGCTCTTCTTGTTCGTGTTGCCCGACATCGTCAGCAGGTCGTCTGGCGTGATGCCGTACGGGTGGGGCTTTATCGGTTTTGGGAGCTTTGGCATCGTGTGCGTGCTTCGCTCGAAGAGGATGCGGGTGCCGTCTGGCTCGATGAACGTGATCTGTGCATGGGGATTTGCTATCGATGTCATGCGCAGGTAGTTGTAGGGCGAGTAGCGCGACTTGTTGTAGAGGATGTCCTTTGCCTCAAGCGAGATGATCGTGCCGCGCCATCCCCACTTGTTATGTATCTTTTCCTTCTCGACGATCTCGCCCACGTTGTGCTTGACGTCAAGCTGCACCTTTCCCGTGAAGATGTACTTGCCCCCGGTGGACGTGTGCACGATGGTGGGCTTGCCGGTGGTGACCTGGGAGAACATTACCGCGCCCGAGACGCCGATGCCCTGCTGTCCGCGCGACTGGATGTTGCGATGGGCCTTTGATCCAGCGAGCATGCGTCCGAACACCTGCGGGATGTACTCGAGCGGTATGCCTGATGCGTTGTCCTCGATGGTCACACGGTAATGCTCGGTGCCAAGCTCGTCGATTCGCACGAAGATCTCGGGCAGGATGCCCGCCTCCTCACATGCGTCAAGCGCATTGGTCACACCTTCATGGACGAGCGTGGTGAGGCTGCGTATCTTTCCGGTGTAGCCGAGCATGGCGGCGTTCTTCTTGAAGAACTCGGAGACACTTTGGGCCTTGAAATCCTTGAAAAGTTCATCAGCATTTTTGATATCAGGCATTATTCTTTTCCCCTTGTAGTATTACGTTGTAGCAAGGAGCTATTATTTAAATAACTTTTGTGAACCTGGGCTTTACATCATGAGGGACCCTGGGCGCGGGGGCGTTGCGCAGGGCGCCCGCACAAGGTATGGGATATGGAAGTTCGCCTGGTCCTAGTGGGCCGTAGGCATTCCTGGCGCACGCGAATGCTTTCTTCCTTGAGATATCTTTTTGAGCTGTGGTGCCGATGGCTTACGGTGGTATAGATGAAACAGCTCACGCTCTCGCTTTACAACTCCTATGACAAGAACAGGGCTCACGACATACATCTTCGAAGCATCGCCCGTGCAGCCCCTGTTTGCTATGCGACGGGGTTCAATCTCTGCCTCATCGACTTCCCGTACAGGGACCCGCTCAAGGAGGTCTGTGGCAACACGACCATCGGGGAGGGCGGCATCTATCTGGAAAAGCTCGCGATGCGCCAGGAGTTCTTCACAAGCGACGGCATCGCGCTGCTGCACATCCCTGTCATCACAACGTCAAAGCCCGACCCAGAAAAAAGCATACCGCTTGACCAGCTGATGGAAAAGATACGTGGCGAGCGCATGAAGGCCAACTTCATCGTCGGCCTGGGCAGGAAGGGCCTGCCAAACAAGGTACGAAAGAAAGGGGTATACCATCTTGACATCACTGGTCAGGGCATACCCTTTGAAACATGCACGGCCATCGGGTTCATACCTGCGGCATTGCACGCATGCCTAGATCGCTGAGGCGAGGTCGGTGAGCGTACGCTTGGGGTCTGGCGACTTCACGACGCCGGAGGCGAGAAGGACGCCGCGCGCGCCCAGTTCGATGGCCTTGCTGACGTCATTTGCGTTCTTGACGCCCGCGCCGCAGAGCACGTCGACCGACGGGTCGACCGCCTCCACGAGCTCAACGGTCTTCGAGACGATGCCGGGGTCGGCCGTTGTCACGGAGATGTCGCCGCCTATGAGCTCGGGCGGTTCTATCGCGATGTAGTCGGGGGAGAAGGCTGCGGCAGCGCGCGACACGTCAACAGTGTTCGTGCATACGCACGTGACGAGCTCAAGCGCCTTGCACGCATCGACGACAAATCCGATGTCTGCCAGCCGCATGCGCCGTTCGCTGTGATTGATGATCGTTCCGAGGGCGCCTGCATCACGCACCGACTGGGCGGTCACATGCCCGGTCTGGCCGCCCGGCGCTACCGCATCGACGTGTTGCGACCATACGGGTGACGCTATTTCATGTGCGATGCGCCCGAGCATGGCGGGCGTTGGACAGGCGATGATCGCCACGCCCGTTTCCTCGCTCACCTGTTCACACGCCCTGGCAAGCGATATGCCGCGCTCTCCGTCTGACTCCTCGTATGCCTTGAAGTTGACCACGATGAGCGGAGTGTCCATCAGATTCACTCCACGGGTGTGAATCGTTCCTTGAGGCTGTCGAGCACCTTCGGGAGCGTCGTGTACTCCATGTCCGCAAGTGGCAGTCGGTGTGGTTCAAACGGTCCGTGGCGGCGCATGTAGTCTGCTGCGTCCTTTGCCTGTGCACGGGCGTTGTCGAATCCGGGGTCGTCAAAGAGGTCGACGGGACCGACGAGCTTGCCGTTGGCCAGCTGGAATCCGAGGGCAACGACGCGTGGGGGGCCGTCAAATCGCGTGCACTTTGCCTGGCATTGCGCCACCGGCATGATGGGGCCGTTGTGGCTTCCGCGCATCCATCCCGAGACGAGATGGGGGAACGAGAACGGCTCGAGCACCTCGCCGAGCGCCGGTAGTCCCGACTGTGCGCGAACGAGCGCGACAGGGTCGTCCTTGCCGACGTAGTCGCCGGCGATCTCGAAGAGCTTTTCCGTCGATACGGCCGCGACCGCCTCGTCGGTAGGGAGCTTTCCGCCCTCGCGGGGAAAGACGCGCTTGATGACGTAACGTGACTTCGCACCGATGAGCGCAAGCATCGCATACATCTCCTCGGGGCAGTTCATGAAGACGCGCTTGTGCTCATAGATGTCCCAGACCTCGAACGTGAATCCGCTGGTCGCCGCCGGGTCGATGACGAGTCCGATGGTGTTGAACGGATCGCCGAACATCTTGTAGACCGGAAAATTGAACGCGCCCGGTTCGGTCTTGTCCATGAAGAATGCGACGATGGGTTCGGCCTTGCGCTCGGTGAACTCGAGCTCGGCCACGCCGGGCCCCATGCCCTTGATGTTTCCCGAGAACGCATCCGAGAGCAGGTCCTGGCCTGCACCATAGAGCTTGAGCTCCTTTGCGCGCTCGGTGGCTGCCTCAAACGTTTCCCATGCCAGTCGGTGGATGTCCTCGTCATCCGGCCCCTTCCTGTGGGTCATGATGAGCTCGAGGTCGTCCCCGCAGTTGGAGACGTAGTAGTCGATGAGGGCCTTACCCTTCTGCTTTTCCAGTTCCTTCCTGGCGATCGACATGAGCTCGGGATTGACCAGGGCGTGGCCCGGCCATCCGCCAACGTCGGCCTTGATTATTGAGACAGTAATTTTTTCATCCATAATAACACCTTTCGAGTGTTTTACAAATATAAAATAGG
>RXIG01000005.1 GCA_004212155.1 archaeon
GTCAAGTTCCACGACGGCACAGACTTCACCGCCGATGACGTCGTGTTCTCGTTCGCACGACAATACGACTCGGAACACCCATTCAACCAGTATGGTGAGTGGGCGTACTGGGGATACATGTTCACCGACATCGAGGAAGTCGTCAAGGTGGATGACTACACCGTCACCATCAAGATGAAGACGCCGAACGCTTCGATGATGACGAGCCTTGCCATGTTCACCGCCGCAATCGTTTCTGAGGATGCGGCAATGGAGTACGGCGAGGAGTTCTTCAAGAATCCCGTGGGCACCGGTCCCTTCAAGTTCGTCGAGTGGGTTAAGGACGACCACGTCACCCTTGAGGCCTACGACGACTACTGGGGAGGCCGAGCAACGCTTGATGAGATCGTCTTCAAGGTCATACCCGACGAGACGACCCGTCTTCTTGCACTGCAGAACGGCGAGGTCCACGGTGTCGAGTACCTCGACCCTAGCCAGCTCTCCATCGTCGAGGGCGACCCCGCGCTCAACCTCATATCGGTTCCCGGCATGAACGTCGGTTACATCGCACTCAACTGTGGTGAGGGATACGTCGATGAGAACAGGAACGGCAAGTGGGACGAGGGCGAGGACGCCGAGGTCCCCGGTGCGTTCGAACCGTTCAAGGACATCCGCGTACGACGTGCCATCCAGCACGCCATCAACAAGCAGTCGATCATCGACAACATCTATCAGGGCGCCGCATCGGTCGCCATACAGGGCATGCCCCCAGGTCTCCTCGGTTACAACGATGAGATCGAGGACTACGCCTACGACCCCGAGCTCGCACGCGACCTTCTCGAGCAGGCGGGATACCCCGATGGATTCGAGGTCACGATGTTCCAGATGGGCTCGACATCGCGCCCTTACTTCCCGACGCCAAACGACATCGCACAGGCCATCCAGACCGACCTTGCGGCAGTCGGCATCACGGTCAATCTCTTCACTGAGGACTGGGGTACCTATCTGCAGGACGCAGAGTCCGGAAAGGCTCCGATGATCATGCTCGGATGGAGTGGCGACAACGGTGATCCTGACAACTTCCTTAACGTGCTCTATAGCCAGAAGACGGCGACCGTCGGCACAGCCGGCAACTACGGTTTCAAGAAGAACCAGGAGCTCCAGGACCTTCTTGACCAGGGCCTGCTCGTCTACGACCCCGCGGAGCGCGCAGAGATCTACAAGGAAGCAAACGCACTCATCGTGGAGGAGGCTACCCACGTCTTCATCGCACACTCGAACCAGATCCTTGCGTTCAGTGCGAACGTCGACGGTTTCGTACCACATCCCACGACGAGGATGTTCTTCTACAACACCACGGTAGAGGAGTAATCACTCCTCTCATTTTCTCTTTTTCTAGGTGGCTAGCATGAAACGATACATTGCAAAGCGATTGGCGATGCTCGTACTGGTGCTCATCGGTGTCTCGATAATCACGTTCGTGCTAGTACGCGCAGCACCCGGTGACCCAGCAGTAAATCTCGCAGGACAGCACGCCAACGAACAGGTACTCGAGAACATACGCGAGAAATACCACCTGAACGAACCGATTTATGAACAATACTTCATCTGGGTCGAGATGGTCTTGCAAGGAGACCTTGGGCGGTCGATCGCATCCCACGACTCAGTAACAAGCGAGATATCATCCCGGCTGCCGATGACGTTGGAACTGTCTATTTTTGCCATCATCATCGCCATAGTGGTCGGGGTTCTGGCAGGCATAATATCTGCCGTGAGACAATATTCCAAGATTGATTATACCGTCATGTTCGGCGCGCTCTTCGGCGTGTCGATGCCCATATTCTGGCTCGGCATCATGCTCATCTACATCTTCAGCATCAAGCTGGGCCTAACACCCGTCCAGGGACGCCTCGACGTCGGCATCGAGCTCAATAGGATCACGGGTATGTACGTGCTTGACAGCATCCTCACGCTCAACTGGACGGCGTTTGTCAACAGTGTGAAGCACCTCATCCTTCCCGCGGTGGCACTTGCTACCATACCCATGGCGACGGTGGCGCGTATGACTCGCTCCTCGATGCTTGAGGTCCTTCGGCAGGACTACATACGCACCGAGCGGGCAAAGGGCCTATCTGAGCGAGCGGTCATCTACAAGCATGCCATACGCAATGCGCTCATTCCTATCGTTACCGTCATCGGCATGAACATCGGCGTGCTCATGGGAGGAGCGGTGCTTACCGAGACGATATTCACGCTCCCCGGGCTTGGCAAGTACATCTACGATGCCATCATGGCATACGACTACCCTGTGGTGCAGGGATTCACCCTGTTTTTCGCCACCGTCTTCGTGCTTGTCAATCTGGGTACTGACATACTCTACGGGTATATCGACCCGCGCATACGATACGAGTGAGGAGAGACAATGCCTACAGAGACCAAGAAAACGAAAAGACGCACGCGCACTGAGGAGACGATACGCCAGTTTAGGAAGAACCGGTCCGGCATGGCAGGGCTCATACTCCTGCTTATTGTCGTGTTCATGTGCCTGGCCGCACCATTGTTCGCTCCTCACGACCCCTCGGCTGGCAATCTTCCTCAGCGCCTCAAGCCAGGGATTTGGAGCGACGACACACCAGATGATGGTGTCTACCTGCTGGGTACCGACTCACAGGGTCGTGACCTCTTCTCACGCATCCTCTACGGAGGACGCATCACGCTTGGCGTCGGATTCGTCGCCCTATCAATCGCTCTTGCCATTGGGCTCGTACTGGGCCTTTCAGCTGGTTACTTCGGTGGATTCATCGACAATGTGATCATGCGGTTCGTTGACATCATGTTCGCGTTCCCCGCACTGCTACTCGCACTCGTGATCGCAGGGACGCTCGGACGCGGCATCGACAAGGCGATGATCGCTATCGGCATTACCTACTCGCCCCAAATGGTACGCGTCGTGCGCAGCGGTGTGCTCATGATCAAGGAGATGGAGTTCATCGAGGCGCAACACGCTATCGGGTCAGGACACATTCGCATACTCCTACGCCACGTGATGCCTAATTCACTTGCGCCGATCATCGTCTATGGGACACTCATGCTCGCTACGGCCATTCTTGATGCGGCGGCACTCGGGTTCCTCGGGGTGGGCGCACAGGTGCCCTCACCCGAATGGGGCCTCACGCTCTCGGCGAGCAGGCAGTACCTGCTCACCGGTGCATGGTGGGCGGCCACATTCCCTGGCATTGCCATACTCATCTCGGTGATATCGCTAAACCTCCTGGGCGACGGGCTCCGCGACGCCCTCGACCCACGTCTCAAGGGAGGTGCGAAGCTATGAGCGAAACGTTACTTGACATAAAGAATCTCGAGACGCACTTCTCCACCGATGACGGCATCGTCAAGGCTGTTGATGACGTGAGCTTCGAGATCAAGAAGGGCGAGACGTTCGGCCTCGTGGGCGAGTCGGGATGCGGCAAGTCAGTGACCGCGCTCTCGATCATGCGCCTAATCCCCGATCCGCCAGGAAAGATCGTCGGCGGCTCGATAGAGTTCGAGGGCGAGGACCTTACCAAATACACTGAGCGCCAGATGCAGAAGGTGCGTGGCAACAAGATATCGATGGTGTTCCAGGAGCCTATGACAAGTCTCGATCCTGTCTTTACCGTAGGGAGCGAGCTCATCGAGACTATACAGCTTCACCAGCGCCTCGAGAAGAAAGCTGCGTGGAAAAAGGCGGTCGAGATGCTCGAGCTCGTTGGCTTGCCCGACCCTAAGCAACGGATGGAGCAGTATCCCCATGAGCTCTCAGGCGGCATGCGCCAGCGCATCATGATCGCCATGGCGCTCGCGTGCCGGCCCTCGCTGCTCATAGCCGACGAGCCGACGACCGCGCTCGACGTGACGATACAGGCGCAGATCCTCAACCTAATGGACGACCTCAAGCGCGAGCTCAACACGTCCATTCTCCTCATCACCCATGACCTCGGCGTCGTGGCACAGTACTGCGACTACGTTGCGGTCATGTATGCGGGTAACATCGTCGAGTACGCGTCGGTCGAGGAGATCTTCGATGATCCGCAGCACCCCTATACGAAGGGCCTCATCCGCTCCGTGCCGTCGCTTGACCGCGACGTCGAGCGCCTTGCGGTCATGGAAGGGACGGTACCGAATCTGATCGATCCGCCAAATGGGTGCCGATTCCAGCCTCGCTGCACGTGTTCGCGGCCTGAGTGCGTCAACACGATGCCCGACCTGCGTTATGTGGGGCGCGGTGCCGAGGAACATCTCGTTCGTTGCCTGGAGGTGGACAGGGAATGAAGCCTCTTGTGGAAGTGGAGAATCTCAAGAAGTACTTCGAGCACAAAGGCGGCCTCTTCAGGGAGACCGAATACCTCAAGGCCGTTGACGACGTGAGCTTCGAGATCAAGAAGGGCGAGACGTTCGGCCTTGTGGGCGAGTCGGGATGCGGCAAGTCGACATGCGGCAAGACGATCCTCAAGCTGCATCAGCCCACCGCGGGTAGCATACGCTACGACGGCGTTGATATCTCGGGATTCACACGCAAGCAGATGCTACCGTATCGCCGCAAGATGACCATCATCTACCAGGATCCATTCGGTTCGCTCGACCCCCGCATGACGGTGGGCGACATCATCTCCGAGCCGATGGAAGTGCACAAGCTCTACGGCAGGGAGGAGCGTGAGAACAAGGTCATGGAGATAACGGAGTACGTCGGTCTCACGGCAGAGCAGGTATCCCGTTATCCTCATGAGTTCTCAGGCGGTCAGCGCCAGCGCATCGGCATCGCCCGCTCGCTTGCGCTCGACCCCGAGTTCATCGTCGCAGACGAACCGGTGAGCGCGCTTGACGTCTCGATCCAGGCGCAGATCATCAATTTGCTGTATGACCTCCAAAAGGAGCTCGACCTCACCTACCTCTTCATCGCCCACGACCTTGCGGTGGTCAAGCACATCTGCGAGCGTATCGCCGTGATGTACCTTGGCAAGGTGGTGGAGATAGCTGACAAGAAGGAGCTTTTCAGGAATCCGATGCATCCCTATACCAAGGCACTCATGTCCTCCGTGCCGATCCCCAACCCTCATCGCAGGACGGAACAGATCATACTCACAGGGGATGTGCCAAGTCCGGTCAATCCGCCTCCAGGCTGCCACTTCCACAACAGGTGCCCGTCGGCCATGGAGCGCTGCAGCGTCGAGGAGCCCGAGCTTGTCGAGGTAGAAAAGGATCACTTCGTCTCGTGCCACCTCTATTAGTGGCACATCATCATTCTTTTTTGAACTCTTCCTGGATGTCGTCGAGCAGCCGCTCGAGGTGTTCACGGCCGTGGATGTTGCGGTAGATGTTTAAGAATCCGAGTATGACCTCGCGTGAGCGAACGCCCAACTCCTTGATTTCCGCTTCCTGACCTTCAAGGAACTCTTCTCCCTTTTTGGTAAGGCCGAAGTATTTCCTTTCCTCTTCTGTCTGTATCCGCTCCAGTATGCCCTGCTGCTCAAGTCTGTTGAGCGTCCCGTAGACCGTTCCGTAGCTTAGCTCCCAGTGGTCGTTGGATGCATGTTCGAGTTCCTTGACGATCTCGTAGCCGTAGCGTGGTTGCTGGCGTATGAGATCGAGAATGAGGTATGTCATGAGGTTCTCGGGGACCTTCTTCTGCATGGATATCCCTTGGATGCGCGCGTTTTTATACTTTATTACATTACGGACCGTAATATTTTTATATTACGTAGTGTAATATTACACATTGTAATAAGTGATTGTCATGAATGTGCATGTCATACTGCTCATCGCGGCGGCCGTTGGCGCTCTTGCCATTTCCTTCAAGAAGGATTCGGCCAAAACATGGGAGGGACTCAAGGTTGCCCGCTCGAGATTCGGCTCGATCGCTGGAGACATACTGGCCGTCCTGGCGCTCGTGAGTCTCTTTCTCACGATCGTGCCCCCAAACGTCATATCGTCGTTGCTTGGCAGCGAGAACGTGGCCTTGAGCGGCCTTGCCGGTGCGACCATAGGCACGGTCACCATCATGCCGGCGTTCGTTGCCTTTCCCCTTTCCGCCTCGCTCATCGCCAAGGGTGCGCATCTTGTCGCCGTGGCGGCGTTCATTACGACACTCACCATGGTGGGATTCGCAACGGCCCCCATCGAGCGTGAGTATTTCGGCACGCGCTTCACAATCATTCGGAATGTTGTAAGTTTCCTCGCCGCGCTTGTCATAGCGGGAGGCATGGTGGTGCTCTATGCCATCCTTTGATCGCCTGCGCTCCAACAAGCTCATTGTCTTCACGGCGGCATGTTACGTGGCGGCAGCGCTCTATGACACGTCGATCGTTGGCGAATCCGCATCGATGTGCTGGGTGTTCGTCCGCGAGATGATAGAGATCCTGCCGCCTGTGATCATCATCGCTACGCTTATCGACGTCTGGGTACCCCATCAGGCGATCATCAGACTGCTTGGTTCCTCCTCTGGGGTCAAGGGTATCGTCGCATCGATCGCCATGGGGTCCGTCTTTGCCGGGCCGATCTATGCCGCGTTCCCCCTCACACAGTCGCTCATGCGAAAGGGTGCCAGCCTTACCAACATCGTCATCATCCTCAGTGCGTGGGCCGTGACGAAGGTACCTATGCTCGTCGTCGAGTCGAAGTTCCTCGGCATCGACTTCATGCTCTCGCGCTACCTGCTTACCGTGCCGATGCTTGTCATCATTGGCCTTACCGTCTCTCGCCTCGTAAGCGAACGTGCGGTGAGGACGCACCTCGAGGGCATATCCGATGAGGACGTGATACGATTGGCAGAGCGCCTGCCTGGCCACGACTGCGGCGCGTGCGGATATTCGAGCTGCCAGGAATATGCACGTGCGATATCCGTTCATGGCGAGGATCCGACGTTGTGCCGCTTCGTCGATGGTTCCGTGACGGTGGGCGCGTGAGGTTGCAGTAAAGGATATATGTGAGATGGCCGATCGATGCCATGGTCATCGATGAGCTCCTCGACATGCTGGCTGACGGTCGTCTTGCCGCCCCCTCATTTCAACGGCACTACGTGTGGTCGCGAAAGAAGGCACGCAAGTTGATGACGTCGCTCCTCGGTGGCTATACGTGCGGTACGCTCGTTTTGTGGCGACCCCCTGACAGGTCAGTAACATCTGTTAGGGGTGCATCGGCGGAAAACTGGTCCGACCTTATCCTTGACGGGCATCAACGTCTTGCCACACTATATATGCTCGTTCGTGGCAACGTCCCTCCGACATGCAGTGAGGGCACATTGCGCCACGATCCTCGAGATATGGTTTTTGATTTATCTGCTGGCTCATTCTCATATCCTGAACGTGTGCGACACTCTTCCAATAGCTGTTTGCCCGTGGTCGATTGCTTTTGTTCCCCCTACGGTGAAATAATAAGGCGGGTCTCCGGAGAAGTACAGAAAGAGGCCGCCAAGGTAGTACGCTCACTGCATGGGATTCGAGATCTTGCCTATCCGATAGAGCGTGTCTCTATGACCCCTGAAGAGGCTAAAAAGACTTACGATCCGCTGCATCGATGATCATATGACGCAACTCAGCTCGTGGAGCGAAGTGATCGATGTCATCACATCCTTCGGGCATGGTTCGCCATATCTTCTCAGGTAGACAGGCTTCATTCCAGCATTGGCAGACCCATAGACGTCTGCATACAGGTCATCACCTACGTAATATGTTTCTTGTGGGGATGTGCCAAGCGCATCCACGGCATATACGAATATGTCTTTTGATGGCTTTGGGGTGCCGATGTCTTCCGATATGACGACAGCCTCGAACATGTCTGACAACCCCGTGGCCTTGAGCTTCTTTCGCTGTTCGCTGCTGTCTCCGTTTGATATCACGCCCATTGGCATGTCCTCAAGCTTCTCAAGGCAAGGTAAGACATCGTCGAAGAGCGCCCAGTGGCGCTCATAGTACGATAGGTACGTATGGAAGAGTCGCTGAGCATCATCCCATGTAAGCGAAACGTCGCATGAAGAGAAAACGCTCTGGCACCGCAGTGCCCTGATGTCGTGAAACGATACCTCGCCGGACATGTACTTACCGAAGTAGTGCTCGCCCGCTTTCGACCAGAGTGAAATGAACGTCTCGCAGTCGGTGTTCAGGTCTACACAATGGTCTGTGAAGAAATCACGAAGCGCCAGCTTTTGCGCCTTCTTGTGGTCGATGAGCGTGCCGTCGATGTCAAAGAGCATGGCATCCGTCATTGTATCATCTGGTAAGAAGCGCTTAATAAAATAATGGTTGTCATCCTGAGCGGATTCCCATTCGGACATACCTTAATATATACTTACATACATACGTGAATGGTGATATTACGAACGCTGTGAGCATCACTGGCATTATCCTGTGTGGCATCGTCATCTTTGCAGGCATCTCGGCCGATGCGTATGAGCGAAAGACGTCCTGGCCGCAACTCCAGACGTCTGACAACAGCTCGTACACGCCTTCTACGCTCCCTGAGGATATCTCGATCATATGGGATGCGCCCTTTTCCGGGATAGCCCGTGGAGGCCTTGTCGTTGCCAAAGAGGGGGCATTCGTGGCCGGAGACAGCGTCGTCACGTGCTTCGACCTGCATGATGGGAGCGTTCTCTGGGAACATGATGTTGGTGCGGATGTGATGAACACGCCTTCCGTCTTTGTAGACCACGTGTTCGTTGGCGATAATGCAGGCACGTTGCACTGTATCGATACACGCTCTGGCGAACAGGTGTGGGAGGAGCGGTATACCACCGATCCCGGAAGCTATAGCGATATTCTCATCGCAGACGATTCACTATTTCTGTGCACCCATGGCACCTCGTCCGTAGTGCGCATAGAGCCAGATAATGGCGACGTCATATGGCGATACGACACAACGATACAGGTGCTCGGCTACGGAAAACCCATCCTACATGAGGGAGCGCTGTATGTAACAACAGTGACTGATGGCGTTTTGTGCCTTGATGCGGATACCGGTGAGGAGTTGTGGCACCATGTGGACCCTGAGCAAAGGCTAGGGAACTTCACCGGTTGCCCGGTATTTGCGGGCGGCATACTGTGTGCGGGCACCATCAACGATGTGTTTGGTATCACACCAACAGGGGATACGGCATGGAAGTTCGATACGCAGGACAAGGAGTACAAAACGGTGTCCACACATGATGATATCATCTATTTTGGGATTTACAATGGGGAGTATGCAGGCGATCTCTTCTCATTGGACGCGGCAACGGGCGAGATCCTCTGGCAGTCGGCCCTCCTCTATTCATCACCAAGTGATTTCTTCGAAACTGACAGGATAATATCTGGCATTGCGCCAACGGTCACCCCTCGCTCCTTGCTGGTAAGCGTTCGACGTAAGGACGGAAGCGGTGCGATCTACATCGTCGATAGGGGCGATGGACATATAATTGACATCATTGAGGGTCTTAAGGGATCAATTCGTGAACACATTCCGGTGGTCGATGGGCGTATATATGTCAGTGTGTGCGATGGGAATAATGGGCATGTGTACTGTTTGGGATGATAAAAAAAGAAGGTAAGAAAAGAAAAATGAGAGGCTCGTCTTAGAGCATCTCTCGCAGGAGCTCGGGGACCTCGTTTGGCATCGTAGCCACGGGCACATCGACCGCGTTGAGCGCCTCGATCTTGGCCTCGGCCGTACCTGAGCTTCCCGATATGACGGCGCCTGCGTGTCCCATGCGCTTGCCTGGCGGTGCCGTTCGTCCCGCGATGTAGGAGACCACGGGCTTTGAGACGTGCTCGCGTATGAACTCTGCCGCGCGCTCCTCCGCGTCGCCGCCGATCTCGCCTATCATGACCATGGCCTTCGTGTCCTTGTCCGCCTCGAAGCGCTCAAGCGCCGAGATGAAGTCCATGCCGATGACGGGGTCGCCGCCGATGCCAAGCGCTGTCGACTGTCCGATGTCGCCCTTGGTCATCTCGTCGATGATCTCGTAGGTGAGCGTTCCGCTCCTCGAGACGAGGCCGACCGACCCTTCCTTGAATATGTGTGGAGGAAGGATGCCAAGCAGCGCCTTGCCGGGCGATATGAGGCCGGGCGTGTTCGGTCCGACGACGTCGGCGCCGTGGTCCTTGGCGTACTCCATGATGAACATGGCGTCCTGCACAGGTACGTGCTCGGTGATGCAGACGACGGGCGAGAGCCCGTTCGAGATCGCCTCGAGCGCCGCGTCCTTCATCATGCGCGCCGGCACGAAGAGGATCGAAGCGTCAGCACCAGCCTCCTCGACGGTGTCGTAGATGGGGATGTCACCCATCATCTGGCCGCCCTTTCCGGGCGTGACGCCGCCGACGATCTGTGATCCGTACTCCTTCATGCGCTTTGAGTGGAACTGGCCCTGGTGGCCCGTTGCACCCTGCACGACTATCTTCGTCTTCTCGTTAACTAGAATTGCCATTGTTCTCACGCCCCCTTCACGGCTGCCTTCGCAGCTTCCTGCATCGATTGATAGAGCTCATATCCTGCCTTGTTTAGGATCTCCTTGGCCTCCTTCTCGTTGGTGCCCATCATGCGCACGTAGACAGGCACGCTCGGCTTGAAATCGAGGATGCCGTTTGCGATCTCGTCGCAGCGCGTGATGCCGCCGAAGATGTTGATGAATATCGACTTGAGGCCCTTTTTCATCGTGATGATCTCGAGCGCCTTCTTCATGTTCTCTGCGTTCGCACCGCCGCCGATGTCAAGGAAGTTGGCCGGCTTGCCGCCGTAGTGATTGACGACGTCAAGCGAGGCCATCACGAGTCCAGCTCCACATCCGATGATGCCGACGTCGCCGTCGAGCTCGACGTAGGCGAGTCCTGCCTCCATGGCCGACTTCTCGATGTCGGTGTACTCCTGCGTGTCCTTGACGTCCTTTTTGAACTCCGTTTGCCTGTAGAGCGAGTTGTCGTCGATGATGAGCTTTGCGTCAAGCGCCTCGAATCCCTCGGGCGTCACGGCGAGTGGGTTGATCTCGATGAGCTCTGCGTCCTTGTCGTGCATGATGCGGCCGAGCTTGTAGATGATCGTGGCAAGCGAGCGCAGTTCCTTTCCGGCATATCCGAGCCTGCGCGCGACCTCGCGGCACTGGAACTCCTGGATGCCGATGATCGGGTCGATATCGAGCCGCTGGATCTTATCCGGTGCGGTGGCAGCGACCTGTTCGATGTCGACGCCGCCTTCGGTCGACGCAAGGAGCGTCATCTTCTTCTTGTTGCGGTCGACGACGAATCCCACGTAGAGCTCCTTTTCGATCTGCGATGGTTTGTTCACGAGCAGCTTCTTCACGGGAAGGTCCTTTATCTTCATGTTCAGTATCTCTTGGGCCTTTTGGACGGCTTCTTCCTCCGTGTTGGCGAACTTGATGCCGCCGGCCTTACCTCTTCCACCGACGAGCACCTGCGCCTTGAGGACGACGGGAAGGCCCATCTTGTACAGTATGGCCTTGAGATTGTCCACGTCTTCCAAGACGTACCCTGTTGAGGTGGGAATGCCATACTCGACGAAGATGTCCTTTGCTTCATACTCTAATAACTTCATGATAATTACCTCAACGCCTATTTTGCTTACCATTTGGACATCATTTTAAATAATTTTTGGAGGCCTGATTTTACTAATCGTAAAAAATGAGATACTAAAGTCTACGTTTTAATCGTACCAAGGGGTGTAATTAGTTATATATACATATTTTTTTAATATGTATAACATAGTGTTAATGAGAATAATATTCATTTCAACCAATTGAAATGGCTCTGTATGTCGTATGCGAACCATATGTGGCATGCTGATACCACATTCACTCTATATCACGAATCTTCCAGCGTTCGTCCTCGTAGACGAGCGAAAATGTGTATGGTATGCGTGATACTTTGTCAGATCCCCGGGGGTAGAGTATGATATGCGCCTCAACGGTAGCCTGCAGCCCTGTGATCTCAGAGCTTATCTCCTCTATCTCGAAGACGAGTTCGTCCTCCTCAAGGTCCTCCATCGTGTCTTCGAGCGAGGCGAGGATGACCTGTCTCCCGCCGGCGTTTTCGATGACCTCTTCCGAGAGCGTCCCTAACACTTTTTGCGGATTGCGCTCGTTGAGGCCCTCGTAATACGTTCTCACCGTGTTCTCTGGCGTCGATTCCTCATAATCGCCGATACAGGCGCTCGAAAAGAGCACTATACCGATGAGCACGATGATATAGGGCAGTTTACCCATAACAATTACTTTTTATATTAACTTAAATAGTTATTGATATATAAAAGGAATTTTCTTTTTCACATGTTTCTATCTTTTGGCATGAGCACCTTGGTCGAACGCTTCCTTGATGCATCGATGCCTCGCTCGATGGCATCGTCTAAAAGGTCGAGGCTGCCATGCATCGATGTGAACTCGAGCTCCATGTCATTTGACAGGTCCTGTGCCGCAGCCAAGATGTCCGCCTCATCCACCCCTGGGGTGTGGATATACCTCGTTCTTTTGTAGTCGTCGAGGCGAAGCACCATATTGAAGCTCTCCATGTCTCGTTCGATCTTTCGCACTATTCGGTCCCAGTGCGTGACCCATCCGTTTGAGAGGAAGAAACTTCCCGTCTTCCTCAGCTCTTCCATGTACCGCTCCCTTCCAAGGAGGGCGACGATGCAGTCGTCGACGAGCCCCTCATCATCGATGGTCACAATGGGTACGTCCTCGCGGGCTACGACGGTTTGCAGCGCATTGCCGCATAATCCCATGAACATAAGGATTGCGGAGGTGTTTTGCATCATCGCATCGACCCGGGCGTTGCACCGGTACTCGAGCTCATCGACGTCGGTGTGGAGCGCAGCTGGGAGGACGTCAACAAGGACCTCGGTCCCGCTGCACCGCACAGGGAGGAAGTCGGCATCGTTGACGATCCTGATCCTGCCGTCGTCGAGCAATGAGGCAAATCGCATGTTCTCGGCGTTGCGCTCAAGATAGATGCGGCTTATCTCGCGATGTTCGCGCAGCAGGCATGCTAGTTCCTTTTCGAGCACTTGGCAGGCGATGATGCCCAGTCGTCCCATGCTCCCGATTCGGAAGCATTATATATATACTTTTTTACCTAAGTATAGTATCACGCGGGTGAATTCTCAATGGACCTCTCAGTCAATCTCATTTCGAAAAGCAAGAAGGATCATCTCATCGATGAGTTGAAGGGCATGATGCTCTTTGAGGAAAAGGCAGAGCTCAATGGATGTTGCATCAAGCTCATTACCGATAAAGCCATGTTCAAGGAGATGTGGCAGGATAACTTCAAACATATATCGGAGTTTATACGCCCCCACGGACGCATATTCGTGCTCGACGACCCCGACCAAGCTGAGTTGTCGCTCTATTACGAACCTGTCTCAAAGACATGCTTTCTCTACAATTGCACATATTACGGACATGTCAAGAGCCTGGCGCTTGCGATCGCCGGGGATTTCCTTGAGGAATATCATTCGATCCATTCGCGCTATTCCGTCCATGGCGCCGCCATCGACGTTTTTGGCCGGGGCATTAGTTTGATCGCCCCGTCGGGGACAGGAAAGACGACGCTCTCCTACGGCCTGCTCCTCGACAAGAACACGCGGCTTGTCAGCGATGACTGGTTCTATGCGCGCATACTCGGCGACCTCGTCGTGTGCGGAGCTTCAGAGAAGAACGTCTACATCAGGTCTTCGATACAGGAAGTATACCCCGAGTTCGCAAAGGTGATACGCACGATAAGGCTCGACGAGACGAAGCGGGGCATCATCGACATCGGCGACCTGCTCGGCGATGAGAAGAAGGCGGAGTCCACGACGATGGCAACGACCGTCTTCCTCGAGCGTGACGCCGATGATGACGTGTTCTACAACATGTCCGTCAGCGAGGCGCTCGATTATCTGCTCAAACATAACTTCTGCAATCCGCACATGCTCATAAGCGACAAGCGAAAAGTGCGCATACGTAAGAATTTCTTCAAGCAATACTTCGAGCGGACGAAGATATACATGCTCAACACGATCGAGACGCCTTCGCAGTCACTCGAACGGCTGCGTCAGATCGCTCACCGCTGATAAGGAAAACCTTTTATGTGGCACCCTTTTTTAGTAATGTGGTGTCACGATGGCGGCTGAAGTATTCCAGAGCACGATAGTAGCACTTTTCCTTGGGGTAGCATCAGTGGTGCTTCTTCGGGCAATCATTCCCCACCTGTACCAGCAGGACAGGCGGCTTGCGCAGTTCATCTATCTCGACTTCTTCTGGATCGCCACGTTCTTCGTCATCTACCTATACGAGCAAAGCACGATATCCACGATAGGATTCTCACTTGGGGCCGATCCCCTCGAAACGCTCGTGTTCACCATCTTGTCAGTCCTCGTCACCCTGTTCCTCTTCATCATCTCAGCACGTAGGGAGAAGCAGCGGGGCGTCATCTCAGTGGAAAAAGGGTTTCTCAAGGTTGGCCCTGAACGTGTCGACCTTCGCATGATATCCCTTCCTGGATTCGTTCAGACATTTCTCATGCAGATCATATGGGTAGCACTCCCGCTCGAGATCTTCTTTAGAGGGTATCTCGTGACCAGATTCGCACAGTCGTTTCCCGAGTTTGGCGCTATCATCATTGCGGCCATCATCTACTTTGTCGCATATCTTGACAGGCCCATATTTGGCACGATAAACATCCTTCTGGCGCTCGTGTGGGGATATTCGCTCATTGCGACCGGTAGCATCCTTCCGGGACTCGTTGCACACATATTCATCAATACGACGAGCTTCTACTTCGCGCGCAACATCGCGCTATCATCCCGCGTATAGACCATACCCCAAAAGGCGGTACTATGGGAAAGGACCACATAATCGTACGTGACCCTCTCAATGTGCTCAACGACGGCTCCAACATATACGTTGGACGAAAGCGTTCCGTCTTCGATAAGTACAAGGACAAGTCCGGCCTCTATATCGGCAAGGTCATCGAGAGTCAGAGCGTGGGCACGAACTGGTACAACAAACCCGTCCTTCTTGATTCGATGTCGCCGCACGCCATCTTTATCTGTGGCATGCGCGGCTCGGGCAAGTCATACACCCTGGGCGTCATCGCTGAGGAGATGGCGACCAAGAACAAGGGAGCAGGTGTCATCGTCATCGATCCTATGGGCATTTTCTGGTCGATGAAGCAAAAGAACAAGATCGCACAGGAAAAGAGCTTCCTGCGCCGCTGGGGGCTTTCAGCCAAGGGATTTGACAACGTGTGCGTCTTCCTTCCAGAGGGACACGCAAACGATGCACCCTCTGACACGTTCGACCGCGTTTTTTCCATCCGCCCTTCAGAGGTCTCGATCGATGAGTGGTGCCTTACCTTCAACATCGACCGTTTCGAGACAATGGGCCTCCTGCTCGAGCGCGTCATCGACAGGGTGCGGCGCGGCTACATGACCGTTGACGAGATTGAGGTCGAATCGAAAGGCGATGATTACGACCTTGCTGACCTCATCGATTGCATCAACCTAGAGGACTCGATCAACTCCAACGAGCGGGGATTCAAACAGACGACGCGCCGTGCTCTGCTTGCCCGTCTTAATGGCGCTGACAAGTGGGGCATATTCTCAAAGGAGGGCACACAGCTCAAGGACCTCTCGCGTCGTGGGATCGTCTCGGTCGTCGATGTGTCGTTCCTTGACGATAACGTGCGCGCGCTCGTCGTTGGCATCCTTGCACGAAATCTGCTCAACACGCGCAAGGTCATCTCGCGTCACGAGGCTACGGGCAATCTGAAAAATATATTTGGTGCCATACCTGTGACGTGGCTCATGATCGATGAGGCACACATCCTCGTTCCGGCCTCGGGCCAGAAGACGGCTGCCACCGACCCCATCATCGAGTACGTGCGTCAGGGCCGTCAACCGGGATGCTCTCTTGTGCTCGCCACGCAGCAGCCAGCCGCCATCGACTCGCGCGTTCTCTCTCAGACCGACATCCTCTTTTGCCACAAGCTTGTCTATGACGACGATATCAAGGCGGTCACCCGGCGCATGCCTGCAGAAATGCCTGCAAAGTTCAAAGATGGCCATTTTATCAAGAACCTTCCCATAGGCGTCGCCATCGTGGGCGACAAGGAAGAGCAGTCTTCACGTTCGTTCCTTGCCCAGATCCGCCCCCGCATCTCACAGCACGAGGGCCGTGAGAGAACTTCATCGATCGACCTTGACCCCGAT
This sequence comes from archaeon, assembly GCA_004212155.1. GTDB lineage: Archaea > Methanobacteriota_B > Thermococci > Methanofastidiosales > NM3 > NM3. The sequence continues at coordinate 16,189 of RXIG01000005.1, forward strand.
GTCGTCAGGGAGAATCTCAAGGAGCTCCTCGCGGAAAGATACGCCGATTCCGAGCCAGACGAGCTTGGCGAGCTCGTATCCTCCATTGAACAGGAGTACGACGTCTCGTTTAACGTCGATGAGCTGCTCAACGAGCTCGCCCACGAGGGTGCCATCGACCGGGAGGTCACGGAGCTCCCCCCTGATGACCCAGACCTCGGCGAGCGCCATGTTGAACCTAGCGAGCACGACGCTTCTTTGTCTTCCTCTCCCGAACCGGTGTTGCCAAGCGAACGGGACGCCCCGGCCGATGTGGCCGACAGTGGTGGCGCCACATCAGAGGTGCCTGCGGCACAGACCGATGACACATCTCTTGTCGAGTTTCCTATCGATCACGACCACCATGTCGACATCGAGCCAGCTGACACAACGTACGCACAGGAGCCGCTCGCCCCCTCCGAATCATTCACGGAGGAAGACCGGTACCGTCGCGATGTCAACTACGAGAAGGTCATCATCGTACCTGAACGTATCGATGCCGATGGCATTTCCTCCATGGCCAAGACGCACAAGAAGCGACGGCTCATTGGAAAACCCGACGAGATATCAAGCATGTACATGGTGTTCTATCCTCTATGGAAGGTCATGGTCGACGTTTTTCCGAAAAATGAACCCTATGTATCGCTGGCGCTCTACGTCGACGCCATAACGAATGAGCTCGTCGTCAACGATAGGAAGACGACGCGCACGCGCGGCATACGCGACCTTGTGTCCCTTCCCGCCGACGGACGTTCATTCCTCCGATACCTCATCAAACGTGAGAACCCCACCTATGAGGAGATATCCCGCGAGCGTGACATCACTCGCAAGAAGACCGAGTCGAAGGTCGCATCACTCATTGACCGCGAGCTCGTCAAGCTCAAGAAGGTGGGCGACTCGTACGAGGTGCGGCCAGCAGACCATTTCTTCCTCATCGAGTCACCGCTCGACAAGCGACTGAAGAACGTGCAGTTCGATGTCATTGAGGACTATGTCGAGACCGATGCCATCGTCGAACCCGTTGTTCCAAAGAAGGATGCGCACGCTGCCGTCGAGCTCTTCCCCGACGTTCGTGTATGGGACCAGCACATCGTCTACTACCCGTATTGGGTCGTCACATACGAGAGCGGTTCATCTGTTCGTACCGAGATATTCGATGCCGTTACCGGCAAGCGTGATGCCGACGTGGGCAACATGCTCAGGGGCCGATTATGAGCCGTACTGCATTGTTCGATGGTGTTCATTTTACTTAGTATGTTTTATCTACATATTTTTGTTATATATATTGAGATTTTTTATTATTTTTACATTATTTTGTTAAGAAACAAAAATATTGATTTTCAACTTCAGTTCTCCATTTTTTTTATTCCTTTTTTGCTCTATTCGCCGTTACCGAAACCTTTTTATACCCAACTAGTTACCTCAATAGTGCACGAAATGTGCGAGTGTGCAATAATTTTACACACTGGCGCACCTATGTGTTATAGGTGCCGACCCCGGCA
>RXIG01000026.1 GCA_004212155.1 archaeon
AGAACTCCTGGCGCACGATGTAGTTGGCCCGATTGTAGACGTTCTTTGCCAGGTGGCACCAGCGGGAGAAGTGGCTGTCCCGCAGCGCCACCTGGCGGGTGCGATACGCGTACACGACATAGACTAGGATGGAGGAACATAAAATGAATATGAATGGAATAGTGTGTAACAATTGGGGGAAAAAAGGATAGGGGCGTATGTTCAGAGGAAAGGACCTTTATGTTCAAAGTTGCCTTTATGTGCAAAGTCGCGATGGGGGAAAGCTTCAAAACATGCGCAGAATGGTGTGTGGCACGACGTGTGATACCCCCGGTAGTGCGCGAATGCGTGCTATCTCTTGTGACGCCTCATCGGTCGTTTTACAGGCGGCGTAGGCCGTAAACGATGTTTCCCCCGTCGTGTAGAACACCTGTTTCACAGAAGCAAGCGAGCGCAATGCGGACCCAACTGCTTCCACGTCAGCATCCACCTTGAGCGATATCACGAGGCAAATGGCCGACTGGTACCCGAATCTCTGCCAGTCGATCACTGCCTGATAGCATCTGATGACGCCCTCTTCCTCGAGGCGTTTCACGATCTTGCTTACCGTCGTCGTGCTCACTGATAGCTCCCGTGCCATCGAACGAAACGACCGTCTTCCGTCCTCTGCAAGCTTTTTAACGATGCTCTCCTCGAGCGAGGCGTTCATGCGCGACCACCTAGATGAAGAGATTCACTTCGGCGTCCTTGGCCTCCTTGAGGTAGGTGCCGACACCGACGATGTCATCGACCTCGTCGATGAACTCCTCTTTTTGGAGCCCCATGATGTCCATCGACATGTCACACACGAGGAGCTTTGCATCCAGCTCTTTGGCATCCAGTATCATATCGTGGAGCGACTTGACGTTCTTTTCCTTCATACGACGCTTCATCATTGATGTCCCAAGGCCCAGCATGTGCATGTTCGATAGTGGCAGGTTGTCAGCCCCTTTCGGCATCATCGCACCGAACATCGATGACATCGTGTCCTTTCTTTGCAGTGCTTTCTTGTTCTCGGCCCGCACTACGTTGATACCCCAAAATGTGAAGAAGACCGTCACGTCCCATCCTGATGCCGCGGCGCCGCTTGCGAGCACGAACGCGGCGAGTGCCTTGTCGAGCGCTCCTGAGAACATGATGATGGTGAGTTTTGTCATCGTCATCACACCTTCTTCTTTACGACGACTTCCCATGCGCCCGCATCTTCGGTGACGGAGATCACTTCGTGGCCGAGTTCGGCAAGCGTCTCAGGCACCTCCTTTTTAGAGGGTGCGTGGTCGCCCCGTATCAGGAGCGTTGCTCCGACCTCCATCCTCTTGAGCTTCTTTCTCGTTTCTACAAGCGGTCCGGGGCACGTGAGCCCTTTAACATCCAATTCCTCATCTGCCATTTCTTATCACCTCAAAATGCTACCACGTGATCTCCTTCGTTGAGAAGGAGGTCATGTATCTCTTGCGTGCTCAACACTTCTATGCCCTCGACGAGCTCTTCAGGGCCGAGGCCGCGCACTTCCATCGAATGCGCCTCGGCGATCACGCGCCCGCCAAGGGCGAGAATGTCTTCCACCTGCTGTTCGGTGGGCGGGAGCGCGATGAGCCGTTGCGGCTCCACCTGCCCCTTCATCGCCGTGTAGACAGCATCACCGCGCAGGAGCACGGTCACGTCCATCGCCTTGGAGAGCGAGGCGGTGGCAACGTAGAGCCCGGCGAACGTATGCTCATGTCCGAACGGAGGGTGCGATAGCTCAACTATGATGTGTTTCATCGTATCACGTACTCCCGAACGTCAGTATGGTGTGTGCGTCCTTGATCATGTCGATGAAGCCGTACAGGCTATAGATCCTCACCGCGTCGAGGGACTTCGATGAGATGTAGCGTTCATTGTCATCATCATAGCCACCATCGAGATATCCGCGTGCCTCGGAGCAACGGACACAGCTTTTTATATTCCCACCCTTCTTTGCGATCCGTTCAAGCGCGTCGCCAACGTTGAAGAATGCCTTGGGCCGCTGTCCCGACATCTGTGCATGGACGCCATCTCCATAGAGAAAGATCTTGACGCCATATCCCATGTCAAGCGCACGTTCAGCTATGCGTGCCATGATGTCCGCATCCTGGCTCCCGTATGGGCCGGAAAAGAGCATGCACGCGAGCGCTTTTTGTTCCTTTACCATGATATCACCCTGTCGGCATGTTCCATAACGTCGGTCACTATCCTGCCCTCGATGTCTTCGACCATCTCGACCCCGGGCTCCACCTGCGTTTCGGCCAACCCCCTTGCAAGGAGGTCATCCCTGCTCGCTACGACCTCTACACCCTTTGCGAGAGCTGTTTGCACATGATGACCCACATGGCCCGTCTGATTTCGTTTTGCGCACAATACGCCATCGCCTATGAGATAGATCACTACCTCCATGCCACCTGCACGTGCATGGGCCGATATCCCGCATAAGCGTTCTGCTCCCTCTCCCGAGTGGGGTGGTTTTGTAATGAGCATGCAAACCTTTTTCATCTGTCCACTACCTATATAAATAACAAGTCATATGTCCATATGAACATATAAAATTATTCCTATTATATGTGAATCATATTTGAACTACTATCCCAAATAATAATTAGCTCCCCCTTATAAAGGTGTATTCATGGATGGCGAGCGCGCAGAAGAGGTAGAGTATTTCCCCAACCCCGCCGCACGTTCCAGGGAGGCGCACGCGCCAGGATTTATCACCCCTTCCTCGACGCGCGCCGTCAGGAACTTCCTCGAGACCATACCAGGGTATCGCCCAACGCCGTTGCTCTCGCTTACCTCTCTTGCCGATGACCTCGGCGTGCGCGACATCCTTGTCAAGGATGAGTCGTGCCGTCTGGGATTGAACTCGTTCAAACCCATAGGATGCTCGTATGCAATGGCCCGGCTCGTGTACGAACTTGCCGGGTTCAAGGACGATACACCCTTGTTCTCGGTGCTCCAGTCCCCTGAATTGCACGAGAGCGTTGGCAACGTCACCTTTACCACCGCAACCGACGGAAATCATGGACGGGGCGTCGGTTGGATGGCGCACCAGATGGGCATGAACGCTGTTATCTACGTGCCGCGAGGCACCGTTCACGCACGCATCAAGGCAATCGAGGAGACGGGGGCAAAGGTCGTTGTCGTTGATGGGAACTACGACGAGGCCGTGCGCACCGCACGCAGCGAGGCGCAACATCGCGGCTGGGTGATCGTTTCAGACACTGCATGGAAAGGATACGAGAAGATACCCACGTGGATCATGCAGGGCTACAGTGCCCTCTTCGATGAGGTGACAGAACGGATGTCCCGCAAACCCACGCACCTCTTCCTTCAGGCGGGCGTCGGCGCATTTGCCGGTTCCGCGTTGGGGTATTACGTTGAGCACATGGGCCGCAGCCGTCCGCGCACAACGGTGGTCGAACCACTGCGTGCGGCATGTTTTCTCGAATCGATGAAAAAGGGGCGTTCGACACGCATCGCGGGCGATCTCGATACCATGATGGCCGGGCTCGCATGCGGCGAGCCAAACCCTCTCGCTTGGCCAGTGGTAAGCTCGTATGCCGATCTCTTCGTCGCGTGCGGCGACAGCGTGGCCGCCCGGGGCATGCGCGCCCTTGCCTCGCCCACTGGCGACGACCCCGTCATCGAATCTGGCGAGTCAGGTGCCGTGGGGCTTGGACTCCTCCTCGAGGCATTCGAGCGCAGCGACCTTGAACAGTTGCGTACGTGTCTTGCCCTCGATTCGCGTTCCACCGTGTTGCTCATAAACACCGAGGGCGCCACCGACCCTGTCAATTACCGGCAGGTGGTTGGCCGTACAGCACGTTGTCGGGACGTATGACAAGTGTCACCTTTGACGCCGATATTTCCATCTCGACGAGCCTGCCGTCATTTGTGGCGCGCAGCGTATTCTCACCGCGGTCGAGTTCGCGATAATCGCCACCCCATGCCTCGACGGCCGCGGAGTACGTGTCGAAGAACTCTATGGCATCATGTCGCGTATCCCACGCGCTCACATATACAAGGACGTAGTCTTCCTCCGAGCCGTAGTATGCGTACACATCGCCGCCCCATCCCTCTGCCGCGGTCCGCGCCTGTGCCATGGGCACGTGCTGATTGAGAAAGAGGCGCAGCATGCCCTCACCCAGCGTGTCCTCATCCATCTTCTCAAGCGTTGTATCATACGTGATATCAAGGGGCACTGGCCCCTCGTCCGCGAGGTACGCCTCAGGATGGAGTATCTGTTCCGTTGACTCCGGTAGCTCCCCATAGACCTCTGTTAAGTATCCTATTCCGCCGTCGGTAACGAGTGATTTCACGAATCGTGTGCCGTACGAGTACGGGTAGAGAACGATCGATGAGATGAACGGATCGTAGTCGGGAAGCTCTTGCGATGCATAGTATCTGTATAGCGCGGCGCGTTCCTCGATACCGAGCGTTTCGATATAGCGCTCCTCAACGTAGGTTGCGTCACCCTCGATCAAGCATTCGATGGCAAGGGCCTCATCATCTCCGCTAGCACCCTCGTAGAGCGTGGGTATGCCATAGTGGAGGTCTTGGAGCGCATGGGTGAGCTCGTGCGCCATCGTCACCATCTTGACGACAGCTGGCGTGTCCGCATCCGCGACATAGTAGTACGCATCCTCGTTGCTGTCGTAATACCCCCACGCCTCCCCCGCGTAGAACGATTTGAGTGTGAGAAGAAGGTCGCTGCCGTCCCAAACATTGAAGGCATGCAGTATGCGCTGCGTGAGGCGTATCTCATCTGCACGCCGCTCGAAGTCCTCGTTCACGTTTTGCGTGAGCTCTTCCCTGGTTATCTCCTTGAACGGGATGTCTTTGGTAAAGTCGAGCGATCTGACGGATGCAACTGTTTCACGGATGGCGTCGTGATCGATCGTAACGCCGACCTCCCATATGCTTGCTACGGATTCGGTGCCATCGTCGGCAACGCCCCTCACAACATGCGTCCCCTCCCTGTCAAACTGGTAAGAGAACGTGGCGCCCGCGCCCTCAAGATTATCGTCGACGTACCATCGGTATGTTACATCGTCCTCGGCGTCACTGGCGCTGATCGAGAACTCGAGCGTGGAGTAGGGCACCGTCTCGATCGCCGAGGGGGAGGGAAATGCGTCATCGATGGACGGCGGCGTATTGGAAGAATTCAGACACCCGGTGGTAAGGGCGAGGAGCAGCACGAATACGAACGGCAGGCGGCGCATGTCATCACATCCTTGTCATTTTATATAAGTTTATAAGGTCTGAGCCACATATATAAATGATGGCATTATTCAACATCTCGCCAAGGGGCCCGTTCCCGCGGCTAAGAATTGGCTTTGCCGTCATTGTCATCGTATGTTTCATTTCGACGGTACTCCTTCGATGGTTTGAGGGGAT
>RXIG01000006.1 GCA_004212155.1 archaeon
CATATCGGGGTCCTCATAGACCGTCGACTCGATCTCGATGATAGGGGTGAGTTCCTCTTCGCTTCGAGTCTGCATCGCGTTGAGCGTAAGACCGATGAACGTGAACTCGCGTATGCCGTAATCAACGAAAATCCATTGCAGAAGTTTTTTGAAAAGCAATGAAGTTGCATCGTACGCATCAATGTATGAACATCCCACTTTCTCAGAATACATCCGTATTCCATGGGGTATGAGCAAAAAGTGAGTAAGAGGCGGCTTCGTTTCCCCTTCGTGCATAGTAGTGATGATGATTACAACTTAATAAAGCTTTTTAGAAAAAGGAGGACCCACCCCTGTATTTCCACTGGAACTGATTTCAAAATCGATTAATAGAATCGATTGTTATAGTTTTCAAAATTCGGTTCTGAAATGATATCAATTTTCTACTATAAATAACTTTTGATTTCAGTTTTGAAGCGAAGCGCGTTGGCACGATTGCCGTGCACTCCACACGAAACGAAGGGGTAGGGTGTTTTCTAACTTATTCAATAAATATTATAATATCTTAATTTAAGTTAAATCTCCAGTGGAAACAAAGGGGATGCCCAAATATATAAAAAGGACCGTTTCTACTGGAACAGTGGGTGCCATAATGAACGATCAGAAGAGTCTAGATAGCCTATTCGACAAACTGCTTACCAATGAACAGATCTTTACCAACAAGGAAGTGCTGCGTCATTCATACACACCAGATGAACTGCCTCACAGACAGAACCAGGTGGAGACCCTCGCATCGGTGCTCGTATCTGTGTTTCGAGGGGAAACGCCTTCAAATCTGTTCGTTTATGGCAAGACCGGGACGGGAAAGACGGCCGTCGTCAAACACGTCGGCAAGGCCCTTGTGAGAAAGATTGGGGGCAACTTCTTTGCAAAGCCGTTTCACAGCACGAGGACCGTGCCTGACTTCGTGTCGACCATTACCACGCACAAATGCCCCGTATGGTTCATCTACATGAACTGCGAGGTTGTCGACACGCAGTATCGCCTGCTTGCAAAGCTGGGAGAGTACTTCGGACAGACGATTCCCCTGACGGGATGGCCGACCGACAAGGTCTATGATACTTTTTTCTCGACGCTTGACATGGAGGAGCGTCTTGTAATTATCGTTCTTGATGAAATCGACCGGTTGCTGCGAAAGGGAAGCGACGAGGTGCTCTACAACCTGACGAGGATCAACTCGGACCTTTCGAACGCGAAGGTGAGTGTCATAGGGATTACCAACGACCTCAACTTCATCGAGTTCCTCGATCCCCGCGTGCGAAGTTCGCTGGGCGAGGAGGAGATCGTGTTCCCCCCTTATGATGCCATACAGATTCAGGACATCCTGTCGCAGCGCGCGAAGATGTCGTGCAGGTCGCTTGATGTTATCGATGCGGGCGTGATACCGCTGTGCTCTGCGTTTGCAGCCCAGGAGCACGGCGATGCGAGACGCGCGCTCGACCTCTTCCGCGTGGCGGGAGAGTTGGCGGAACGAGAACGAAGCAAACGCATCGTCGAACGCCATGTGCGCGAGGCCAAGGAGCGCATCGAGCAGGACCGGATCGTCGAGGTGGTAAAGACCCTGCCGACCCAGTCGAAGCTCATACTCTATTCATGTATATTATTGGAGAAGTACGAGCCGTCGGGCATATCAACGGGTGAGGTCTACAACGTCTACCGCGACCTGTGCAAGCTCTCCGCCAGCGAGGTGCTCACACAGCGCAGGATCTCTGATATCATCTCCGAGCTCGACATGCTCGGCATCGTCAACGCCCGCGTCGTCAGCAAGGGGCGCTACGGGCGCACGAAGGAGATTCACATGGGAGTCCCCGTGACGCAGGTCAAGCGCGTCCTGGAGCAGGACAGGAAGATCGAGCGGGTCACGACCTACGTGCCACCCATACAGCATAGGCTATCGTGAGGGTCCGCATGCAATCTGCAAGCCCAGAGCAGGTATCCATTCCAAAGCTCTTCCTAGAGCGCGGCATCATCCTCACCGAGGAGGCGTATGCCAAGTTCCTCGGCGATGCAGTGGACATGGACAGCATCAGCGAGTTCCTCGACCAGCTCGAGGGCACGGACAAGGCGTTTGTCACAAAGGATGATTACGAGGATTACTTCTACCCCCGATTCGAAGGCAACGGCGACAGGGGATCAAGCGACGAGAGCTCGTCCAGTCTCCAGTGGAAACAAAGGGGTAACGCGCCGCAAGAGTCCCATGCATCAAAACACTTTCCTGCCAAGGACGTAGCACCCGATATACGTATCATAACAGACGTTGCTGGCAAGGGCGAGTCCGAAGGGACGTTTGAGGACTTCTACTCCCTTTTCTCCGACAGGTACAGGAAGCTCTCGCGCATCTTCAAGGAACATGCCGAGTTTCGAAACTATACGTCGATCAAGGATGCCAAGCGCATGGAGCTCAAGTCCAACGTGACCGTTGTCGGCATGGTGCAGGACAAGTCGTATACGAAGAACAACAATCTCATGCTCGAGATCGAGGACATGAGCGGGCATATCAAGGCTTTGGTGTCGTTCAACAAGGAGCGGCTCATGGAGCGCGCAAAGTACATCGTCCGCGACGAGATCATCGCGTTCTCCGGTGCGCTCGGCGAGGACATCATATTCGTCAACGACTTCGCGTTCCCCGACATCGCCGTGGGGCGTCAGCGCAATCAGTCGCCCGATGACGTCAACGCCATCTTCACATCCGACATCCACGTGGGCAGCAACGAGTTCGTCGACAAGGCGTTCCTTCGCTTCATCAAGTGGCTGCGCCAGGAGAAGGGCAACAGCCGCCAGCAGGAACTTGCATCCAAGGTGAAGTACCTTGTCGTGTGCGGCGACGTTGTCGACGGTGTTGGCATCTACCCGAATCAGCAAAAGGAGCTTTCCATAACCGATATTTATGATCAATACAAGAAGACGGCGGAGCTGCTCGCCTACGTCCCAGACTGGATCGAGATCATCGTCTCGCCCGGCAATCACGACGCGACGCGAAGTGGAAATCCGCAATTCCCCATCCCCGAGGCGTTCGCCCATGAGCTCTACGAGATGGACAATGTCCACATGGTGTCGAATCCGTCGTTTTTCTCGCTTCACGGCGTCAAGTGCCTCGCTTATCACGGAGACTCCATATTCGACTTCCTCTCACAGGTCCCGGGTTTCCACCTGGACGACCCTATCGCTCCCATGACCGAGATGCTCCGCAAGCGCCATCTCGCGCCCGTCTATGGCATGGGCACGCAGATCGTCCCCGAACCGAAGGACTATCTTTGCATCGACGAGCCACCCGACATCTTCCAGACCGGCCACACCCACATGAACGGGAACGGGTCGTATCGCGGCACGACACTCATCAACTCGGGCGGATGGCAGGCCCAGACATCGTTCCAGAAGATGCGAAACATCACGCCCGATGTCGCCAAGGTCCCGATCATGAATCTGCACGACCACAAGCTGGTCGTCATGAACTTCGGTGATTGACATGGCATCAGAATACGAATCATACTTCTCGCTCCTCGAGCACGAGGCGGACTTGGTCTATCAGCTCGCCAAGCGGGCGCGCGAGCGGGGCCTTGACCCGTCGTTTGACGTCGAGGTGCCCCGCGCCAAGGACATGGCAAGCCGCGTCGAGAGCTTGGTGGGGCCACCTGGCGTCGCCGAGCTCATCAGGAAGCTCGACAAGAGCGGCCTGCAGCGCGAGGTCGTCTCGCTCAAGGTGGCCGAACGCATCTGCCACGGTGACTTCGGGGAGATGTCTATTGAGGAATCGGCCGAACAGGCCGTTCGCACCTCGCTTGCCATACTTACCGAGGGCATCGTGTCGGCGCCGCTCGAGGGCATCGCAAGCATCAAGGTCAAGCACAATCCCGACGGCACGAAGTACCTTGCCATCTACTTTGCGGGACCCATACGTTCCGCTGGCGGCACGGCTGCCGCCATGGCCGTGCTCATCACCGATTACGTCAGGCAAAAGCTCCATCTCGACGGCTACAAGGTCATGGCCGACGAGATCGAGCGGTTCTACGAGGAAGTGCAGCTCTACGACCGCAACGTACGTCTCCAGTACAAGCCTTCATACGAGGATGTCAAGGCGGCCCTCGAGCACATCACCGTCGAGGTCACGGGCGAGACCACCGACAAGATCGAGGTAACGGGATACCGCGACCTCGAGCGCATCGAGACCAACTGCCTGCGCGGCGGTGCCATGCTCGCACTGTGCGAGGGCGTGCTCCAGAAGGCCTCAAAGATCCTTAAGATCACCGACAAGGCATCCATTGGGGGATGGGAGTGGCTCAAGGACGTCGGCAAGAGCAAGAAGTCGGCGAAGGAGGGCTCCGGCGAGATCGCACCCAACTGGAAGTACCTAAACGACATCATCGCGGGAAGGCCCATCTTCTCGCATCCGATGGCGCGCGGCGGATTTCGCATACGCTACGGGCGTTCCAGGAACACGGGGCTTGCGGGATGGGGCATCCACCCCGCCACGATGTACGTGCTCGACTCGTTCCTTGCCATCGGCACGCAGATGAAGACGGAGCGTCCGGGCAAGGCCAACGTCACGGCGCCCGTCGACTCCGTCGAGGGGCCCATCGTCAAGCTTCGCGACGGGACGGTCATGCGGGTCGAGTCGTCCGACCAGGCCAAGGAGATCAACGACAAGATCGATGAGATCCTCTTCCTCGGCGATGCCGTCATTGGCGTCGGCGAGTTCCTCGAGAACAACCACGTGCTTCTTCCTTCGGGGTACGTCGAGGAGTGGTGGGTGCAGGAGCTCGAGGCGGCCGATACGAAAGGCGAGTTTTCCCGCTACGTCGAAAATCCCTTTGACATCGGCGAGCGCGATGCGCTTGCCATCTCGCGCTCGTGCGGCATACCGCTCCATCCGCGATTCACCTACCACTGGGGAGACATCGATCTCGAGGAGTTGAAGGACCTGGTCGAATGGTGCAGCGAGGGTCGTATTGAGGACGGAAGGCTCGTGCTAAGGCGCGACGATCGAAAGCGCCTGCTCGAGCGCATCTGCGTGCCGCATGCCGTGAGCGGTGACACGATCTCGATCGCGTCCGAGACGTTCCGGCTTTGTGTGGACAAGGAACGCTTCGATGACGTCATCCCGCTCATATCGCCTGAAGGCAAGGGGGAGCAGGAGCTCGTCCATGAGACGGTGGGAAAGGTCCTTGGCATCGCGGTGCGGCCGAAGTGCCCCGTCACCGTCGGCGGGCGCATGGGCAGGCCGGAGAAGGCCAAGGAGCGCACCATGTCGCCGCCCGTGCACGGCCTCTTCCCCGTCGGTCCGTCGGGCGGAAAGACGCGTTCGCTCGTCAAGGCGATGGACAACAACTACCTGCGCGTCGAGGTGGCAAACAGGTATTGCCGCCAGTGCAACACGGTGCACTACACCGCGCTTTGCCCCACCTGCAAGGAGCCGACGATACCGTATGCCGTATGCAACAACAAGCGATGCAAGATGGCCAACAACAAGACGTTTGAAGTCAGTTCGGAAACATGCCCCGGCTGTCGGGGCAGGCTCTCCAAGTACTCGTACAAGAACATCGACATACGCTCCGAGATGCAGGGGGCCATCGAGCGCATGGGCATCGATATGCCAAAGGAGGTCAAGGGCGTCATCGGCATGACGTCTGAGGAGAAGTTCCCCGAACGCGTCGACAAGGCGATCCTTCGCGCCCGCAACGGGGTCTATGTCTTCAAGGACGGCACGATGCGCTACGATGCCACCGACGTTCCCCTCACCCATGTGCAACCTCGCGAGATCAACACGTCGGTCGACCGCATGCACGAGCTCGGTTACCTCCACGATGCCGACGGAAGGAAGCTCACGTCGCCTGACCAGGTGGTCGAGCTAAGGGTGCAGGACATCGTGCTTGCCGACACGGCCGCAGACTACATCCTTCGGTGCTGCACGTTCCTTGATGAGCTGCTCGAGAAGTTCTACGGACTGCCGGCGTTTTACAATGCGAAGGAGCCCGACGATCTCGTTGGGCACCTCGTCATCGGCCTTGCCCCACACACGTCGGCCGGCGTGCTCGGGCGCATCATCGGGTATACGAAGGCTCGCGTCGGATACGCTCACCCGTTCTTCCACGCGGCCAAGCGACGGAACTGCGATGGGGACGAGGATGCGATTCTCCTCCTGCTCGACGCGCTGCTCAACTTCTCAAGGCGATTCCTTCCGGCCAATCGCGGCGGCAAGATGGATGCTCCGCTTGTCATGACGACACGCATCGACCCGCTCGAGATCGACAAGGAGGCGCACAACCTCGACACGTCGAGGCGCTACCCCCTGACGTTCTACCAGAAGACCCAGGAGTATGCGCATCCGTCAGAGCTTGGCATCCCCACTGTCGCGGACAGGCTCGGCACCGAGGAGGCGCTCTGGCACCTCGACTACAGCCTTCCCACGCGTGACATCGCCGACGGCCCCGAGGCCTCGGCCTACAAGACGCTCGGCTCGATGTCGGAAAAGATTGAGGCGCAGCTCGAGATCGCGCGCAAGGTGCGCGCCGTCGACCTCGATGACACGGCCCAGCGCGTCATCATCTCACACTTCATCCCGGACCTCATCGGCAATCTGCGCTCGTTTTCCAAGCAGACGTTTCGCTGTGTGAACTGCAACGCCATCTATCGGCGCGTGCCGCTTTCGGGCAAGTGCACGAAGTGCTACGGCGGCCGGCTCGTGCTCACCGTCTCCAAGGGATCGGTGGAAAAGTACCTGCAGGTGACAAAGGACATCATCCGCAACTACGAGATCGACCCCTATATCTCCCAGCGCATCGCCATCATCGAAAAGGAGCTTGAATCGGTCTTCCGGGAGAAGACGAAACAGATGAGCCTCGCGGACTTTGCTCCTTAGAATTATATTTCTTTTTTTAGAATTATATTCTTCTTATGATATTTTTTTATAAATTTATAAGGATATTATTCTAATATTTTCATATATTACAGTATTATATACGATAATTATAAATACTAGTAACTCCTATACGTATCAGGGGGTGGAATACGTGAATGAGGATGAAAATGTTAGGAAACTGCTCTCGATCCTCGATGAGCAGTACGACAAAAGTCCCTACTATGTTGGGTCAAGCATTCTGAGGTCGAAGCTCGACATGCCCGTGAACGAACTTCGCGTGTATGCCGAATCCCTTTACGAAGAGGGCTACGTCGACAAGCTCGAGGGCCTCGCGCCGACGTTCATCCTGCGCATGAAGCGCAGGGGGCACGAATTTTTCTCACAAATGAACACATAAGATAACTTATATTCTCTAATATTTTCTTTCTTTTTTCATTAATCTTAGAATAATTTAAGATTTGTGTGTTATTAGTTGTGTAATTATTTATTAAACATAGTAAATTATTTTGAAAAAATATTTAAACTAGAACATATATTATAATATATTGGTGGTAAAAGTGAGAGTCAACAGAACTCTTGGGACAAGCGTGCCCCCTGAGATAGAGAAGCAGATAGAGGCCCTCGTAAAGAAGGGATACTACAAGACCAAGTCGGACTTTCTCTACCAGGCGGTACTTGAAAAGATACGCAACGAACGGGACCTGCTCTAGGGCAGGCTATAGCGTTTTCTTCCTCTATGCTACGTTCGTATCGTAGATATTAGTTCTTTTTTTCAGTAAGTTCTTTATTCTGCCATTTCCACAGTGGTCCAGGTGGTAACGTGACCGTGTATACAAAAAAGATGGTCTTGCCAAAGACCAATGAGCTCGATATCCTCGATATCACAGACCGTGTGCAGCTCGAGATCGACAACTCCGGCGTGAAGGAGGGCATCGCAAACATCTACACCGTCGGCTCGACGGCCGCCATCACGACGCTCGAGTTCGAGCCGGGACTCGTCGCGGACATGAAGACGGTGCTCAATCATATCGTGCCGCGCAGCTGGGAGTACGAGCATCACAAGCGATGGCATGACGATAACGGACATTCGCACCTTCGCGCTTCGCTGCTCGGCCCGTCGAAGTCGGTGCCCGTTCACAAGGGCAGGCTCATCCTGGGCACTTGGCAGCAGATCGTATTCATCGAACTTGACAACAAGCCGCGCACCCGCGAGGTCATCACCACGGTGGTGGGCGAATGAGCGTGCAGAGGCTCAGGCGCGAGGATTGCGTGCTGCTCATCATCGACGTGCAGGAGGCGTTCGTCCCATCGCTTTACGACCCCTATCCAACGATCAAAAACATTCTCAAACTCTCCCAGGGCGCTGATGTGCTCGGCATCCCGATCATCCTCACCGAACAATACCCGAAGGGAATCGGCGAGACCGTGCCGCACATACTCGACCGTCTCGGTACGCATTCGTATGTCGAAAAGGACACGTTCTCCTGCTTCAAGGAACCGCGATTCGTCGAGCAGCTCGGCGAGACGGGCAAGTCCCAGATCATCATCACCGGCATCGAGGCGCACGTATGTGTCACGAAGACGGCGCTTGACGCCATTGACGCCGGCTACGAGGTCTATGTCGTCGACGATGCCGTGACATCGCGCACCAAGCGCAATCGTGACCTCGGCGTCAGGCGCATGGAGCGGGCGGGGGCGGTCGTCGAGAGCACCGAGAGCGCGCTGTTTGCCTGCATCGAGCGTTCAGACGACGAGACGTTCAAGCAGATCCATCGCATCATAAAGTAGCCGGCAAAGCCACAAACCTTTTATAGGGGCAGCAAACGATAATAATCCGATTATAAATTTTATAATCAGGTGATAGAATGAAACGGTTACTACTGATTCCGCTTCTCATCGTCGCGCTCGCATGCGGATGCATCGGCGGCAACGACGACAAGGAGCTTACCATCTATACCTACGACAGCTTTGTGGCCGAGTGGGGTCCCGGCCCCACGGTCGTGCCCATGTTCGAGGAGAAGTATGGCATCACGGTCAACATCGTGTCAATGGGCAGTTCTGGCGACATGATATCCCGCGCAATTCTGGAAAAGGACGACCCGAAGGCGGACATCCTGCTCGGGATCAACGACGTGCAGATGTATCGCGCGTTTTCAGAGGACGTTCTTGCAGAATACCGGCCCGATGCCTACGAGATGATTCCCGATCACCTTGTCATGGACGACCAGTGGCGGCTGACGCCGTTCGATTACGGCTACATGGCCATCGTCTACGACTCGCAAAAGGTAGATAATCCGCCGACATCGTTTGAGGACCTCAAGGATGAGAGGTGGAAGGACTCGCTTATCGTCGAGGACCCGCGCACTTCATCTCCCGGCCTCTCCTTCATGCTATGGACCGTCGCGGCCTACGGCGACGACTTCGACGACTACTGGCGCGCCATCGACGACTCGATCCTCACGGTCGCCCCCAGCTGGAACACCGCCTACTACGGCATGTTCATGGAAGGCGAGGCCCCCATGGTCGTCAGCTACTCAACGAGCCCAGCCTACCACCTCGAGTACGAGGACACAGACCGCTACAAGAGCGTTATCTTCGAGGAGGGCGGCTTCGTGCAGATCGAGGGTGCGGGCATCGTGAACGGCGCCGAGCACGAGGATGCTGCGAAGAAGTTCATCGACTTCATGCTTACCGAGGAGTTTCAGCGCGAGCTTCCGCTCACCCAGTTCATGCTCCCTGTCAATCCCAACGTCGAGCTGCCGGCATCATATGAGATCGTCAAGACAACAGACGACGTGCTCGACCTTGACCGCACACTGCTTGCCACGCACCTCGACACATGGACGGACGATTGGATTGCAGCCATAGGAGGCTGACGACACATGCTCGCAAGGGGCAGGCATGCGCTGCTGGCAGCGCTGGCGATCGCGTTCGCACTTGCCATCGGCGCGCCGCTCCTCTCCGTTTTCCTCTCGGGAATAGGGGGGGGCGGTTCGCTTGCCCCATTTTTTTCCATTCTTGAAAGCGGCTACTACCGTGACGTCATCGCATTCACGTTCGGCCAGGCCGCCCTGTCGGTCGCCGTCACGCTTGTCGTCGGGCTGCCCGGAGCGTACGTCTTTGCCAACTACTCATTTCGCGGACGCGAACAGATGCTGGCGCTAGCCACCGTCCCGTTCGTCCTTCCCTCCGTCCTCGTCGTCCTCGGGTTCGTTATCTTTTTTGGCAACTCTGGTGTCGTGAACACGGCGCTTATGGGCCTTTTCAACCTGGAATCACCGCCGCTGCGCATCCTCTATAGCTGGCGTGCCATCGTGCTCGCCCATTCGTTCTATAACATACCGCTCGTCTTCAGGCTCGTCTCCGCGGTCTGGTCGCAGCTCGATGAGCGCATGCGCGAGGCGGCCTACAATGTAGGGGCGTCGCGCTGGGACGTCTTTCGCGATATCGAGTTTCCCCTCATACGCCAGTCGGTGCTCTCGTGCGCGCTGCTGACGTTTATGTACTCGTTCACATCGTTTGCCATCGTGCTCGCTCTCGGGGGCGCGCGCTACACAACCATCGAGGTGGCCATCTACAACCTTGCCATGTTCAGGGGCGCATACGGCCTTTCCAGTGCGCTTGCGCTCTTACAGATCGCGTTCCTTGCAGTGGTCGTTTGGCTCTACATGGGCGTCCGGGTGCACGGCGGCGCCCAGGGCGTCAGGATCAAACGGTCGTTCACATCGCTTGCGCGGTGGCAAAAGGCGGGCATCACAGCGTATGCCGGATGCGTCGGCGCGTTCCTCTTCGGCCCGCTCGCAAGCATCGTAGGCGAGTCGCTCAGGCGCACGGTCCACGGCGAGACCACATACACGCTCGCATGGTACAAGGAGCTCTTCTTTCCCGACACGCAGGGATTCATCGGGGCCTCGCCGCCCCAGGCCATCGTCAATTCAATCACGTTCGCCGTGCTTGCCATGGCGATCTCCGTGGGCGTGGGGCTTGCTGCGGCGTATCTGCTCAACGGCCCACTGCGTGGAAGGGGCGTCATGGGGGTGGCCACGATGCTCCCCCTGGGCATATCGACGGTGACCCTTGCACTTGGTTACATCGTCATCGGCAACAGGCTTGGCGTCGACGTCTCATTCTGGGCCATCGTGCTCATACACGCCATCATCTCAGTGCCGTTCTCGGTACGGACGCTCTCGTCCTCACTCGCTGCTATCGACACGAGGCTTGTCGAGGCGGCACAGGGCGTGGGCGCATCAAGGCTGCGCGCGTTTTTTTCCATCGAGGTGCCGCTGCTAAAAGGCGGGCTCATCGCCGCTGCGGTCTTCTCATTTGCCATATCCCTGGGAGAGCTTGCTGCTGCATTCATGCTCTACGGTGGACGCTACACGACGATTCCCATCTACATCTACCGCTATATCGGCGGGTATCGATTCGGTTCGGCAGCCGCCATGGGCGTCGTGCTCATGGCAGTCTCCGCGGTAAGCTTCTACGTCATCGATCGCATGGGCGCTCGCATGCAGTTCTAAACGAGCTCATCAAATTTTTTCTAATCAGAAGATAACCAATATGCCCTCTTGCGGCCATATCTTTATCTTATCAGATCCATCATTGTGATACCTCCTCCACAGTGCCACTTGGCGCATTCGAAACGTGCGCACGAAAGAGAATGGGAAGAAGACGCATATAGAGAATATGTAAGGAATAGCCTATATCAATCGGGAAAAGAAAACCAGTGTTTTATTTTCATCCAAGGAGGTCTTAATATTCAATATTGCCTCTATGTACAAGGACGATAGTTATAAAAACCATAATTGAGAGATAATTTTATTTGTTTTTGGGTGATGTAAATCAGACCTCCGTGTATCCTCGTTGGCGAACGCGTGCTTCCCGCTGTTCGACAGGCTGTTGCACAGATACTGGTCAAGGAAAAGGGGTATTCCCAGAGCCGTGCAGCCGAGCTTCTCGGCATCACGCAGGCAATGGTCTCAAAGTATGCTTCCGGCGTCATCAAGCGCCTCGACGACCCGATCCAGGACGATATCGATGCGTTAGCCCGCGAGATTGCCGAAGTACTCGAGCAACCGGGTGAGGGAACGCGGCTTTTGTGCTCGCGCTGCATCTCCTGGCGCGAGTCGCTCAAGCTCTGCGCTCTGCACAAGTCGGCCAGCGACATCGAGGAGTGCAGGGCCTGCCTCAATCTCGGCAGGTCGTCAAATCCGCGAAACATGGTGCTTCACACCATCTCCCGCGCTGTGGAGATGCTTATCGACGAGAACATCGTCGAACTCATCCCCCAGGTGCGCTCGAACATCGCGATGTGCACCCCCGACCCAGTAGGCCCCCAGGACGTGGCATCGGTGCCGGGCCGCCTCATCGTCGTTCGGGACAGGCTTTTGAGCCCCACGGACCCCGAGTTCAACGCCTCGAGGCACACGACGGAATTCTTGCTTCGCATCCACGAGTTCGTGCCGGCCATACGCTCGCTTCTCAACATTCGCCACTCTCCCGAGATCATTGCGGCATGCAGGGAGCTTGGCATGTCGGTCTACCTCGCACCGCGCCGCGAGGAGCGCCTTGACATCGGAGGGATCGACGAACACACCGACTGCATCGTCGACGAGGGCGATTTTGGCATCGAGCCATGCATCTACATCCTCGGCGCCGATGCGCTCGATGTGGCACGGAAGGCGGCCGCCATCCACTCCACGCTCAAGGGAGAGCACCATGATAGCGCTCACTGACATCGTACTCTTGCTTCTTGTGGCCAAGGTCGGCGGCGAGGTCCTCGGCCGATTCGGCATCTCGCCTGTTGTCTCCGAGCTCCTCGCAGGCATATGCCTCGGGCCGTTCGTCCTCGACTTCGTCCATCCGTCGGAGGCATTCGATACGCTGGCCGAGCTTGGCCTGCTCATGATGATGCTCTATGTGGGCCTCACGAGCAAGTTCTCCGATATTACCAAATACAAGGTATCGGCGACGGTGATAGGGTCGAGCGGCGTCATTGCGAGCTTCGCCCTCGGTTTCATGGCCACATATGCGTTCGGATTCGGCTTGGTGCCTTCGCTTTTCGTCGGCATCCTCCTCTCTAACACGTCGATCGAGGTCGTCTCGAGCATCATCATCCTCGAGGACACGCGCGGGATCGGCCCCCTGCTTGTCGCCTCCGCGCTTGCCGACGACTTCATCGCCATCTACCTTATCGGCCTCCTCTCCGCCATGGCGACCCAGGGCCTGCCGAGCCTGTCGGGCATGCTTGTCATCACGCTCAAGATCGTCCTCTTCGTCGGCACCCTGCTCTACCTGTCCGAAAAGGTGCTCGTCAAGGACATCTTCAAGCTGCTTCGCCTCAAGTACTTCAACAGCGACTATCACATGCTCACGATCATGTTCATCCTTACGTTCTCGTTTGCCATGCTCGCCAAGGTGGTCGGTCTCCACGAGGTCATCGGCGCCTACCTGGCCGGGCTTGTGATAGGCCGTGTGCGGGAGCGGCCAGACCCGATGCTGAGGGTGCAGGTATGTCTCAATGAGAACATAGAGCATCTTTCAGTGTACTTGAAATCCATATTCATGCCTTTCTTTTTCATATCGATCGGCCTGAGCTTCGATCCTGTAAAGGGGCTCTACTGGACGTTTATCGCCGTTGTTGCCGCCGTTGCCTTCATCGGCAAGATCGCGGGATGCGGCATCGGCGCCCGCATCATGGGACTCGCGCGGGAACGTTCCGCTCTCGTCGGCCTTGGCATGTGCGGACGCGGTTCGCTTGAGCTTGCGCTCGTGAGCTATGGATTTGCAAGCGGAATAATAGGGGAGGAGATCTTCTCCGCCGTCGTTATCGTGTCACTTATGACGATCGTGTTCTCTCCGCTCCTCTTCAGATGGGGGCTTTCGCTCCTCGGTCCCCGCGTCGACCAACCGATGCCCATCGAGCCCGATTAGAACCAGCGCGCGAGGGTGTCCTGTGTGGCCGTCATCGAGTGAGCGTAGACAAGCGGCGTGTCGGCGCCCGTCAAATCACAGGCATGGCCGATGGCGTCTCCATCCTGCCCGAACGTGCCTTGCGACGAAGCCGTTTTGAGGCCCTGGCGCATCGACTTTGCGCCCATGGGAAGGCAGATTCCCTCGTCTGGCACCTCGAGCGCCATCACCGCGGCCTGCCTGCCGCGCGCGTGAAGGATCTCAGCGGCGGCAAGCCTGCACGCATAGTAGGGACCAGAGCCGCGCAGCGCCTGGTCGGACGCTCCGCGGTACGTCTCATGCTCATGTACCGATATCGTCTCCTCGGCACCAAGCGCCCAGATGTACGTCGGTGGCAGGACCTCAATGAGCTCGAACTCCCACGGGCGGGGCATGAGCACGAATGCGATGTTCGTGCCAAGCCATTTCGTGGCCACCACCTCTGCTTCTTCGATGAGGGGATAGCGCTTGATACGGCGCATGAGCTCGGAGGAGCATATGTCATAGATCGTCGTCCTGGCCCATGACGTGGGCATCATGGGCTGGCCGTCGGCGAGGAGCCCGAGGGCGTAGCGATTGCACAGGTGCTCGGGGTCGACCCCCTTGAGATACGCGTTTGCAAGCGCCTGCGGCGCCGGTTCGCCGGCGTCGGGCCGCCAGGTGGACTGGAGCGTCTGCTCCTCGCACGCGAGGGCGTGCGGCTCGCAGGGGTTGGGGCGCGGCTCATCGACGGCGGTAAAGACAGGATCGTCCCTGAACGAATGATGGTCGATGTCCAGCGCCACGCGGGGCGTGTCGATCGAGAGAGCGATGGAGCGAAGGAGGCCGGGATCGATGCGTTCGCGCTCCATCGTTGCCGTCACGCTTCGGCGCAGCTGTTCGAACCGCTCCTCGCGGTCCCCCACGACCTCGCACGGCCCCACGACCACAGAGAGCGTATCGGGCTCGAGCTGGTCGATGACGATGTCGCGCACGCCGTCCTCGACCCGGCTGGAAAACACGGGCGGCACGTTGAAGTCGATGCGTATTGAGGACAGGAGCGGGCATGGGACGTGACCGCAGTAGAACCGTCCCTTGCACAGGGCGCACTTAGAGCGGGGTATCCCCTCTGCCAGCCCGGTGTCGACATACACGCTGCATGTCGCGTTTCGTTCGCGCGGTTCATCATCGAACATGGCTCTTCCCTTCTCCTTACCCCTCGAGGAATATCTTGACGAATCGAACGACGTTTTTGAACTTCTCGAACGCGTCCGTGTGTGCGGCTGCCTCTGTCAAGGGGTGTCCTTCGTTTCCGGCCTGGATGAACTTTTCCGAGAATGGTATGCTGCCAAGGTATGGTATGCCCATCTCCATCGCGATATACTCTGCTGTCGTCTCGTTCTTGGGAAGGAGCTCAGTGCCGCATTCGGGACATGAAACGCTGCTGACATTCTCCACGAGCCCGATGACCAGGAGGTCGTGCTTGCGAGCGAACGTGATCGCCTTTTTTGTCTTCTTTAGCGCGATCTCCTGGGGCGTCGTGACGATGAGCGTGGCCTTTGGCCCCACCGCCTCGACGATCTCCGAGACCGTCTCGCCAATGCCTGTCGGTGGATCGACGATGAGGAAGTCGAGGTCGCCCCATGCGATGTTTCGCGTGTACTGGTCGATGACCTTCTTCTTGGCGTCCTTCTTGATGATAAGGGGCGTGTCCGTTTCCTCGGTGACAAGGTCCATCGCCATCACCTTGAGATGGGGCGTCACCTGTACGGGGACGAGCTTGTCGTCGACCACCTTGGGCTGTTGGTCTGTAACGCCGAGGACGTGCCCGATGGTGCCGTTGTTGATGTCCGCGTCGAGCAGTCCCACAGCATAGCCCATGTTGGAGAGCTCGTATGCGACGTTTGCCGCGATCATCGTCTTGCCTACGCCGCCCTTGCCGCTGAGCACTACCACCTTGTGTTTGATAGAGTTCATCGTATCACATAATGGTCTCGCACCGGTGCATATATTAGGTTATCGCATTCATAACCGCCCCTCTTTGCCCAAAAAGGTGTGCGGCGCCGCGTCGCAAAACAGAAAAATATAAAGAGAGATGCGCATAGTATCCATGTGGTCACAATGGAGAAAAGGAAGTTCAAGACCCATGAGATTTGCCTGATGATAACTGCTGTCATCAATGATGAGAAGGCGCTTTCTCTCATCACGGAGGAGAACAAGACCAAATGGGCGCATGCGTACCAGAAGGATGACGACGACAGGGCGGTCGAGGTCGCACTCCTCTTCGAACGGCTGTTCTTTGCAAACCACTTCGCCATCGATTACAACGAGCGCATCGGCTGGACGAAATGCACCTTCGAGATGCCGATGATAAACATCGAGTACCTGCTTGACAGCAAGGAGTGGCGCCAGCTAAAGGACATCGAGCTCCTCAAGCTCCTTGTCGAGCTGTGGCGCGGCGTCTTCACGGAAAACGGTGTCGTGTGCATGGCAAGCGAGAGCGACTACGACCAGCTCATGCTTCTCATCACGTATTACTACGACAAGCTCCTCGTGAACTATGTCGGAAAGATCGGAGAAGATCTCGAATGAAGCGTATCGGCGCGCACGTGTCCATCGCCGGGGGCGTGAGCAACGCCATCGGGCGCCAGCGCGAGGTCGGGGGCAACGCGGGACAGATCTTTTCATCCTCTCCGCGCACGTGGAAGGCCGAGGCCCCATCGCGGGAGGAGGCGTCCCGATTCAAAAGCCTTCGTACGGAGGCCGACCAACGCCCGTATGTCGTGCACGGCACCTACCTCATCAACCTCGGAACGAAAAACGACGACGTCTACGAGCGCTCGCTCGACGCGTTGCAGACCGAACTTGACATCACGGGGCAGCTCGGGATCGAGTATTATGTATTCCACCCGGGCGCCGCCACCGGCGGATGGGGCGCCGATGAGGGCATATCCCGCGTCGCCGAGGGCCTGGACAGGCTCGAGATACCCGAGGGCACGACGCTCCTTCTCGAGGACACTGCCGGCAAGGGATCGACACTGGGACGCACCTTTTCTGAGCTCAATGAAATGGTCGAACGCTCAGGCCACGGCCTTGGTCGCATCGGCATCTGTTTCGATACGTGCCATGCGTTCTGCGCAGGGTACCCCATCCACACCGAGAGGGGCCTTGCCGACACGCTCGACGAGCTCGACGACGCGGTGGGCCTCAAGCACCTCCACATCGTGCATCTCAACGACTCGAAACATCCCTTCGACAGCCGCAAGGACGAACACGCCCACATCGGCATGGGCGAGATAGGCGAGGACGCGTTTCGAAGGATCGTCAACGAACCGCGTCTTGGCAACGTTCCCTTCATCCTGGAGACGCCGGTGACCGAGGAGCGCGGCTATGCGTGGAACATCGCCAAGGTGCGCTCGCTCATGGAAGGCGAGTGAGCCCTACGCCCAGCGTACGAGTATGTCCTCTCTATTGAAAATGGCCTTTGCAAAGTAGTAGAGGCCGCCGTTTGCCGCCGCGAACGCGCCGGAGATCGCAAGCATCGCAAGCGGCGTGAGCAGTATCACGCCTGCGAGCACCCCGAACATCAAGACGATGACGGGCATCACGATGAAGCCGCCGACCTGCTGTGCCGCACGCACGTCGGTGACGCGTGACGAGACGATGACGCATGCGAGAATGCTCATGATGCATGCCAGCGGGGCGAGCAGCAGTATGCCAAGCACCCACGTGAGATTGGGGAGCAGCGGTTCGCCGAGCTGCGAGAGGAAGATGTTGATGATGGCCCCTCCCACCGCTACGGCGCCAAGCGTCGAGGCCATCGAGGGCACGAAGGCGGAGAGCACCTTCCCGAGGAGCAGTTCGCCATCGGTCGTCGGCGATGCCAGTATCGGCTCGAGGCTCTTGTTGTTCTTTTCACCAACGATGCTGTATGAGGCGATGATCGTCGGAAGCGTCACGGGGAGGATGATGAAGAGTATGAGCGTCGTGTTGAGGAACATGGGGATGAGCTTCTCGAGCTCGGACTCGCGCTCATGTTCGAAGACAAGCTCTGAATCAACAGACATGATGGTCTCTCCGTCGAGCCCCGCGCCCCTCGAGTTCGTTACGACGCAGTTGTAGAGATTGACGTTTTCAAGCAGGCACGAATCGATCGTCACGTTTTTCAGCGTCGAATCGCGCACGTCACATTCGGTAAGCACGGCACGTTCGATGGTCGCGTTGACGACCCTTGTATTCTGGAGCGCCACATCGGCTGTCTCGACGGATTCGAGCGTCGACGCAGTTTCAGGCACGTCCCATGAAGGGTCGAGCCTCCCCTGCGTGAACAGGTTTTCCACATCCCAGGTGGGGCCCTCTGGGGCCTCCATGGCGATGGGGGCGAACATCGAGAGAGGGATGAGAATCCCAAGTATGAGAGGCATCGCTATGATGGAGCCGATCACGAGCTTTTGCCTGCGAAACTCTGAAAGGTCCTTTCTCATGACCGCCTTCGCGTTGTCGGATATCATCGGCGGCCACCTTCCTCCATGAGTCTGAGGTAGACGTCCTCGAGCGAGTATTCCTCCTCCTCGACAAACTGTACCCGCGCGCCCTTCTCGACGAGCCACTTCACGAGCGACGGATTGTTTTGTTCCGGGTCTTTGACCGTAAGGCGAAGCCGTGTGCCGCTCGTCTCTATCGATGCGATGTACGGGAATGATTCGAGCCCCTCTGCAAGCGATGGGTCCTCTTCCGCGAGGGTCACGGTGAGCGTACGGGCAAAGAGCCCTCGAGCGAGATTCCCTGGAGGGCCGACCTGGATCGTGCGTCCGTTGATGAGCGCCACCCTGTCGCAGATGCGCTCCGCCTCGGCGAGGTTGTGCGTGTTGATGACGATCGTCTTTCCTTCCTCGCGCAGCGACACGATGTAGTCTCGCACCGTCTTTGAAGCCTTGGGGTCGAGGCCGGCCGTCGGCTCGTCGAGGAAGAGGTATGTCGGGTCATGCAGTATTGCGCGCGCGATCGCCACCTTCTGGCGCATGCCCTTTGAGAACGTGCCCACCGCATCGTCTCGCCTGTCCCAGAGATCGAACTTCTCAAGCACCTCCTTGATGGAGCGCTCGCGCAGCGCTTGCGGCATGCCGTAGAGCTTGCCGTAGAAGTCGAGATTCGCATGCGCGCTGAGCGTATCGTAGAGGCCCGGCGCCTCGGGCAGCAGACCGGTGATGCGGCGTATCTCTTGCTGGCCCCGCAGGTCCAGGATAGAATGCCCCCCGATGGTGGCATCTCCCGAGGTGGGGGCGATCAGGCACGCGAGCATGCGCATCGTGGTCGTCTTGCCCGCTCCGTTCGGGCCGAGCAGACCGAAGACCTCCCTGTCCTCTATGGTAAGGTTGAGGTCGGATATCGCCGTGATATCGTCATAACGCCGGGTAAGAGCATTGCATTTGATCATGTGGATACATCCTATGAGATTAACTTATTAATTTTATATGATAGTACGAAGTAGAAGAGATCAAAGTATAATTTTTTATTTTTTATTCAATTATTATGTATCTTCCATCATAATCTTTAGAATTAATGAACCATTCTAAAGCTTTTTTAGTTCCATTTCTGTCTGAACCTGCAATTACAATATAGGTTTGCCCATTATATTCAATTTTTTCAATAATCCCTTTTCCCCAACCAGGATTAGAGTTGCTCACGAAATAATCATAATTATTATCATATTCATTTTCTTGATGGCTTTTATAAGTCGAGGATAACGTTGCTAGTTCGACTATTAAGGGATTAGCAATTGGTCCGCCAAGTACAATAATATCATTTTCATCACATGGTATAGTAGCATATTCATGAGCAATGGTAAGGTCAAAGCTATCCTTACCACATACTATTGGTACTCCTTCCACATAAGTCACTATTATGTCCTTATTTAGGAGTATATCGGGTGATTCAACTAAGATTATATTTAATGGAATATTGTATTTATCATCATCGCTTCTGATATCGTACGTTACTGCAGAATTGTCTGATGGACAAATAGTAATGTTTGTGGTTACTTTGTCTTCATATATTATAGGATGAAAAAGAGCATTGATCTGCCTATCACCATTTCCATTGTAACCATATTGCACATTGAAAAATCCATCTGTGATAATATTTCTATCGTTTGTAAATGTGACCTGTAAATTCAACGTATCGGACCAGAATTTTTCATCATATATCTCAAAGATTAATTCTTGTTTAACATGGGGGAATAAATTTAAATATAATTTCTGATTCGCATTTTGAATATCAGTATTGTTAATTTTTTTATCAAGAATTTTAGTAATCCCAGAGGTATCATACTCAATATCGAATGGAGTTATCACTTGCTCGTAATTTAATCTTCCATATTGATTATATTCTCTGATTAATTCTCTAATCTCATTCATCATAGGACGAATTCCATCTATTTCATAAAATGTAAAGAAGTTGCCCTGATCTACATCAGTCCAATGTTCTAAAGCATTTATTATGTCTTCCTCGGCCAAGTTATCAATGTCGTAATTATCGATAATGTAGTCTAAAAATGGATAGAAGTACATATCGATATCGTGCCATAACGGATTTTGACCCCAAAAATCAATATCTGCTGTAAAAGTTGCTACATCGTGAAAGAGCATATATCCCGAATTGTATCCATTAAAGTATACTGTGGCGTAATATGCAACAAGATCAGAGAAGTACTGAGAATAGTCTTCACAAAAAAGTATATCTTCCCCAAACTCCCCAATTGTTTCAAAATGAGTTTCAAAGAAAGACGAAAAACTTTTGCCCGTGACTTTGTATGCGGCCTTTCTCAAAGTATATAAGTTGACATCCTCTTCACCCCTATGTTCATACAAGTATTTTTGTACATCATCAATAGAGTATGTCCCTTCTGATTTTGAAAGTATTGTATTGTCCAACAAGGCTATCGCTAGTTCTGTCCACACATACTTTGTCTGATCCCTTTCAACCAGGTCGTCTGATTCAAAAGCTTGACGCGAAGGAAGAAGTCCTTTGTCTGCACGGAGCATGTATGAAAGATAATGTATATAGAATGCACCAAGGAACAGTTCATTCTCCGTATATTTATAGGCGAGCATGTGCTGGTAATACATGCTGATACCTTCCTCATATGAAAAGTTGTCACTATTTCTTATAAGTCCCATACTTCCAAAATTATATGCATGAAACATGTGGTGTATCGTCCAGCATATGCGTTCATAGTAATAAGAAGGTTCAATACCAAAAGCCCAATTATAATGCCTCGAATTGCCTCTATCGAAAACTATGTACTTTTCTAATGGAAAATCACCGTAAATACGTTCAAGTTCTTCAATGGTCCATTCGATCAAATCTAGGTTAAAATCATAAGCTTCGTCGATTGAGGATGTTAGAATCGGCCCCCACGACGTATCGGGCAGGCGTTTATTTTCATCATCTGTGCCAAAATAACATAATTGAATCAGGGTGTCCCCCTGTTGTTTCTCATATAATTTATAGGGATAACCGATTATCGTAATGCCATAATAGAGATCGACAATTCGTTCCTCGAATATTTTTGGGCATGAATATACATCTTTATCTTCCTCATGATAGTTTGTAATAATCATCATATCCTCGGGATAATCAAATTCCAAACTAATCTCGTCTTCATGCCCTAAGGGAAATAGCAGAGTGCCAATTGGTGACAAGAATAAACATGTTTCTTCAAAAGACATTGAAACATAATTTTCATTGATATCATTAATACCTAAAATAACATCTTCATCCAATTGATATGATATGAATATTTCATTCACTTGTTCATTTATTGTAATTCGATTGTTTTCTATAGAATATTTGACCGGTTCGTGATTTCCATTTTGTATACTTATATCATCTAAAGTTGAAAGTAAGTATGATTCTTCTAAAGTGTGCCTCATTTTATATAGTAAATCGAACGTAATTAAACTATCTTGATTAGTCAGATAATGAATATCAATTTCTACTGGTCCATTTAGATCAGACAAAGAAATTTCATACTCTAAAATATTAGTATATGTACTTTCATACGCACTTGGTGTTAAAAAAAGCGATACAATAAGAATTAATAAGCAAAAACATATTTTTGCCGACATTATATGAATTGTAAAAACAATTTATAAATAATTTTCCGCTTATTCACTACAATTGTATAATTATAAAGAATATAATTAAAAGAAGAAAAGGTTGACCTCCGTTAGGAGATCAGCTCGATTTCAATACTGACGCCTTCGGGTACTCGCACTCTCATCACTTGCTTCATCGCTCGTTCTTCCGCGTCGACTTCTATAAGACGCTTGTGGATCCTCATCTCCCAGCGGTCCCATGTGGCGGTGCCCTCGCCGTCAGGCGACTTTCGCACCGGCACCTTGAGCCTCTTCGTGGGTAGCGGGATGGGACCGGCCATGTTGACGCCGGTCCTCTCGGCGATCTTCTTGACCTGGTCGCAGACCTCGTCGAGCCGCTCGGGTTGAGTACCTGCGAGTCTAATACGTGCTCTTTGCAATCCAATCGCCTCCAGGGCTAACCCTTATGGGGTTATTAGTACTGTCCGCCCTTGTGGATTGCAATGCACATGCCAGCTGCTACCGTAGTACCCATGTCGCGTATTGCGAAGCGTCCCATCTCAGGGATTTCCTTGTAGTTCTCGAGCACCATAGGCTTCGTCGGCCTGAGCTCGACGATCGCGGCGTCACCGGACTTGAGGAACTTGGGGTTCTCCTCTGCGACACCACCGGTCTTCTTGTCGAGCTTTGCGACAAGCGCCTCGAACGTACAGGCGACCTGTGACGTGTAGGCGTGGAACACGGGTGTGTATCCGGCGGTGATGGCGGTCGGGTGCGTGAGCACGGCGATCTGCGCCCTGAAGGTGTCCTTCGGGGTGATGACGCTTGGCGGGTTGTTGACGTGCCCTATGACGTCGCCCCTCCGGATGTCCTTCTTGCCGATGCCGCGGATGTTGAATCCGACGTTGTCACCGGGGCGTGCCTCTTTGAGGGTCACGTGGTGCATCTCGATCGTCTTGACCTCGCCGGTCACGGGCTTGCCGACGATCGATGAGGCGGGCTCGAAGATGACCTTGTCACCGAGCTTCATGATGCCTGTCTCGACCCTGCCCACAGGGACGGTGCCGACACCGGTGATGGTGAAGACGTCCTGGACCGGAAGCCTGAGCGGCTTGTCGATCGGGGGCTGTGGCTGCTCGAGCGCGTCGATGGCGTCGATGAGTGACTTGCCCTTGTACCACGAGAGCTTGTCCGATGCTGCAGTGATGTTGTCTCCATGGAACGCAGAGACAGGGATGAACGGCGTCTGGTCGGGCTTGAATCCGACGACGCGAATGAGCTTTGAGACCGCGTCCTTGATCTCGTTGAACTTCTCTTCCTTGTAGTCGACGACGTCCATCTTGTTGATGGCGACGACGAGATTGGTGATTCCAAGCGTTCGTGCGAGGAAGACGTGTTCCTTCGTCTGCGGCATGACACCGTCGTTGGCGGCGACGACGAGCACAGCGGCGTCGGCCTGCGATGCGCCGGTGATCATGTTCTTGACGAAGTCTCGGTGACCGGGACAGTCCACGATGGTGATGTACTTGTTGTCAGTCTCGAACTTCTTGTGAGCGAGGTCGATAGTGACCCCCCTCTCACGCTCCTCCTTGAGGCTGTCCATGACCCAAGCGAACTTGAAGGTCTTTCCCTTCTCTCCCATGTCCTCGAACTTCTTGATGACAGTGTCCCTGATGTCTCCATGCTGAAGGAGCAACTGTCCAACGGTTGTAGACTTACCGTGGTCGACGTGACCTATAAAAGCTACATTCATGTGGGGTTTCTCTTTTGCCATTTGATTATCCTCCTGATTACTGGATTAGCATCTCAATTAAGATTATGCTTTTTAAATTTTTCTGCTTGCCTGCGATGCTAACGCTTGGTTTATCCC
>RXIG01000027.1 GCA_004212155.1 archaeon
GAGCGTGTCCTTGAACATCTTCTTCCTGCGCCCGTTTTCATGGTTCTTTGCGTGATGGATAAGCGCATTGTAGAGGCGTTCGGGGCCCATGAGGCCGGTATCCTTGACAAAGTAGTCCGTTGCGCCACCCATGAACGCCTCACGGGCGACCATCTCGTCCCCGTGCCCCGTGAGGAAGATGAAGGGCAGGTGCGCATGGCGCTGTCGGAACCATTCGAGGAATTCTATGCCTGTTTCGCCGCCCACCTGGTAATCGCACAGGACGGCGTCGAAGTCCTGTTCCTCGACGTGGCGCATCGCCTCATCGACCGACGACGCCAAGGTGAACTCGAGGTGCGGCCCGTCGTATTGGTCCGCGATGCGGGCGAGAAGAAGGTGGTACAACTCCGCATCGTCATTGTCATCCTCGAGATGAAGGACATGCACGCGATCGACCATCACTTCCGCTCGAAGTTATATAATTTAAACTTAACTACTTTTTTTTCATATATATGCGAACGTAAGCTAGGTAGCCCCCGGGACGGAAGGCCTACCGTGCGGGGTTGTCCCCTGGGGCGAGGCGCATAAGAAGGGGTGTGGGATCGACGAGCCAGGGGGGGCGCTCGTTTGAAAACCAATTGCCGCCGCTGTAACGACGTTCTTTCTCGGGATCTGCGCATCTGTCATGGACTTCCACATGGAGCATGGACGGGGTGCTGACAGAAAGCCTCTGGACGTATGGGGGGTCGTCGCGTGTCACCCGCAACGGGTCTATGACGCGACCCACGTGTCCGAGCGTCTCCCCCGCCGCGACGCGGGCGTTTTCCGGGACCATGAAATCTTCGAGCTCCGCATAGCGCACCGCAAAGCCGGAGTCGTGCAGGACAGTGACATGATATGTCACGTTCCAGTAGTGTCGCTGCGCGGGGGACGTTGCGATGCCCGTGGATACGACCTCCCCGCGTTCGATCGCCAGCACGCTGCTTCCCGCTGGCGCGTAGATGTCGACACCGCAATGGCGGCGGTCGAGGCGGTCCTCCCAGAACGACCCTTGTATGCCGTGTCTCGGCACGTGGCGCGCGTAGCTGTTTGGAACGGGCCAGCGCCCATGGTCTTTGCAACGCATGACGTGTTCCCTCATGGTGGGGCCTTGCTAAATGATTCCCCGAGGACGTCAAGAGGCCCGTAGACGACGAGCCTGTCATCTTCCTTGATCTCTACCTCGGGCGACGGCACAGGTATCCATCCGCTCTCGCGCTCGATGCCGAGCACGAGGAGATTCTTCCTCGTGAACTCGAGGTTCGCAATGCGTATGCCGACAAGGTAGGGCGCCTCACTCACGAACACCTTGACGAGGCCGTATCCCTCGAGCAGGTGCAGGAGGCTCTCGGTGGGCGCCTCCTCGAAGAACTTGGTGTGTGAGAGCTTCCTCTCGATGAAGCGCTCCCAGTATCCGGAAAGCACCTTGCTCGTCGCCACCTTGTAAAGCACGACAAGTCCTACGAAGAGCAGTATCGCGTTAAGCGAGATATTGTATCCCTGGCTGTAGAAGAACGTGGAGGCGATCGTCACGATGACCGATACGATGCCCGCGTTGCCAAGGATCATGAGCCAGGATATGATCTTCCTGCGCCGGGGATGATTGACGATGAACTCCGCCTCGCGCGTGGTAAATCCAGTGCCGGTGAACGCGGAGAGCGCCTGGAACTTTGCGAGATGCTCCTCGAGTCCCGTCATCATGAGCGCGATGCCCGCGGCTCTTACCACGAGTATCGATATGAAGACGATGAGGAGTGCGGGCAGCACATAGTATAGTCCTTCCATTCGATCACGTGCCGGTAATTAGGTCGATAGGGGGCGAAAGAGGGCCGCGAAGGCGCGGTCAGTTCGTGTGTTCGTCGGATTCCTTTTTCAGCTGTTCCAGGATGTATCCTGCATACCACTCGGCCCATCGGTCGTCTGTGCGCCCCTTGCTGCGCTCGTAGAGCGCATGTGCCTGCTGTGCGCGCCTGATCAGGGTTGCCAGCTTTGCCTTGTCAAGCTCGAAGCGCGGGATGGTATCACCACCCCAATTCTTCGCTCGCATATATATGGT
This sequence comes from archaeon, assembly GCA_004212155.1. Lineage (GTDB taxonomy): Archaea > Methanobacteriota_B > Thermococci > Methanofastidiosales > NM3 > NM3. The sequence continues at coordinate 2,075 of RXIG01000027.1, forward strand.
TTTATGTTCTTGGCCCTACAGACGTTCGATTATCGTCTTTGGCTGCATGAACAGGAGGAGGTAGTCGGGGCCTCCCGCCTTCGAGCACGTGCCCGACATCTTGTAGCCGCCAAACGGCTGGACGCCCACGAGCGACCCCGTGATCTTCCTGTTGATGTAGAGGTTGCCCACGTGGAACTCGTTCTTGGCGCGCTCGATATGGTCCCGGTCCCTGGTGATGACACCTCCGGTCAGGCCGTAGATGGTGTCGTTGGCGATGTAGAGCGCCTCGTCGAAGTCGCGCGCCTTGATGACCGAGAGCACGGGGCCGAAGATCTCCTCTTGGGCTATGCGCGCATGCGGGTCGACGTCGACGAAGACGGTGGGCTCGATGAAGTAGCCGATCTTGCCCACCCGGCCGCCGCCGTGAGCGAGCGTGGCCTCCTCCTTGCCTATCTCGATATAGCGCATGACCTTCTCGTACGCCTCGTCCGACGACACGGGCCCCATGTCGATGTCCGGGTCCTCGGGATCGCCGACCTTGAGCTCGCTGACACGCTCCATGAGCTCCTTCATGAATGCGTTGTAGACCGACTCGACGACGATGACGCGCGAGCATGCCGAACACTTCTGGCCTTGATAACCGAACGCTGATGTCACCGCCGCATCGGCGGCAAGCACACAGTCGCAGGGATCGTCGACGATAAGGGCGTCCTTCCCACCCATCTCCGTGACGACACGCTTGAGCCAGTGCTGCCCCTCGCGCACGATGGCGGCAGACTCGTAGATGTGCGTGCCCACCTCAAGCGAACCGGTAAAGCTCACGAATCTGGTGAGTGGGTGCTTGACGAGCGCGTCGCCGACGGTGCTTCCGCCCCCGGGCACGAAGTTGAGCACACCCCCCGGTATGCCCGCATCGTAAAGTATCTCTGCGACCTTGGCGCCGATGATGGGCGTTGCCGACGCCGGCTTTAGCACGACCGTGTTACCGGTGACCAGCGCCGCGGAGGTCATGCCAGTCAGGATCGCAGAAGGAAAGTTCCAAGGCGGTATGATGGCTCCGACCCCGAGAGGTATGTATCGGTAGTTCGTGGACTCACCAGGATACGGGTGGACCTTTCCGCCCTTGTGGAGGCGCATCGCCTCGCGTGCGTAATACTCGAGAAAGTCGATCGCCTCGGCGATGTCCGCGTCTGCCTGTAACCAGGGTTTTCCAGCCTCGTACACCATGGTGGCCGAGAGTTCGAACTTGCGTCGCCTCATGATCGCCGCGGCCTTGACAAGACAGCTTGCCCTGTACTTCGCCGACTTGCGTGACCACGAATCGAACGCTTCTGCTGCCGTTTCGACTGCCTTGCCGGCAAGTTCCTCGTCAGCTGCGTAGACCCGTCCGACGATCACGTCGGGATTCGACGGGTTGCGCGACTCGATGATCGAGTCGGTGATCTGTTCCTGCCCTCCGATGCAAAGAGGGTATGTGCGTCCAAATTCTAAACGCACTTGTTCGAGGGCGCGAAGCATGGCTTCCTTGTTCTCCTCAACAGAGAAGTCAGTAACGCCCTCATTCTTGTAAGGCATCAATTCCAATGAAATCCCCCATATCCCTTTTCTCGGGCATCATTAAATATCTTGTTGCTTTCATTCGACGCAGAGGTGAGTTACTCGTTTTTTCCTGTCGAAGGCGCCTGATGGATCGGTAATTTGTCCGCATCGGGCCTCGACCCGTTCAAGCCATTTTAGAGCCGATTCGACAAGGATTAATAACCAAAGGCGCATACGTATATCATGCATGACGAAATGATGACGTATTGCGGCCTTTATTGCGGGGACTGTTTCTTCCACAAGGGTGAGATTGCCGACCTTGCACGTGATTTGAGAAAGAAACTGCGTGATGAGAGATTCAAGGAACGTCATGAGGCGTTCGCGTCAATTTTCAAGGAACTCAAGGACTTCGAGCGATGTTACGACGTCCTTGGCGCCATGGTCAGGATGCGCTGCAAGAGGGGATGCAGGAACGGCGGGGGGCCACCAGTTTGCAAGATCCGGGAATGTTGTAAAAAGAGGGCGATCGATGGTTGTTGGGAGTGCGGGGAATTCGAGACGTGCAAGAAGCTTGAATTCCTGGAAGGAGTCCACAAGGATGCGCATATAAAGAACCTCAGGATGATCAGGAAACGGGGTGTTGATGCGTTTGTCCAAGGAAAGAGAAACTGGTGAGTGCCGCAGCGCCGGACCGAAAACGCCTTCGGTGCAGCGCGAGTTGGAAGGATTGATCGTTGATGTTGAACGCGGTGACTCGTTTTTCGGGGCCATTCGATTTGATAACGACATCGTAGACGTTGAGGAACGGCCCACCCGCTCCGAGGCGATCATATGCCCCGGCTACATCGATGCCCACATCCACATCGAGAGTTCGATGCTTCCGCCACGCTCCTTCTCGCGCGTCGTCGCTCCGCATGGGACCGCCGCGGTCGTCGCCGACCCGCACGAGATCGCCAACGTCGCGGGGATGGACGGTATCGAGTTCATGGCAAACGACGCGCGCAGTGCGCCCGTCGACATCTTCTTCGCCGCGCCCTCGTGTGTGCCCGCCACACCGTTCGAGACGTCGGGCGCCGCCATCACTGCCAAGGACTGTGAGGCGCTGCTTACGCGCGACGATTTCGTCGCGCTTGGTGAGATGATGAACTATCCAGGCGTCATACGCCGTGATCCCAACATAATGAGAAAGATCGATATAGCTCTCAAACGCGACAAGCCCGTTGATGGTCATTGCCCCGGCCTTTCTGGCCAAGACCTTTCACTCTACATCGCCGCCGGCATCTCCACCGACCACGAGTCGACGACGGCACAAGAGGCTCGTGAAAAGATTGAGCGGGGCATGAGGGTCTTCGTCCGTGAGGGATCGAGCGCGCGCGACCTCGAGGCGCTCATTGGAGTTGAGGGCACGTTTGCGTTCTGCACCGACGACGCACATGTTCGCGACCTCATGGGGCGCGGCCATATGGACTCCATCCTCGCAAAGGCGGTGAATGAGGGGATGGACCCCCTTCGTGCTCTGCGGATGGCCACAGCCAATCCGGCGTCCCATTACGGCCTTCCCTGTGGCACTCTGTCGCCGGGCGCTCGTGCGCACATTCTCGTGCTTCGAGACATCGAAGACTTCACACCCGTCGAGGTCTACCATGGGGGCAAGCTCTGTGCGCGCTGTGGGACCATGGTGACTCCGGCGCACCGTAAGGACACCCCCATGCGGTTCATGAATGCGCGCCCTATCGACACGCGCATACTGTGCCCACGAACGCCCCGCCACGTCATCGGGGCGGCAACGGGACGCATCGTCACCGACCACCTCATCGATGTGAGCGAGGGAGTGAGTAAGCTCGTCGTCGTTGACCGCCATACGGGACGGCATGCCGCATGCTGTCTCATGCACGGACTGGACATGCCTGGATGCGCCATGGCCCAGACCATAGCGCATGACTCCCACAACATCATAGCGACGGGGGCGACAGACGAGCTCATCATGCGCGCGGTGAGAAGGCTCATCGAGCTGGGGGGAGGAATCGTTGCGTGCAGCGACGATGAGGCAGAGGAGGTACCCCTTGACATCGGCGGGCTCATGAGCTCAGAGCTCCCCGAACGGGTCGCGGAGAGGCTCGAGGGTCTCGAGGAGATGCTTGAGCACCACTGCGTCGCGATGGAGGGAGCAATGGCAACGCTGTCGTTCATGGCACTGCTCGTCATACCGCACCTCAAGCTGTCAGACATGGGGCTCTTTGACGTCGATGCGTTCGCGTTCATCGATGACAAGGACGGTGATCGGGACCCTCATGCGAAAAATAGATAGCTGACCTGTACCATAGTGAAGCGCATGTACGAATTCTTGGAACGGCTTGGCATCCGGGAGCACAATCCCGGCGGTTGTTGTGGCGTCAACGAGTGGATGGGAGAAGGCGACACCATCGCCTCGGTCAATCCCGCCTCCGGCAAGGCCATCGCCACCGTCGGCCTCGTCTCGGAGAGAGAGTATGACACCATCGTCAGCGCTGCCCAGGCGGCGTTTCACACCTGGCGCATGGTGCCCGGTCCTGTTCGCGGCACCATCGTTCGCGACATAGGACTCAGGCTAGAGGAGCGAAAGGAGGACCTGGCTCGCCTCGTCACACTCGAGATGGGAAAGATACTCGAGGAGGCGCGCGGCGAAGTGCAGGAGGCCATCGACATGGCAGCGTTCGCAAGCGGCCTTTCGCGACAGCTCTACGGCAAGACGATGACAAGCGAGCGCCCCGAGCACCGGCTCTACGAGCAGTGGCATCCGCTCGGTCCCGTGGGCATCATCACCGCGTTCAACTTTCCCGTGGCGGTGTGGAGCTGGAACGCGCTTGTCGCGACCACATGCGGCGACTCGACGGTATGGAAACCGTCCTCGAAGGTGCCGCTTTGCGCCATCGCTGTGCAGCGCATCGTCAACGAGGTCCTTGCCGAACACGGATGGGGGCGCGGCGTCGCATGCCTCGCATGCGGCACGGGCCAAACGGCGGGGACGTGGATCGCCCGGGACGGGCGCATCCCCCTCGTGTCGGCGACCGGATCGGTCGCCATGGGGCGCAGGGTATCTGAAACCGTCGCAGGGCGGCTCGGGAGGACGATCCTCGAGCTTGGCGGCAACAACGCCGTCATCGTGTCAAAGAGCGCCGACCTCGACCAGGCTGTGCCTGCCATCGTCTTTGGCGCCGTCGGCACGGCGGGACAGCGCTGCACGTCGATACGCCGCCTCATCGTGCACGAGTCGGTAAGGGATACGCTCGTCGCGCGGCTGGTCAAGGCATACTCATCGCTCACGATAGGCGATCCCCTCGACCCGAAGACGAGGATGGGGCCCCTCATCGACACCGATGCCGTCTCGAAGATGCAGATGGCGCTCGAATCGGTGCGCGACCAGGGCGGCACGGTACTCTACGGCGGCAAAAGACGTGGCGAGACGTTCGTCGACCCCGCCATCGTCGAGGTGCCGGGAAACGTGCCCGTCGTGGCGGAGGAGACGTTCGCGCCGATACTCTATGTCATGGCATACGAGGACTTCGACGAGGCGCTGTGGCTCCACAACGACGTACCCCAGGGGCTTTCGAGCTCGCTTTTTTCCACCGACCTCCGGGAGGTCGAGACGTTCCTCTCGCACAAGGGATCCGACTGCGGCATCGCGAACGTGAACGTGAGCACGAGCGGAGCGGAGATCGGCGCCGCGTTCGGCGGAGAGAAGGAGACGGGCGGAGGGCGCGAGGCGGGCTCCGATGCGTGGAAGGCCTATATGCGCAGGCAGAGTGTCACGACGAACTGGGGCACGGGCATGCCACTCTCACAGGGGATCGACTTTTCGTACTGAGATGATCTTTCCCTTTTCATTCCTTGTCTTCTCCCATGTCTCGACAAAGCCCATGAACGACCCTATGAGGAACAGTATCGCAGGCCACGTGCCGTGGATGAGCCACCAGAACAGGTATGCAGAGACTATGGCAAACCCCGCCATTATTGGAAGGGCGATGTACAGAGGAAGATAGTTGATCCGGATGTCCCACGCATAAATCTGCATCGTCTTGCCTCATGACTACAATCTTAAATAATTATCGTGGAAAAATGGTATGTGGTCACTCGGGCTCAAGGTCGAGCAACAGGATGAGCAGCGCGAGAATGACGGCCACCAGCGCCAGGATGCCCCGGTCGTAGAGGTAGACGGCACCTGCGGCGACAAGAAATGCAATTGTCGAACGCGACTGTATCCTCATGCTGTTTTCAAACGCAACGGCATTAAAAAATATATTGGTCCCATGATGGCCCGAGAACGAGATTCGGGGCCGAATCGATATAGAAAAGATTTTAAAAGGACGGACTTTCTACACACTAATAGGGTTGTCAGGGTGGCCCAGCCTGGTACGGCGCCGGCCTGCTAAGCCGGTTCTCGCAAGAGATC
>RXIG01000028.1 GCA_004212155.1 archaeon
GCTGATCCAGTGGCAGAATTCTCATACGCGCCTCAGATGCCAAAGACAGGACAGACGATCTCATTTGATCCATCTGCTTCCTACGATCCCGACGGCACGATCGTGACCTACGAGTGGGATTGGGATGGCGACGGCATATATGACGCCACGGGTGCAACCGCGAGCCATTACTACCTTGCTGCAGGAGAACACGTGGTGACATTGCGGGTCACCGATGACAAAGGGGCGGACAATACCTGGAGCGATGTGATCAACGTTAGTCCTCAGGCTAGCCCTATCGTCGCATTCATGCCGTTGAGAAACACGCTTCTTACACACGTCAATGAATCGTATGCAACCATCCAAGGACAACTCCCGGAGGACATCCCCGACCATATTAAGGATGTTCTTGAACAGGTGGAGAACTACATACACAATGCTTCGAGCTCGGCCAATTCAATCTATGTCATCGGCGAATTAAGGAAGGCAATCGAGCTTCTGGATGAAGTATCGTCATCTCTTTGATTCTCCCGTTTTCTCTTTTCTCACAAGGTTTTGTCGATGACAAACCTTATTATCTCCCATTTCCAATTTATCTTATATGAATGGATGGTGCAACTCGGTACTGCGCATCGACCTCTCCAACGAGACCATACGGGAGGAACGACCCGGGAGACAGCTCCTCGAAACGACGATAGGAGGCCTGGGCCTTGCCACGCATTACTTCTATGAGGAGACTCACGGCACTGTGGATCCGCTTTCTCCAAAAAACCCCGTCGTACTCGCCACTGGCCCGCTCACAGGCACGGGAATGGCATCGACCGGTCGAGCGTGCATGGTTACCACCTCGCCGCTGACTGGCTTTTTCCTGCAATCACACTCCGGCGGACAGTTAGGTCCCGAGATCAAGTATGCTGGCCATGACGCCATCATCATCGAGGGAGCAGCACGGCGTCCTGTGTATATCTTCATCGATGACGACCACTGCTCCATCGAATCTGCCGATGCGGTGTGGGGCAAGGGCGTCAAGACGGCTACACGCATGCTTGAGGCGGCAACGGACCCCGAGGCGCGCGTGCTTACCATCGGTCCCGCAGGTGAGAATCTGGTGCCGCTTGCCACTGTGCAAAACGACGTCTATCGCTCGTTTGGCAGGGGTGGCCCCGGCGCGGTCCTCGGGTGCAAGAATCTCAAGGCAGTCGTCGTGCGCGGCACGAAGGGTGTAGAGGTCGCCGATCCCGATGCCGTCCTCGCCCACCTTGCAGAGGCGCGCGACCTGACGCATGAGAAGCTGCAGGAGTTCACCAACTTTGGAACGACGCCTGCGGCACGAAAGACCAACAATGGCGGTGTTCTCCCGACCAAGAACTTCACCTCGGGAAGATTCGACCATATCGATGATATCTCCGGAGAGACGCTCCACGAGCACTTCTGGAAGGGCAGGCGTGCATGCTTCGCCTGCCCCATTGGGTGCACGCAGTATCATGCCACAGGCGGCATCAGGTCGGAGGGACCGGAGTACGAGACGCTTTTTTCACTTGGGTCCAACATCTTAAACGACGACCTTGAGACACTGATTGCAGCCAACGAGCTCTGTAACGATATGGGCATCGACACGATATCGAGCGGTGTGACGCTCGCATGGGCGATGGAGGCTTCCGAGCGCGGCGTGATCGATGACGAAGTCCCGTGGGGCGATGGCGACACGATCCTTTCGCTCCTGCGCACGATGGCGACCAGAGAGGGATTGGGTGAGACACTCTCCGGTGGCGCCAGACATGCGGCAAAGACGCTTGGAGGCGAGTCGTTCGCGATGCATGTCAAGGGCATGGAGCTCCCGGGCTACGATCCGCGCGGCACCCAGGGCATGGCACTATCCTACTCGACATCATCACGTGGCGCATGCCACCTTCGTGCGCCCATCTATGTCGATGAGGTCTTTGCGAAGCGCCAACCCGCCTACACGCTCAAGGACAAGGCGGGTCCTGTCGTCGAACTGGAAAACACGCTGGCGATCGCCGACTCGCTCATCGTATGCCGGTTCTCGTTTCGGGGCATTCATACCCAGAGCATGGACGCATTCCCATCACTGATCGAGATGGCAACGGGACATGCACCCACGCTAGAAGACCTCACGCAGGCAGCTGAGCGCCTTTGGACCCAGCAGCACCTTTTCAACATCGCACAGGGATGGACGTCCGGCGATGACACGGTGCCTGACCGATTCTTCTCCGAGGATCTTGATGGCGTGCGTTTGGACAGGAATGATTTCATACAAACGCTCCACGACTATTACGCGCTGCGCGGTTGGGATGAAAACGGCATCCCCTCCGAAGGGACGCTTACCCGTCTGGGGCTTCGTTAGCGGGGCGATCCATCGAGATCCATCATCTCGCTAGTGCCCCTGTAGAAGAAGACCGCACCACCGATGAGTACCATCAGATAGTATGAAATGATCCTGTCTATGAAGACGACGGGCGCGGCGATGCTCGGGCTTACCGACGGCAGGAGCGAATAGAGTGCGATACGCCCGGACTCCACGACACCAACGCCGCCGGGCGTGAACATGAGCGGTGCCAGAAAGACCCATGCGCTGTCAAAGAGGATGAAGTAGTAGATGGGCACCGATATGTCGAACGCGCTGAACAGGATGGTCACGCGCACAGCGTCGAGGATGACCTTGCCGAATGTGAGCAGGAACGTCTCGAACGTGATGCGCGGCCTTCCGAGCAGGAGAGCAAAGTTCCTGCTGAACTCGACGAACTTCTTTGCAAGCCCGGAATGCGTGATGCGGTAGAGGCGCGGGTGCGTGCGTTGGTCTATGCGTTCCCCGTAGTGGGAGCGTTCAATGAACAGTTCTGACGAGCTAATGATGAAGACCGCAACACCTGCAATCCCTATGAATAAGAGGCTCGACTGGAACGTCCGTTGGAGCGACCGCGGAAGCTCATCGACCAGGAAGAGATAGCAGGGCGCTGCAAGCAGGAACGTGCCGAAGATGTCGATGCCGTAATCAAGCACGATGGATGCGAGTCCTGTCGTCGTTGGCATCTTGTACTCCTTGTTGAGAAGCCAGGAACGTGCCGCGATGCCAAGGACCGCGGTAGGGAGGAAGGCGTTTGCGAACTTGTCGATAAGAAGGTATTGAAAGAGCGATCGAAATCGGGCGTGGTAATCGGTGGCGTTGATGAATCGGCTCCATCGCAAGGTGTGGCAAAGGAGGGACGCCGCAAACACCCCACAGGCAAGGAAGAACGCTTTAAATCCAATCTTTTTAAACGAGCTTGCTATTTCCCGGGGCCCCACGAGGAAAATGATGATGGCAAGCAAAAGTAGTGATATAATTACTGACAAGGGTGTCCTGTAGCGCAGCAATGCGCGCTTGGCGGCATTTATCCTCTCATGTGCGGGGATACGTTCACCTCTCTACCACCTAGTATGCTTTGCAATAAAAACCATTGCTAGCATGCACCGCCTCAATTGAAGCCCTTGCCGCTGTCAAGTTTCTTATAAAGGCTCTTGAACGAACCGATGCTGGCATATCTCACGCCGGGGGGAATGTTCTTGCGTGAATTGAGAAAGCCCCACCACTTCACGACGAATCCTCCGCTTGCCAGCTCCTTGAATATCTTCTTCTCACGATACTTGTAGAGCCGCAGCGACGACTCGAACGTGCGGATGTCCGAGACGGTGTCCCCGCCGTTGATGTAGAACGTGCGCGCATGGCGCAGCACCTCGCGGGCCAGATTGTATGTCGTCGACTCCTCCCCGCGCTCGAGGTATGCGGTTGGTTCCACGGAGCCTGTTTGCATGAACTGCCTGCGGGCCGATATTTCCCCAAGCATGGTAAGCGAGTTCGGGCCGAGCGAGAGGAACTTGCCTTTGTTGATGGCTGAAAGCGATACCGTCTTTTCCGTGCCTTCCGACTCCACGATGACGTCGATGGGCAGGATGACGTCGATGGCGCCTTCCTCGATCATGCGCGCGATCTGGAGCGCCTTGTTTCGTATCATGTCCCATTTCGGCCCTCCGAAGAATCTCTCGATGAGCTCCCTGTTTTGCTGTCCGATTTGATCGGGGAGTATGCGTGAAAGCGAGCGGGCCTCCTTGGCGAGCGCCCATACGAGCAGCACGAGGATGGGTCCTCCGTTGAGCGCCACGATGAGGTCGTCGCGCCCTTCGGTAAGATAGATCGAATCGAGCTTGTCGAGCTTGGCGCCGGCCACGCCCCATATCTTCACATCATCTGAGGTGGATGAGTAAAGGTCGGTGACGGTCTGCAGTTCCCTTACGAACGAGTCGCTGCAATAACATCCGTCGGTGAAAACGCGAAGCGAGAGATGGTCCCTGTGGCAGCATGAGAGGGCGCTGTTGATCTTGTCGTATGGGCCAAGGAACTTCCAAAGCCCGGAGTCCGAGCTGTTCGTGGGCGGCTTGGTCTCCTCGGGAACGACCTTGCGGATGTTGTCAAGGAAGATCAGGTTGCCTTCCTTTTCCTTGTTCTGCCGGGAGAGCTCCTCGAACGTCTCCACGAACGTGACGCCCTCTACCTCAGGGGCGATGGGGTCGATGTGCTTTTCCAACTCCGTCCGTAGCACCTCGTAGTTCTCTTTGAGACTCCTTGTCACGTCGGATGCGTGCGAAGTGCAGAGGATGTTGGCCTTGGGGTCCTGTCGTTCCCTGATCTCGGTGATCGATGAAACGGCCTGTTCGACCTTGAGAGAAGGAGCAGGAGGCTCATTGATGTCGGTGCGAAGATAAACATCCCCGAACTCGGTCATGGAATCCTTCAATTCAGCCAAGACGATCTTGATGCCATTGGATTCAATAACATGCATGGAACCACACTGCACCTATCTACCGTCTCTTTATAAATCTTATGTCAGAAGATTTTAGCCTTCTTTATACATAATTATTGTTATAGAATTAAATATCATACCGAAATTAGGGTAGAATAATGAATTAAATATGTAAATATTTTATTATCATAAAATAGGTATGCTCAACGGCCGTAGCGGCGTTCTCGTTTCTGGTAGTCCCTGACGAGGCGAAGCAGGTCGATCTTGCGGAACGCAGGAAGGTAGACGTCGGTGAAGAAGAGTTCCGCGTAGGCAGCCTGGAACAGGAGGAAGTTGGAAAGGCGGGTCTCTCCGCCCGTTCGCACGATGATGTCTGGATCGGGCAAGCTGCTTGTGAGCAGGTGCTCGCGAAGCGTCTCCATCGTGATGTCATCAGGACTCACCGAGCCGTCCTTGGCCTTCTGGGCGATGCTCTTTACCGCAGAGACGATCTCGTCGCGAGACCCGTATGCGAGGCAGATGTTGAGGTATCGCGCGTCGTAGTCCCGCGTCGCCTCCTCAGCGTCCCGCACCGCCTTTCTCAGCTTCGGCGGCAAAGCGGCCTCGTCGCCGATGTGATTGATGTGTATCTTCCTTTCGTGGATGCGCTCATCGGCAAGGATCGTCTCGAACCGCTCCGTAGCCAGGGTCATGATGTTTTCTATCTCCTCCTGTTGACGCCGGAAGTTTTCCGTTGAGAACGCATAGAGGGTGACAATCTTGATGCCGACATCGTAGCACCACATGATGAGCTCCTCCACCTTGTCCGCGCCAAGGGTGTGACCGAGCATGCGCTCATACCCATGCATGGTGGCATAGCGCCTGTTGCCGTCGAGGATGAACGCGGCGTGCACAGGCACGTTCCCATTCCTCACCTGCGAGCTGAGCCTGCGCTGATAGATGCGATAGACCGGTGAGAGGAGTGCGTTTTTTATCATTGTGAGCGATAGCATCGTCATCCTTCCACGTTCTTGTAGTGCCTTGCCAGTGTCACGTACGTAGCGGCGTTGTCGGCGATGCGTCGCCGAGCCTCTTCGCCGAGCTGGCGTATCACCTTCCCCGGAACGCCCACCACGAGCGAATGGGGAGGTATGGAGCTGCCCTCCGTCACGAGTGCGTTGGCCGCCACGATCGATCCCTCCCCTATCTCGGCGCCGTCAAGCACCGTCGCGTTGATGCCGATGATGCAGCGGTCCCCTATCGTGGCCCCATGGACCACGGCGCCGTGGCCTATCGTGCACTCGTCACCTATTTGCACCTCGTGCTCGACCGTGACGTGGATGGTCACGGATTCTTGTACGTTCGTGCGCTGCCCTATGACGACCCTGTTAAGGTCGCCGCGAACGCTGACAAATGGCCACACCGAGCTGTCTTTCCCCACGGTCACCCGGCCGCTTACGTATGAGCGCGAGGATATGAAGCAGGTCTCGTCTATCTTTTTCTCATCGAACATTTTTACCACCAAATATCGTTATGATGGACTGGGCGCTTTGTCCCACTTCCGGGGAGATGGGTTCGCCGAAGCCAAACGACTTCGGTTCGATGCCGATGATGTAGACCGTGCACCCCACCTCCCCTTCAAGGTAGCGGGCCATCGTCGAGAGGGGCATCGAATGTGTCGAGAAGAGCGTCCCACCGACCTCGGACCTGGTGAAGATGCCGACGGAGCCGGGTGATCCCCCCATGCGCGCCGCATCGATGAATACAACGATGTCGGGAGCCTGTTCGCGTATAGCAGGGATGTATGCCTCGGGCACGGTGGCTCCGTCAAAGGTCGTGAAGCGCGATGACAGCGCAGCCGCGATCATGGGCCCCACGGCGTCGTCGCCCTTGATGTCGTTACCAACGCCCACGATCACCGACCTGTCCGTGAGCAGCGCTGCAAGCTCGTCAAGATTCATCATCCTTCCTCCCTTCGAGGAGCGATGCGAACTTATCCTTCACGGCATCGGGGTCGGTCGATTTGAGTCCGTAGAGCTCACAGAACTCCTTGGTCGTGGTGAGGATGTAGGTGCGTTCCTTGGGGCGGCGTTGGATGAGCTTGCGCTCCTCGAGCTCTTTCAGGTGCTTGTATGCGCTTGTGCCGCGGAAGTTCACGACCAGGGACTGTTCGATCGGTTGCTTGTATGCTATGAGGGCCAGCGTCTTGAGGAGCGCGCGAGACTCGCGGGCCTTTGGAAGGTAGAACTCGGTCATCTCGGTGTATTCGTCGCGAAGCTGCATCACGTACTCGTCCTTGATCGTATGGGCGACGGTTACGGGTCCGTCGCGCTCCTCGTACTCCGATGCGATCTCCTTGAGCATCCGCGTCACGTCGCGCGTGGGCAGGTCGAGATTCGATGCAAGCTCCTTCGAGGATACAGGCCGGCCTGCGGCGAACAACACCGCCTCTATCAGCTTCTTCTCATCCATGCTATCACTTAGGTCAAATCGTAATTCGTATCTCGCCGAAGAGCTCCTCCTGGTAGAGCTCTATCTTGCCTTTGGTCTCCAGGTAGAGTATGAAGAGGAACGTACGGGCGATGAGGACGGGGCTGCGTTCGTCGATGAGGTGCATCATCGTGATATAATCCCGCTCTTCAAGCATGTCCTTGATGCGGTAGAAGAGCTGTTGCACCTGCTCCTCGACGTTGACCCTGTGTTCATCGATGCGGATGACCTGCCTTTCCTCCCGGCGTTTTCGCGGCTTGAGCGTTTTCTTGCGGTCCGCCTCTTCCAACGCCTGGAGGAGCGCCTCCATCAGCTGGGGCAGTGTTATCTTGCCCGACGTCCTACGAAGCGGCGGAAGGATCGGCTTGATCTCGACATCGAGCTCCTCTTGTTCGTCCTTTTCCTCCTCGTCCTTTTCCTCGCGAAACATCTCCTCCGACTGCATCCTCAACAATATGGATGCGGCAAGGATCGTCTTTCCCGAGAGCCTGAGGTCAAGTTCCTGCAGCTGCCTGATCTGCGCGAGGTACTTTGAGGTAAGCTCCACTATGTCGATGTTCCATGGGTCTATCTCTCGTGATACGACAAGCCCCATGAGCATGTCGATCGGGCCAATCTCCCCGTTTTCCATCATTTGTGCCATAGGCTCCACTGGTGTGCGTTCATCATCGCTAGAAGCTTGTGCTAGTTTCACCATTGTCTTATAAAAGATGTTCGCTGTCATGCCCTCTATGAGGCGAAGTAGGCGAGGGTGTGGCAGATGTTGTCAAATACCTTCTTGTTGTCCTTGAGATGGTACGACTTGTAGAAGCTTAGGTTGCTGCAGCATATATATCCGTCGCCAAACGATGTGTAGATCACCTGGGGCCAGTCGTGGTAGCCGCCATGCCCGTAGACGTGCATCGATTCGTGCCACCCGTCCAAGCCTCCGAACGTGAAGACCGTATCCACTGAGAACTGCGACACCCCATAGCTTATCCAGTCATCGTCCCCGCATATGAACTCGGTCTGGGATATGTCCCCCTTCTTGACGAAGTCCACGGTGATGCCGAACCGTTCGAGCAGGTCGTTGTAAGGAGGATACGCTGCGCTCAGCCATATGATGCCCCCGGATTCGACATAGTCCTCAAGGGCGTTGATGTCGTTTGTGGAGAGGGGCTTGCGCGATACCCCGAAGACGAGCACATCCACACCCTTGAGCGCCCCGAGAGTAACGTCTTCCTCCTCATACAGGCTCGTCTGAGCGCCAAGGTTCTCGATCTTGTTGATCACATCGCCTGTCCTGCAGCATGTCGAATCGGACGAGTGGACGTTCTCGAAAGCGAACATCGTGTCCTCGAGTGAGGCGAATGGGGGAGGAGTCGTCGTGGGCGGCATGGTGGTTGGCGGTGCAGTGGTCGTTGGAGGGGAAGTCGTCGTGGGCGGCATGGTGGTCGGTGGTGCCGTGGTAGGGGGCGGTGTCGCCGTCTGCGGCACCAAGGGGTTGGGGTCGACAGGGTCGGGAATGCCATCACCGTCAGTATCCGCGATGTACGGGTCTGTGCCGGCAAGCTCTTCCTCATCGTCGCTCCATCCGTCGCCGTCTGAATCCATGGGCGCCTCAGGATCGTTCCCGGAGAGGATGCATCCGGATGCAGCCGACACAATGAGCACGCATATGAGCGTAAGGGCGATATGCGGCCATCGTGTGTTCCTGGTGTGTTTCACGCTCTTCACTTGTCCATCGATGTTAAATATTTTGTCATTTCGGTCATGAGAATGAGGATAGTAGCCGGGCGCGGATTCGAACCGCAGTCTCGGGCTCCAAAGGCCCAAAGGATTGTCCCCTACCCTACCCGGCTCCGTTGTGTGTTCTTTGATATCTGCCATAAAAAGCTTTCTATTTTGTTTTTCGTTGGTCGAGAGGCGACCCTGTGAATTTCTAGAAAGATATATAATGGGGCTTCATTCATCTAGATTCATGGTGGTATCATGAACGTACTAGTCGCCGCAGACATCGCCGATGAGGCCATTGCAAGATTGGAGAAACACTTTACTGTCACGAAGGCCTTCGGCCTTAATGAGAAGGAACTGATCGAGCGGGCACGGGATGCCGATGTGCTGGTCGTACGGAGCAAGCCGATGGTGACGCGCAAGGTCATCGAATCGGCAAAGCATCTGAAGATGGTCGCCCGTGCGGGCGTGGGCCTCGACAACATCGACCTCGAGGCGTGCAACGAGCATGACATACAGGTCGTCAACGCACCGAGTGCGCTCTCTGAATCTGTGGCCGAACTCGTCTTCGCGATGCTGCTCTCATTCGAGCGCAACATCGTGCGTGCGGACAACTCGCTCAAGGAGGAGAAATGGATCAAAAAGGAGCTCAAGGGTGTCGAACTGCATAAAAAGACGATCGGGATCATCGGATTTGGCCGTATCGGCTCCCATATCGCTACGATAGCCAAGGGCTTTGGCATGACCCCCATCGCATACGACGTGCACTGGGACCAGGAGATGGCCGATGAGCTCGGTGTTGAGTTCAGGGAACTCGATGCGCTCCTGTCGGAATCGGATTATGTGACACTTCACGTGCCCCTGCTTCCCCAGACACGCGGCATGATCGCAGCCGGTGAACTGGCCAAGATGAAGGACAGTGCGATAATCATAAACACGTCACGAGGCGGCATCGTTGATGAAAAGGCACTCTATTCCGCACTCCAGGAAGGGATGATTCGCGGTGCCTGTCTCGATGTGTTCGAAAATGAACCTCCTGGTGACGATAAGCTAGTGAAACACCCCCATGTCCTTGCAACACCCCATGTTGGCGCATCGACCGAAGAGGCACAGACCAAGGCAGGGGTCATCATCGCAGACAAGGTCATCGAAGCGCTCGTCCCGTAGTGCCCATTTCCTCATATCATTTTTTGAGCCATATGGCGATGATCTTGTGTATCGAAACGTGGGTGTAGCGATCGTCCTTGAGCAGTGTCAGCACATCGTCTGCCACGGCCTCGACCTTGCCGTCAAACGTATCGGGCCCTCCGCAATAGACGTCCACTTCCTTTTCAAGGAAATGCTCCACGATAAACGATTGCATGCCGTTCATGGCATCACCTCCATACTATATGCTCATTAAACCTATTTATACATGACTTTGGCTAGTCAGTCCATCCACATCCCCGCCTCGCCCCTTGTGGGAAACGTTTATAAACGCATATTCTCTCACTTCACTCACACTCCGTGGGATGTAGCAGCGTGCGTGACGTTCGTCATGCCGACTGAACCAAAAGGAGGAAACGAACATGGGTTATTACCGTTATGTGAAGGAAGCTTGGAAGAACCCCAAAAAGGGGTATCTGCGAGACTTGATGAGAGAACGATTGCCCGCCTGGAACAAGGAGAACACAATCGTGCGCGTCGAACGTCCAACGAGGATCGACCGTGCACGTTCGCTTGGGTACCGGGCGAAGCAGGGCTACGTCGTGACGCGAGTGCGCATCAGGCGCGGCGGAAGGAGAAAGTCGCGTCCCGAGGCCAGGAGGAGGCCGAAGCGATTCGGTGTCAAGCGTTTCTCTCCGAAAAAGAGCATTCAACTTATTGCTGAAGAGCGTGTACAGAGACGATTCCCAAACCTCGAGGTACTCAACTCGTACTGGGTAGGAGAGACGGGGCAGCACAAGTACTACGAGGTCATACTCGTGGACCCGTTCCATCCTGTCATCATGGCAGATCCACGCATCAACTGGATCTGTGAGCGCCAGCACACCCGACGTGTGTTCAGAGGGAAGACCTCAAGCGGTGCGCGTGGCCGCGGTCTTAGGACGAAGGGCCTCGGTGCTGAGAAGGTGCGCCCCTCGCTGCGATCACACCACAACAGAGGTAATTAGGGCGAACATCTGTGAAAGGCGTAGTCGATCACATATCCCTTGAGACTTCGGTCCATGCCACCGAGTCGAAGGAGAAGGTCTATGCGGCTCTCGGACACCTTGGCATTCCGCCAGAACGGTGGTCTGAACAGCGCGCCATGGGCCATCACGGGAATGCGATCGTCATTCTCAGCGCACGCGTGGAAAGCACGGAGGAGATCCGGTCATTTCTGGGGTCTCCTTTCATACTTTCTCTTTCCGACGTCATCATCGATACCCTTCCAGAGCGTGTCGATGACAAGGGGCACGTCTACATACGCGCTGACAAGCAAGACCTTTTCCAGGGTATCTACTCCTTGCAGGACCGGGGGGACGTGAGGGTGGTGCTAAAGATAATATCATATCCCCAAAAACGCGAGAAAGTGATACGATATGCAACACATATACTCCGCGGTGGACATGAGGGGGATTAGGAACGATTATTTTAAGACGGTGGTGAGCACCGAACCGAACATGGGGGATTATCTCGCCCTCGAGCTCACTCCCGAGACATTTTCCAACAGGCGTTCGCGCATCAGGGAGGCCAATCCCGATATCGTCTATGCCCAAGGGAAGGACCTCTCCTTCAACAGGCAGGTGCTCGAGTCGCCCGAGATCGATGTCCTGAGCAGACCCTACCCCATAGACGATACGCTTGCTCGCCTCGCCTCGCGAAACGGCACGGCGTTCGAGATATGCGTGGCACCGCTGCGTTCCATGCGCGGATATGTGCGCGCCCGACATTTCCAATCACTCATGAAGACGATCGAACTTGCTTTGCGCAGGGACGTCGACATCGTCATAACCTCAGGAGCGTCCTCACCCATGGACGTCTTCACGCCCCGGGAGCTGGTGGCGTTTGGTGTCGTGCTCGGCATGGACTATCCACAGGCCAAGGCGTCCGTGACGGCGATCCCCCGGGCCGTGCTGGGAGTTGATAGCCGATGAAGTACCGCATCCCCAAGTCGATGAGGGATAAGAAGCGCTACCTCAAGGTGCGCCTTATCGCCGAAACAACGTTCACGCAGGACGAGGTGCGCCACGCGCTCTGGGGGTCCCTTTTGCAGCTCGTTGGCGACCTGGGGGCCTCCAGGACCCAGACATGGGTATCGTCGTGGGAGGAGGAGCCAGGGGAGGGGTATGTCCGATGTGCGATCCCTGCGGTCGACACGGTCATCGTTGCCCTCAAGCTCATCACGGAGATGCGCAAGTCGCACGTCACTTTCGTCATCGAGGGCGTATCCGGCACCATAAAGTCGCTTCGCAACGCCCCGGATGGCGCGAAAATCAAGTAAATTTAAAAAGGACATATAAAAATATTAGAAGAGAACGTATATATGAAATGGATTAAAGGGCATATGGCCTGATGCCATTCTTTTGTGCGTGACAAGGACCCGTACGGGAAGGAAGTGATTATGTGGTCTCCATTGATGATGCCATCATTGCGCGATTGAAGACACATGGTGAAAAGTTCGAGGTGTTGGTCGACCCCTACAAGGCGCGTAAGATAAAACAGGGGGAGGAAGAGGAAGACTTCCTCGCATCGCCATTCATCTACACCGACGTGGGAGCGGCCGACAAGGCCTCCGAGGACCTTTTGCAGAAGGTCTTTGGCACCGACGTGGTCGAGGACATAGCCGTGCGCATCATCCGAAAGGGCGAGGTCCACCTCACTGCGGAGCAGCGCAAGGAGATCTTGGAGGAGAAGAAGAAAAAGATATTGACACATATCTCCCGCCATGCCGTCGACCCGAAGTCGGGACTGCCCCACCCCTATGTGCGCATCGAGAATGCGTTTGAAAAGGCCAATATCCACATCGACCTCTTCAAGTCGTCCGAGAAACAGATCGACGAGGTCATCAAGGCACTGCGGCCGATACTGCCCCTGCGATTCGAGATGCGGTCGATAGCCGTGAAGATCCCATCAGAGTATACGGGCAAGGCTTACGGCGTCTTCACCGAGTTCGGCACCCTGCGGAAGGAAGAATGGGGAAAGGACGGGACACTCTATGTCCTGATCGAGATGCCGGCAGGTATGCAGACGGAGTTCTACGACCGCATCAACGCCCTCACGAAGGGCGATGTGGAAATCAAGATAATCGATAAGAGTTGATCACATGGAATGTGTAGTAAACGAGCGAGAACTGGTGACGCCAGGAACGTTGGTCGCCACGGGGAAGTGGAATCTTTCAGGTGGCGTGGTTCGCGAGGGCGATGAGGTCTTTTCGACAGTCCTTGGCCTCTTCTACCATGAGGATGAACGAAAGACGGTGCGTGTGGTGCCGCTCGAGGGCAAGTACGTTCCCAAGGCAGGAGACAGCGTCATCGGGAAGATCGTCAAGGTGTTGCCTGGCAAGTGGCTTGTCGACATCAATTCAGCGTATATAGCATCACTGGAACCGAGGAATGCGATCCATGACAGGATCGAGGACCTCTCTCGCGTCTACGACGTGGGCGACCTCATCTTCGCCAAGGTCGATTATGTGAATGAGATCTACGACGCGACGCTCTTTACCAAGGCGTCGCCCTACGGAAAGCTCAGGGGAGGGTCGATCTTTGAATTGCGGCCCACCAGGGTGCCGCGGCTCATCGGCAAGAAGGGGTCGATGATCTACATGATAAAGCAAACGACACGAACGAAGATTCTTGTCGGCCAGAATGGACTTGTTTGGGTGAAGGGCAGGAAGGAGATGGAAGACATCGTTGAGAAGGCTATCGACATCATCAACAGAGAGGCGCACACCTCCGGCCTGACCGACAGGATCAAGGAGTTCCTCGAGACGGAACGCGAAGAGATATCAAAGTCATAGGTGATAACGAATGGAACGTTGTGATGGAAGAAAAAATGATGAATTAAGAGACGTGCACATGGAAGTCGGCGTATTGAAGCGTGCCGACGGCTCATCATACGTCGAATGGGGCAACAACAAGGTGTTTGCCTCCGTGTACGGGCCAAAGGAGGTCATTCCGCGATTCCTTGCACGAAATGACAAGGCTATCCTGCGGTGCAAGTACAACATGACCCCCTTTTCGGTCGAGGACCGCAAGCGTCCCGGACCGGACAGGAGATCGATCGAGATAGGAAAGGTCACCTCAGGCGCGCTGGAACCCGCCATCCTCGTGGAGGACTACCCGAACTCGATGATCGAGATAGCTATCGAGATCATGCAGGCGGATGCGGGAACGCGCTGTGCTGGCATCACCGCTGCAACGCTCGCCCTCGTCGACGCCGGCATCCCCATGCGCGACCTCGTTGCCGCATGTGCTGCCGGAAAGAGCAATGATGAGATTGTGCTCGACCTCTGCAAGGAGGAGGACAACTCGGGTCAGGCTGACGTCCCCATTGCCATCATGCCACGCAGTGACGATGTGACGCTCCTTCAGATGGACGGCATTCTTACCGAGGACGAGGTCGAGGAGGCGCTCAAGCTGGCGATGAGCGGATGCAAGAAGATCTACGAGATGCAAAAGAAGGCCTTGAAGGTCAAGTATGGTGGTTAAAATGATGGAATCAATCGCAAACATCAAGCGACAGTATATCGTTGACCTCGCGGCAGAGGGCAAGAGGGCTGACGGACGGAACTTCGATCAGTATCGCGACATCAAGATCATCCCGAACTACCTCATGAAGGCAGAAGGCTCTGCATATGTCGAGATTGGCGACACGAAGGTCATCGTTGGCGTCAAGTACGATGTTGGCACGCCGTTCCCGGACATCCCCAATCAAGGTGTCATGACGACGTCTGCGGAGTTTGCCCCCATGGCGTCACCCGACTTCGAGGCGGGACCGCCCGGTGAGGACGCCATCGAACTCGCGCGCGTTGTCGACCGCGGCATCCGCGAATCCAACGCCATTGACACCGACAAGCTCTGCATCATCCCCGGCGAGAAGGTCATGATCGTCTTCGTCGACATCCAGATCCTCGACCAGGACGGCAACCTCATCGATGCGTGCGGCATCGCCGCGATAACGGCGCTTCTCACCGCGAAGATGCGCGTCTACGACGAGGAGGGCAACCCCACCGAGGAGTTCGTCCCGCTGCCCGTTAACAAGACGCCGGTGCCGTGCACGATGGCAAAGATCGGAAAGAGCATCCTTCTCGACCCCCAGATGGACGAGGAGATGGTGCTCGATTCGCGCATCACCGTCACCACCGATGAGGGGGGCAACGTCGTTGCCATGCAGAAAGGAATGGCCGGAAGCTTTAAATTGGAGGAGATTATGGAAGCTGTAGCCATCTCCAAACGAGAGGGCCAGAAAAATCGCGAGAAGATACAAAAAGCAATCAGTGAGAGTGAGTGATCATGGCACAGGGCATTGGACGTTTCGGAAGCAGGTACGGCAGGAAGACCCGCAAGAGGGTCGATGCCATTGAGAAGAGGATGAATCAGGATCACGTCTGTCCCTCCTGCGGAAGGAAGGCTGTCCGACGACAGGGCACCGCCATATGGGCGTGCCGGAAGTGTGGAGCAAAGTTTGCCGGCGGGGCCTACGTGCCTCAGACCCCCTCGGGCAGGACGGCACGAAGGGTGATCTCCGGCCTGGCTTCAGAGGGAGAGAAAGAATGAACGAAGAAGGAGAGCGAGACCTCAAGGTCTACAAGTGCATCAACAAGGAATGCAAGGCAGAGCTGAGCATGAACGACCTCGACAACGTACAGGGCATCAAATGCCCATTTTGCGGCGGCCGCATCCTCGTGAAGATGCGGCCGAAAGAGGCCAAGCGTGTCGGTTGTGAGTGATGCTCTTCACTACTTCTCGAAGAACGAGCCAGCGTACCCGGACGTTTTGCCGGGAGCTGGCCTCCGTCTTCCCACTTTCCGAGTATGTCGTACGTGGAAAGAAAAGCGTACGGGAGCTTTGTTCCCAGGCGTTGCATAGTGGCCATGAAAGGATCATCATCATCGAGAACAAGGATGGCAATCCATCCTCGCTCCTGGTGCTCGATCCTGCAAATCCCCTCGAATGGCGCCATATTCTTCCTATCTCGGTGAAGACGAGAAAGGACATGGGCCTCAAGGTGCATGTGCGGACATATCCGGAGGACGTGCCGGTAGTGGTCTCGGGCGACACCGGTCTTGAGCCGAAGGTGGCCGAGGTCTTCGGTTGCACGCCGAATGCACGAAGCGACGTGGCCATCACACTGTCCACAGACGACAGTTCGTGCTGGATCCATTTTTACCGGCGGGACGTATCGGACGACGAGGTCGGCCCCGCCATACGGGTGAGACACCATGAGGATGACAATAGACCTTCATGACAGCGAGGCACAGCATTTCTACGAGGCGCTCCTTCCCGAGATCGCTTCGGTGCCCTACAAGAAGACACGCTCGCACATCTCGATCAATGGCGATCGGGTACGCATCGAGGTCGCGGGCACCGACATCGCGGCGCTTCGGGGCACGTTCAACTCGTATTTGAACTGGATAAAGGCTATTGATGACAATCTGAGGCTTTCTCGCCCATAACAAAAACCTTTATTAACAATTCCGTGAATGGGTGCATATGGACCCTATCGACCTTCTTGCCCGCATCGTCGCGGTCATGTTCGAGATCGCACAGGTCATCGCCAACGAGATTTCGCAGGCAAGCAAGGGCATCATCCCCCCCCAGGCGGTGGGGGTCTTCAGCGTGTTCATACTCCTCATTCTCGTACGACTCGGATTCGACTTCACGAAAAAGATCGTCGACGTCCTTCTGGTCATATTTGGCATCTACCTCATACTGGCCGTCCTTCCCAACTTCCTGTGACGTGATGGCAATGATATATATCAAGACCTACGGGTGCACGCTCAACCAAAGCGACAGTCAGACGATGGAATATCATCTCCGCGACAGGCTCGTTTCCTCGATCGATGAAGCCGATATCGTGATCTTCAATACGTGCGGTGTCAAAGGGCAGACCGAACACAAGATCGTCAAGGAGATAGCTGCTGCTATCGACACGAAGAAGGTCATCGTTGCGGGATGCCTGCCGCTCATCAACGAGGGCGTACTGCCCGAGGGCGTGCGAGCAGTCATCGGTCCCGACCAGGTGTCGCGGATCGGTGAGATAGTCGATGCCGTCGAGGCGGGCACGTTCGTGCGCGATGTCGAGCTTGATACGGCCACGCCGTGCATCCGCCCGCAGCTCAGACACGGCGTCAGCGCCATCATACCCATCTCGCTCGGATGCATGGGCGCATGCAGCTACTGTGCCACGCGATTCGCGCGCGGCACGCTTCGCAGCTTCGAGAAGGAAGGCATCGTCTCAACCATCGCCTCGCTTCTTGAGGATGGCCACAAGGAGTTCCTCCTCACCTCGCAGGACACAGGCTGCTATGGCCTTGATCTTAACACTACGCTTCCCGAGCTGCTAAACTCGATAACGGAGCTCGAAGGGGACTTCAGGGTGCGCGTCGGGATGATGAATCCTAACCATGCGCACGGGATGCTCGATGACCTTGTGGAAGCGTTCGATGATGAGCGCATCTACTCGTTTTTGCATCTCCCCGTGCAGTCGGGCTCCGACCGCGTCCTCGAGGCGATGAACAGGCAGTATACGGCCGAGGTCTTCCACAATGTCGTCGATGCGTTCAGGCAGCGATTCCACGACCTCTATCTCGCCACCGACATCATCGTCGGATTCCCAGGGGAGACGGAGGAGGACTTCGCCCGTTCGCTTGACCTCGTCTATCGCAGTTCACCCGACAAGGTCAACATCACGCGCTACTCGTCGCGGCCGGGCACCGAGGCCGCCGGGATGAAACAGTTTCCCGACAGGATCAAAAAGGACCGCTCGCGTATCCTGTCGCGCGAGGTACACAAACGTTCGCATGCTATCAATCGGCGTTATGTGGGAACCAACGTACGGGCGCTTGTCGTAGAAGAGGGAAAGAAGGGTCGGACCGTGGGGCGTCTTGACAATTATAAGCCCGTCATCTGCGATGGGCCGGTGGGGGCGTTTGTCAACCTCACTATCCAGGATGCGACGCCCACCTACCTCATTGCATGAGCTGGTCACTTTCGCAGGATGACAAGTACCATCGATATGAGGATGATCGTGGACGAGTAGAGCATGATCGACGATGCCTCTGCAGCGAGATTGAGCGTCTTTAACACCGATACCGTTACGTATGACGTTGTGGTGTTGAAGCTGAGCGCAAATAAAAAGCATCCTATGAGCAGAAGGGCATGGGCTATATAGAGTCGCTGAACCGTGTGCCGTGCCGCCATCATGTGGTAGTCTATCTTGTATCGCAGCGGGCCGTATCTCATCTTATCACGTTTACTGTTCGAGTACCATTCGTATGTCTTCGCGCTTTACCGTCTTTCTACCTGCATGTTCGGCAAGCTCGACCGCTTCCTTTGCGATCTCAACGCCTTCGTCCTCTAACACTTGTGCAAGACGTAGGGCGGCCTCGCTGGAGACTCGCGCCGCGCCCGCCTTCCTAATGATCTTGTCAATAGATGCTTTGGCTAGAATCATAACTTCACCAAAGAGACTTTCGCTTATAAACATTTAAATTTTCCGGTTATTTATTAGTTTTTTTAAAAAAATAAATTTATATTATATAGTAAAATACATATTCAACTCATAATATCCGTTATAAGTTTTAATGCATACTGTCTATCTATTGCTTGTGCGCGTAATTCCCTTAAAACTCTCTGCAGTGATATCTTTTTTGCGTATGCATGGGACTGATTGACAAGGCGCAGGTGCGAACATCCAAAGTGATCCGATGGGGGGTTATCGTTCCATGAGGCTAGCTGTCGCTTGTTGAGGGCAAGCGATGCAGGCAGATTCCATACTATGAGTCCGTTGTCTGCGACGATCGACTGCGCCCCCGTGGAGATCATGTCGCCGTATATGACGATGTCTGTGCCGCTTTGGCGCGCATGGCCCTCGACCGTCGCCGTGATGACGGAATGACACCGCCCACAAGGGTGCATGCGCCCCTCTGTTGACGCCTCGAAGATGTCTGTCATGTCCTCGCATGGATCGAGCACGTCAACGCTGATGCCATCGCCCAGGGCCTGCTTCAGTAGTGCCGCCTCGTCCAGGTACGGCGTACGAACGGTGACGGCCCTGACTGAAAACCCCATGGCGTTTGCGATCCTGATACAGGCTGAGCTGTCCGTGCCTCCCGACCATGCGACGATCGCCTCACCTCTGTGAGGAGTGCGCTCTGACGGCCGCGGGAAGGAGCTGAGAGCATCGCCGATCTCGGCTGAGATTTCCGATGCCTGCCTGAGCGCATTGGCGCGCCGGTAGCGTACCACCGCGTCGGGAGATGCGTCTTGCGGCTCGTCGTCCGGCTCAATGATCGGTGTCCAATGGTCGTATACGACGCGCGCTGCCCTCGTTGGCTCCATGAGGCCGTTGAACACGTCTGCAAGCGTGCGATGCACAAGCGCCGCCCTGTTCTCATCCGATAGAGCAAAGATGCGCGGCTTGAATCGCCGTTTCTCATATCGTGAACATTCCCAGGAGGAAAGGGCGAAGAATCGTTGCGGATCGATGAGCAGCATACCCTGGCACTCCTCGATGGTGCTTTCAAAAACGCCCAGGATGACATCAAGTCCCGCGCGGGTAGCGATATCGATCGACTCGTCGGTCAGCTGTTTGCGCCGTGTGGCATATGATGTCACGCTTGCCTCGCATTTCACAAACGTCGTATGTGGGTATGCGTTTTTGACATGCTCATCGACGAATCCGGTATGCACCAGGATGGGCGACCCCCCGAAAGCCTCAAGGAATCCACACACCCACATGAGCTCCTCCCCCATCACCGCCGCCGAGAACGGGGGAGGGGTCGCCCCTTCTACGAATCGATCGAAGAACGCACGCACGTGGTGCGCCCATCCGGGAAGCGCATGGCGCGAAGCAATCCGCATCCGCAGGCGCATGATGCCATCCAATCGGGAGCTCACGGTGATGCGCGCATATCCAAGGCGGGTGGCGAGCTTGCCGACGACCCACCCCCCCGTACCGATGACGATGCTCTTGTCTGCCCGGTCCTCGCATTCTATGAAGAGGGCGTCGCCTTCCTCGCGTACACGGGTGATGACGGGATGCCGCTTACTGACACCGATGCTCTCACGTATGTCGTGTATCTCTTCAAGGAGTCGGTCATGCACACAGTGATTGTATAAGACCTGCTTAAAGAGATAACGGTCGATGTGCGCCGCACTCGTTGTGCCGGTCGTGGAAGACATTATTAATGCCGTTCACGCATATGATACGTATGGGCGGCTATCGGGGAATGATAGGTTATATCGACCTTGGCAATGGCCACGCATCCTCGCGCGTGCTCCCTCCTGAGCTCAGGCGAGACTTCATAGGGGGACGAGGATTTACCTCAAAGCTTATCCATGACCTCGTTCCACTGAACATCGACGCCCTCGATCCGGGCAACACCGTGGTACTTGCGGTCGGCCCCCTGGCAGGCACACTCGCACCTTCGACGGGTCGCATCACGATCGGTGCAAAGTCGCCACTCACCGGGATCCTCGGCGATGGCAACGCAGGGGGGCACGCGGGGGCAGAGATGAAGTATGCCGGCTACGACGCACTCGTCATTACAGGCCGCGCCGAACACCCCACTCACGTACATGTGGGGGACGGTACCATATCGTTTCACGACGCATCAGGCATCTGGGGGGCTGCGGTGAGCGAGACCGAACGCATGGTGCGCGAGCGATGTGACGATACCGAGGCGCACGTGATATCGATCGGTCCCGCGGGCGAGAACTGCGTGCGCTACGCATCGCTCATCGCCGACGGTTCGCGCGCTGCTGCCCGATGTGGCATCGGCGCCGTATGGGGATCAAAGCGCCTCAAGGCACTGTCCCTGCGGGGCACCGGAGGCGTTGACATAGCCCACCCGGAATCATTCCACGAACATGTCTGCGAGACGCTGGAGGCCATCTACGCTGATCCGGTCTATCCCACGCTTTCCGAACGCGGGACGCCTTTCCTGATCGACTCCGCCCAGCTTGGCGGGGGGCTTGCCACGCGCAACAATCAGCAGGGTGTAGCCGATGACTACGATGCGATCTCCTGCGAACGGTTTTACACACACCACAGGAAACGATCCTTTGCATGCTTTGCATGCCCCATACATTGCTCCAATATCGCGATTGCCACGTCGGCCGATGGAAGGCATATCACATCGGAGGGACCTGAGTACGAATCGATCGTCTGCCTCGGGCCGAAGTGCGGCATCATGTCGCTTCCCGCCATCATCGAGGCAAATAGGGCGTGCAACGAGCTCGGGCTTGATACGATATCGTGCGGCAGCACGATCGGGTTTGCCATGGAGCTATGGCAGCACGGCATCATCTCCGCGCAGGATACAGGGGGAATAGACCTGGCGTGGGGCAACGAGGACTCGGTACTCTCGCTCATCGAGATGATAGCAAGGAGAGAGGGATATGGCGATGCGCTTGCCCAAGGCGTCAGACGATACGCAAAACGGGTGGGACCCGCGGCTCGCCCCTACGCGCTCCATGTCAAGGGATTGGAGGTGCCAGCCT
This sequence comes from archaeon, assembly GCA_004212155.1. Lineage (GTDB taxonomy): Archaea > Methanobacteriota_B > Thermococci > Methanofastidiosales > NM3 > NM3. Next base: position 21,650 of record RXIG01000028.1, read on the forward strand.
TCGACGGCAGGGCGGCAAAGGGATTTGCTCTTGGATGGGCCGTGTCGTCGCGCGGAGCAGACCACCTGCGCGCGCTGCCCAACTTCGAGCTTCTCGGATACCCGCCATTCGAGGCTCAGCGGCGATTCGGCGATCGTCATGCGAGCGACCCCTATGATGAGCGCGGAAAGGCGGAGCTGGTCACGTGGCATGAGAACTTCAGCGCCGTTGTCGATTCCGCCGAGATGTGCAAATATACAACGTTCTCGACATATGCCGTCACACCAGGGATGCTGGCGACGCTCCTCCACGACGTGGTAGGGGATGCCTATGATGCAGAGCAATTAATGAGGTGTGGCGAGCGCATTGTGACACTCGAGCGCATGATCGACATATCCTTCGGCGGCGCATGTCGGGATACCCTGCCCGATCGCATTCTCCACGAACCGTTACCGCAGGGCCCTGCGCGCGGCAATACCGTCGACCTGGCATCAATGGTCGAAAGGTATTACGAGTTGCGCGGATGGGACCGTAATGGTGTGCCCACTGCTGATGCGCTCAAACAGCTGGGACTCGCGCCTTCGCCCGATGGCGATGCACCCCCTCGAGTGTAGGAGCAGTGTGCTTTGTCGATTGATAAGCAACATTACCTGAAGTGGATAATAAGTTTTATTAATACAATGAGCGAACATTAATCATGCTTTCTATCGAGGAGGGGACGACCCTGGTCAGGATAGCGAGACGCTCCATCGAGGCACACCTCCGCAACGAGGTATATACTCCTGAATCGTATCCAGATTCCTTCAAGGAACGTTCTGGCATCTTCGTTACGCTTTCCACGTACCCCGACCACTGCCTGCGCGGGTGCATAGGGTTTCCCGAACCGTCTCACCGATTGATAGATGCAGCGACCGAAGCAGCGATCATTGCGGCAACGCGCGATCCTCGATTTGCCTCTGTCTCGATAGACGAGATGGACTCCATCACCGTGGAGGTCACCGTCCTCACCCCTCCTGTCCTTGTGGAAAGGCGGGGAAGGGACTATCTCGATGAATTCGAGGTCGGCACCCATGGCCTCATCGTGGAGAAGGGGTTTTACAAAGGGTTGCTCCTCCCACAGGTGCCTGTCGAATGGGGATGGGACAAGGAGGAATTTATCTCGCAAACGTGCGTGAAGGCCGGACTGCAACCCGACGCATGGCTCACAGGAGATATTGACCTGTACACCTTCAAGGGCGAGGTCTTCGCAGAGAAGGAGCCGCGTGGAACGGTCGTCTTCAAGGAGAAGTGAACGACCAATGGAACAGACCATATTGGAAAAAGGATTCGAGATCGCACGGGACCTCAAGGCTGATTGCGTTCTCTATTGTGCGGAGTCGAAAAAGGACATCACGATGGCACAGGCCATGGAGCTCTACAACGAGGTCTCCCCCGTCGTCGTCATCACAGACAAAAAGCTTATGAAAAGGGACGAACGCGAGATATTCCTCGTTACCGAGATACCCGACCTGTTCGAGAAGATACGCATCTCGATAGCGGGCGCCATGGTCAAGGAATATGCCAAGGGAGATGACATGGTCGTCTTTATCGACACCACAGGGGCCGAGAGCGACAACGCCATCATCACAATGCGCGCTTCGCCACTCATCGACGACGGTGTCTACTCGGTTCTTTCCCACACCGGCATCATCGATCCGATGGTCATTCATTCCGTGCTCCGCATAGCGACCCAGCTTGGCAAGAAAGGGCGCGAGGGAAAGCCTGTCGGCACCACATTTATCGTCGGCGACTCGGGCGACGTCCTCAGGCACTCGACGCAGATCACGTACAATCCTTTCGAGGGCAGCTATGTCGATATCTCGGACAAGGTCGTCACGAGCATGATCAAGGAGTACTCTCGCCTCGACGGGGCGTTTATCATCAGCGGCAAGGGCAAGATCGTCGCTGCGGCACGCTACCTGGAGAGCGGCAAGGACGACATCGTACTCCCTCAGGGCCTTGGCGCGAGGCACATGTCTGCAGCCTGGATCTCAAAGATCACCAACGCCATCGCCATCGTTTTATCGGAGTCCGACAACTTGATACGATTGTTTGCGAACGGGACGCTCATACTCGAGCTCGATCCTGCGGAACTGGGGTGATACCATGTTGCTCGATTACAGTAAGGTCGCCGATGCGTTGTCCAGCCACGCAGAGGACTTCGTATATGTCATACTCATCCTCATCGCTGGCCTCGTCATCGGCAAGGCCGTAGGCAAGGTCATCAGGACGATCATTGACAAGACGGGCCTCCTTCGGATTATCAAGGGAACGAAGTCACAGGAAAGCACACGCCGAACGAGCTTTTCGCTGCTCAACTTCATCGAGGCAGTGGTGCGATGGACGATATACCTCATTGCCATCGGCCAGGCGATCGAGATACTGGGATTCGAGGAGCTTACGCGTGCAATGGGTGAACTGGTCAAGTTTCTGCCCAACGTGATCATCGCGCTCGTGATCGTCATCTTCGGATTCATCGCGGCCGACAAGATCGTTTCCGCCCTTGATGACTTCTTAAGGGAGTCCAAACTTCCCAACTACACGATCATCACCTCGAGCGTGCGGTATTCGATCTACTTCATAGCCATCATCATGGCACTCGCCCAGCTGCGCATCTCGACGCAGGTGCTCGTTGTGCTCGCCGGCGTGTTCTCTTTCTTCTTTGTCGTGATCATCGCCATCGGCGCGCGGGAGATAGCAACGAACCTCTTCGCAGGCCTCCAGATCATCTGGTACCGGACAATCGCCGTGGGGGACGTCATACGAGTGGAGGACACAGAGGGTGTTGTCGACGAGATCGGCATCATCTCGACCACCGTGAAGACCGAGAACGGCGAGTACGTCATCATTCCTAACTCCCATATTGCCAACTACAAGGTGTTCAAGAAACTTTCGTGATGCCCATGTCCCAGTCTGTCGTGGCGCTGCCTCACGATGCCGTCGGGACAGTTGTTTGTCGTGACAACAGGTTCCGCGCTCACGTTGACATCACCGAGCCGATCAGGGCAAACGGCGCTTCAGTGCACGTGCACGACCCCGGGAGGATACGCGAGGTGATCTATCCTGGCAACACTGTCCTCCTCCGGTGGGCACGCTCCCCGACGCGCTCGACGGATTGGGACGTGCTGGCAGGCGATGTTGGCGGTGAGTGGGTGCTTGTCCATTCAGGCTATCACTCGACCATCGCAGAAGGCATACTGCGTGCAGGCCTTGCCGGCCCTTCGATACGCGGATGCACGCTACATCGCGAGGTGACGCGGGGCGGAAGCCGCTTTGACTTCCTTCTCGAATGTGCTTCCGGGCGCCATTGGATCGAGGTCAAGGGATGCTCGCTTTCCAGAGGGGGCGTGGCGCTGTTCCCCGATGCTCCCACCACGCGCGGCACGCGCCATCTTGAAGGGCTCATCGACGCAGTTGAGAACGGTGACCGCGCTTCTGTCATCTTTCTCGTGCTCGGGCATGCCGCCACCTCGTTTTCCCCCAACAGCGATACTGACCCTCGTTTTGCTGAGGCATTCACACGCGCTGTCGATGCCGGGGTCACGGTCTACCCGCTGCGCTGCACCTACGACGGGTGCGATGTATCGTACCATCGTGTGCTCCCCGTGAGATGAGCGAAGATATTTAAGCATGGCAGACATACGTCCTCCCATGAAGTACGAAGTGTTTTACGGCAAGGGTATGAAGAGGGTAAAGGAACGCCTTCCGGACCTTTATGAGAGCATAGCCTCGCTTAACGAGTCGGTATTCAACGGGACGACGCTAGACTACAAGACCCAAAAGCTCATCGCAATCGGCATAGCGGCCTCACGCTGCGACTCCGATGCGACGAAAAAGCAGATGCGCTCGAGCATGAACGAGCTCGAAGTCACAGAGGACGAGATCATCGACGTCCTGCGCGTGGTGCTCCTACTCTCGGGAATGCCGGCATTCAATCAGGGCATGCGCCTCCTCGACGAGATCACGTCCGAGAAGTAGGCCAGGCGCACTAGAGCCGCTTTCGCGCAAGCTCATAGTAATTGATGTCGCTTTCCTCGTCAACGAGGGCGATTATCATCTGCTTCTTTACAGAATGGGCTAGGCGCACATAGCGCACGAGCGCCTCTGCAGGAATGTTCTCGGGCGCCTTGTACGCATGGACGAGGTAGTCGGCGTGCTCTTCCACCGAAGTACGATATACCCTGAAGTGACACCCGTACTTGAACCCGGTCTTGACTATATAGCCCTTGTCACGCAGGTCTTTGTAGACGGTGTAGCGTGTCGAGAAGTCGGGCCCCGCAAGGCGGCGCCAAAGATCCCCACTACTTAGCGTGGTATCATCGATTTTGATCTCAAGCTTTCCCCGCTCGTGAAGGTATGTCGCCTCGATCGCCGAAAGATGGAGCGTCCCCTCCTTCACGACACCATACGAGCGTTTGCTATGGAGTGCCGAGACCGAACGAGAATCAGTGACAAGTACCTCGTCATTGAGCAGTTCGCCGATCATGATGTTCCTTGCGAGGATGCAATTATATGGTTTTTGCATGAAGTGCGGCCAGTTCAGGAAAGGATGCCCAGATGCGCAAGCCTCGTTTCGAGGGCGTTTTCAAAGTCTTCCTTCATTTCCTTCCCATCGATGCGAAAGAACTCATTGAATGCCTCATCGTAGACGAGCAGTTGTGGCATCTTGTCATCGTCTGTCACGTTGAGTTCGACAAAGACCTGTTCGTCAAAGATCCGCATCTCTATCTTTGGATTGTCCATGAGGAGGTAGAGGCGGATGATCATGGGGATGGTGGCGATACAATATGGACATCTCTTCGCCGTTGCCACGGCCACGTAGATGGAGCGTTCAAATCCCTGCAACGCTTCGACGATCCGTTGTTGTGGTTCATACCGCTGGTATTTTTTCTTGAAGTAGTAGTTTTTCAGCTGTTCTTCAAGATATGGGACGACCTCCTCCCCCCTCATGAATTTTTGGCGATTCATTACACATCAGCAACCGTGGTTATTTATAAATATTGTCCTTTGTTCTCAAAACATTATACAAAAAATAAGAATATCATTCATGCACTGTGGTACCTACGCGTTCTCCGCGCACGAGGCGAACGATGCGTTCAGGGTCGCTTCCATTCACGAAGTGGAGCCGTATGTGAGAGCGCACGAGGTTGTTCACGGCGACCGTGTCGAACAGTTCATACTGTCCCGCACCAGCACCCGATGCCGAAACGATCTCTCGAAGCTCGGCGTATGTGGCGTCCTCGAGGGGGCGCGCGTCATCGTATCGTGAGGGGTCCTTGTCGTAGAGGTAGTCAACGTCGGTGGCGTTGACGAGGTGGTCTGCCCCCATGGCCTCGCACAGGAGCGTTGCAACGGCATTGGTCGACTGTCCCGGCTGCATGCCGCCGGCTACGACCATCCTTCCCTCTCGCAGCTGTCGCACCATTTCGTCATAGGTCTGGGGAGGGTATGGGGCTGCAAGGTCGGAAAGGCGCGAGATGAATAGCATCGCATTCATGCGCGTTGCCATGACCGCCACGAAGTCCTTGTCCGCCTGGCCGTAGTCCGGTGCGAGCCCGCGTATGTACGAGCGTGCCGTGGCACCGCCCCCCACGACGATGCCAACTGCGTGGCCCTCCCCTGCCAGCGTTCGAACGGCATCACACATCGCGTCGATGCGCGAGGTGCGGATATTTCCATCTTCAAAGAGGAGTGATCCTCCATATTTAATCACTAGGTCCATCTTTTTCACTCATCAAGCATTATGGTCGTTTCTGTATTTTTCACACCCGGGATGGCGCGTATTGTAAAGAATACGAATTTAGAGAGTGCTTTCATGTTCTCGTGTTCCACGAACGCGACAACGTCATGCAGCGAGTCGACCTTGGCAACGAAGACGACCTCGTCCTTGCCCTCCAACTCATCGATGACCGTATCGGGGTCTAGCGCCTTGATTCCAATCAATCCTTTCGTGGTCATGCTCTCACCTCATGGGACGAACTTGAGCGGATGAACGTCGAGCACTCCCTCGACCTTCTTCAGTCGTTTGAGAAGGGCCGGTACGTCGCTATGATCCAGCGTAAGGAAGACGATTACATCAAAGCTGCCAAACGATTTGAATGTATGTGAGATGCCAGCAAGCGATCCGGATTCATTGCATACGGTATCTTCCATGCCGGGTACGATTTTGAGTCCTACGATTGCCGTGACGCCTTCGTAGGAAGCACGATCGACCATATTCATTCTATTATTCCCATCCTTATATATTTATTCTTGAAGCGGCGCTGCACGCATCGTCAGCACCAACGAACGAAACGATGAGCGCCAGATCAACAAGTTCAACCCTCGCGATGGGATTGCAGTTCGGAGATTCGCTCTACGACGCGTTCCCCGTTCAGTTCTGTGATACAGCCCTTCTCGGCCAGCTTCTCCTCGATGGACGGTGTCAAAGGGATACGGACCCCCGTGATGACAGGATAGCCGTGATGTACGAGGGCAAGGGTCGAGGTGAGGATCTTGGCGTTCTTCCACCCAGGCACCAACACGAACGGCGTGGGGGCAAATCCCTTTCCATGCATCTTTCCTATTTCGCAGAATCCTATATGGACTACGCCCGGAGCGTTCATGGCATCGGTGCTCCCCTCATACATATGCGCCCCGGTCACGAGCACGAGGTAGCCATGTTCCACCAAATCGGTGACGAGCCCTTCCATGTGCCATGAGCACGTTGGGCTTGCCGCTCCGAACAGGACAACGACGCCTTCTATGTTCCCCCTCTCGTACGCACGATTGATCGCCGTCACATCGAGCGTGGCGCCTGTCGTGTGCATCTTTGGCTCAGGGAGCTCGCATTGGGGCCCCTTGCGCGACGCGAAGTGTTTGAGCGCCTCTTCAAGCGAGGCACGTTCGCTTCCGAACGTATGGATGGCGTCTATGCATCCTGTCGCCAGCGCATTGTCAAGTACGAGGTAGTTGCCAATGCACGGTATGCCCCGTTGATACGCCAGTTCGGCGCCCGGATAGCCAAGGGAGACGATGTTGACCCCATGCGCTCCGGCACATTCGATGTTTTCAGCTGCCTCGGGCGTACGGGTGAACTCGATCAGGTCATGAATGCCCCGGGGTGAGGAGACTGCGCAGATGTTAACGGCCTCTGGGCGCAGCCCTCCCAGCCCAAAAGGTACCGTGCGCACCGTTCGATAGGGCGAAAGGAGCTTATCTATCTCGTCTGAATAGGATCGGGATACATCGACCATCCGGGTGGCGGCCTCAAGAAGACTTTCCATGTCATATACCATGGTGATATGTCGTTTGTGCGTCTTGTATTCCCCCAACCCCTCTGCAATCTTTTCAGCCAGATTCTTCATGGCCATCTCGTCTGGCGTTATGCCGCAGGGCACCCGCGACGTGCTGCCGTCAAACGTGCACGGGCCCAGGTCGCACGCATCGCAGACAAGGCCCATCCGCAGTTCGTCCCGCACATGCGCCTGTTCCCTGATGCCGTCAAAGATCTTCTCATACATATATGACCACCCACGGAGTTGTCTGAGCATCTTTCACGCCGTATTAAAGGTTTTCTATGTATTTTATAAGGTGCGTCATCCCCGTATGTCTGGCGCAACGGAATGAGTTTCGCCGCAATCCCATATCATAAGGGATAATTATTTAATATGCAAAACGGAGATGTAGGCACTGTAATACAACGGAGGTGTTTTATTGAAAAATTGCAATGAGCAACACAAATGTTTTGGTAAGTGTGTTCGCCCGAAGGGACACGATGGCAAACATCTGTGTGGAAACTGTGGTATGGAGTTCTAACTCTCACCGCAAACACTGAATCATAGCTTTACTTTTTCTCTTCCTCTCTTTTATGGGTAAGGGAACGAGCCGATGAGGTACGGTCCCTATTTTGATTCTTCATCCAACATCGTGAGTATCTGCTGTATCTCCTTGTTGATCTCGCTTACTTCTGCGTGCATCTTGTTGAGCTCTGTGAGATACTCATTTGTCGTGTGCTCATACATCTTGAGTTTCGTCTCATAGACGGTAAGACGTTCCTTCAATATCTTCAGCTGTTCCTCCATACTGTAGTATATGTCGTTCAAATCTATATATCTTTGGATGGCCACGCATGCACCACATGACGGTACAAGATCCGTGAATTTATAAGTAGGCGAACAAGTATGTAATGCAACGATCATGGCTTCGATAGATTTCTCACGTCCATCACTCATCGCGGCCATAGCCTTTATCCTCGTATGGTATTTTTTGGGCTATTGGCCGCCATAGTGATCGGGATAATAGTGCTTTTGCTCACGGACACCATTAAGATCAGATAGGTACGTCGCAGGCATTCCGGGTGTGCGTGCGAGTAACAATATATTTTTAATGCTACCCGCCGTATGCAGTCCAACGCTGTATTTTGTGATATCATGCGCGTAGAATTGATCGCTGTGACCCCTTTTCCCCTTGTCAAGCAGGGTGATGACATTGGTTCGCTCATACTCGAATCCCTCGGATCGATGGGCATTTCCCTCGAGGAGGGCGATGCCGTTGTCGTCGCATCGACCATCGTCTCCAAGGCGGAGGGAACGCTCATCGACCTCACCACCGTAACACCTTCCGAACGGGCACTCATACTGTCTTCCACAACCGGCAAGGACCCTCGATTGTGCGAGGCGATCCTGCGTGCATCGAAACAGATACTCAAGGTGGGTCCCGGCCCCATCATCGCCGAGACGCACCACGGATTCATATGCGCGTCTGCAGGCATCGACACGTCGAACGTGGCGGGCAACAACGATATCGTGTGCACCTTGCCAAATGACCCGGACATGTCTGCCCGCACCATCCGCGCCAAGCTTGAGGAGACATTCGATACGCGCGTCGCAGTCATCGTCTCAGATACCCAGGGACGTCCATTTCGCATCGGCGCCCTCGGGGTTTCGGTGGGCCTTTCCGGCATTGACCCCGTATGGCGCTACAAGGGGGAAAAGGACCTCTACGGCTATACGCTCAATGCGAGCGTCATTGCGCGTGCAGACGAGATCGCAGCCGCGGCAGACCTCGTGATGGGGCAGTCAAACGAGGGTATACCCGTCGTCATAGTGCGCGGTGCGCGCTATCGTCGTTCGGAAGATCCTGCCACCACTTACATACGAGATGTGCAAAACGACCTCTTCAGGTGACCTCGTGGCAACGCTTATTAATGTGTGAGATAACGTCGTCATATGCGCATTCTCCACAAGGACGTGTCAAAGGGCGTAGTGAAGGTCAAGGTGGAGTCCATCGATGACCTATGGCATCTCTCGCATGTCATAGAGGAGGGAGACGTCGTCTACGACGTCACGTATCGCCGTCAGCAAGCCCAACAGGATGTTATACGGTCAAGCAAGACCGAGAAGGTGCGCATGTACCTTGGCGTGCGCGTCGAGAAGATTGAGTTCTCACACTATTCAGATTCACTTCGGCTCACCGGCGTGATCGTGGAAGGTGACCAGACGGGCAACTATCATACGCTCTCGATCGAGCCGCAGAGCACGCCAAAGATCGTCAAGTCGTGGAGACCGTTCCAGCTCGATAGGCTCAACGAGGCTGTACGCTCGTCAAAGGAGCCGCGTATCCTCATCGTTGCGATCGATGAGGGGGAGGCAGACTTTGGCATCGTCAAGCAGTACGGCATCGACTTTGCCGTTTCCATATCCCGGTCGATACCAGGCAAGCGCGATACCTCCAACAGGAAGAGTGAGAAGGAGTCTTTTTTCAAGGAGGTCGCTGACAAGTTATCGTCCTACCTTGACGAGCTCAACATACCCTCGGCCATCGTCGCAGGGCCGGGATTCGTCAAGGATGAGTTTCAGGAATGGGCGAAAGAACACGCCCCGTCCCTGGCATCAAATCTGCACATCAAGAGCATATCCGTCACCGGCGGGCCGGGCATACTCGAGGTCGTCAAGCGCGGATACGTCGAAGAGATATACGAGCAATCACGTGCCGCCTCGGAGATCACGCTTATGGAATCGTTCTTTCAAAAGATCCTCACGGACGATGCCGTCTACGGGCTCGAAGAGGTGCGCACGGCGGTCATGAACTCGCAGGCTGAGTACGTCGTCGTCACCGACGAGATGCTGAGAAACTCCGAGGAGGCTCAGGAGATAATCGAGCATGCCAAGAACGTGCGTTCCACACCGCACATCATCTCCACCGACCATGAGGGCGGAGAGAAGCTGCGAAGCCTCGGGGGCATCGGTGCGGCGCTTCGATTCAAGCTCACCTATTGATCGATACGACATTCGCTCCATTGTCGTCCTCTATCGTGATGTATCCGCCCTCCTCAAGACGCTTCATCATGCGCCATGTGGAGGTCTTTGGGATGTTGAACTCCTTTCTGAGGTCCGACTCTCGTACACGGCCCCGTTCCCAGACATGTCGAAGCACACGTTTCTCGAGCGCATCTAATCCCTCTTTCTCATCCCATGGGAAGGACCTTTTTCGCATGCGGTAGAGAAGGTATGCTACCGCACCCACAATAGGGATGGCAATGAGCGCAATGCCCGAGGGGCGGCGATCCTCTTGTTGCGTCCCTTCGAGTTCGAGATAGTAATCGACCGTGAGCGCCCCACCGGAAAACGTCAAGGTGCCGGCATCGAGGTCTATCTCGCTTGGCATGGGGTCGACGGATACTATCGTCGTTGAAGCTGGCAACTGCAGCGTCGTCTGTCCACCGGCATCAAGCGACACTGTCCACAGCGCGCCGTCCTTTGATGTGAGCATGGACGTCTCGTAACGTATAACGACAGCGCCCTCACCAAGCGTATAGGCCACGAGCAAGGCATCGACCACATCGTAGTGTACTGGTTCGAATGATCCGGTGGCGACCGAGAGGTTCTCGTAGTCACCGGTGAGCAGCACGGCCTCCACCGTACCCCCCATGTCGTTAACAGAAATGAAATGCTCAATCTCTGCATATCCGTCCCTGTAGAGGGTGACGGAGGTGTCGGCCGCACATGTGGCAAAAGAAGAGAGCAGCATGACGATGGCAAGGACACATGCTCGTCTCATGCATATCCACTCGTCATACTACTTTATAATCTATATGTCTGGTAGGTCACGACGCCATACGCTGCCGGAGCTCATCAAGTTCGTGGCCCAGCTTGGCAGCGCTTTCCATCGACTCCCTAAGGATGGCGAGGCTTGCGGCTTCTCGACCTTCCTGGTGCGCTTCCCTGGCCCTGTACAGCCGTACCTTCAGTTGAGCAAGCAGCGATTCAGCGTCTCCAGTATCGATTCCCTCGGAACGTGCCTCGTCTATGATATCGTGTGCCGCCTGCAGGCGTTCTGGCACCGTGTTGAGAAAGTGATGCAGCCGTTCAGGAAGGAGACTATCCCTCACACGGTCCTCGAGCATGTCGTGGGCCGTGTCAAGTGAGCGCTCACAAACATTGAGCATTTGTTGTGCTATAAATGGCCGTTGAGCCTTCAAATGGATGAGTGATGCCTTAAAGGACGACCGTGCTACACGTACGTGGGCATCTATCAGGGGAGCCTCGATACCCTGTTCCTCGAGCCTTTCCAGCGCGCTCGTCAGCATGCTGAGATGGTGTGAAACGCGTTCGTACCTGTCTTTGATGGCATCGACTGCTGCTGGAGGAAGCTGCATGTCAAGCGATGTCATGCATCCTTTGAGCATCTTCATCGCCTCCTTCGTCTTGGCGATTGCCGCCTCAACGTCGCCGGCAGCATGTGCCTCCTTGGCCCCTTCGATAAGCAATTCGATGTCTTCGCAGCGTTGTTCACTATCTTGATCGTGTTCGTGCGTATCAATGTAGGCGGTCAATCGCTGGTGTGCGCGTTCTGCTATCTGTATATATCGTTCTATTGGGGGTGGCTGCTGTTCTTCCGTCTCCGCCCCATAGGATATGGCCGGTATCGCAGCAACGATCATAAGCGCCACCGCAATGGAACCCCATGCTGTAGATTTCATGTTGTCACCGATTAAATTACGGCCCGGCGACACTTAAGGAACTCGATTGGAACACCCGTTCCAGCTACAATTCCTGCATGACGCCTGCATAGATGAACGGAAGAATGAGCGTAGCATCACCTTCGATGGTCACGTATGAGGCATCCTCCCTGACCTTGCCCCATGAGACCGCCTCCCTGACGCGTGCGCCAGAGAGCGAACCGTCCCATTCTGGTGCCGTTGTGACATATACGGCGTAGTCGAGGCCGCCCCTGAACTGATTCCACCATATCGTGTGGTGCTTCGATATGCCGCCGCCTATCATGAGCGCACCTGTCTTTTCCGCCTCGAAAACGATGTCTGAGAGCAGCTTCTCGTCCTTGAGCACATCGATAGTGAGGTCGTGGTCCTGCGCAAAGAAGAATATCTGGCTTCCCACAGACCCGTCAGTGATGCCGGGGATGATGACAGGTATCCTGTTGCGTGCTGCCCAGTAGATGATGCTGTTCTCGTCATCGAGCCGGTCACCGATCTCCCATATGAGTTCGTATGTCGAGAGGCGGCGCGTGCCGGCCTCATAGATCTCCTCGAGGATCGACATGAGCTTTGATTCCAGTATCTCCCCATAGCATTCGTTGGGTATGAAGATGTTGCCCAGCCTGTTGACGCCCTCCTGGTGGAGCTTCCTGTCATCGGCCTCCCAGGAGCCGTGGTAGTAGTCCCTCCATATTCGTGCGAGGTCATGGTCGAGGGTGCCACAGGTGGTGATCACGGCGTCGAACTGTTTGTTTTTCACCATGTCCCGTATGATGCCGCGCGTGCCTGTAGCGATGATGCATGCTGGAAACGAGAGGAAGTTCGTGCATTTCTCCTCGAACATCTTCCTCAGTATGGTCACACCCATGGAGAACTTCTGTGCAGTGAATCCCCCGCTCTCAAACATCTGTTCGGACAAGTTCGCAAACGATGTGGCGGGCGTGATAGAGATGTCTTTTACTGGTTTATCAAGGTTCATGGAATCACCCCTTGGTGCTCCTATTATATTTATCTTATAAACATAGTGGTAGGCCACTTTACTGCCACTCTCTCACAATCGTTATATTCGCCCTTATCCACGCTCTTTCATGGACGTGGACCACTGTCCGTTTTGCGGCGGGCTGTTGCTTGGCGGTTATTCCTCTTTGCACGACCGGCTCGTTTTATCTGTACGGTGCCCATACTGCGGGCATGCTGAGAGATATGTCGTTGCCACGCAGCGGTTCTCGCTCCTTGTCAACGATTGAAATAGATCTGGTCCCAGTCCTCGATGCGACGTTTTCGTGATAGATAGTCCCTTCTTGTAAACAACTTCACTAGGAAAAACCCGGCCACGAATCCGCCGATGTGTGCAAAATACGCCACACCGCCGCTTGCCTGGGTCGCCAGGGAGCCTATGCCTGAAAAGAATTGGAGCAGTATCCAGAACCCCAAGACGATGACCGCCGGGATCCTGATGATGAGGAAAAGCGCCCATGTCACCACGTTTGCCCTCGGGAAGTTGACGACATATGCACCCAGTATGCCGGCGATGGCGCCGGATGCGCCAAGCATTGGGATCGTCGAGGACGTGTCTATGAATATTTGTGTATAGCTTGCCACGACGCCGCAGATGAGATAGAACAGCAGGAATCGCTTGTGCCCCATCGAATCCTCGACGTTGTTCCCGAATATGTAGAGGTAGAGCATGTTGCCCCCAAAGTGCAGGACCCCATGGTGCATGAACTGCGATGTGATCAACGTGTAGAGGCGGTCGCCGTTCCACACAAATCTCGGAACAACGGCCCAGTCGTAGTAGAACTGCGAGAGCTGGTACTGACCCCCCGTGTACTCGATGAGGTTGAGAAGGAGGAACACCAATGCATTAGCGCCTATAAGCGCATAGGTGACATATGGTGTCTCGTACGTTGGATTCTCATCATAGAGCGGGAGCATTATACAACGTAGGAGAGAGATACTATAAAGTCTTTACTCTATGGATCAGCACTGCACAGTGGCGAAAATACGCTCTATGAGCGCGACGGCAGAATACCCTGCGATAAGCGATGTTGCCTTGTTGGGCGACGGAGCATTATCAAACTCCATCGTGATTGTCCCTGTTTCACCCATTACCCTTACAGTGTGTATGTTGTGTGATACCAAGGGGTCTGCTATGATGCGCACGCGCACCTTCTCGTCACCTGCCATCACAGCGAGCGTGACGGCGACGTTGATGTTGCGGGGAAATCGTTCTATTGCTTCTGCCGGCGTGCCTTCGAAGATGACCGTGGCCTCATCAGCCTCCACGCCAAGCGACTGGGGCGGTTTTCTTGTCTCAAGGACCACCATCTCGAGCTTGCCCACCCGCGCGGACGATATGGCATCGAGTCCTCCTATGGCGCCAGACGGGATGTAGATGTGTACGCCGGAAGCGCTCGCGTCCTCAATGAGGCATTTCCTGAACTCAGCGTCGGCCAGCCCGCCGACGCTCATGACCATGAGGTCCTTCCCTGCCCTGACGACATCGCGCGCGTGCTGCTGCACGGCCTTGGGAGAGGCAGCCTCCACTATGAGCGGCGCATCGGATGACAACAATTCCTCAAAGGAGGTGCAAGGTCTGGCACCGACACCCCGGGCGAAATCACGGGCTCGTTCCTGGTCCAGGTCATATACGGCGTCGATCTCGATCGATGTGCCTTTTTCTGCGATAATGGTGGCGATATTGCCACATCCGATAAGGGCGATACGTGCCATTTGCATCACTTCTGTGTAGTATGGCTTGCAGGGGCTTATATATACTTTCTCTTTGAGAATATCAGGCCTATGTGGATGCTGCGCCTTCTTTACCAAAAACCTTTTAAACAACTCTCATATAGAGAAGTAAGTCATTTTTACCGATTTCATATTTGGGTAAAATATGTATAAGGTGATATTTTGGGTAAGAAACCGAGGAAATGGAAGAAAAAAGGAAAAATGAGGTGGAAACACCTCAAAAAGAGAATGAGAAGAAAAAAGCGTAAAGCTAAGATGAGAAAATAAATCGTCATCCTTTCTCTTTCATCGTGGATGCATCGGTGCATTCACCTCATCTCTTTTATTCTCTCATCATGTTCATCATCACTTCTTTTATACTTCAACGTACGATGAAGTTAAACACTACGATTTAAATATTAGGAATGCTTACATAGTACCATGAGAAACGTGATCTTTGCGTTCATGCTGCTGTGTTCGTTGCTATTGGCAGGATGCATATCCTCCGATACACCTTCCGGCGATGTGGGGCCGCTTGAGATCTCAGCCAGGGAAGACCCGGGATTCTCATCGTATGAGCCTGTCGATGTGTCATATGATCCCGACACCGAGCCATACGACTTCGACCCCGTAAATGCTGATATCTTTTCCTTGTCCCCCGAGCAGGCGTCATTTCTTCAAGCCAACGGATTCGTCTGCCTACCGTCCTCCTCGGATGTGCTGTTCCACGAATATTACCAGTCCTTGGCGCGCCGGGACATCCCCATCTTTGTGACGACTGATTCGGTCCTGCATTCGTATCATATCCTGTTCGATTACTCCTTGCGTCTGATGGAGCAAGACGTGTTTTACGACGATATCATCACGCTTACCGCAGATATGCAGGACACCATGCTGTCGTTCCATGACCAAAGCGAGGGACCGACAAAGGATGCGGCCCGTTTGGCGCTTGGATTCTTTACCGTGGCACTGCAGCAACTGGATCCCTCATCAGACATCCCTGACGCTGTCAGGGACGACGTCAACGCAGAGCTCGCGCTAATAGACGCTGCCGATGGCATTGCATACTCACCTCTTTTCGGCTATCGTGAGGACTACTCGCAGTATGTGCCACGTGGCCACTACACCCGAACGGAGCACCTTGGCGATTATTTCAGGGCGATGATGTGGTATGGGCGCATGCCCATGCGTTTGAAGGACGCTACCGAGACACGTGCCGCCATACTCACCGTGCTTGCCATGGAGCAGCTCTCGAAGGGCGAGGGAAGCGCCTATGCCGTCTGGGATGCGATATACCAGACCACTTCGTTTTACGTTGGGCAGGCAGACGATCCCACGCTCTACGATTATGCGCCACTCATAGAGGATGTATATGGCGACACGGTGGAGCTGGACGCGCTCAACGACGAAGCAGTGCTTTCATCCTTCAGGGAGCTTGCAGCAACACAGCTTCCCGACCCGCGCATCAACTCAAGTGTCCTGACCGATAAACAGGACCTTACCGATGATACGAAGGGTCTCCGATACATGGGGCAGCGTTTCATCATCGATTCGTACGTTTTCTCCGAGCTTGTCTACGACAACGTGACGGCATACACTGGCGACGGTGATCCCATGCCCTTCACGGCCGTGCCAAGCGCTGCAGGCTACATACGCGGCTTTCCGCGCGGCCTGGACGCAATGAGCGTGTTCGGGAACGAACAGGCGACCACGATCCTTGCAGACGAGGGCGACACCGACTATCTGAATTATGACACACAGTGGGAAAAGTTGCGTGAGGAGGTCGATGCCTATACGATAGACGACTGGACAGCAACGCTCTACAATGCCTGGCTGTACTGCCTTGAGGCATACTCATCCCCGAACGGCGAGGGATATCCCTCGTTCATGCAAAGCGACGCATGGGAGAAAAAGGAGCTCTACACCGCACTAGGCTCATGGACCCAACTTCGTCACGATACCATCCTCTACGCCAAGCAGTCCTATACGTTCGAGGCGACGTCGGCACCCGTCGTTTCACGGCAGGGATACGTCGAACCCAACATCGACGTATACGCACGACTTCTCTCGCTGACACGCATGACCCAGGAAGGACTGCGCGAGCGCGGACTACTTCTCGACGAGTTCGACCACAAGTTCGATGCGTTCGATACTCTTCTCGAGGAGTTGATCGATATATCGAAAAAGGAACTGGAGGGCATGCCGCTAAGCGAGCAAGAGCGTCTCTTTATCGACAACTTCGGCGACCATCTCGAGCATGTGTCGACCTTTTCAGAATCGATTGGCCAGAAGGTGTCAACGGAGGCTGACGACTCGGTCGCGCTCGTAGCAGATGTGCATACGGACGTCAACACGCAACGAGTCCTCGAGGAGGGCGTAGGATATCCGTTCTCACTTCTCGTTGTCGTGGAAGTAGAGGGAACGACCTACATCACACAGGGTCCCATGTTTTCATATTACGAGTTCAAGCATCCGCTCTCGGATCGCCTCACTGACGAGAAGTGGCAGTCGATGCTGAGCTCACATGATACACCGGAACTTCCCGCGTGGGCGGATTTCATCCGTTGATCTCTATGATGAACTGTGGATGCTCGATGAGCTCCACCTTCTTCCCTTTTTGTTCAAAGGCCCGTTCCACTTTCGAGATGTACTCCTTTTTGAGGGTGTATCCCTTCTCCTCGATGGCGCCTTCCTCGATGAGCCTCGCAGCGACCTTCGGGTCCTCGAGAAGTATTGCGACCTTTTTCGTATCCTTTCCGAACGTGGGCCCTATGAGCGCGAAGTTGGGCGTTGCCGAGATGATGACCTCCTCCACGTCGGGCTGGCCTGAAGAGATGGTGACCTCGCCGATGTTCATCGCACCCTCGATATCGTTTTTGAGCTCCCCTAGGTCCTCGTCGGTATAGATGACGACGGAGTCAAGCTCCTTGTTGAGGGGCAGTCCCGCATTGGACTTCCAACGACGTATCTCGCTCACGATGTCCTTGGCGAGCCTTCCCTTGCGAAGCGCTTCCTCGTCGTGTTCGGAGTGTGGCCATTCGCTCGTGTGGATGCTTCCATCGCCGATGAGCTGGGAGTAGACCTCCTCCGTGACATGGGCGAGTATCGGGGCTATGAGCTTGAGCGCTGATGCGTAGAGGCCTTTCACGAAGGCAGAGGGCAGCGTATCGTTGTAGAAGCGATACTTTATCATCTCAAGGTAGTTGTCGGCAAAGACGTGCCATATGAATCGTTCCGCCTCCTTGAGCGCCACTGAGAACTGGTACTTGTTGACCGCATCCTCGACCTTTTCTATTGTAAGTGCGAGCTCGCTTGCGATCCAGCGGTCGATCATGGTCACCTCGCCTTTGGCGTCGGCGTTCTCCAGGAATCGGCCGATATTGTAGATCTTGTTGATGAATCGTTGGGAATGCGTGATCTCCTTCCATGAGAATGCGCTATCCTCCCCCAGTCCGCGTGATGCGGAGAAGTAGCGCATCGGGTCCGAACCGTATTCCTCGAGGATCTCAAGCGGGTCTATCGTGTTGCCCCAGGAAGCATGCATCGACCTGCCATCGGGGGCAAGGATGTGACCGTCTATGAAGATGTCCCCCCACGGCTCATCGCCTGTGAGGAGCACGGTACGAAGCAGCGAGTAGAACGCCCACGTCCTGATGATGTCGTGGGCCTGGGTGCGTACCGTCATGGGGTAGAGTTTCTCGAACATAGCATCGTCACGGCACCAGAATGAATTGTAAAGGGCTGATATGGATGAGTCCATCCAGGTGTCAAACACCTCTTTTGAACCAACGAGCTTTCCGCCGCACTCTGGACAGTACGCGACCGGAGGGTCGTCGTTGAGCGGATCAACGTAACACTGGTCGATGGTCGCTGGCACGATCTTGTTGCATTCCTGGCATTCCCATACAGGTATGGGTGTGGCGAAGTAGCGCTGTCGCGAGATCACCCAGTCCCAGGAAAGAGAATCGATCCACTGGTCGAGACGGACCTTCATCCATGCTGGGTACCAGTTGAGGCGTGCCGCAGCTTCCTTGATCTTCTTTTTGTATGGCATGACCTTGACGAACCACTGGTCCTTGACGAGGAACTCGACGGGCGTGTGGCATCTCCAGCATGTGCCGACACTTTGCGGAAGTGTCTCACGCTTGACGAGGAGGTCCTTGTCCTGCAGGTCCTGCACGATCTTGGCCCTGGCCTCTATCGTCTTCATGCCCTCGTACAGGGCACACATCTCCGTCATCTTGCCTTCCTCGTCGATGGCCTTCTCGAAGTCCAGGTCGTGCTTGTATATCATCTCGAGGTCGTCCTTGTCGCCGATGGAACAGATCATCACGATGCCGGTGCCGTAATCGGTCTTGACGCCCTCATCGGAGATGACGCGCACCTTGCGCTTGAATATGGGGGTCGTGAGGGTCTTTCCAACAAGTGATGCATAGCGCGGGTCCTTTGGATTGACAGCGACGACCTGGCATGTGGGGAGCAGTTCGGGGCGGGTCGTTGCCACGATGACGTAGTGCCCCTTGTGGTCTTGTTTGATCTCCTTGGTCTCATCGATGTTGTTTCCCTCGACATGGAACTTGACAAAGTTGAGCATGGTGTCCCTGTCGGCATATTCGATCTCGGCATCTCCGAGCGCTGTCACGCAGCGGGTGCACCAGTTGACGGGGTGCATGCCCTTGTAGACCATGTCCTTTTCCAGCATCTTGAGAAACGAGATCTGTGTGATGCGTCGGTAGTACTCGGCATCGGTCTGGTAGTATATCGAAGGGTCGAACGAGCACCCCAGCTCCTTGAACTGCGTTATCATCGTTGCGATGTTCTTGTTCGCGAACTCGCTGCACAGCGCGTTGAACTCCGAACGGGGTATGTTTTGCGGCGAGACCTTGTACTTCTTCTCAACGTTGACCTCGATGGGCATGCCGTTGACGTCAAAGCACAGTGGCAAAAACACGTTGTATCCCATGAGCCGCCTATATCGGCCTATCATGTCGATATGCGTGTAATGGGTCGCATGTCCGATGTGAAGCCCTCCTGATGCGTAACGGGGAGGATTGTCTATAGAGAAGATCGGGCGATCGGACGTGTTGTCGAATCGAAAGGTCTTATCGTTCTCCCATTTGTCCTGCCACTTCTTTTCCACTGATTTGAGGTCATACGTTTTTGGCATCATGGCGATCACGTTCTACAAGCTTGTGGTGATAGCGTCACCTTCGATTATTAGTTTTTTGCCTTCATCTGCTACTATGGTACGTATTCCCGTACGTTCTTCTATGGCGCATCGTTCCTCCTCGACACCCTGAAGATGGAACTTCATCCCGATATGCGTGAGTACGAGCACCTCCGGCTTGACCTCGAGCGCGACCTTGACGGCATCAGTAGTCGTAAGATGATACGGGATGCGATGTTTTGCCGGCCGTGTGACGCACATGATGAGCACGCGTGCGTCGCTGTGCCATTTCACGAGATCGGGGAAGAACTGCGTGTCCGATGAGTACGATACTATCCCTTGCGAAGTGGTGAATCTGAATCCTATCGTCGTGGGATCCGAGTGGATCGTTGGCGTAGCGCGTATGCTGACGTTCCCGACCGTTGTCTCATCACCTGCGGAAAGTGTCTCTATACGCTCAACGAAACGCTCATTGAAGTTGAATGGTGTCGAGCCACCGTCGGTACCACTGATAGCGCTCTCTGAACCGATCAACACGCCTCTTCGCTGTGTCGCTCCGTTCGTCATGGCCTCGATGAGGATGCTGCTGTCGTTCGTATGATCTATGTGGCAATGAGAGAGCAGTATGGCATCTAGCTCCCGCGGGTCCTCCTCCTGTTCCCATGACTTGAGGAGTGCGCCAGGTCCCGGATCCACGTGCATTTTCACATCATCCTTGAGAATGAATCCGCCCGTGCCTCTTTTTTGTGTAATGGTCATGAAACGGCCACCGCCGCTTCCAAGAAATGTGAGCTCTACCATTCTAACCACGATACCCTACATCAAAATAAGGGTGTTTATAAGGCTTTTGTAGAATCGGGTTTTGAGAATAGCGTCAGTAGCATCTGTCAATGGCGCCCAAGGGCGTTAATCCCAAGCGGTTCTCCGGTGACAGGGACTGTGAAATGTTTTATGCACAAACAGGGTTGGCAATTATTCCCAAACAGAAAATTTTAAAAAGACTTAGGGAAAGTCTTTTCCCACGCAGGGGCCCGTGGCTTAGCTTGGTTAGAGCGTCCGGCTGATAACCGGGAGGTCTCGAGTTCAAATCTCGGCGGGCCCACTTCGTGTTTATGTTTCCTCTTTCGAGTTGTTTGCTTCCCGTTTTTTCTGCATGCAGACTATCCCGGTGTTCTTCTCTCCATCGACATATACTTTGAATCCTTTGGGGTATGTTATCAGCTTTATGAGGTCAGAATTGAATCTGTTCGGCTGTTCATCAAAAAACTCCCGGTTGAGCTTTCCTCCCTTTTCCATGAAGACAGGGATGTAGAGCGTCTTGAGCGACATGAGGTCGCCAAAGAAGTGAGTGCCAAACGACAGTTCGGGGTCTGTGCCGCATGTTGACACCTCTACGATGACCGTAGCGTTCGATATCTCGCTGTACGTTACTGGAACACCCAGTTCTGGAGTGGATGTTCCCCAGCGTCCCGGGCCGACCAGTATGTATCGTTCGTTCTGGAGGATTTCGTTGACCTTGCCTATCTCGCGAGCTATGGCATACGACGTCTGTGCGTTGAAGTTCTCCGGGGGGACATAGACGATGTGTGGAATGTTGTAACGGAATCCGTTGCCTAGCACGTTCTTGCTCCTGATGATGATGTCGTCCTTAGGCAATCGCGGTATCCTTACCTTGCGGTACTCGGGGCGACTGCCAAGGGGCCTGGCCTGGACGAGGTAGAACGTGCCGTTGAGATTGTCATCGAAGTCCATGGCGAACTCGATGTCGATGGCGATGCCAAAGAGGCGTTCAAGGCTTGAGAGTATCTCGTCGATAACGGGGATGAACGGGTAGTACTTGCTAGTGGAAAGGATCCGTTCGAACGTCGGCACGATCTTCTCGTCAGTGCCTATATGCGGCTGTGTCGGCACGAAGTATTGATTTTCCTTGAGGGTCGAGCAGGTGATGTAGAGATTCTTTGCACTCTTTTTTACCTCGTCCAGGTCGAGTGTCTGGAATTCGCCCGTCGCAAGGTCGAGCACATCTATCTTGGTCTGGGAGTATCGGACGATCTCATTGACGATCGAACCTTCTGGACGAAGCTTGGGGTTTGAAAGTGAGAAGACGCGAGCGTAGTTGCGTCCGACGGCACGGGTGCCAAGGCCGGCGACGAGCCTGCCGATGCCGTCCTCCATCTTGACGCGTTTGCTCCATGGATAGTAGTTTTTCGAGAACGCGACGCCAGCAATGAGGGGGAAGTAGAGATCGTCGCTGTGCTTGCGCCCCACAACATTTTGCACGACGATGCACATCTTCTCTTTTTGCCATGGGATCTTATGTTTTTTTCTGTATTCCTTGGCATTCTCGTTGAACGTGGATGCGTAAACGCTTTTGACGGCATCTTCGATCGATTTGATACGGTATTCGAGCGTGCCGCTGTTAGGAATGAATATGGACTCGTAGATGCCTGCGAACGAGTACTTGAGACTGTCCTCGAGTAGTGACGACGACCGGATGATGAGCGGTCCATTTTCCTTCTCGAGAATGTCATAGAGCACTGTCTGGAGATCCTCTGGCATGTTCGCCTCAAGGAACTTCTGATTCATCTCCTTGACGCTCAGGATCCTTCTGCATTTGTCATTGACGATGTCGCTGAGGTAGTTCATGTCGATGAACGAATCATAGAACTCCGAAGTGATAATGTACGAACGTGGGAAATGTACATATGATGCATACGATCCTTTTATCGTGGCCTCTTGGTAAGCCTTCATAGAGAATATTATTCCTTTTGCTTTGCCACCAACATGGCCGTTGCCGTATATGGTGACATCATCGGGAAGTTCGTCGGGATCTACGCGATATGTCACAAACGCAGGGTCTTGGGTCATTGAGAATCCTTTGTGGCGATAGTATTAATATATTTTGCATTTTTGGAACAAAGCGTCATCGATTCAAAAGATACCATCCTGTGAAGAAAGCGATATTGCGGCGCCCATCGCGGTGTGACGCTAGGTCGAACGGCCCCCTTGGCTACAAAACATTTTTTAAGCGATGTCCGCTGTATCTAGATACTCACTCAACTTTGTTGTGGGACCGTGGGGTAGCTTGGTCCATCCTTTGGGGTTCGGGGCCTCAAGTCTCGCGTTCAAATCGCGACGGTCCCACCAGCTTCGTTTCTCATCTGAAGATGGTGATGCAGTACGTCTCGCCGCTGATATCCAGTATATGCGTTTGCGCATCAAGCGTGAGGACCGTTCCATCCTTGGTCGTGAGCTTTATCGGATGAGCTGCATATCCTTTCGAGGTCGCCTCCTTGATGCTCTTATAGAGCATGGCCTTGTCCTCTGGAGGCATGAGCGATGCGGGGGTAATTCTCTCGAGCTCTTCCCTCACGTACTGGAGGAGGTTGCAAAACGCATCATTGAGGAACAAGAAACGTTCTGGAAGCGCATCGGCTGAAACGTGACAGATCATGATCGGTTCGACCGCGTTGTTAAAAAGGTCTGTGTAGCGCTTTTGCTCCTGCATGAGCCACTCGCTCTGCTTTAGGTTATAGAACTCCGATAACCTATTTGCTATCTCTATGAGGAGGTTTCGCTCCTCGAGGAGGAAGGGCCCGTCGTCAGCCTCGGGGCGTTTGGCGAGATAGTGAACCTCGACACACCCTATCGGTTCGCCCTGGTAGAAGATCTTCTCCTTCTGGCTCCATCTTCCCTCCCTGAAACGGGGAGATGTCACTGATGTCGGCCCTATGGTGATCCTGGAGCAGCATATCTCGGAATATTGCCATCCAGGGGGAATGATCTCCGCTATCTTGCTGAGTTGTTGCTCGAAAGGGATGTTTTTCTTGGTCATGACCTTTGATATCTTGTAGAGTGTATTGAGCTCCTTTACCCGCTCCCTCAGTTTTTTCGTGATATCGTTGGTCTCATCCGTTTTTTCTGACATGTTCGACCACATTCTATGGATGCTATCTCCTATGGACCATAACGTCCCGCTTGCTACCCCACTACATCCATGGATTATATAAATGATGGGATGGTTCGGAGGCAGATATACGGGTATATGCATCCTGGCCGCACCATAAAAACATTTGCGTATGAATCCGCTTCATTCCTCTTTCGCCCCCATCTCTCCCCTGCGCTGCTCATACACCGATTTGCAGTAGTTGTAGAATGCGCAGTCCTTGCATATCAGCTCGAGTACGGAGGGCGTCACAACCTCGTCTATGACCGAGTAGATCTCTGTCGTTGAATAGGTCCGTTCGCACATGAGCCCTGTTGCTCGCAACACCTTCGCATCGAGCAGTTTCGTGAAGAGGAGCTTGGGGCACGTTTCACGGTGCGGGCAGTGCGTGCAGATGTCGTCTTCCCCGCAGATGAGGCGTATGCGTACGTTGTCATCGTCGATCTTTTTCTTGATCTCCTTGAACGCCTCTACGAAGTGATGGCTGTATCCTAGTCCGTAGAACGTACAGATGCACAATAAGTGGTGTGGCCTCAGATTGATCGTTTCCATGGGGCACCATTCCCTGAGAATTGGCATTTCTACCTCAAGACCAAACAATATAAATATTCTTGAGGAAGCGTGAATCTATTCCTTTTATGGGGTTGTGCTCAAGGATATTTGATATAAAGATTTTTAAATAGTCGGCCATCAAGTGACTACAAGGTGAGAACATGTCGGGATATGATTACGAGAAACTCCTCGATGACGCACGGGACTCGCTCCCCCAGAACCTCTTCGAGGGAAGCAGATTTGAGATGCCTAAGATTAAGGCGTTTGTCGTGGGAAATAAGACGATAATCAAGAACTTCAGAGAGATCGTCAATACCTTGCGCAGGGATGAGAATCACATCATGAAGTTCCTCTTGGGTGAGATGGCAACATCTGGTAACATCGAGGGCTCACAAGCCGTCTTCCAGGGTAAGTTCACCCAGTCGTTCATACAGGACAAGCTTCAAAAGTACGCTGACAACTTTGTTCTATGCATGGAATGCAAGAAACCGGACACGACGATAGTGAAGGAAGGGAGGATCTACTTCCTGCGCTGCGAGGCATGTGGCGCAAAGCATCCTCTCAGGAACTACTAGTGGTGTGATGAACGTTTACGTGAAGGTCCATAAGGCATGCAACGACGTGCTCGTTGCCATGTGCGATACGGACGTGCTCGGCAAGGAATTTCGAGAGGGGGAGCTCCATATCACCCCTTCTCCCTCTTTCTACAAGGGAAAGCTCATACCGATAGAGGAGTGTGAACGCTATTTTGCCGCCGCATCCATACTCAATCTTGTCGGAACGAACGTAGTGGAACGCGCCATATCAGCAGGATATATCGATCGGGAGCATGTGCTTACCATTGGCGGGACCGTGCATGCACAGATGGTGGTCGTCTAGCGATGTTTTGCTACAAGTGCGGAAAGGAAGCGCGGCTTGTCGACGGATTGTGCAGGGAGTGCTACGTGAAGGAGCACTCGCTCATAACGCTTGAGACGCACTATCCTGTAGTCATATGCAAGTATTGCGACACGTACCTCTACGATGTGTGGCGCCAGTTCTCATATATAGAGGACATCATCGACACGATCCTGGACAAGGCGGCGGGAAAGCGGCGCATACGTGCGGTCGACGATTTCGGTCCCCCCTCCTACGACCCGCTCCAGGTTCGCTACAAGGTAATCCCCGAAAAAGAAACATTTGTCGTCGAATGCGAGGTCTATGGCCGTGACGATCCCTTTAGCGATGTTGCGATCACCGAGGACCATGTATTTGTCGTGGAGCCGAAGTACACAGTATGCCCCCGGTGCTCGAAGAAGTATGGCGGCTACTACGAGGCGATATTCCAGGTTCGCAGGGAGGGCAGGCCCCTAACTGCCGATGAGGCGCAGTACTTCATCGACGAGGTCTCCTCGCTGTCCGATGCCGAGCTCGAAAAGAACGAGATGGCGTTCATAGCAAAGGTCCAGACGCGAAAGGAGGGTGTAGACTTCCAGATGGGATCGCTCAAGTTCACAAAGAAACTTGCCCGGACCCTCCTGTCGCGCTACGGCGGCTCGATAGGGGAATCGCACCGGCTCGTGGGGTTTGACAGGCAAGAGGGCAAGGAGCGACATCGCACCACGATCGTCTATCGGCTCTCCAAGTTCGAACCTGGGCAGTACGTGTTTTACAAGGGCTCGCTGTGGAAGGTGGCAAATGCAGTGGACAAGCTTTCACTGGAAACCTTCGATGACGCGGCCACAATCGACTTCAAGAAGGTCGAGAAGGAGGCCAGTGAGGGACAGCTGGAGATAGTAGGGTCAGAATTCTTACGTAAGGGCCTCATAGCATCGTTCAATGACGGTGCCGAGGTGCTCGCTCTCGACACGTATGAAACGTACGAGCTCGAGGCAGCCAGCGTGCCCAAGGGGCTTACCCAGGGCGACCAGGTGCTCTTTCTCATCAAGGACAGCAGATGTCACGTCGTCAACCCGTAGGTTATTCGCACGTGCAGGACACCGTCTTTCCATAACGGTGTTGCATTGACGGGTACGAGCTGCGAGTCAATCAAATACCGCACAAACGTCACTTCCTTCGCTGGAAGGCGCATCTTCCCCTTTATGACGTTGTTTGGGATACGAAACTCTGCGTAGAGCTCCCCCCCATACGATGTGATGTCACATACCGTACGTTGGCTGATGTGCTTTGTCTCGTAGCGCTTGAGCGAGACACCGGCGACAAGCTCGGATGGAGGTGCCTCGAACGGCAGCATGGCGTACAATTTCCCGATCGTTGCCTCATCGACGCCGGAGAGGTACGCAACCTCGTCGAACTTGCCGTCCCAGAACTGGTCTATCCCCGAACGATAGATGGCATCAGCCGTAACGGCGTCGACCGTCTGCGAGGCGCGCGCCACGAAAAAGGCTCTGTCGATCATGGAATCAATACGCTGGTCCTTAGGAGTGACGTTCTTTTTCGTGTAGTTGTCGATGAGCTGGGCAACTTCTTTCCGTGATACCTTGTTCTCGAGGCAGGAGATGGCAAGATTGGTAAGCACATGCTGGTAACCGGCACGCCTCAATGGGTAATGGAGCATCTCCTCGTCCTTGTAGGGTCGCCCCATTGCGATCTCCTCCGCGGCAGCCACATTGATGTTGGCGATCTTGAGAAGCTTTGAGACCGAGTATGTGTTGACCACATGGAGCAGCGTGTCCATGTCGCGCTTCAGTGGGATGTTGCCCTCCTTGAGCTCGCGTTCTATTACATCTTGGGATTCCTTGGGAAGCAGGTGCCTGACCGGGGCGGTAAGCCGCCCTGTCTCCAGGATGGCGCGCCGGATATAGCGTCCGGAGACGGTCTCGTTGTCTATTTTGTACGTAGGGGTGATGTGGTATCCCATGCGCTTCTTGTGAGTGATGGCATGAAGCTCGTTGGCGGCCACCCATCGTATGAGATTCCTATCCTCCCACGATCGCGGAATGCCCATGAGCATGCCCCGTTCGGCAAACCATCGAGAGACCTCCATGATCCGATCATGCGTCATCTTCGAGGCGGCGGCATCGACGATGTCGGTCATGCCGTCACGCGCCATCATGTCTATTCGTATGGGGACGGTGTATGAGAGCGGAAGGCGGTAATGGAGCCCGCGAACGGGGATCGCCTCCACCCCGAGCGCCTCGCAAATCTCCCGTCTGGCCTCAAACGTCAAAAATGGTGGCGTATGGTGCGCCGTATAATCCTCGTTGATGTAGGCAAAGACATCGCCTACCTTCTTTCCCTCCTTGATGAGGTGTATGTGTCCTTTGTGCACCGGATCGAAATCGACGCCCATTCCCACTTTATGCATGTTCCATGGGTTGAGCGCAATATATTTATATAACTTGTGCAAGACGTTGGCATGCTGGATGACAGCCGTGTACCGTATGGGTCCTCCGTTGAGCATGCTTTGCGCAAACGATGAGACGGTAGCCAACCCCGGTACAGGACAGCCCGCCATGAGAGTTATCCGATGGAGAGAGGATTCCCCGAACGATGAATCTTGGATGTTAGTGTGTCGGGCGACATTACTTTCTTTGCCTTTTAGGTGATGCCATGTATTCCAAGGCCATCTCAGAGACCTGCGACGGTGTGCTTATCGACGTGATGGTAATTCCGAACTCGAAGGAATCGGGGATGGAATGGGACCCGTGGCGCTCCCGCATTCGCGTGAAGGTGCGCGCAAGACCGACCAAAGGGAAGGCAAACGAGGAAGTTGTCGGAGTTTTTTCGAGTGTAGGGCCTTCTCGTATTATTCGCGGCCATCTCTCCCGTGAGAAGACCGTGCTCATCGAGGCATCACCGGATGAGATCAAGTCATTTCTTGCATCACATCTCCAAAAATCGTGATATCGGGAGCCATGCGCGAGAGAAGAGGGATCAGAAAGAGCATGCATAACCGTGCTTCTAGTAGAAGTGCTTTGCCTAGTTAGGATTGCGTGATGCAAGGCTTTCAGGCAGTCACAAACATAAAATGATTGAAGTTATATTATTTTTATACCAAAAAGTTAATAAATGGTTTAAAGGATAATATGGTTTGTTACGCATAATAACACGTTCATTTATAAAAAATACTGTCGTAGGACCCCACCATCATCCAACTCATCCTTAATTAATTACCATTATTGGATCCGAAGGATCGCCTAGGTAGAGCTAGTTCTTACGACGTATTGCTGGAGGTGTTCATTATTAAATCTAATAAGAATTCAGATATAAAATCCAATTCTACTCAAGAAAAGGAAAAGAAAACGGATGTCACACTTAAAAATGAGATAGGCACCACAAAGTACATCGTACAGGCCACCATAGGTGCATCGGGCATTGTAGAACGCCCTGACGTAGTCGGTGCCATATTCGGCCAGACCGAGGGTCTGCTTGGCGACGACCTTGACCTGCGGGAACTCCAAAAGACCGGCAGGGTGGGTCGCATACGCGTGAGCATAGCCTCGAAGGGCGGAAAATCCTACGGTACCATCTCCATACCATCATCGCTTGACAAGATCGAGACTGCCGTGCTTGCGGCGTCGCTTGAGACCATCGACAGGGTAGGCCCCTGCGAGGCCAAGATCGCCGTCACGAAAATCGAGGACGTACGGTCGTCCAAGCGTGCGTATGTCGTCGATCGTGCCAAGGAGATCCTCAAGGAGATGATGGACATCGAGGTGCCAGAGACGCAGGAGCTCACCGAGGAGGTCAAACAGGCCGTGCGGGTGAAACAGATTACCAAGTACGGTCCCGAAAGCCTTCCGGCAGGTCCGAACATAGACGATTCTGACGCGATCATCATCTGCGAGGGTCGTGCTGATGTGCTCAATCTATTGAAGTATGGCATCAAGAACGCCATCGCTGTTGAGGGGACATCGATCCCCAAGTCCATCGCCAAGCTTTCCAAGGAAAAGACCGTGACCGCGTTCATCGACGGTGACCGTGGCGGCGAGCTGATACTCCGCGAGCTCATGGAGGTCGGCGAGATAGACTATCTCGCTCGCGCTCCGCCAGGCAAGGAAGTAGAGGATCTCACCCGAAAGGAAGTCTTCAAGGCGCTGCGAAACAAGGTTACCGCCGAACAGGCGCTCAACGAGCTGTTCGAGCGCACCGAGATTCCCAGTTCGCTGGTCAAGGAGGAACCCGTAGAGGAATCCCCACAACGACATGCGACCGCCAAGAATCTTCCGCCGCACCCTAAACCTCAGCCACCACCCGTTCCCACGTCACAGGAATCCTCGAAAGGGAGTAGCAAGAAGGACAAGGAAAAGCCTAAGGAACGCCCTAGGGACAAGGAAAAGCCTAAGGAAAAGCCCCAATCCCCCAAGGAATCGCGCGAGCCAGAGGAGCTCGAGCAGTTCAAGGAGGTCATTGACAAGCTTCCCGGCACCCTTGATGCGTATATCCTCGACAAGGACCGCAACGTCAAGCTGAAGGTCTCGGTACGGGACCTCGTCGATGCGATGCGCTACACCGAGGATGTGGATGCAGTCGTGTTTGACGGAGTCATCACACAGAGGCTTGTCGATATAGCCGCGGAACGCTCCGTTCGCTATCTTGTTGGCGTGAAGGCTGGAAACATTACGAAGAAGCCGCTCAATCTGAAGGTGCTCTCGTTCAAGGACGTCATCTCAGACTGGCAATCATCAAACGAGTAGGCCACCCGGCCACTCCCTCTTTTTTTATCAACGATCAGTAGTCAACACCCGCACGCGCAGGTATCCCTTCCGCATAGGGGTGCGACACCATAACGAACTTCGTGGCATAGTGGCACCGTTCGAGTATCCGCTCAGGTCCCGGCCTCCCCGTCATGATCAGTTCTGTATCCTCTTTTTTCCCATCGATGAGAGACAGCACATCGTCAACGCCGATGAGTCCGATTCCAACGGCATTGAGGATCTCGTCTGCAACGACCATGTCTGCATGCCGCGATGCCTTCCTGCACATGTCCAATCCCCAGGATGCAAGCTCGTATTCCTCCTCGACCGGTTCCCTGTCAAATATGAATCCAAGCGTCCCCGTGCAATGATACGTGAATCCGGTGAATCGCTTAAGCATCATTATCTCGGATGAAGTGCCGTCCTTGAGGAATTGTATGAACGATACGCTGTTTTCATTCCCGAGGGACCGCAGGGATAATCCCACTGCCCTGCTCGTCTTGCCGACACCTTTTCCAAAGTACGCGTGCACCAATCCGTTCATGAAGTATGGTGGAGGGCGTACTTTTTAATATATGTGCCAAGTGGACTTGTTCTCAAAAAAGATGGTCACGTGGACGTTGAGTTCCAATAGGGCGGCCATGGGGTGTGCATGATATGCGCACACAATATGAATTATGTTCAATGAGCATAATTGGAACATGCGGAACAGTATGTACATGTGCGATGGGATTCTACTATTGCCCCATGCCCATTCCTTGATAATTTCGTGCTTAGAACTACTCGTTTTACGCAAAGACAAAGACTCCAAAAAGTTTATATAACAACTTATAATAGCGATACTACCTGCCGGGGTGGCTTAGGCTGGTTATAGCGCTCGACTCATAAGTTAGTTGGCATTTGGATTCATGCGCTGATGTCTCGAGCTGAGAAATCGAGAGGCCGCGGGTTCAAGTCCCGCCCCCGGCACCTTTCTTGGTGGGACCATGGCATATCATGGCGGATACGAGCGGTCGGCCCCCTATTACGATGTCTTTGACAGCAAACCTAATATTGCGTTTTTCTTGTCACGTGTCTGTCCCGGGTCCATCGTTGCCGATGTCGGCGCAGGCACCGGGCGCATCACGCTGCCCCTCGCGTCCCTCGCATCGCATGTCTATGCCATCGAACCATCCCCCGCCATGAGCGCCATACTTGAACGAAACGTAGCCCAGTGCGACAATGTGACCGTCATCGCGTCTGATGCACAGTCGTTTTCCCTTCCAAAACAGTGTGATGTCACGGTGCTATCCGGGGTCTATGACCATTTTCTGAACGACGATGAGCGCAAGGCTTCGTTGAGCGCGATCTACGAGTGCCTCAAGCCAGGAGGGATCCTTTTGATGGATGCGTATATCGGCAGCGACGCGTCATCACCACAACGATTGGTCGATGAATGTCACGACGGGCCGATGACATACCTGCGATACATTGGGCGCAGCGCAGATGACGGGGTCGTGAACGTATCGCTCAGGTATGAGGCTTATCGAGACGGAATGCTCGTTTCCAGCGTCTCTGAGCGGTCTCCCGTCTCGGTCTCAACACCTGAGGGAGTAAGAAAAATGCTCGGACACACGGGGTTTTGCATTGAGCACATATGGTGCGACTATGCAGGCACGCCCTTCGAAGATGGTTCGGACACACTCGTCGTGAAAGCACGGCGCCGCTAGCTCACGTCGTCATGGTAATGGAGCGTATGCCATGGCTTTGCAGGGGTCATTACATTAATGTCGATGTCGGGGACGAGATGGCCAAGTTCACGTGCGCACTGTTCCACGCCAGGCATCTCAGTCTCACGGTGACCCGCATCGATGAGCGTAATGCCCAGATCTATGCCTTTGAGCGCCGCATGGTGCTTGAGGTCGCCTGAGAGGATGGTCGTGATGCCCTGCCTGGCGCATGCCTCTATGACATCCTCGTGGAATCCCGAACCTGGCAGTGCGGCCACCCTGTCTAGCTTACTTGCGTTTCCAACGATACGTATATCGGTGGTGTGCAACTGCAACTCCAGGAAGCTAACAAACTCATCGATGGTCTCATACTCCACCTTGCCCGTACGCATTTGTGGGGTAGACATCTCGTCCTCATCGAGACCGATGCGCTGTGCTAGCGCCCATGAGACGCCCCGGGGTGCGAAATCTAGCGATGTATGCGCGGCGTAGAATGTTTGATCCCGTTTGAGGAGAAGCGCCACCTTGTCCTTTATGTCAAGCTCGATGCGCCTTAAGGGGCTGAAAATGAGTGGGTGGTGGCTCACGATGAAGTCGCATTTTACAGATTGTATGGCATCGATCGTGGGGTCGAGCATGACCGTGACGTCTGACACATCGTCCTTGCCATCGATGAGCACGCCGCAGTTGTCCCACGATTCCATGCAAAAGGGTGGTGCGATCGCTTCCATAGCAGATATGACATCAGCCTTGTCGACCATTTCATGCCACCTTCTTCACGGCAACGACGCGCAGCTTGAACTTGAGCGTCTTACCGGCCATTGGGTGGTTCGTGTCCACAATGAACGCGTCGTCGGTGATCTCGATGATCGTGCCATTGCCAAATCTGTCGTCCACCTCGTAGTCGTCGGGATCGAAC
The DNA here is from genome assembly GCA_004212155.1 of archaeon. Lineage (GTDB taxonomy): Archaea > Methanobacteriota_B > Thermococci > Methanofastidiosales > NM3 > NM3. The sequence goes on from RXIG01000028.1 coordinate 54,307, forward strand.
GATACGACGATCGTTTCCTCACCCACATGCGCAGTAGCAGCCTCGCCACGGATGGGCACCATTGTGCCATCCTCTGTCACACGTTCTATTGTGAATGCATCCTCCGACTCGTCGATGATCTTGGTCTGGAGGTTCTCGTATGTGAAGACCTCGCCAACCTCCTTGAGGGACGTCACCTCGATGGAGACCGTGCTACCCGATACTGAGACGATGGTGCCCTGGCCAAAGGGAAGCTCGACCTGGTTTCCCTCGTAGGGCTCGCCCTGGTAACTGCTCATGAACTCCTCTGTCGTCATGGTGAAATCTTTTTCGAGCGTCTCTATGATGGGATACTCGCCCACCAAAAACGTCACCTCGTTGACCTTGTCCTCGTCCCACTCGCCGTAACCTTCCTCCGGCGGCACGGTGATCGTCTTCTCATCGCCGATGCCCATGCCTTTGAGCGCCTCGTTGACTCCCGTTATCATTGTCTGGGTGTTTTGCAGCGTGGTACCCGGCTTGATCGTCAGTGCGACGGATTTGTGGGCGTTTGAGTTATCAAGAGGCATGTCGGGCGTGACTTCCTCGACGTCAACGAACGTGGAGTCGAACACCTCGCCGTCCTCGTAATATCCAATGTAGCGCATCTTCACGAAATCGCCTGCCTCGGCGGTCCACTCATCGGCGTCAATGACGCCTTTCTCAATGGACTCTACCCTGACCTTGTAATTGTAATGGTCGAGTTCCACTTGCATCTCATCTTCAGATACCTCGGTGACATGCACAGGCACCCATGTATTGAACTTGTTGATGAAAAACGTCACGTCGGTCTCGCCCTCGTAGCGAACGTGGATCTTCTCGTCTGTCTTCTCGGTAACTGTCGCCTTGCCGTATTCGAGATAGAGCTCACCGCCGACCTCACACACTACTTCATAGGTGACATTCGTATCGTCGAATTCGATCACTTCGATGGTCATGCTCTCGGTCTCATACTCCGCCCCTACCTCGGGTTCGCCGAATTCGTTCTCAAAGGCGGAAAGCGACACCGTTCCGAATCTGTCTATCTCCGTGTCGCGTGACAGGCTAAATGTTCGTTCTTCCCCATGGAGTATGCTCTCATTCTCGCCCAAAATCAATTCTGCGGGAATCGAGATCTCAGTTGTCTTGCCCTTTTTAAGACCTACGAGCATGGCATCATTCCAATAGAGCGGCAACATCACGCCCTGCACGTTCTTGTACCCGCCTATGGTGAGCCTCTGCGGATTCTTGAGTCTGTTGTCATCGAGCGGCGTATCCACGGTGACGCTGTCCGGATTAGGAACGATCGTGTGCTGTATCACCTGTCCTGTATCGTAATAGCATATGAAGTTGAATCGTACCTCATCACCCCGCTCAACGGTCGATCTCGCCTCTGTGGATGACCGATAGAGCAGTACGCCGGAGACGATGACAATTACAATGAGGGCGAGCGTTATGCCCGTCTTTAGCTGGTTCCGATATTTATACGTTAGCTTGTTCTTGCTGTGCTTTCGGATATGCTTCTCGCTCTTTCGTTTCTTGAGTTTAGAAGTTTTTCGTGGCGGAGGGGTATACTTCTTTGAGACCATCGGTTCACCGACAAAACGGTACAATGGAATCATATAAATATTATGGTGGTAAGCTGCTGTGGCTTTGCATGCAAAGCCCTATATCTTCAAGTGCATTCGCACGCTGTGCTAAACGGCAGGCGTGCAGGATACAATATTGTCCCATTTATCCCCTCGCACGCGCATCAGGAAATGCGTTTCCCACTATGGACAGCCGCATTAAAATCGGTCACTACGCAGAACCATCATTCGTATTCTATACGCATTATGCAACGAACTAAGATGGAGACCCATAAATGGAATATGCAGGGGGATGAGTATAACAATTGAGATAGAAAAAGATTTATTTATATTCGTCTATGGGGACTTTATCTCCGATATCGACTTTATGTGCAAAACCCGCCGCTGCAAAAAGCTTTTTTAATATGACTAGGAATCTATTCGTAGGTGTAGGCCTCATGAAACGATTCGTTCTCATAACACTGTTCCTCCTGGCTTCGCTTCCAGCGCTCACAAGTGCCACCGAGGCTGAGTTTGCCCTCGACGTGACCATCGAGGAGGTGACACCCGCCAAGGTATATGTGGGCGACACGGTCAACGTCACGCTCAACATAGCCAATGTTTCAGAATCTGACGGCGAGAAGTTGTGGGATGCCACCATCTTCATCGACGAGTCCATACTCGATGAGACGGTTCGTGAATCGATTACCATCAACGATCCCGATGGCGCGCCCATAGAATATGGTGGTACCCAGCATCCAGGTGACGAGTTATGGCCTGGCGAGACCACGTCGGCCGAGCTCTCGTTCACGCTCGATGACGATGCGCCCGGGGGAACGTATTACATCCCCTTTGTCATCACGGGAAAACGGGGTCCGTGCCCCCAGGGCTGCCATCCGTGGAGGGAAGAGGTGGTGACGCTGTCCTTGAACGTCATCCACGGGCTTCCTGCGCTGAGCCTGTCGGTATCATCTGACAATGTCGCCGCCGAGGGCGAGACGCTCAACGTTGACTTCTCAGTGCGCAATCTCGGTTCCGCGCCCGCATACAATGTCAAGGCTGAGGTAAAAAGCGATTACTCGTCGCTTGTGAGCCAGGTCAACATACCTGGCGATGTTGATACGCTCGAGCCCAACGATGCCCTCGAAGGGAGCGTTGCCATATTCACGTCTTCACTAGGCGAGGGCGAGTACGAATTGCGTCTTGATGTCAGCTTCGAGGACACGAAAGGGACACAATATGTCAAACAGAAGACATTTTCCCTCTCCATACTCCCGTCACAGCAGGCCAGCTTTGAACAGCAGGGCGATGATGCATACGATGAGGGAGTCGCACTTCTCGAGGCCGATGACTTCAAGGGGGCGATCATGCTCTTTTCTCAGGCCAAACAGCTCTATGTGCTTTCAGAAAATGATGACAAGGCGGCACAGTGCGAACAAAAAGTCGATGACGCATATCAACAGCTTGAGACGGCACTAACGCCCGAGCCTGTCGAGGAGAATGAGAACTATCTGCTCCTCATTGGCCTGTTCACAGGTGCGGCCGCAGCATTCCTTGGGTTGACGGCAGGCATGATACGGCGCAGAAGGTCTGCTAATAGGTGAGGGCGGCTTGGGCCGCTTTTCTCTTCTTGTATGCGACGTAGCCCATCATGATGCCTATCGACACGATCGCGGCAACGATGACGATACCAGCTATGATCTCAGTCGATGGGAGCGTGTAGGCGGTCTCTGACATCTCAGCCGCGTTGACAAGGATGTCGCCCCCTTCCTCAGGTGGAGGTGCCTTGAACACGTCCGGGTAGACCGTGACCTTTTTGGAGAAGAGCGCCAGGAGCGCGCCGGACAACGTGGCACCTATCAGCGATGATATGCCTATGAGCTTTGCAGATAAAGGGGAACGGACCGTGCTTGCAACAACGTTCTTTGCAGCCTCATCTGATGGTGGGACGATAAGTATCGCCTGTTTTGAAGGCCCGTAATACTTGATCTCCCTGAACTTCTTCGAGAGCTCTGTGTCAACGACCTTTATGAGCCCTGCCTCTCTGAGGCGTTCTATGTGGAAAAGCACCGTGGAAAGCCCCATATCAAGTTCGTTTGCAATGTCTGTCGTGCTCTTCTTTCCCTCGAATATGCACTCGAGCACCTGGCGTCCTTTGTCGTTAGCTATCTCCATGGCAACGATCTTTGCCCTCTCATCCTTCATGGAGACGACGTGAAATAGCTCACTGAAGTCGTTCATACACCTACTATGATCGTTCGAGAATAAAAACTATTTCATATGCTTCAATGAGTGTTGAAGCTAACACACCCGGGGTACGGGATCACTTTCAGGCATGTCGAACAGTCTCAGGGCGCCAATTTCCGTCTCAAGCAGCACCTTTTCATCATCGGTCACTCGCCCTATCGCGGCCGCATCGGTGCCATGCCTCGTTGCACGTATCGCCCTTAGCACGCGTTCGGCCCTTTCGGCCATGACCGCCAAGACGACCTTCCCCTCGTTTGCAACCTCGAACGGATTGATACCCAATATCTCCGAGGCTGCGCGTACGGATGGCCTTATGGGGATGTTGTGTTCGCGTATGACCATGCCGCACCCAGCCTTTGACGCCATTTCGTTGAGGGCTCCCGCAATACCTCCACGCGTGGGATCCTTCATCGCAGTGACACCCCCCGCTTCGAGGGCTGCGCGCACGACGTCCCATACCGGCGCAACATCGGAACTAAGGTCACCGGATATCGAGAGCTCGTCCCGCTCCGAGAGTATCGACACCCCGTGGTCACCCATGGTGCCCGATGCGATGATGACATCGCCCGGCTCGAGCCCGCTGTCTGTGATGAAGCTTGAAGGGTAATCCCTCGCTGCACGCACGATCTTGATATTTTCGTCAAGACCCTTCCATCGCCTTCCCACACCCGTCGTCGTTGCATAGAGCCCAATAGGGTCTTCGACCACCTTCGTGTCTCCTGCCACGATCTGGGCTTCGACCTCGTCACACGATGCCTTCATCGCCCTAAGTATCCTTACAAGGGCATCTCTCTGGAACCCAGCCTGGATGATGAGCGAGGACGTGAGGAGCAAGGGGCGGGCGCCCATGACGCTCACGTCGTTGATGGTGCCACACGCGGCGAGCGTGCCCATGTTGCCTCCCCTGAAGAAGAGGGGCTTGACGGTATGGCCGTCGGTGGTGATGATATAGTTGTCAAACGACGCACCATCATCGAGCTGGGCGAGTCCGATGTCCCCCACGGTCGAGGGACCAAACGTTGAAAGGACCACTTCGCTGATGAACTCGTTCATCTTCCTACCGCCTGCACCATCTCGAAGGTCTACTTTCATGCCTCCAACTCTAGAAGCATGTTTTTAAAGATTCGCCTTGATGCAACTTCTGGTGTGCAGATGCATGAGATTTCAGTCGCACAGACGATCGTCAACGAGATACTCGCAGAGGCTGAGCGCCAATCGGCAGCAAAGGTGACCCGCGTGGTCCTTGAACTTGGAAAGCTCACGATGCTCAACTTCGATCAGGTGTCGTTTTGGGTCTCGGCCTTCCTCGAGGGAACGGTGGGAGAGGACGCCGAGATATCCATCACCCCGGTCGACGGCAGCGTCGAGTGTCGGGAATGCAAGGCCATCTCCGATGTTTTGGTAGAGGATGATCCAACGCTCCATTACTCGGTACCGCAGTTCACATGCGAACGGTGCGGTTCGCACAATACGTTTATATGCAAGGGTCGGGAGATGGTGATCAAGACCATCCGTATAGAAAGGTGATATCATGCATAAGGTGTCGGACGTCAAGGTCGAACAGGACATCATGAGGATCAACAGGAAGATCGCGTCAGAGAACAGGTCGTTTTTTGAGAAGAACGGCATCACAGTCTTCAATATCATGGGCGCCATCGGCTCGGGCAAGACATGTCTTATCGAGCATGCCATCGAGGAGCTCAAAGACTCATATTCCATCGCCGTCATCGCCGGCGACGTCATTGCACAGTACGATAGTGATAGATTCGCATCTCACGGCGTGAAGGTGCTACCCGTATCGACCGGGAAGGAGTGTCACCTTGACGCTCACTTCGTCGAACATGCGCTTGAGCATACGGACGTGAAGGACATCGACATACTGTTTATCGAGAACGTGGGAAATCTCATCTGCCCCTCTGACTTCGATCTGGGGGAAGATGCGCGCGTCGTCATCGTGTCCGTGTCCGAAGGCGATGACATCGTGCTCAAACACCCCGTGATATTCAAGCTCTCGGACCTCACGGTCGTCAATAAGGTCGACATTGCCGAGCACGTCGGCGCTTCAGCAGAGAAGATGGTGGCCGATGCCATTACCTGCGGATGCACCCGCGCAATCCCAACGAGCTGTCGCAAGGGGGAAGGCCTTGAGGAATGGGTATCGTTCATACGCGAAACCCTCAGGACGTGATCGTCACCTGTCCTGACCGGTGTCTACCTCTTCGATGATTTTCTTACCAGCAGCGACCTTGTCGATGGAGTGTATCGTGCCTCCAAGGCCCTCTATCAGTTTTTCTATCTCAGAGTAGTTGATGTTTTCCCCAACGATCGATATCTTGACGGTCTCTGTCTTCTGGTCTATCTCCATGAGCGAAACATTGACGCCCACGACGTTCTCCAGATTCGAGAGCGTTTCCGTGAATTCGGGAAGAATAGGTTTGTGGGGTTTCAAAACATCGAGAACCAACAGTTTTATGTTAGACAATGCAGTTCCTCCTGATGCGCTATAGTTTCGTTTTTTAGGCATGCTTAAAAACATTTCGTGCTTTTGGAGGCTACAAGCAGCGCCGTTACATGACAAGAAGCGTTTTGTGTCATGATAGTGCGTGGCGTGATAGGACATATGCGCGAATCCATGTTGTATTTAACCATTTTTTTGCTTATTAATTATGATTTTATTTTTAAATTTTACGAAAGTTATTTAAGTAAGTCTATACATACTTTATAAGCTTATGGTTTCACGATTGGGAGAAGTTGTAAACATTTCTGGTACTACCGTTATTGTACAGGGTAACAAGATCGGTCCCCGTGCTGTCGGAAAAATCGTCATAGACAAGAAGATGAACGAAGTGGGTCGCGTGGTCGACGTGTTCGGTCCCGTTGACGCCCCCTACGCTAAGATTGTGCTCTTTTCAAAGGAAACACCTTTTCGTGATTCAGCAGTGTATTTGAGGTGAGCGCGTATGGCTGAAGAAAAGACAAAATCCGAGCAAGTATGTCCCGAGTGCGGGAGCACGAAAATCGTACGGGACTTCGACAGGGGGGAGCTGATATGTGTGACCTGCGGATTGGTCATCAAGGACAAGATGTACGACCGTGGTCCCGAATGGCGTGCGTTTGATAGCGAACAAAGGGACAAGCGGGGCCGTGTAGGGGCCCCCATGACATATACCATCCATGACAAGGGTCTTTCCACCATCATTGATTGGAGGAACAAGGATGTGCATGGAAGGGACATATCCCCCACGAGCAGGGCGCAGATCTACCGCCTGCGCAAATGGCAGCGACGTATCAGGGTCTCTGACGCGGCTGAGCGCAACTTGGCATTTGCTATGGCAGAGCTCGATAGGCTCTCATCACACCTTTCCCTGCCACGCAGCATCCGCGAAGCGGCCGCAATGATATATCGCCGTGCCGTCGAGGAGAACCTCATTCGGGGACGGTCTATCGAGTCTGTCACCGCTGCCTGCCTCTATGCAGCATGTCGTCAGCGCGGCGTTCCGCGAACTCTCGAGGAGATCGCCGAACATGCCCGTGTCGACAAAAAGGAGATAGGACGCAGCTATCGATTCATCGTCAAGGAACTAAACATACGCATCAATCCCACCAATCCAATCGATTACATACCCCGTTTCGCATCGGAACTTGGCCTTTCAAGCACCGTTCAACAGCGCGCCATCGAGATTCTCGAACAAGCCATCCACATGGGCCTGACGTCGGGAAGGGGGCCCATGGGCGTTGCTGCGGCAGCTTTATATATCGCCTCAATAGAGAAAGGTGAGCGCCGTACACAACGTGACGTGTCCGAGGTAGCGAAGGTGACCGAGGTCACCGTGCGTAACAGGTACAAGGAACTACAGGAAAAGCTTGATATCTCGATTGACGTGTGATGGCGCCACGGAGCTGTATGAATGGAGTACCGCAACATCGAGATCGGCGCACTCGTCCTGTTTGTCATACTGCTCTACTTCTCGTACAAGACCATCATGCCCATCTTCGATGCGATGGTGATCGCGGTCGTGCTCGCCTACATGATCCGACCCATTGCCGAACATCTGCAGAAATGGATACCGTACAGGAGCCTGGCCGTATTCCTCTCCATGTTCATTCTGATCGTCCCGCTTCTATTTATCGGGCTTTACGTTGTCAACGAGATCGTCTCGACATTCAAATCCTCAGACCTTGCCATCATTGTGAGAAACTCGTTTTCAAACATCGATGCTATCGTGGACAGCATGACCCGCGACGTCTTCGGATTCTTCAACCTGGAACTTGAGAGCCTCCAGCAGCAGACTATCGATGCCATATCCAACGAGGTTTCCGAACTGAGCGGGAAATTTTACAATTACGTGTTCTCGCTTGCGGGATCGATACCGCTCATCCTGTTCAAGATCCTCCTTGCCGCCGTATTTGCGTTCTATTTCATTCGCGACGGTTCTGATCTTAAGGCACATCTCGTCGGCATCGCACCCAGTGACCACAAGGAACGTTTCGAGCAGTTGCTGCGCGGCAGCGACATCATGTTCCAGGCAGTGGTCATCGGATATCTCCTCAAGGCCATCTTCACCGGCATCATCGCCGTCGTAATTTTTTACCTGTTCGGGTTGCCGCACCCGATACTCCTGGGCATCACTACGGGCGTCCTCGACTTCATACCCGTCATCGGGCCCTGGGTCGTCGAACTGCTCCTCTTCATCTGGTTTATATACCAGGGGCAGTATGCGTTCGCGTTCTCGCTGCTGCTCGCAACGTACTTTTTCGTATCGTTCATACCGGAGATGTACATACGTCCCCGCCTTTCGGGCGATGCGGCTGGCATGCACCCCCTCATAATACTTGTTGGCGTGATCGGCGGCCTCTTTGCGTTTGGTGCCATCGGCATCATCATTGGCCCCATGTTCCTGGGATTGGTCGTGGTCGTCGTGAGGGTGTATCTGTATAAGCAACCTTACGAGAAAATATATTTTGGGTACAAGGATACCTTTTTAAATATATTCAGAAGAAGGGGAGCCCGTGAAGGTGACAAGAAACAGGGTCCTTAAGACTGTTGCCACATTTTCTGTGGGCCTTATCATACTCCTCGTGCTCATACGCCAAGTGGGGTTTGAGGAGGCTTATTCAGCACTGCAGAAGGCAGACCTAACCTTCGTCTTCTTTGGAATGCTTGCTTCTCTTTTCTCATTGTTCTTGGCAGGCATACGCTGGCGTGTCATCCTCAACGACAAATATACGTCAGTAGATATGAAACCCCTTTATCTGTCGCTCCTGTCTGGTGCGTTCTTCAACAACATTACCCCAGCCGGGAAAGGGGGCGGTGAACCGCTGCGTGCGTATCTGCTCTCTAAGTTCACAGGACTAGATGGCGGAAAGGTCTTCGCGACCGTCATATCAGACAGGATATTCGACACGCTTCCCTACGTGCTCCTGGGCTACTTTGGCATCATCGAGATCGCCTATTTCTGGAACGTTCCCCGTGCCGTCGTCGTCACACTCAGTGTCGCCCTTGTCTTCCTGACAGCAATCCTTGCCATAGTGCTCTACCTGCTCTTCAACATCGAGCATGGCAAGAAACTTGTCATGCGCATTCTCGACTTCATCGGCCGTTTCATGCCTGACAAGGTCCAAAAGTACGAGGAAAAGCTCGAGGACACGCTCGAGCTGTTCAACAACACGATACGTGAGATAGCACACAATCGCAAGAAGGTCATCTACGCCACGACGCTCTCCCTTTCCATATGGGCGTTTTGGATACTGCGCACCTACCTGGTCCTCCTCGCATTCGATACAACCGTGTCGTTTACCGTCCTTGCCGTCGTCGCCGTCGTCGCGTCGTTCATGGGGATGGTGCCGTTCTCGCCGGGTGGATTTGGCACGACCGAGGGCGCGATGATTCTACTTTTTTCCGGCTTTGGCATTGAACCATCTATTGCTGTGGGCGCCACATTGGTGGACAGAGTACTCTCATACTGGCTCCCAATCGTACTTGGCGGATTGACGCTTGGCGTATCCCACAGGGTCATAAGTCGCAACAAGAATACTGCGGTCAAGATGTAATGATTTTTTACGAAAGTTTTATATTTTATGAACACAAGTGGCGACAACGACTTTCTGGGGAGCATCTTCATGAAAGAGTCACTTTTGGAAATTAAGAACGCAGAGGAAAAGGCTGCAAACATTGTCACAAGCGCTAACGAAGACATGAAGCGCATGATCGAAGATGCCAAGAAAAAGAAGGAACAAATATACAATAACACTATCACTCAAACACAAAATGAGATAGAGAAATTAAAGAAGCAATATCGTGATGAAGGCACAAAAGAGGCAAAGAAGATAGCTTCACAGGGGGAAAGAGAGCTCGAGATGATCAACAAGAAAGCCAAGGAGAACTTCTCCAAGGCAGTTGATGCCGCGATGCAGAGAGTGGTAGAATGATATCTCCTGCAACGATGAAAAAGATCGAGATGCTCCTCCTAAAGGAAGACAAAGATGAAATTGTCGATGACCTTTATGATCTTGAATGTGTCGAACTTGTCGAATGCGAGGTGTGTGGCAAGTTCCCTGTTCCCCCTTCTACACGAGAAAGCATCTCGCGCTCCATCCAGATCGACAGGATCCTGAACTTTCTTGACCACTACGCTCCCGAAGAAAAGCTATCCCTTCTGGAGAGCCTCAAGGGTAAGCGCATAGAGAAGAAGGAAGTTGGCATCATATCCGCCGAAGAGCTCATACTCCAGGCCGACGACCTCATCTCCAGTATCGATCCTAAGATCAAGCAGATAGAGTCGGAGATGGGGGAGATCGATGAGGAGATCGAGACATTGCACGATCACATTACATTTCTCAATACCATACGCGACCTTGACATTGACCTTGAACTGCTCAGGTCGACGCCAAAGACGCTTCGCGTCGTCGGACGATTGCATGAACAGGACCCCAATACCATCGCGAACGACGTGTGCGAGGCGACCGATGGGTACTGCATGGTCGACTTCTGGAAGAATCTCGTTTTTATCAGCACCTTCAGAGAGAGGGAGCGAAGCATCGACCTTCTCTTTTCCAATCATGGCATCAAACGCATCGAGGTGCCCCTCATCGACGGCAACCCGGCAGAGGTGCTTCCCAGACTCAAGGAAAAGGTCTCTTTCCTCAAGAGCACATACGATGAGCATGTCCAGACGATCAAGGAGCTCAACACGAAGTGGGAGCATCAGCTCCGTACGGTCAAGGAGCTTCTCGATATAGAGGCCGAGAAGTCCAATGCGTTCAGAAAGCTCGCCTCCACAGAAAACGTCATTGCGCTCGAAGGTCTCTATCCCAAAAAGAACGAGAAGAAGCTCCTTGAACGCCTGATGGAAAACGATCGAATTGTCGTGCACCTCAAGGAGCCGGAAGGAGAACCGAGCATTAAGCTCGACAACAGGGGATTTTTCAAACCATTCGAGACGCTCACAGAGCTCTATGGCCTACCAAAATACAACGAGATCGATCCCACGCTGTTTTTTGCCCTGTTCTTTACCCTCTTTTTTGGGATCATGATGACCGACTTCGTCTACGGCGTCCTCATCACGATCGTGGGCCTGTTCCTTGCCAGGACAGTCAAGGAGGGGAGCATCCATGATGTGGCGTCTGTCCTGTTCTACTGCGGCATCGCCACGGCGGCATGCGGGCTTGCGTTTGGCAGCTACTTTGGGGACCTCTTCTCCGGAGGATATGTGGCGTTTGACATACCTAAGCTCATCGACCCGCTCTATGGGGCGATGGATGTTCTCATCTTCTCACTTGCGATAGGGTTGCTTCATCTCGTGATCTCAAACATCGTGGGATTCGTCCAGCGTGCACGAAACGGAAGAGTGCACGAGGCGTTCGTTGAGAACTTCACATGGCTACTCATGATGGGAGGCATCATCATCGCCTCGATGGGCATGCTCATGGGGATGTCGATGAGCGTCATCCAGGTTGCGGCAGGCGTACCAATCGCGTTTTCCATAGCGATCATCATCGTCAACGGCGTGCGCAACGGACTTGCTGGCATCATCACGGCATTCATGGACATTCCTGGTTTCATGGGCAACTGGTTGTCGTATGCGCGACTGCTCGCCCTGGCGCTTTCGACCGCCGGTATAGCGATGGTCATGAATCTTTTCGCATCCATGATGTGGGGGCTCAACATACTTGGTATACAGGTTGGCATCATCTTTGCCGTGCTGATGTTTATCGGCGGGCATATATTCAATTTGGCAATTAACGGACTCGGTGCGTTCGTGCACTCGCTACGATTGCACTATGTCGAGTTCTTTACATACTTCTACAATGCAGAAGGCAAGAAGTTTGAACCATTACGTATAGAAAGGACATATACTAAATACATGAAAAGGGGTGAATGAATGGACGGTGTTTCTTTGGCCATGATCGGTGCCGGATTCGCGATAGGCATTTCAGCCATCGGTTCTGGTCTTGGCATAGGTATCGCAGGCGCTGCAGCGGCAGGGTCTGTCGCTGAAGACAAAAACAATTTCAAGAACTCTCTGATACTGGAGCTTTTGCCTCAGACACAGGTGATATACGGCCTCATCATCGCGGTCCTCATACTGTTCTTCACAGGATTGCTTGGTGGCGCAACAGCCGAACCACTCGCCGAGAAGGCGGGATTCGTAGCAATAGGTGCAGGTCTAGCAGTGGGACTCTCGGGGCTTTCCGCCATAGGACAAGGCATTACCTGCGCCGGTGGTATCGGCGCGGTCTCAAAGGATTCCTCGCTCTTGACACAAAACATCGTGTTCGGTGTCATGTCAGAGATTGCCGCGGTGTTCGGTCTTGCGGTAGCAATTCTCATGATCCTGTTCGGCATCGCATAAGGGTGGCATCACCATGGGTACTGAAGGCAGCGCAACGATTGACACAGGGTCGCTATCAAAGCGTGGAACAGAGAAGATAGTGGAAAAGATACTATCTGATGCACGAAGCGAGGCACAAGATATCAGGACATACGCTGAGACGCAGGTGCAGGACATACTAAACACCGCAATGAAAGAAGCGAACACGCAGCGGGACGCCATGTTGAAGAAGGGCCGCCAGGAGGCTGAGACTGAGAAAAGCCGCATCCTATCACAGGCGCGACTTGACATGCGAAAGAAGATCCTCGGGGCAAAGGAGCAGCAGATCCAGAAGGTCATCGAGGAAACCAAGCGCACACTCTCGGACGCAAAGAAGGTTCCACAGTTCGACAAGGTGATGGAACGGCTCACCATCGAGTCGTGCGTTGCACTCAACGGTGGCGACCTCAAGGTGTCCACCGACAAGGAGGGAATGCAGTCCATTGCGGGAAGCAAGGAACAGATTGAACAGAAGATACAGGAGGATACAGGAAGGGAGACGACGCTTACTATCAGTGATGACGGCGTCAGAGGGGTCGTGGTCGAGTCCCCGTCCGGCGTGGTCGTCGACAACGCGCTCCTGACGCGTCTTGAACGCAGGAAGCGTGAGATCCGCAAGGAGCTCGCCTCGATCCTGTTCTAAGGTGAGATCATGAACCAGTTCTACCTCTTCATGGTGCCAATATCGATCCTGGCCCTTGTCATCGCAGCGAAGATCGCCTCCATCGTCTTGGATTATGCACCGTTCTCATATCCGAACGCACGTATCATGGCCAAGCAGGGCAAGCTACTGTCCAAGACGAAGTTCGAGGAGCTTGCGGAGGCACACTCGCTTGACGAGATCGTATCCATGCTGAAAGAGACAGAATACACGGACTATCTTTCAGAATACGTTGGCGAGGACTACACGATATCGAAGATAGAGCGGGCGCTCAACACCCATCTCGCATCCATCTACGACCAGATATACTCGATATCGCCAAACAAGGTCAAGCCCGTCTTCGAGGTGCTCTTGAAACGATGGGACATCGAGAACATCATCCGTACCCTGCGCTGCATCAGGGCGAACAAGGACCCTCGTGAATATCTCATCAAGATAGGCACGTTCACCGATGCTCAGCGTGAGCAGCTGGCCAAGGCACAGTCCGCCGAAGAGGTGGCCATGTCTGTGACCACCGAGTTCGAACATCTTCTCGGGTCGATGCAGGATGAGGAACTGGTAAAGATCGAGAATGAACTGCTGTTTGATTATTATTCATCATTATGGGAGTATCTGGAGAATACGCGCGACAAGAATCTCAAGTTGCTCAAGACGTTCTTCGGGCTCCAGATCGATATTATCAATATCATGGCGGCACTGCGCATCAACGTGATGGAAGAGCGTGAGGAGGTAGCTCAGGACTTCCTTCCCGTGACGTATATGGTCTCACACGAGTCGCTCAAGAGCATCGCCACCGCGGACGACATCAGTATGGTGGTAAGCGTGCTCGATAAGACTCCGTATGCTGACCTGTTCAACGACCTTGTGCCCAAGTACGAGGAACACCGCAACATATCGGTGTTCGAGCAGGCGCTCAACGATCTGCTCATATCGCATGGAAAGGAGATATCAACGCTCAATCCCCTTGGGATCGGGCCGTCAATCGGGTATCTGGCGCAGAAACAGGCAGAGATACGCAAGCTCAAGACGATCATCATCGGATCGTATGAACGTATCGATCCTGAGCGAATCAAGGAAATGGTGGGTGTTTCATAATGCGCATAGCAGTGATCGGGGACGATGACACGTTCACGGGATTTGGCATAATAGGCATCAAGGACCTTTATGCGGTACCGGCGGAACGCACCGCGGTAGAAGACGTGTTCAAGACAGTGCTCAAGGATAGCAACATAGGTATCATAGTTATATCCCATTCCTACGCCGATCTTATTCGGGATCATATCAAACGGGTCAACATCAACAAGAAGATCATTCCCATCATCGTTGAGGTACCGGATAAGGGCGCTACAGTAGAATTCGATCCGTTCGAGGAACTGATAAAGAAGGCAGTTGGTGTCAATATATGAGGGTGATGGCGTGATAGAAGGAAAGATTGTGAAGATCTCCGGCCCCGTCGTTGTGGCAGAGGGCATGAAGGGAGCTAAGATGTATGAAGTGGTCAAGGTCGGTGATACCCAGCTCATTGGTGAGATTATCGGGCTCGAGGAAGACCTGGCCACGATGCAGGTGTATGAGGAGACCGCGGGCCTCAAGATAGGCGAGAAGGTGATTGCCACCGGCAGACCGCTTTCCGTCAAGCTTGGCCCGGGCCTCATCAAGAATATTTACGATGGTGTACAGCGACCGTTGCGCGTCATGAAGGACGAGCAGGGCAGCTTCATCCTGCGGGGAGTGAGTGTCAAGGAGCTCCCTGAAAAATCATGGGAGTTCGTCCCTCGCGTCAAGGCGGGTGCGGCGGTGGAGCCGGGCATGGTGCTTGGGACGGTCAAGGAATCAGAGGTCGTCGAGCATCGCATACTCGTCCCCCCCAACGTATCGGGCGAGCTCAAGGACATCGTTTCGAAGGGCACATACGACATAGAGGACGACATCGCCACCGTCAAGACGGCCGACGGCGACGTGGGGCTCAAGATGTACCATGCGTGGCCCGTCCGGGAGCCGCGCCCCTATGTGAAAAAACACCCCTCGACGATACCGCTCATCACGGGCCAGCGCGTGCTTGACACGTTCTTTCCCATCGCCAAGGGAGGAACGGCAGGCATACCCGGCGGCTTCGGTACCGGAAAGACCGTCACCCAGCACCAGCTTGCAAAGTGGGCCGATGCAGAGATCGTCGTCTATGTGGGCTGCGGTGAACGTGGCAACGAGATGACGCAGGTGCTCAAGGAGTTCCCCGAGCTCCTTGACCCCCGCACCGGAAAGCCCATCACCGAACGGACGGTGCTCATCGCCAACACGTCGAACATGCCCGTGGCGGCCCGCGAGGCGTCGATCTACACCGGCGTCACCATCGCCGAATACTTCCGCGACATGGGCTACAACGTGGCGCTGATGGCCGACTCGACATCGCGATGGGCAGAGGCCCTCAGGGAGATCTCGGGCCGTCTCGAGGAGATGCCCGGCGAGGCGGGATTCCCCGCGTACCTCGCATCGAAGCTCTCGGGGTTCTATGAGCGAAGCGGGCGTGTCGACACGCTGGCCAATGATACGGGGTCGCTTTCCATCATCGGGGCCGTGTCGCCACCGGGCGGCGACTTCAGCGAACCGGTCACGCAAAACACGCTGCGGGTCGTCAAGGTCTTCTGGGCGCTTGACAAGAAGCTCAAGGACCAGCGTCACTTCCCGTCGATCAACTGGTTGACGTCCTACTCTCTTTATCTTGACGAGATCGAGGACTGGTGGAAGGACAACGTCTCTGAGAAATGGAAGATGCGCAGGGACGAGGCCATGAGCATCCTCCAGGAAGAGAACGAACTTCAGGAGATCGTGCAGCTCATCGGTCCCGATGCGTTGCCCGAGCGCCAGCGCGTCACGCTCCTGTGTGCGCAGATGATCCGCGAGGACTTCCTGCAGCAAAACGCGTTCCACGATGTGGACTCGTTCTGTTCGGAGAACAAGCAGGTGGCAATGCTCAAGTCGATACTCGACTTCTACGACACCGCCCTCAAGCTCATCGATGCGGGCGTGAGCGTGGCAGAGATACGCGAGATGCCCACCGTGCAAAAGATCGGCCGTCTCAAGTACGTGAGCGAGAAGGAGCTTGAATCGTACATCAAGGGCCTCACCGACGAGATGTATGACGAATACGACAGGCTTGCTAGGAGTTATGCGGGGTGATGAGATGAGTGACGTTCAAAAGGAATACAGTTCTATACGCGAGGTTTCAGGTCCTATCATTATCGTTGATGGCGTCGAGGGCGTCGGATATTCCGAGGTGGTCGAAGTTACGCTGCCCGATGGCACGAAACGCCGAGGACAGGTGCTCGAGGTCGACCGTGACGTGGCGGTCATCCAGGTCTTTGAGGGCACGAGCGGCACGACCACCGAGGGCACAAGCGTCAGATTCACAGGGCATACGCTCAAGCTCCCCGTGAGCGAGGACATGCTTGGACGCGTGTTCAACGGTATGGGGGAGCCCATAGACGACGGTCCGGACATCATCCCGGACAAGGAGATGGACATCAACGGTCTCCCTATCAATCCGTCGGCACGCGAGTATCCGCGTGAGTTCATACAGACGGGCCTTTCGGCAATCGATGGGATGAACACGCTCGTCAGGGGGCAAAAGCTTCCTATCTTCTCCGGGTCAGGCCTTCCTCACAACGAGATCGCCGCACAGATCACGCGCCAGACCAAGGTGCTCACCGGCGAGGAGTTCGGCATCGTCTTCGTGGCCATGGGCATCACGTACGGCGAGGCGAACTTCTTCACGGAGAACTTCAGGAAGTCGGGTGCGCTGGAAAAGGTCGTCATGTTCCTCAATCTGGCCGACGACCCTGCCATCGAGCGGATCATCACGCCGCGTGTCGCCCTTACGGCGGCAGAGTACCTCGCCTTCGAGAAGGACATGCACCTTCTGGTCATCCTTACCGACATGACCAACTACTGCGAGGCCCTCAGGGAGATCTCGGCAGCACGGGAGGAGGTGCCGGGCCGACGCGGATATCCCGGTTACATGTACACCGACCTCGCATCGATCTACGAACGAGCGGGCAGGATCGAGGACAGGGAGGGGTCGATCACCCAGATGCCCATCCTTACCATGCCCGACGACGACATGAACCATCCGATACCCGACCTTTCAGGCTATATCACGGAAGGACAGATCATCGTTTCACGCGAGCTCAACAGGAAAAACATCTACCCACCCATTGATGTGTCACCGTCGCTTTCCCGTCTTATGAAGGACGGTATCGGAGAGGGCCTCACACGCGAGGATCACGACGGTCTCCAAAACCAGCTCTTCGGGGCGTATGCCAAGGGCAAGGAGATGCGCGACCTCGTGGCCGTGGTGGGAGAGGATGCCCTGTCCGACCTCGATAAACAGTACCTCCACTTCGCAGAGGAGTTCGAGAGCAACTTCATCAGGCAGAAGCGCGACGAGGACCGCTCGATCGAGGAGACGCTCGACCTTGGTTGGAAGATGCTAGGCATGCTCCCCGAGGAGGAGCTCAAACGTATCGACCAGAAGTATATCGAAAAGTACTACCCAAAGGAACAAAGTGAGTAAGCATGGCCGTGGAGCAAATTAAGCCGACCAGGATGGCGCTGCTGCAGTTAAAGCGCCGCATCTCTTTGGCGGAGAAGGGATATGAACTGCTCAAGAAGAAACGAGACTCCCTCGTCATGCAGTTCTTTGACCTTGTCGCCGACAGGAAACGGCTTCGCAAGCAGGCGCATTCCAGGCTTCAGGAGGCATATGGGGCGCTCATAGAGGCACAGATGTATATTGGCAAACGTGAGCTGGAAAACATCTCGCTTGCCGTTCCGCCCACCTCCGAGTTCGACATCCGCACCTACAATATCATGGGTGTCGTCGTACCCCTCATCAAGCTCCGTGGCAAGATCAAGCGACCCTATATGAAGCGCGGATACTCGCTCATCAACACGTCTTCGAAGGTCGATGAGGTCGTCGACAAGTTCCAGACCGCCCTGCGTGCGATCATCGACCTTGCAGAGGTCGAGGAACAGGTGCGTCTTGTTGCAGAGGAGCTAGAAAGCACCAAGCGCCGCGTGAACGCCCTCGAATACGTGCTGCTTCCGCAACTCAGGGAGAAGTATCAGTGGGTCGAGCTCATGCTCGAGGAACGCGAACGTGAGGACTTCTTCAGGCTCAAGCGCATGAAGGGCGTGCTCAAGGGTGAACAGCGTCAGCGATAAGGAGGTCAGGAGGGCACTCTTTTGGGTGTATTCCCATATGGTCGCCTACTCAGCGGTCCTCATCGGCGTTTTCACACTCTTTAAAATCGTGTTCGAATGGCCCGTGCCCGTTCTGGGCGTGCTGATCTTTCTCACATTGCTTTTCGTACATCTCTATGCGATGTATATGCTTTCGACGCCCATACGGCAGGTAGGGCTGGCACGGTGGTTTTACTATGTGGCGGTCGTATACCTTGCCTTTCTCTTTGCCTCACTTGCCCTCGCCCTGTAGTTCGACGATGGCCTGTGCGATGTCCCCCTTTGTCTTCTCGAGCGCCTCACGGGCGCGTTCCATCGGGACGTTCGTCTGAGCCATGACGAGTTCTACGTCGTCATCGGGTATCTCCACTTCCTCCTTCTTCTTCGTGTAGGTACCCACGACCTGGAATGTGCTTTGTCCCTGTATCTTGGTTTCAGTGACCTCGGGATTCTCGAAGACGAGCGTTTCATCCGGCGTCTCTATGGTGACCTTGATCGCTTTGATCTCATTTTGTTTCATGCCCATCTGTTTCATGAGCTTTTGCATCTTGCGTGGATTCATACCAGGCATCATGTGATTCACCTTTTTCCCACTTCAGGAAGGGGTTATATTTATGTATTATGCTGCTTGTCGCTTTCGAAGGCGGCCTAATACTTGTGCAACACGCCCTTTTTCTTGGCCTTGCCCTCCATACGCATGTAGAATTGGTAGCCAAGGGGGATGGCGATGAATATGTATGCAAGCAGGATGGCAATGCTTTCTGACTGCACCAGCAGCGACTCGCCCCGTATCACCAAATTCCGCGATGCGATGACCGCTTGTGTCATCGGCAATGCCCGCGATACTGCCTGGAGTGCCTCTGGAAGGACGGCAAGAGGGTAGGCCATCGGTACGATGAGCGAGAAGAGACCATCGACGAAGTGGAGCAGCGTGTGGGATTCCTTGTAGACGAGTACCATGCCAGCAAGTATCAGGCCGAAACCAAACATTGCAAAGAAGAGCATGATGATGACAAGTATCATCTCGGGAAACCTTGTCCATACGAACTGTATGTTGAGCACGAGCACGCCGAGGAGGAGCAGCCCGACGATGTAGAATGACGCCCAAATCGACGAGGCCATCAGCTTTCCCATGAAGAAGATGAACTTGCTGACAGGGCATGCGTATATCGACTCGAACGTTCCCCGGTACGACTCGAGCCTGATGGCAAACGACATCAGCCACAGCATTGTGAAGCTGATCGTCGTCACGATCGTGCCGACGATGACGAAGGTGGGCATGTGCGAGATGCCTGTCAACGATTCGAGTGTCTGGGAGTCGGCGCCGCCGAGAAGCGCGCGTCCGAAGATGAGAAACGGTGCCACCCATACGAGCGGGCCAAAGAATCGTGAGACGATGCGAAGCGGATAGCGGAAGTTCGATATGAGAAGCTCATGCTTTGCTATGGACAAGAGTGCGGTGAACGCCTCGACCCGTGTCGTTTGCCTAATGGGTTGCAATCTCTCCCCTCCTTCGTGCCCTTCGTTCTGCATAGGTGAACACGATGCTTCCAACGACAAGGAAGGCAGTGTCAAACACCACCAGTATGGCGGCATTGTGCGCAAGCGATGCGGTGTCGATAATGCCGACATATCCCCTGATGGCCGATAGCGCATAGGTGAGCGGTACGAACAAGGCCACGATGGCAATGGGCGCGGGCATGGCGGCAAGCGGGTAGGAGACGGGGCTCACCATGCGCAGCGTTGTGTTGATGAGGTTCGTGAAGTCCTCCATCTCCTTGAAGAGCAGCACGATGCCTGTGAACAAAAATCCCATCCCATAGAGTGAGAAGAGGAGGAGGGCGGTGACGAGCACGATGATTGCCATCTCCGGCTTCACGAGGTTGACGGGCAGGATGATGGTCGAGAAGAGCAGCTGCATGAACGCGATATAGATGGAAAAGAGGCCGTCAAAGAGGGCGATGCCAAAAAAGATCGTATATTTGGAGACAGGGGCTACCCATATCGATTCGAGGGTGCCCATCATCTGTTCACGTCTGATGGCGTTGCCGATGCCCCATATGGCCGTAGATACGAAGATGAAGACGGCTGAGCCGATGATGATGAAGGCGAGGTAATCATTCGTTCCCGCATACTCTGCGAACGCCTCGCTCGTGGTGCCTCCGACAAGCGCCATCCCCTGGAAGTAGAGTGTGAGTATCGAAAGGAACGGCATCAACAGCATGAAGAGCACGCGCGAGGGATAGCGCCTCCACATCTTGTACTCCTTTTTGATGACGGAGCGCGTGACCGACAGTTCCCGTGCCAATCGTGCCGTACCTGTCAACATGTTCATCACTCCAGGACGCTTCCCGTCAATTTGATGAAGACATCCTCGAGCGTAGGTGTTGAGGAGGAAAATGAATGGATCTGTACCCGTTCATCCGTGATGATGCCGATGACGTCTTGCATGCATGCGCTCGCGGAATCGGTAAAGATCTTGAGCACGACATCGTTGTCGTGCGAGAAGCGCTCCACTGACGACACTTCCTCGAATTGAGATATTTTCTTGAGCATGTCCTCGGTGGTGTGGGACACCGAGAGCGTAAGGATGTCTTTTTCATCGATCGAGCGCTTTAGGTTCTTGGGCGTGTCAAGTGCTGCTATCCTGCCTTCGTTGATGAATGCTATCCTGTCGCAAAGCTGGTCTGCCTCCTCCATATAGTGGGTGGTAAGCAGGATCGTCTTCTTCTTCGATCTGTTGATCTCCTTTTTGATCATCTCGCGGAACTGTCCAGAAAACGACGGGTCGAGCCCGATTGTCGGCTCATCGAGGAATAGTATTGGCGGATCGTTGAGGAGCGCCCGGGCAAGTGCGACCTTTTGCTTATTGCCGGAGGAGAGATTCTCCACGAGGTCGTCGGACTGTTCCCCGAGGTCAAGCAGCGTCAAGAGGTCTTCAACCCGATCCGTGATATCGGCCCTGGGGAGGAGGTAGAGCGATGCGAAGTACGTAAGGTTCTCCCGGGGCGTAAGCTTCCAGTAGAGTTGCCGTTCGCTTGAGAGCGTGAGCCCGATGCTCATACGCACCTCGAAGGGATTTTTCAGTATGTCCCATCCGTTGACATGGGCCGTTCCCCTGTCGGGGAGGAGGAGTGTGGAGAGGATCTTGATGAAGCTCGTCTTGCCAGCGCCGTTGGGGCCAAGGAGCCCGAAGAGCTCATGTTCCCCGATCTCAAGGTCTATATCATCCACTGCCGTGATGGTGCGCCGGTCCTTCTTGCGCAAAGCATTGAGAAGTCCACCTCTATGATCGAACGTCTTTGTCAGGTGGGTTGTGCCGATGGCCACGTCATTTGAATGCACATTTCCACAAAGCTAGGAGCGTATATAAGCTTTTTTATATAACATATATGAATATATTTTTATATTTTTATTATATTACTTCCTCTCCTGCGACCTTTTTCATATACTGCACGAGCAGGCATTCAAAGTCCCACTCCCTGCTGCGCTGATGGTAACGGTGGCCGCGGTAGAACATGCATTCGCCTTTCTTGCACTCATCCTTTATCAATGGACAAAAGTCTCCCATGATATCACACATGACGGTATGAACGCAGTCTTATAATTGTTGCCCCGTTCTTCATTTTCGCACCAATGGGGGCATGAAAAGAGATTTATAATATATGCGTGCTAATACGTACAAGGTGATCCGATCACTGATAACAAGCTCTCCAAATACCATAAGAAGAGGAACTTCTCCCAAACGAAGGAACCAGAGGGCTCCACCAAATCCTCTGATAAATGGATCTTTGTCGTGCAAAAGCATGATGCACGCAACCTCCACTATGACATCCGGCTCTCGATAGGCGGCACGCTTAAGTCGTGGGCCGTTCCCAAGGGACCTTCCCGCGACCCGTCGGTCAAGCGCCTGGCAATCCCCACCGAGGACCATCCTATCGACTATGCCTCGTTCGAAGGCACGATACCCGAGGGAGAGTATGGCGCGGGCACTGTCATCATATGGGACAAGGGCACCTTCGAGAATGCAAGCGAGGACGATGATGGGAACGAAGTACCTCTTGACAAGGCCTATGAAAAAGGCCACCTCGTTGTCAATCTCGAAGGCGAGAAGCTAAAGGGCGGATTCGCTTTCATCAATACCGGGTCCCGTTGGCTCTTGGTCAAGGTCGATGATGCCCACGCGGTAAAGGACGATTCCCTTCTCGACGACGAGCCCGCCTCGGTCGTGAGCGGCAAGACGATCGGGGAACTGGAACGTGGTGAGTGATGCATCCTGTCTTCGATGTGCTCAAGAAAGACGAACGCGACCAACTGCGGTCCCGGACGGACCAACGATTCGAGTCACCCATGCTTGCTACGCTTACCCATGATTTCTTCTCCGACAAAAACTGGATCTACGAGCGCAAGCTCGATGGGGAACGCTGCATCGCAAAAAACGATGGCTCGCCTGTCAAGCTCCTTTCACGCAATCACAAGGATATAACCGTAAGCTACCCGGAGGTGCGTGACGCCCTCTCACGACAGGGGGCACCTTCTTTTTTGGTCGATGGGGAGATCGTGGCCTTTGAAGATGGCGTCTCAAGCTTTTCCGCTCTCCAGAGCCGTATGCACGTCAAGGATGAAGATGAGGCGCGACAAACGGGCATACGCGTGTTCTACTACATCTTCGACGTATTGTACGTCGATGGGTACGATGTCACGCAGATAGCGCTCAGGTCACGAAAATCCCTTCTTAGAAAGCTGTTCATGTATGAATCTCCCCTTCGGTACACACAGCATCGAAACGAGGATGGCATCGCATACTATCACGAGGCATGTGCAAAGGGGTGGGAAGGCATCATCGCAAAAGACGCCCGCAGTGCCTATGTCCAGACCCGTTCGAGGAAATGGCTCAAGTTCAAGTGCATACACCAGCAGGAGTTCGTCATCGGGGGATACACCGAACCCGGCGGCAAGCGCACGGGATTCGGTGCGCTGCTCTTAGGATATTACAACGAAGACGAGTTGCGATACGCCGGAAAGGTGGGAACGGGATTTGACGAGAAGCTGTTGGCAACGCTTGGCTCAACGCTTTTGTCACTTGAACGTTCGCGATCTCCCTTCTCCGACGAGGTCGATGAACGTGGCGTGCACTGGGTCGAGCCAACGCTCGTGGCAGAGGTTGGGTTCACGGAATGGACCAGTCATGGAAAACTGCGCCATCCGCGATTCCTTGGATTGAGGAGGGACAAGCCCGCTCACGACGTCATTCGCGAAGAGGGGGGCACATGATGGGCACGATACGCATGGGACCGTACACTATCGAGACCTCGCATGAGGACAAGGTGATTTACCCCGATATCGGTGCGACCAAGGGGGAGGTCATTGACTACTACCGTTCCATCGCGGACACGATGATACCACACATGCGCGAGCGGCCGCTCACAATGCACCGATTTCCTGAAGGCATCAAGGGCGAGGATTTCTACCAAAAGGAGGCGCCGGATCATTTCCCCGACTGGATAGACCGGGTCGAGATACCGAAGCGTGAAGGCGGCTCGAACATACAGGTCATATGCTCTAACGCAGCAACGCTTGTGTATGTGGCCAATCAAGGTTCCATCACCAACCACGTCTGGCTGAGCCGCATGGAAAGGCTTGAATATCCTGACAAGCTCGTATTTGACCTCGACCCGCCCTCGCGATCAGGGCAGCGGGCCGTGCGAGCGGCCGCACTGGCCCTCAGGGAGCTTCTCACATCCCTTGACATGTATCCTTTCGTCATGACAACGGGCTCCCGGGGCATGCACGTTGTCGTACCGCTGCGAAGGGAGCACGACTTTGATCATGTCAGGGAGTTCTCACTCCAGGTTGCCAAGGCAGTCGTCAACGACCATCCCGCGGAGTTTACCATCGAGCACAGAAAGGAAAAGCGCAAGGGCCGGCTCTTCCTCGATTACCTGCGCAATGCATACGCGCAGACATCCGTGGCCCCCTACTCGCTTCGCGCAAGAAAGGGCGCGCCCGTTGCCGCGCCCGTACACTGGTACGAGGTCGAGGATGGCAGCGTTGGCCCGCAAACGTTTTCCATCGACACGATCCTTGCACGCGTCGAGGAGGAAGGGGACCCATGGAATGGCTTCGGTCGTCATGCCCGTTCCATGAACAAAGCACGGAAAAAGGTCGCCTCAAAGCTCGACGAGACACGGGGTGAATGAAGCATGGCACACCAAGACCCCCCATCCGGCGAACTGAGAGGAACGATCATCGAGGCGTTGTGCGGAGCGGCGCTTGGCATCGTTGCCCCTCGGGTCGTGATGCATGCGTATTCGCGCCTCATGCACCATTTCTCGCATTGGGACGTTGTTTCCTTTTTCTCGCTGGACGCATGGGAATTGTCTGTAAACTACTTGTTCTTGCCAGTGCTTCTCGCAGCGACAGGTCTTGTTGCCGTATTCATGGCTCGCGGGGCAGGATTCGGAAGAACGTATCATGTTGCGTTTGTCGCGGCGTTTGTCATCACTGGATGGGAATTGCTCTATGCGCTGTTTGTCGTGCTCAGCCTGTCGATAAAATATGCGCTGTAAAAGATGGCGCCGAGGTAGGGATTTGAACCCTAGCTGTGCGAGGCACAATCAGATTTCCCGTCAGCTTTCCCGGTTAGATCTCGAGTCTGACGCGTTTGACCTGGCTCTGCCACCTCGGCCCAAACGATAGTTTTCCTCATGTTCTTTTAAACCTTTTGGAAGCACCGGCGCATGCCACGATCGAACATATATTCAGTTATATTTATTAGCGTATCATGCCGAGTGCACACCATGAGCGATGATTATCTTATCAATGTGTCAAACATAAAGAAGACATATGGCGATGTCGAAGCCTTGCGGGATGTTTCGATTAGCGTACGAAAGGGTGAGACATTCGGGCTCCTGGGCCCAAACGGAGCAGGGAAGACAACACTTGTCCGCATCCTCTGCGGAGTTCTCACCGCCACGGCTGGACAGGGCACCGTCGATGGCAACGACATATATCGTCAGCGCGAGGCCATCAAGCTGGTCACCGGCCTTCTCCCTGAAAATCCCGGAACGTACGAGGACCTCACCGCAAGCGAGTTTCTCGCGTTCGTCGGAGAGCTCTATGGACTTGGAAAGGACAAGATTATCCAACGAACAGACGATCTGTTGCGCCTGTTCGACCTCGACCATCGAAAGAACGACCTTATCTCGGGGTTCTCTTCGGGCATGAGGCAAAAGGTCATGCTGGCCTCAACGCTTATACACAATCCGCCTATAATATTCCTCGATGAGCCGACGTCCGCGCTCGACCCGACCGTGGCCCGCACGGTCAAGGATATCATCCTCTCGCTCTCGAAGGAGGCGCACCGAACGATCGTCGTCTCAACGCATCAGCTCCCGCTCGCGCAGGAGGTCTGCGACAGGATCGCCATCCTCAATGAGGGAGAGATACTCGCCATCGGCTCACCCAAGGAGCTTATGGAACAATCGGGCACATCATCGCTTGAGGATGCGTTCTTCACGATAACGGGCCTTGAGCGAAAGGATGTGGAGATACTTCTTGAATGGGGTATGTAGATGACCGGCTGGATAACGATTGGCAAGTACTCGATGCGCCTCAATCTGGGACGGCTCTACCGGCAACGGCGCATCTTCGTCCCGATCCTTGCAGTGGTCTACCTTGCATTTGCCGCTGGATTCAAGGTATTCCTCGATACGAATCCTGACAACGTCATCGTGGATTTTTTGTCCAACGAGGTGCTCTTTGCGACGCTGATGGACCTCTTGCTGCTCTACTTGTTCATCTACCTGGTGATCATCCATGTCTTTACAGGGATACGCAAACAGGACAAATCAAGTATTGAGTTGCTTCTTTCGACCCCCATAAGCTCACAGGACATCGTTCTCGGTGAGACGGTGGCAATGCTTCCCACATACCTCATCATCCTGCCGTTCGTCCTCATCCCGTTGGCACTCATAGGATACGTCAGTGCGGGCGTTGGCATTGTCGGCGTTTTGCTCATCATCCTCTCGCAACTGTTACTCTTCGTCGTTGCCATCGGCATTGGTGCCATCATCCTTGCACTCATCCAATCGAGCATCCAGCGCATGAAGGCGAGCAAGTACTTCAGACTCCTCGCTTCACTGCTCGGCGCAGGCATCTACATCTCGATATACTCACTGAACTCATGGCTCGATACGGCAAGCTCGATCACCCAAAATCCTGTCTTTTCATACCTTCCCACCTCGCTATCGAGCAACATCATCTACTCGCAGGTGCTTGGTGTGGGAGTATCGCCCTCACTGTTGGAAAGTTTTGCCTTGCTTCTACTGTGGATTGTTGTCATCTACCGTGTCGGTATCCGTTTCGCCGGACGGGCATACTCCCTTGAACGCGAACTCTCGCACGGACATGTGGAGATAAAAGGAGAGAACATCCTCCTCAGGGCGGTACGCCGCGTACTCCCAGGCTCTCAGCGTGAGAAGGTAATCACCCACTTCAAGCTTTTCTTCAGGGACTCGTACAACTTCTCCACGAACATATACATCATGATCATAGCCTACTTCATCCCTGCGTTCATCGTTTGGAACTCGCAAAACGATGCCGAGGCGCTACTGCCGCTCTACACCATCGAGATGCTCATCATCCCCGTCTTCGTCTCCATCATGCTGCTTTCTATGTTCTACCTCTCTCGAGATGCTCTGTGGCTCTGGAAGAAGGCGCCAAACGGTATCGACAATTTCATCAAGAGCAAGTGGATACAGACGTATATGCTCAGTTTCGTCTTCCTCCCTGTCCCCTTTGTCGCAGGGTTCATCGTTGGCACCGACAAGGTACCTGTTTCCCTCATGTTCTCGACGATGGTGTGGCTGCTTCTTGTCAATGCGTTTGCCGTCTCCTATGGCATCTTCGTCAATACGATGAATCCCTCGATGACCATCCGTGGCGGCAAGGCAACGATGAACTCGCTTGTCACCACGTTCTCGCTTCTCCTTATCATCATCGGTACGGCGCTCCTTCTTGCGTTCACCAACATCTTCCCTGAAGACTTTAATATATGGAGACACCTATTAGTAGGCATAGCGTTGGGAGGAGCACTCAATGTGTTGGGATTCTTCTTCCTCTCCCTAGCTCGTCAGAAGATCAAGACAATACTGGATTGATGGCGATGGGTGTCGAACGTTGGTCGAAACAGAAAAAACCGCTTCGCATCATGCGGGTGGAGATGGTGTCTATTGATGAGATATTGCCGCACGAACACATCATCGAGGAGGAGATAGAGTCGTTTTGCGCAAGCCTCGAACGCAAGGGTGTCTTCTTCAGACCAATACTGCTTGACAAAAAGACCCACGTGGTGCTCGATGGACATCACAGGGTAGAGGGCCTTCGCCGACTCGGCGCAAAGAGCATCCCGGCGGTCCTCATCGATTACGCCAACGACGATGAGATGGAAGTTCACACTTGGTATCCGATCGTGTGGGAGGACCGCGACAAGGTGGTCTCCGTCCTTGAGGGAGACGCCAAGGTCGAGCATATGGGGGAAAGCGAGGCCCTGACCACTGTGAACGACGGCTCGGCCACGTTTTGCACACTTCCTCCCCGTGATGGCGACGTCATTGTCATCACGGGCGTGCACGAGACGCTGCTTGAGCGCCTCATGGAGGCGTTTTCCGTCGAATACTGTGATACGGCCGATATGGCCAACCAAATCGGGGACAAAGGTGTCTTGCTCTACCGCAGGGACCCGACAAAGGAAGAAGTGATACGTCATGCCAAGGAGGGCGACCTCTTGCCCCCAAAGACGACTCGCCACCACCTCCCCTACCGGTACCAGGATATCAGGGTGCCGCTTTCAAAACTTTTCTGAGGTGGAGCTTCCATGCTCATATTGCGCATATTCGGAACGGTACAGGGCGTGGGATTCAGGCCATTCATATGGCGCCTTGCAACGTCTGAGCATCTCACGGGCTACGTGCTCAACAAGGGGGGGTACGTCGAGGTTGCCCTCGAGGGTGACACTTCACACATCGAGTCTTTCGTTTCGCGCTTGCCCAAAGAATTGCCCCCCAGGGCGCATATAGATTCGATCGAAAGGGATCGTGTCGAGGATGCGCAGTTTTCCGCGTTTACCATCCGACACTCGGAGTCTTCCCACTCCTCGCTCCCCTCCGGGATACCTCCCGACATCACCCTCTGTGACAAATGCCGTGATGAGCTTTTCACCAGCGGGGACCGCAGGCATCACTACCCCTTCATCAACTGTACTGACTGTGGTCCGCGATTTACCATCGTGTCCCGGGTGCCATACGACCGTGTGCACACCACTATGCAGCAGTTCCCCATGTGCGAGCGCTGCCGCGAAGAGTACGAGTCGCCCAGGGACAGGAGATACCATGCTGAGCCCATCGCATGCCCCGTTTGTGGTCCGCACTATGCGCTCCTGTCGCGCGGTGGCAAGCAGCATGCAGGGCCCATCGCCGCCGTCGCGCGTCTTATCGACAACGGCGAGATCGTTGCCATCAAGGGATACGGCGGATTCCATATCGCATGCGATGCAACGAGCGAGACGGTCCTGGCAAAATTGCGAACGCTCCTAGAAAGGCCCTACCAACCCTTTGCCCTTATGGCGCGCGACAGTCGTGTGCTTGATGGTGAACTCGAGGTAGACGCTGATGAACACGAGCATCTCACATCGCCTGCAGCCCCGATCGTCGTCCTGGAGCGCACAGCCTCGTCGACACTGCCCCCATCCGTCGCCCCAGGCCTCTCGACGATCGGCGTCGTCCTCCCATACGCACCCATACACTACCTCCTTTTCTCCCACCTTTCAACACCGTTTGTCGTCATGACGTCTGCAAACTATCCTGGCAATCCGATGATCACGACGTTCGAGGATGCCCGTTCCCGACTTGGATGCATCGATCATTTCCTCACGCACGACCTTACCATCATGAATCGCTGCGACGATTCCGTCGTCCGCAACAACAAGTTCATCAGGCGTTCTCGAGGGTTCGTGCCCTCGACTCTTCCCATCCCTTCCTCGCGCACGCTCCTTGCGCTCGGAGCAGAGCTCAACAACGTCGTGGCGCTTTCAAAGAACGGGCACTGCATGCTTTCACAGCATATCGGCGACACCTCGAACTGGTCCGTGATGGAGGTCGGCATCGATGCCATCGAACGGATGTTCGAGCTCTTTGACCTCTCGTTTGATAGGATAGACCACATCATCTGCGACATGCACCCGCACTACACGACATCGCGTGTCGCGCGGACGTGGTCTCGGGATGAGGACGTGCCGCTGATTGAGGTACAGCACCACAAGGCGCACTGCTATGCACTCGTTGCCGAACACGGCATCGATGAGATGCTGTGCGTGAGCGCTGACGGCATGGGGTACGGCGAGGATGGAACGATATGGGGGGGCGAGCTCTTCTATACCGACGGAAGCTCAACCCATACCGAACGCCTCGCGCATCTGGAAAACGTCCCCCTCCCCGGCGGAGACCGGGCGACGTACCACCCTCTCCGCATGCTCATACCGTTCCTGGACGACGACGCGATGGTGCGGTATGCTCACCACTTCCCGAGGGGTATGGACGAGATAGGGGACATCCGCAAGACGATGCACCGTTCGCCTGTCACATCATCGTGTGGCCGCATTCTCGACGCTGTCGCCGCGATGCTCGAGCTCTCGGTCAAGCGCACGTACGAGGGAGAGGGCCCCATGCGCCTCGAGTCGCTGGCCATGAGGGGCTACGACCTCGGTGTTCCCATCGAGGTGGAGGGGGACACCATTCTGACCAGCCCGTTCATGCAACGGCTCCACGACCTTATGGGTCGCGCTCGTCCGCAGGACATTGCCATGACGGCCCACGTATCGTTGGCTCGCGCCTTCGCCGATGCGTGTGCAGCGCATGACGACCTTCACGTGCCGGTCGGTTTTACCGGCGGCGTCGCCATTAACAAGATCATGTCCGATATCCTTCGCATTGAGTGCGAACGCCGTGGCGTGCAGTTCTTCGAGCATCGCAAGGTGCCACCAGGCGACGGCGGCATCAGCTACGGTCAGTCGTGCATGCGCGACCTCTGACCGAACGATAAGATATTATATGGCCTGCACATCATCTATGGACATGGACTTTGTTGCATCGTATCTGTCGCTTCAGGAAAAAAAGGACTCACAGCTTTGCGTGGGCATCGACCCGGCATATCCTGGGCTCAGGCCCCGACAGACGATCACGTCGCATGGCGATCCGCCGCGCGATATACTCGATTTTTCCTCAACGATCATCGATGAGACCGGCCCCTATGCAGCGTGTTTCAAGCCAAACCTCCAGTACATCCACCCTCTTGGCATCGAGGAACTCTCCGAGCTCAACGACCGCATTCACGAGCAAAACGCCCTTTCCATACTCGACGTGAAGCTCTCGGACATCGGGACGAGCAATGATGCATGCTGTTTCTGGGCGCACGAATGCGGCTTTGATGCGATCACCGCATCCCCTTTTCCGGGAAACATCGAGGCTCTATGGGCCTCATGCAGCGCGCGAGACCTTGGTCTCTTCCTCCTCTGCCTCATGTCTAATCCCGAGGCCGACATGTTCATGAAGGCGCGACTTGGCAAGGAATATGCCTATGAGCGCATCGCACGGGAGATAGAATCAAACGGCATCACGGGCGCCGTCATCGGCGCGACAATTAGCGAAGAGGATCGCATGAGGCTTGTCAATACCCTTACGTCCCGTCTCGTACTCGTTCCCGGCATAGGCGCACAGAAGGGTTCGTTTGGCGTGGTGGAATCGTTTGGCAGACGTTGTGTCGTCAACGTTTCGCGCGATGTCATCTTTTCGGACGACCCCGCTGCACGTGCCCGCTCGTATCGGGACATGATCAGGGATATCGTTTCCTGACGATGCCGCAAAGGCCCTCATAATCGAGTTCTGTGGAGGCGCAGAAGATGTCGAGCTCATCCTTGATCCGCGTGATATGGTCGATGTCATACATCCCGAGCGCCGTGCCCATCTGTACGGCCGACGCTCCAGCGTAGAGGTATTCAACGACGTCCTCCCACGAGGCTATACCCCCAATGCCAATGATGGGTATGTCGATGGCACCGGCAAGGTCCCAGACGGCGCGCACGCCGATCGGCTTAATGGCCGGACCGGAAAGGCCTCCGCCTATGTTTGAGAGGATGGGATGTTTTTGGTAAATGTCTATTGCCATGGCCTTCACCGTGTTGATCGCACATATGGCATCGGCCCCCCCTTCCTGGGCAGCCAGACCAATCTTTGTGATGTCGGCGACGTTGGGTGTGAGCTTGGCAAGGACCGGTACATTGGAGGCCTCCTTGGCCGCTCTGACGACACGCTCTACAAGGTTCGGGTCCTGTCCGATGGCAAGAAGTCCGCCCGCATGGGGGCAAGAGAGGTTGAGCTCGAGCGCACTGCAGTGGGGCGAGAGGCGTCGAGCCAGTTCGGCGAACTCCCCCTCGTCGTTGCCATAGATCGAGACGACGATGGGCATGGACACCTCACTTCTTCCAAGCTCCTCGATGAACGCGTCGACGCCGGGATTTGGCAATCCCATTGCGTTGATGACACCGCTTGCCACGCCCGTGACGGTGGGATTGTCGTAGCCCTTGTTTGGCACAAGGGATATCGATTTGGTCACGACGGCGCCGGCATGCGCAGCCTCGATGCGAGAGAAGAGCCCCGCTGATATGCCAAGCACTCCCGAACATACCATGAGGGGATTGTCCATCCGTATGCCTGCGACGTCCATCGTTTTCCTACTCCTTGAGCCGCTCAATGTCATATGTCTTGAGCGGCACGTCCTTGAGCGCGCGACCGATCGAGGATTTCGCGATATTTTCAGCATGCTTTTCGTTTTCGGCGTTGAATACCTTCATAGTAAGGTAGACACCGACAAGTCCCATCTTGCCCACAACGAACGCGCTGCTAAAGAGCCCCGAGCACATGGGACACTGCGACGCCCCGATGTCTATCTTCACATACTCGAGATTGACACGCTTGAGCTTCTTGCCCACTTGGGATATGGCTATGTTCGCAGCGTCGTCGCGCGTCCCCACATTGCGCAACACAACGGGAACCTCCAATACAACGAGGTAGTTCATCGCAATCACTCCGACTGTTCGAACGCGAACAGGTCTGAGGACGACACCTTGAACACGCCGAGGCGCGCACCCGCGTCAAGGAATCCGTGCAAGTAGTTAAGGCTTGCAAACGATGTCACATAATCGTCCTTTCCTCTATAGTAGTTCGCATCATTATAGTAGCGTTGTGCCATGTCCAAGTAATCGCGCGCCACCAGCTCGAGGTGGCTCCCCTTCGGAACGATGACCTTCGCGTCGTCCAATGCCGCTTTCGCGACAGAAAAGTAACGGTCGAGTTTCTCATCACCAATCTTGTCATTTCTCATAGTCTCACCCGTATCGGAAGAGTTCGACGTATTCCTCCTCGGCGAAATGCATCTCCCCCGGCACCACGATGCAGTGGGGTGGGGGTCCGAAGAACGACGCATCAAGCGAGGAAAGCTCGCTCACTTCCCCATATACTATTTTCTCACTTTTCCAACCAATCCTGGAAGCCACGATGATCGTAGACACGATTGTCTCTTCGTCTGCGGCACGCAGTAAGCGCATGCCGTCGACGGGGTTCATATATATGTCCCTATCTGCTTTTAAATCAAGAAATAAGAGCGTATGTAAGCCCCTTTTCTTATTTTGTACTATCGTCTCATAAAAGCTTTTTGGAAAGTAGTTTTTCTCAGGGTAGACGATGCTTGCCGACTTTCCAAATTTGTAGAGCATGAGGCCTGTCGAGCCGATCGCTGAATATATTGAGGATGCATGGCAGATGGCGAGCGGTATGCCATCCTCTCGTGCACGGGCCGCAAGCGATATATGTGTTGTCGCAACGAGCGGATCGCCCATCACAAGGAAGGCGACGGTACAGGTTCGTGCCCGCTCGAGTGGGAGTTCCCGTTCCTCCACGTCCTCTCGTGTCAGCACTGTGATAGGTTTACCGACGATACGTTCTATCTCGGCCATGTCAACACATGGAAGCGACGTGTAGAACTCTGCAAATACCTCATCCGACCCTGCAACATACGAGAGACCCTTGGCGGATATCTCCGTACCGTCCAGTCCTAGCCCTATGAGCGCAAGCATACGGAGAGTAGGGGAGAAACCTTTTAAAAACTAACGAATGGAAAAGCCGAAAAAAAACCATGCAGCGTTCCTCAAACGACACATTATCACGTGGGTCGTTATTTTGCTCGATTTAAAAAAATAATGAATAAAGGCGTGCGCCCCTATTCAAAACAGTATATCTTTCCTTGGTCGGTCCCTATGAGGATCTTGCCCTCATAAAATGAAGCACCACGCGCTATATCGTTGCCATCCAACACCTTCCTCCAGATCTCCTCTCCCGAAGCGATGTCTATGATCAACACGCGTAGGGGCTCATCAGTCTCGTATTGCGGAGGGCCAAACACCACTAGTTTGTCAGGCGTGGCTATCGGGAAGTTCCTAAGGACGTTGGAGCTAAAGTCCAGGGGCATGCTCCATATCTCGCGACCGTTGCTTTTGTCCAGGCATGTGATTATCTGCCCTCTCATCTCATATATCGCTAAGAAAACATGTTCGTCTCCAACAGTGATGTTTTCTCCCCATCTGTCCACCTCGTGCTGCCATACGATCGTGTTTGAGGTCGTTGAGATGCAGAACGCATACGTTTCATAGTCGTCCATCCTCTGTCCCTGGGTGTATATCTTCCCATCAGAGACAGCAAGCTGCCTTCCGTTGAAGCCGGATACGTTGGGATTGCTATAAACGTAGCTGGTGGTCCCGGTGTCAATGTCGTAACCAATTATCTTATCGTTTTCATCCCAGAGAAGTGTCGTAAAGTACGCTACGCCATCTTCGATGGCGGGGGATGATGATATATGGTAATCTACCGTCTTATGCCAAAGTACCTCTCCGTTGTTGGCATCGAAAACGCATATGACGTTGCGCTCCCCCCCCATTTCCCCCAGGGTGATGAGTATCCTGTCATCTCCACGATTCATTCCGTTTGCCATTAGCGAACCTATTCCCGAAAATAGTCCCGTTATATCCTCAGATGCCCATAGCATGCTGCCGTCATGGGCATCGTAGCAGATCAACGTCTTCTCATCGCCGTCTTTGAACACGTAGAGCTTCTCGTCATAGAGTATCATGTCATAGTAACCCAAGAATGGCAATGTTGTTTTCCAGTAAAGCTCGCCAGACTCGACATCGAGGCATATTAGTGTGTGCTCAGTAGGCGAGGCTTCGATATAAAATGCCCTTCCATAATCGGTCAATATATAGTTCAGCGGTAATCCTATGTCCTGTGACCATACTTCCTGCGGATTTTCCGATATCTCGCAGTCATAGTATCTGGTGTTCCCAGAGTCTTGGTTCATGAACAACGTGGAACATTCGCTGCGTACATAGGCAGGCGTTGGAGGTGCCGTTGTGGGGGGTTGCGTTGGGGCTGCCGTTGTTGGGGCCGCCGTGGTCGGTGCGCTCGTCGTAGGCGCGGCCGTAGTGGGTGGGGCAGTGGTGGTCGCTTCACCCTCATCATCACCTCCCGATATGCATCCGGAAAGTATTGTTGCTATAAGCATCAAAACTACTATCTTCGAAATATAGGTATTTTTCATCACGATTATTTTTCATACATCTTTATTAAATTATTGAGAAGATGCACATATTCGTGTATCGTAACCTCTGATATCTTCTTCGTTGTCCACCTGCGATGAACAAAAAACTCTGAAAAATCGAGATAGCTACACCATGACGTTTTGCCCCCCCATTTGTGCATCTTTCTCATTATCGCTATAAAAAAACATAAATAATATCTTTTTATATAAATTAGTAATATATATTATACAAATAGACAATAATAGTATACTAATAGGAAAAATTTATATATCTGAACAGGGTAGTAGATTATGGATCGACAGCGGCAGGTGAGAGAAAGCTCCCACCTCCTGTCGATTCAGAACGTACTTTAGAGGAATAGCCCCATGCTATCCGCTCTTTCAGGGGGGTCGTTCAATGATGAACGCTTCCTCGTCTCATAAAAAGGATATTTTCGTTTAAAAGGTGACAGAGCATGAAAAAGAGATTTCAAGCCGTTTTTATCATCGTAGTGCTCTTTGGTATCCTGTGGTCAGGGTGCATAGGGGATGACGATGGATCGGAACCTACGGCACAACTCGTGTACATGTCAGGCTGTGGAAACATGCCGACAGCACTGAGCACGAATCAGATCGATGCCTACATCGCATGGCAACCGAATGCGGCCATCGCGGAGGTTGCTGATATAGGAAAGGTGATCACATATTCGCGCGACATGCCGCCTGAGGGCATGTGGCACAATCACCCGTGTTGTGTCATTCATGCGCGGGAAGGGTTTATCGAGGACTACTACGACCTTGCAACATATCTCACCTCTCTCATGATCGTGGCAAGCGAGTACGTGCAGGAGAATCCCGAAACGGCAGCTTACGACAGCGCTGAATGGATATTTGGGAACGGATCGCTCACCTTCGGTGACACGGAGGTCAGTTCGTATGATGTGGAACTCGCATCCATTCCGACCATACAGTACACGACGGAACCGTCTGACGACTGGAAGGACGGGCTTGTGACCTTTGTCAGGTCGCTGGAAGACATCGAGATGGTGGATGGTGCCCTTAAAGGCTTGGATGAGCAAGCAATTCTGGATAAGCTGCTCCACAAAACGCTCTATGATGATGCCATAGCACTTCTCGAATCGGAGGCGTATCGGGACGCACAGGCACCATCCTCGATGCCCACTGTTAATCTTGGATACCTTGCTGCCGATGACCATGACGCCGCACTCTTTGTCGCTGCGTACGAATGGGAATACTTTCGGGACACATACGGCCTTTACTTGGAACCCATCAATCTCGGACCGCGCGGGACGTACTACCTCGTCGCGGGAGGGACGCGCGTGGCAAAGGTGAAAACGTTGGAGTTCAATGGTGGGTCTGCCCAGATGACGGCACTGAGCCAGGGCAGCGTTGATTTCGGTCTCGCTGGGGCTCCCCCCGCGATCCTCTTCATCGACAGCGAGGCCCCTGTAAAGATAATCTCTCCCCTCATGAAGGAGGGGTCTGGTGTCGTGGTCAAAACCGATGCCCCATATGACGACTGGGACGGATTCGTGGAGTGGATCTATGAACAGCACGAGGCGGGAAAGACGGTAAAGATCGGCGTGCCGATGATCGGTGCTATACAGGATGTCATGATGAAGTTCGCCTTAAAGGAATCAGGGATTTCATACATCCTCTGATTTTCTTTTTTTCCCTGAATAACGAACACCGTAAGGAACAATTTCCAGTGCAACCATTTTGAAGTCTGTCCAGCTCACAAACTTATGAGCACTTAGACTGCGCCAATAATGGTGTACCTTTTTTCAGCTTCAACAGTAGGATTCCATAGTGTCCAGGCGCTACTGGTCATGCCGATGGATTTGAAAGAAAACAGGAAGAGAAAAAAAGAGAAAGGAAAAAAGCTCAGTCGAAGAACTTCTTCTCTCGTCGCATCTGTTCGCCGACCTTCTTGAGCGCCTCGTTGAAGTGTGCCTGTGTCACGATGTCGGCCTCGAGGCTCTCTCTGATGGCGTTCATACCCGCTTCCTTTACGAGGGCCGCAATGTCTGCACCGGTGTAGTCTTCGGTCTCTTCGGCGATCTTTGCTAGGTCGACGTCGTCTGCCAACGGCATCTCCTTGGTGTGCACCTTGAGTATCTCCTCTCGGCCCTCCTTTTCCGGCATGGGGATCTTGACTATCGAGTCGAACCTCCCTGGCCTCAGCAAGGCGCTGTCGAGTATGTCCGGTCTGTTCGTGGCGGCGATGACTATTACCTTGTCGAGCTTCTCGATGCCATCCATCTCGCTTAGGAGCTGGTTGACGATGCGTTCGGTCACCTTCGTGCCGACCTCCTCCCCCCGGGAGCCTGCAATGGCGTCGATCTCATCGAAGAAGATGATCGTCGGCGCGACCTGCCGTGCCCGCTTGAAGACCTTGCGGATGCCGCGTTCCGATTCGCCGACCCACTTCGAGATGAGCTCGGGGCCTCGAACGGCGATGAAGTTCGCATCAGATTCGTTTGCTACCGCCTTAGCGATAAGCGTCTTGCCCGTTCCGGGCGGACCGTAGAGCAACACGCCAGTGGATGGTTTGATGCCGACTCGCTTGTACGACTCGGGATACTTCAGTGGCCACTCGATGGTCTCTTTCATCTGCCGCTTGACCGACTCCAGCCCGCCGATGTCAGACCAGTGCACGTCAGGAACCTCAACGAGCGCCTCTCTCATGCCCGAGGGCTCCACCTCGTGATATGCGTCAAGGAAGTCCTGTTGTGTCACTATGAGCTCACTGAGGAGTTCTGAGGATATCTTCACGTCCTTGCCCGTGATCTCGGGCACATGCCTTCGAAGCGCCTTCATGGCCGCTTCCTTGCAGAGCGCCTCGAGGTCTGCCC
Organism: archaeon; assembly: GCA_004212155.1. Classification (GTDB taxonomy): domain Archaea; phylum Methanobacteriota_B; class Thermococci; order Methanofastidiosales; family NM3; genus NM3. The sequence goes on from RXIG01000028.1 coordinate 92,447, forward strand.
CCACATAGCCGTGCGTTATGCGCGCGAGGTCTTCCCTATTGAAGTCCTCGGCAAGGGGCATGCTGCGGGTATGTATCTCGAGGATCTCCTTGCGCCCCTTCTCGTCGGGCACGCCTATCTCTATCTCCCTGTCAAAGCGCCCAGGCCTCCTCAAGGCCGGGTCAATGGCGTTTTCAATGTTTGTTGCGCCAATGACGACGACCTTGCCCCTGCCCTTCAGGCCGTCCATGAGCGTGAGAAGCTGTGAGACGACGCGGCGTTCCACCTCGCCCTTGCTCTCTTCCCTCTTTGGCGCTATGGCATCGATCTCGTCGATGAAGACGATGGAAGGAGCGTTCTTTTCTGCCTCGACAAACACGTTCCTGAGATTCTGTTCCGACTCGCCATAATACTTTGACATGATCTCGGGACCGTTGATGACGCTGAAATTGGCGTTGATCTCGTTGGCAAGCGCCTTGGCAAGCATCGTCTTGCCCGTTCCGGGCGGTCCGTAGAGCAGCACACCCTTGGGCGGCTGCACGCCGAGCTTGTCGAAGACCTCGGGATGCTTCATGGGTAGCTCTACCATCTCGCGTATCTTGTGTATCTCCTCTTCCAGACCGCCGATGTCCTCGTAGGTAACGTCGGGGACCTTGGTAAGGTCTGAAACCTTGGTCGGTTTCTCCGATACGCGGATCTCGGTCGCAGGCGTGACGCGCACGCATCCGGCGGGATCGGTCTTTGTCACCATGAACGGTATCTGGTTAGTGTATATGTCAAGGACGATGTAGCTCCCCTTTATGGCAGGCTTGTCCATGAGCTTTTGCTTGAAGTAGGTCGATATGTCACCCCGTATGCGCAATTCGTATTCCAGCGGTGCGAGCTCGAGCACACGGCAGTCCTGTGCGGTGACCTTTGATATCTTCACCTTGTCGCCAAGCGACGTTCCGGCGTTCTTCCTCAAAATGCCGTCCATGCGCACAATCTCGAGGCCCTCGTCCTCGGGTTTGCCCCTCCAGACGACGGCAACGGCCGTACGGCTTCCCTCTATCTGGATGAAGTCGCCCGTATTCAATCCTAATCTTTCCATCTCTCGTGAGGACAATCGTACGATCTGTCTACCCACGTCCATCTTCTCCGCATCTGCGACGGTATAATGCATCGCGTTCTCATTCATGCGTTTCCACCTCTTGTATCTCTCCAATTTTGATATGGTGTTTATCGTGTATCTTGTCAGTGCGGTGTTTTTTAACACGCGCAGGCATCATGTGTCTTGGCTGCATGTTCACTAACATAATGTTAGCTTCACTATATGTTAGTTTAATCTATTTAAAAATTTTTTGGTAGATCCTAGTGCCGTTTCAAGCACGACGGCGTCCGAGTTAGCGCTCCGTGCCGTTAAGCACGTCGAGTGACACATGGTAGCGTGCAAGAGAAGCATTGGCCTTCTTCTCGTAGTAGTCGCGCATCTTCTTTCGGGCGGGACTGAAATCATGAAATGGTGCATTCACGCCGACCGAGTAGAGGAGCAACTGGGACGCGGGGGCAGGTGGCATCTTATGCCCATGAGGTTCGCGTAGCATTGCAACCACGTCATCTATGTGAATGGCGCCCTCTCTCACCTTGTAGAACGCCGATGCTATGCGACGACACATCTGCCACAGGAATCCTGGGCCGCGAAAGATGAGGCATGTGTCGCCATGTTCCATGCGAAACGTCATGGAAAGTGTGCGGTAAGGCGACTTCGATTCTCGCCTTCTGCAGAAAAGGGAGAAGTCGTGTGTGTCAGAGAAGATGGTGCACAGCTCGTTCAAAAGCGGGATGGGATAGTCTTCGATGCCCAGGTGATAGTGGTATTCCTTGATATAGGGGGGATGGTATGGCATCGTGGTGTATCCTGTTATCCAGATATCTTCCAGATACTTCGTCATCCGTTGCAACTCATTGTGCTTGAAGAGTGAACCTGTATGGCCGCCTATGAAAAGAATGTTCTCGCGTGCGCTCACGCCCTTGTCGGTGCGCGAGGCGAATCGAAAAAGAGAGGGCACCTCATCCATCGGGAGAAACGATGTTTTCCAGAAAGCCCGGAGTAGTTCCCCTTCGATCGTTGGATGGTGCGGCTGGCGCTGGGACCCGTGATAGGGATGCCCATCGTATGCCACCCTGAGCGCGAGCATGAGAAAAGTATAAGGAAAAAATAGAAAAAGATTGCGCAAGGACTACTTCTTGTTCGCCTCGAGGTATTTTAGCCCCTCTTCCGTGATATGGAGCGTGAAGTTAGGGTATACTCCCTCCACCTTCTTGGCCAGTCCACAGTACTCAAGCTCGTCGGCAAGCATGTGTGCCTCGTCCTCGGCCATGTTCAGTTCGCGAAGCAGCTTCGTTTCGGGGACATAGTACGGATTTCCGTTCTTGTACTCGTTTTTGAGTATCTCCAACACCTTGAGCTTCTCTGGTCCGTGAAGCTTGCATTCCTTGAGTATTTCTACCTTCCCTTCCTTGAGTGCGTCGATGCCCTTGTGTCGTATCTTCAACAAGAAGGTTGGTGCGAATCCCTCCTCCTTGTATACATAGCCGTTCATCTCGAGATTTTCGGCATAGGGCCTTAGTTCCTCGACCGACATGCTAAGTCGGGAGCGCAGTTCGCTGGACGGTACGAAGTATGGGGGGTCCTTGTCGTAGTGCTCTTTCAAAATTTCCAATATCTTCATGTAGATATCTTCAGCCATATGTTTCCACCATGTGAATAATGGTAGTGAATATTATTAAACCTTATGCATTATTTGGTCTTTTTTTGCAATAAATGGATTATATTGTCTTATTTCAAGCATCATACAACAACAATACAATTATGGTGTTGTCATATGCGGGGATATACCATGATCAAACGCACCTTATAGTGCTTCAAAAAAAGTGAGGGAAGAAAAAAGGGATAGAAGGAGGCTTATATGGCCCCCTCGTCGACAAGCTCTCGTATCTGCTCGTCCGTATAACCAGCGATCTTTTTTATGGTCTCGCGGTTGTGATGTCCCAGATGTGGCGCGGACATGTATATGTCGGTGTTCATCGATGAGAACTTGATAGGGTTGTTGACGAGTTTGATGGAGCCCAGCTTGTCGTGGGGCAGTTCCACCACCATGTTCCTGTGCGCTGTGTTGGGGTCGCTTACCACCTTGTCGACGGTGTTGACGGGTCCGCACGGCACGCCAAGCTTGCCGATCGTGTCGACAGCATCATCGGTGGTCTTGTCCGTTGTCCACCTCTCGATCCGCTCCTTGAGTATGTCATGGTGTTGTGAGCGCGCCTCGTTCGAGGTGAATCGTTCATCGCCGAGGAGCTCATCCATTCCGAGTCCCTTGCAGAAACGTTCCCAGAGGGAGTCGTTGCCCACGGCGATGACCATCCAACCATCCTTTGTCTTGAAGACGTCAAATGGCGCAAGCGACGGGTGGCGCGAACCGATGCGCTCGGGTACCTCGCCTGTGGCGAAGTAGCGTGCGACGGCGTTTTCAAGCACTGACATAATGCAGTCTGTCATGGCGATGTCGATCTTTTGTCCTTCACCGGTCGTCTCGCGTGCACGAAGCGCGGAGAGGATGCCTATGCCAGTGAACAAACCCGATATGATGTCACCTATCGAACTTCCTACGCGCGTAGGGGGCTTGTCAGGGTAACCGGTGATGCTCATCAGTCCTCCGAATGCCTGGGCGATGATGTCATAGCCCGGGCGCCCCGGATAGACGGTATCGTGTCCGAATCCACAAATCGATGCATAGACGATCTTGGGATTCACCTTCTTCAGGTCCTCATAGCCCACGCCGAGCTTTTCCATCGTACCAGGCCTGAAGTTCTCGGTCACGACATCGGCGTTTTTCACCATGTCCAGGAAGAGCTGTTTGCCTTTTGGATGTTTCATGTTAATGGTAATCGAGTTCTTGTCCCTGTTGATGGAGTGGAAGTACGCTGATTCCCCATCAATGAACGGACCAAATTCCCGTGTATCGTCGCCTTTACCAGGGCGTTCGATCTTGATGACCTCGGCCCCCATGTCTGCAAGCACCATCGTGCAATACGGCATTGCCAGCACGTGTCCAAAGTCCAATATCCTTATACCTTCAAGCGGTCGTTCCACATTAATTCCTCCAACCGTTTTCTCAAGAGATACCCTTCATGGAGTCTCCTTGCCACCTGCCTTTGGCACCATGAGGGAACGTTGGTTATCGTTATCTCTATGTGTACTACCTGTATTTTGGAAATATTTAAAGGTTTGTTCGTTGTTTAATTACATATTATTCTTTTATTTTTTATAATAATGAATTTTATATAATATAATTAAAAATTATATGAAACTAATTCAAAATAGAAGAAATATAATAAATTTAGTAC
>RXIG01000007.1 GCA_004212155.1 archaeon
GACAAGCGCATCGCGTCCTTCTGGAAGGACGCACCAGCGCTTGTGGACGGGGACAAGCAGATCTACGGCCTCGTGTTCGTCAAGCCGCGCTCAATCGACTACCTGTACTACTCGGCAACGCTCTACGAGCGTCAGATGGACTCCGTGCGGCGGCGGGCGCATGCCATGCTTTGTGACGCCCGGGAGCTCCAGGACGCCATTGACGCGAACATGCGCCCGAGGAAGAAGTACCGCTGCGGCCCGTCTGGCAACTGCCACATCACGTCGGTCACGACGTACCAGACGCTGCTTTCCGAGATGACCGACGACGAGGCGTACCGCTACGCGCTCTCGCGCTGCGCGAACGGGCGCGAGGGCTTTTTCTGTCTCAAGTCGAGCGTCATGTTAACACTTGAAGAGGCGCCCTACCGATACCGGAAGAAGGACTCGATCGAGAAGATATTCCATTCCTTGAAGAATGAAATAGAAGTCAAGCCTGTGCGCTGCTGGAAGAAAGAGCGCCAGATCGGCGTTCTTTTGATAGGCTTTCTCGCACAGCTTTTCATCTCGCTCCTGCGCTTTGAAGTGCCGAAGGCGGCGCACACCTGCACAAAATTCATCAAAAAAAGCCTCCAAAAGTTAACAGATACCGTGGTGTGTGCGCCGTCAGGCGCAAAACGCCACATATTTGCCAACTTCGACGAGCTGAACTCGGCAATATTGTGCAATTGCGGCCGCATTACCTAGAATAAAGAGATAAAATCCGGCCCGGAAGCAGCAACTGTTACAACTGCTTTCCTGCATTTTTGATGTGAAGAATGAGAAATGATAGCGATGGAACCAAAGCTATCTGCGAGCAAGTGTTAAAGTCAGGTTTTATAGTAATATACTATTGATATCAATATTCCTACCAATAATACCGAAATATTTATATACTATTGATGAGCAATACTAATATAGAATCTACATAACAATGTAGATGTACCTAAATTAAAAAAGGTGAATAACGTGAAATGGAAGAAGATTGGAGTAGCTGTTTCGGGTGCACTTCTTCTAGGCTCAACACTCGTTGGCGCATTAGCAGGCGCTGAGTCGACCGACGACATATCCAGGGATTTGTTCATAAATCCCGACAATGGGGAACCGCAAAGCCTCATAGTCGTTGGTTCCAACGCCGCTGCAAGCGACGTGGTGTCAGCTTCCTGGATCTCAGCACAGATCGGGAGCATGGCCTATTACGAGGAAGTGACCCAAAACGAAAATGTGTATTCCGTCCTCTATGAAGAGGAATGGGAAGTAGACAATTTCTTTGACGACGACGATAACGACGACAAGTTCGACGATTTCAGATATGCTTTATGGGAAGCACCGTTTGCCCCTGCTGACGACATGATCCCTGACTCATGGGTCGTACTGCCTTATGTTTGTGATTCCACAACGTTTGCAGAGACATTCCCTCCAGATGTGCCTGAAAATCAAGAAATGATGGTTCCTAAAGATGCAACTATGCCTTGGTGGGACTATGATGTATATGTTGACCACTTGACAGACTTTGGATGTGCGGCAGATGTGATGGTCGACACTGGATGTTCTTTCGAATCGATTTCTGTTGACTTCTCCATACGTGATGTGGAGTGCACGGAGGACATGTGCATTGGATGTACTGCAGGTTGCGACCAGATGGGTCTCTACTGGTATGAGAATGCTGGTGAATCAGCTCTTACCTATGGATGGGAAAATGGCGACGGCGACGGAGAAGTTGACTCGGATGAGGTGTTCACGTTCCAGGAACTCCTTGACAAGGATGAGGAACTAGCTGCTGATACGATGAACCCAATAGCTTGGGAACTCGTACAGGGTATACCTCAACTACTGGAATGTCAAACCTATCCTAACGTCTACCCCCGCTACTACTGGGGCTCACCGTCGGGTGCAAACAGCATATGTGACCCCATCGGTGGCATGCAGTACCGAAGCACGGTCTACGGTTTGAATGGCCTTAAAACAGTAACATGGAATGCCATCATTGGCCCCGACTCCGAGGCATACGGGGTATGTGAGCCAAACCCCCCTGAATCTGTTGAACTTTACTGTGAGACGTGCGACGTTTACTTCCTAGGGCAGCACTACGATGCAATTAGCTTTGGCACTAACGAGGATGGCATAGACTACATGTTCTACGGCACGCCCAAGTGGTATGTAGAGGAAAAGCTCAAAGTCGGTGAATCGAAGGACTTTGGTGACTTCACGCTTACCATAAACGACCTCGGCATCTACGAGAACAAGGCACATGTGACTGTTACTGATGGTGAGGGCGTCGATCATGATTACATGGTCGTCATCGACACCTACACGTCCCAGGTGCCCTCTGATGGTGAAGGGGACTACGACAATGAGGAAAACGATACACTCGCTTTCACGGAGGAAACCTGCGGCACGGAAGAGGTCGTATTTGCAGTAAACTTCGTGAAGACCATGATTGGTGCATCAGGTAACTACGTCGTCGAATTCCATGCATACAACCTGCTTGACTACGGCTGCCTCAAGGAACGTATCTACCCTGGGCCGTGTGAGACGGTGACCGATGAGCTCCACATGCCCTACGTCACGTCGGACTGTGGTGGGGAACAACTCGATTGGTATCTTGACATCATACCCTCAAACGGTGTACAGACACTTGACCTCGACAACGATCCATCCCTTTGGGATGAAGCAAATCCCAATTTCGACGCATGTGATGACCTCAGCATATACGCAAATCTGCCACTCCTTGGCCTTTACCAGGCAGGAGACGTATTCAAGTTATGGGACACAAATGGTGATGGTACAGAAGATACGCCACTCATCCAAATAAGCGCAGTAGCTGATCCAGTAGGTACAAATGACGACTATGCATTTGACCTTATCTTTGATAGTGGCTCAATTAATGGAACAAGCTATACTGCAACAGAAGTATTCCAAATGTGGGATGCATTCGTTAGCCAGATGTCGTATTACTATGAGATGGTGCCGGTTGACGTATTGTTAGGTGGTACACTATCTTCGTATAATACTATGGCATTTGCGAATGACACAGATGGCAATGGAATACTTGACACTGTCAGTACAACTGAAACAGAGTACTTAGAAGCAACTATAGCTCCTGAAGAGATGGCCGTACCTCTCTGCTCCCCGATGCTCGAACTCTGGCTCGCAACGCCTGTCGAACTCGCTGGAATGTGCAACGATGCGCTTACCATCTGCCTTGACGACATGAACGGCAACGACTACTTCACGCTCGAAGTGACCGACGCAGTACACACCGACTACCAGATCGACGGCGAGATACGCCTCTACAAGACCGAGGAGCTTGCACCGACGATCTCAAAGGTCTACGTCGACATCAACCCCGCAGAGCTTGTCGCTCTCGACACAGAGATCGAGGTCAACCCCGAGCTCAAGAGCGAGTACAACCTCATACTCGTGGGCGGACCGGTAGCAAACAGCATTGTTCAGCAGCTTGTCGACCTTGGTGAGACCACCTTCGAGGAGTGGGATACTTCAGAGGGCGAGTACAAGCTCTATGAGGATGCGTTCGCTGCAGGCAAGCACGTGCTCATCGTGGCCGGCAAGGACCGTGACGCGACGGCACAGGCAGCACACGACCTCATCGAGGCACTGAAGGCTTAAGATCTAACCTCTCTTTTTTCTTTTTTTCTTTTTCTCTACAGCATAAATTATAAATACTCCATCTTTGTAGCTTCTGTAATGAGGAAGCGTGCTCTGTTTATCGGTTTATTGCTTCTATTCTCATCTATGCCGCTTACGCATGCTGCACCACTTGATATAAAGTATTTCTACTCTCCTAGTTGTTCACACTGCCGTGTTGTATCGGGCATTCTTGATGATATAGGGGAAGACTATGCTGACGTTGTTGAGATAGATCGCATAAATGTTAATGCTTCAGAAAATCAAGATGTGTGGTCCGATTACTCCTCGCGATTCTCACTAAGCGGCGTACCGGTCCTTATCATCAATGACGAATACAAGCTTGCTGGTGACATCAAGATAACATATGACAACCTCGTGGACCTTATCGAAGAGATTCTCTCAGGCATCAGCGTAAAGGGCGATGAGCTCTATAACAAGGGCGTCAAAGAGATGGAAACCGGCGAGTTCGAGTCCGCCATCGACTACTTCGAACAGGCGCTTGAGATCTATGAGCTGGCAGGCGATGAGAACAAGATCGACCTCACGGAAGGCAAGATCCAGGACTGCCACGATTTCATAACTGCCGGCGAGATATACTTCGAAGCAGAGCTTCTCTATGCAGACAAGGAGTATGCGGATGCCATCCCACTCTACGAGGAGGCGCTTGCCCTCTATACTGATCTTGGCAAGACGAGCCTCATCAACAACTGCGAGGTACGCCTTCGCTCATGCCGATTCTTCGTGACATATCAGGATGCGATGGCTGCCTATGACGCCAAGGAGTGGGAGGAGGCGATCACGCTCTTTGAAGAGGCAAAGCAGTACACCTCGAAAAAGGAGACACTTGATGCGATCAACGAGCACATTTCGTTTTGCGAGACGCAACTTTCGGCACTCGAGCTCTACGGGCAGGCCGAGGAGGCGTTTGCGAATGGCGAGTATGCGGATGCCAAGCAGCTCTACAACGATGCTGCCACCCTCATAGCCGACCCGGAGCTCAAAAGCGACTACAACGAAAAGGCTGCGCTTTGCGACAAGTTCATCGTGGCCCATGAAACGTACGAATACGGCGTCTCTCTCTATGAACAGGAAAAATACGACCAGGCACTTCCCGTCCTTAGAACTGCAAAGGAAAAGTTTTCCGAACTAGAGGACACGCAGATGGCCGAGAGCGCCCAGGAGTATGCAGACAAGGCGCAGCAAAAGATCGATGAGGCAACACAGCTACAGGAAGAGGAGCAACAGGAGCGACGCAGGCTCATCATCGCCTCGGGCATCGCAGGCGTCATCGTCGTCGTAGCGTTACTCGTGCTGCTTCTTACGAGACGACGTCCCGTTGTTGGCGGAGTGGATGAATCCGAGAACGCCCCCGAACACGAGGAGCACGAACGATAATCCCACCATATAAAGGGAGTCCATGCGCACGTCGCTTAGCAGCTGATCGTTTCTGATCGCCTCGTCAAAGGGTGTTCGTTCCGCATTTACTATTGAGATGTCCTCCTCCTCGTACGGATGCACGAGCATGGGTGTCTCTTTCACATACGTCTCTTCCTTGTGTGCCAGTGTCAATGACAGGGTCTGGTGGCCCTCTTCTTCCGGGACAAACGATAGTGTGACCTCGTTTTCTCCTGGCATGACAGTAAATGTGAAGGGTTCGTCGATCTCGACGTTCTTGTCGTTTAGTGACAGATCACCGAGCGGTTCGTCGTTGCTGATCGTGCACATCAACGTCCTGTCTGCGGGATTGGGATTCGTAATGGTATAGGTGAGGGTCTCCCTGATGCCCACGGTCGCATTGGCCTTATCCTCGCCACCGCTGACGGTGAGCTTTTCCTCTGCAGGCGTGTTCTCATAGTATGATACCTCGACCTGCGCCGTATTAGAATCGAACCCAAAATTTACGACTTTAAACGAAACAAATGTCAACGATTCAAATGATGCAACATCTTCTAGCGCATGTCGTACAATATTTTCATCGACCACTGAGATGGATTCCGAGTTCTTTCCGTATTTGATGTGTTCAAGCGTTGCACTGTCTACGACCTCATCTGATGTTCGATCTATCACATCTATTCGTACAGAAAGGGACGGTATGCAGGTAAAGTCACTAGAAAGCACCTCATCGCATGATTCTAACTTCAGCAATGTCGCAGCATACGTATATTCGGCATCTGAAATAAGGGTTCGTGGCATATCAAGCTCCAGCTCCACCTGGCCGCTGCTCTTCGTTATCGGTGCGGCCGAAATCGGCGTGGCGGCAACGAATAATGAGAGGAGCGCGATGGCAAGTAACGGTCGTAGATATCGAGAACTCATCGTTAATTGTACGAATAATATATTTATAAATCTTCTGTATTCTCGATGGTATCACGGTGCATAAGGGGGATTGTTGCATATTGTATCGATATGCGAAAAATTAACCAAAAACCTTTTTAAGTGATTGTAAACTTTTAGTGTATCGTTAGTTTACAATGTGATTACAATGAAATCAAAGGAACTGGCATATGTAGCAATGTTTGCAACACTCACTGCGATAGGCGCGTTCATCACAATCCCGCTCCCCATGGTGCCTCTTACGCTCCAGACGTTCTTTGTCATGCTCTCGGGTCTCATGCTCGGCGCGCGTCTCGGCGCGCTCTCCCAGCTCTTCTACCTTGGTATGGGTGCAATAGGGCTTCCTGTGTTCGCAAGCGGGACCTCGGGGCTTGGCGTCATCGCAGGGCCCACGGGCGGCTTTCTCATCGGATTCGTCGTCGGGTCATACCTCATCGGGCTCGCGACCGAGGGATCGACCAATCCGAAGCGAGACGGGATAGCGATCGCCGCCGGCACCGCTGTGATATACGTATGCGGCATGGCACAGCTCATGAACTTTACCGGCATGAGCATCGTCGCGGCCGCGGAGGTTGCCATACTCCCCTTCCTGCCCGGTGACGCCCTCAAGGCCATCCTTGCCATCAGCGTCAATCAGAAGGTGCGCAGGGCGAACGTACTCCACATTTGACAGTAAGATTTTTATGTGGATTTTTTGAGCATGTCTTTGAACACCTTGTGAGGGAACACATCATGATACTGGTATGTCCAATATGTGAACGGGATATAGAGGCACCTGAAGAGGATGGAGAAACGTTCCGATGCCCCGGTTGCAGGACCAATCTGCAGGTCTTCAACATCGGCGGCGTATGGGAAGTGCATCGTTACATGGGTTCCTTTAAATCTGATGAGGATTAAGTGGTCCTTATGGACAAAGATGCCGTTCTCGAAGCGTTGAGGAAGGGCGAGGCAAAGCTCTATGCCCTAGACAGGGAGCATGGCAGTGCCGATGCCACCGTGCTGCGTCGCTCGTTCCTCGAAGACTATTCTCATACGACGCTTTCAAACATCGCCCACACCTCGCTCGATTTCGATGCCATTTGCGGCCGCAACGCCGAGAACACGATCGGTGCCGCACAGATCCCCATGGGCGTCGCAGGCCCGTTGAAGGTACGCGGCACCCACGCGTCTGGCACGTACTACGTGCCTCTTGCCACGACGGAGGGGGCACTTATCGCTTCGACGAACAGGGGGTGCTCGGTCATCACCCAGGCCGGGGGCGCGGTCACCACTGTGCTTGGTGACGTGATGACGCGCGCGCCGCTCTTTCGGGTACCCGACCTCACGCATGCGACAGAACTTGTCACATGGGCCGAGGAAAACTTCGACAAGCTTCAGGAAGTAGCAAACGCCCAGACGCGCTATACGAAACTGGTCGAGTGCATGCCGTTTGTCGCTGGACGCAACGTCTTCTTGCGCTTTGCATTCTCGACCGGCGACTCCATGGCGATGAACTCGGCGACCAAGGCAAGCGATGCCGTGGCGACGATGATCGAGGAGACGTTCCCGTGGGCAGAGCTCGTCTCGGTCTCGGGCAACATGTGCGTTGACAAGAAGCCGTCCGCCGTAAACTTCGTGCTCGGTCGCGGAAAGTCGGTGGCAGCCGAGGTAATGATACCAAAGGACATCGTGGAAAGCAAGCTCAAGACGACGGCCGCGCGCATGGCCGATGTGTGCTACCGCAAGATCTACGTCGGATCGGCACGCGCCGGGTCGGTGGGCGGATTCAATGCGCACTTTGCCAACGTCGCCGCCGCGTTCTTCGCAGCGACAGGCCAGGACCTTGCGCATGTCGTCGAGGCGGCAACGGGCCTTACCATGATGGAGGACGTCGACGGCGATCTCTACGCATGCGTGACGCTCCCTGACGTTCCGCTTGCCACCTTTGGGGCCGGCACGCAGCTTCCCACACAAAGGGAAGCGCTCTCGATCCTCGGACTCGTCGGAAGCAGCGACGTTCCCGGGGAGCGGTGCAAGGCGCTCGCGGAGGTCTTTGCCAGCACCGTGCTTGCCGGAGAGCTCTCGCTCATCGGCGCCCTTGCATCACGCGACTTGACCAAGGCGCACATGCAATACGGCCGCGCCCGACGATAATACTTTATACCATTTTTCCCTTTATTATTCGATGAACGTTCTCTTTATCGGTCTGTATCCGCCTCACATCGGTGGCATTGCCACCCACACATACCAACTCAAGACGCATCTTGAAGCGTTGGGTCATCATGTCTGCGTCGTCACCTACTGCCATGACGATGCTTGCGACGAGAACGTCGAGATGGTGCACACATGGCCGAGGTTTCGCGGCGTCTCGTTTATCAAGAACGCCTACCGCGTCGCCGAGCCGTTGGTAACGTCTCGCGACATTGATATCATCCATTCACACTACCTTTCGCCACCAGGCTACGTGGGCGCGCGTCTGTCGAAAAAGCACGGCATCCCCCATGTCACGACGGCCCATGGAAGCGACGTCAACTTCATGTATGCGGGATATGTCGGACGATTCCTCATACGAAAGACCCTTGAGCACTGCAACGCCGTGATATGCGTGAGCAAGGCGCTCGAGTCACGAGTTCGCGCCATCACATCGCTTCCGACCCACTACGTCCCCAACGGCGTCGACACGTCGCTTTTCACACCCTCGAAAGAACCGAAGGAGTATGTGCTCTATGTCGGCGCCCTGACGGCGCCAAAACATGTTGACGACCTCATCGACGCACTCACGGGCATGGGTGAGCCACTCGTCGTTGCCGGCGACGGACAGCAGCGCCCACGTCTCGTCTGGCTCGCACGGCAGCGCAGGGTCCCCACGGAGTTCGTCGGATACACGCCTGATGTCCCCACGCTCATGCACAGGGCAAAGGCCCTTGTCCTTCCCTCAGAAGAGGAGGGATTCGGCCTGACGCTGCTTGAGGCGATGGCCGCGGGCGTGCCTGCGATAAGCCGCGACAACGGCGCGGCGCGCGAGATCATCGAGGACGGGAAAAATGGCCTGCTCTATTCGACCAAGGAGGGCCTTGCGGCGGCACTGCGACGCGTCATCTCGGATGATGAGCTCCGTTCGCGTCTGATAGAGGGGGGTCTGGCCACGGCCCGGCGGTTCACGTGGGACAGCGTCGCTGCGCGCACATCCGACGTATACTGCCTTTACGCGAAAACCATTTAACGTAACAGTCACGAGTCGCACAGGGTGAGCCGGTGATCATATCTAAGAGTTTTCACCACGGATGGTATTACTGGTTTCGATACGACCATGACAAGCTCGCAGCCCATGAGAGCGAACACTACGCAAGCGAGCTGCTTGGATTCTTTTCAACGATAGAGTGCTGCCCACATCTCCACTTCGGACAGGAACCGCGTGCCTCATCGCTTCGCCTTCCGCGGCGATACGTGCACCGCGTGCGCCACCCGCTCACGAAGTTCACCATGTACGGCAACGACGTCTACAGGGAACGCTACCGCACCGCGCACAGCAGGGTCGAGATGTTCTTGCTCGAGCATGATATCGAGACCGTTGCCGTGGAGATCCCCGTCTGGCTCGAGGAGGACGAGACGGAGCTTGTGGGGTTCGATGCGCCCCTTACCGGCCATATCGATGTGCTCAGGCTCACAGACAAGATCGAGGTGTGGGACTACAAGCCCAACGCCGAACGTGAGCGCTACGCTTCGACGCAGGTCTACTGGTACGTGCTTATGCTGGCAAAACGCCTCGGTCTCTCGCTTGACGACTTTCGCGCAGGGTACTTCGATGAAGAGGTGTGCTACCTGGTCACTCTTTGATGGTGAGCGTGACCGTCACGATGCGCGACGGGTCCCGAAGGCATCGCACAAGCTCTCTTGGCATGTCGCAAGCAGCCCCATCGGCGCCGACGAGCAGCGTTCTCGGGCACTCGTATGCGCTCGTTCGTATCACCATGTCGTGCGGATGCGTAAGCTCAAGGCGTGGCGTACCCCTGCCCATCAACGTCCACTCGGCGTCGCCGCACCGAAACGTCACGCGCACACCGTTTTCTCGAAGTTTGTCCTTGAAGCGCTGCGGCATGTCACGGAGCCCCTTGTCGGCGCCGACGGCAACGATGCACGTCCCTCGCGGCGTGAGCGACGTGTCTGTTGTCACCTCGATAGTCGTTTTGTGCGTCGCCCGCACGTTCTCGTGGCCGCGTGCCGTGATGACAAAATCCATAATTCCCCTACGGTAGGGGATATAAAAAACAGTGGGGCGCGGGATTGAGCAAGATTTATAAGTGGCCTGGGCTTACGTGGTAGTGATGGACTGTTCTCACGAAGATTACACGATCCTTAAGAGGCGCGGACGGCAGATCACCGCGCGATGCAACGAATGCGGAGAGGTCATCACCTGGGTGAGGGAGAAGCGCATCCCCGTTCCCATCGTCATCAACAGGCACGAGAGCTCCGAGCGCACCGACGTGATGCTCGAGCGCGACAGGGTCGTCATCCTCAACGAGGTCCTTGATGTGGAAGGCGAGGACGTCGAGGTGCATGCGATAGAGGTGGGGAACAAGCGCGTCGATCGTGAGCAGGCGGATGCGATCGATTGCATATGGGGCGTCTCGCTCTCGTTTCCCCAGATCGTCGGGGTCTCCGTCCACCTCCCCGAGCGCACGCTCTCATACAAGGTCGCCGTCGAGAGGGACCGCTGGTTCGGTGTAGGCGACGTGCTCCAGATCGGCATGATCACCTTCAAGGTAACAAGCCTCATCACCGAGCGCGGCAAGCGCAAGAAGGCGGCGGCTGACGAGATCAAGCGCATATACGGCACGCCGACCACCATGCTCGCAAAGGAGATGCTGGAGGTATACCATGGAGTTTGAATCGTTGCGCGCCCGAATGGTGGAGCGGCTCGTCGATGAAGGTTACATCCTCACTGAGAACGTGCGACGAGCGTTTGAGGCCGTCCCCCGGGAGCGCTTCGTCCCTTCCGAGTACCGTGCCCGCAGTTATGTCGATATGCCGCTTCCCATAGGAGAGGGACAGACGATATCGGCACCGTCCATGGTAGCCATCATGCTCGAGGTCTCGGACCTCTCTGAGGGACTCAACACGCTCGAGATCGGAGCCGGCTCCGGTTACAACGCATGCCTCATCGCGCAGATCGTGGGCGACGACCATCTGGTGACGATCGAGCGCATTCACACGGTCTATATGCAGGCAAAGGAGAATCTGAAGCGATGCAGCAAGGTCGTTGACGTCGTCCATGGCGATGGCACAGAGGGCTGGCCTGCCAAGGCACCCTACGACAGGATCATCATCACGGCTGCCGCCCCAGACCTGCCAAAACCGCTCAAGGAACAGCTGAAGGTGGGAGGCAAGTTGATAGCCCCCGTGGGGAAAACGGCCGGGTTCCAGACCCTTACCGTCGCTATCAAGCAGCCGGACGGTTCCTTCAAGGAGAAACGGTTCGGCGCGTGCGCATTCGTTCCGCTCATTGGAACGTATGGTTTTTAAAGGTGGAGCCAGAGAGTCTCTGGGGAGAATTATGAATAAAAACTTTTTATGCGCCCTTTTGGTCGTAGTGCTCATCGCCCCGCTCCTGGCGGGATGCATTTCATCTGACTCCAACGACGATGAGGTGGACACCGATGGCGACGGCTGGACTGACAAGGAAGAGATGGCAGCAGGAACAAACACCGAAAACCCTGACACCGATGGCGACGGCATCCCCGACCCGACCGACCCAAATCCTCTCGTGGCACAGGGAACGACGACACCGCCCCCAACGACGACCCAACCCCCGTCAACGACCGAACCTCCAACGACTACGCAATCGCCCACAACGACATCCCCTCCCTCGGGGGACGACGAAACATGGATGCTCTACGAGTTCGAGGTCGGCGAGGAGTTCACGTACGACGTTTCCTGGACCACGTCCGACATGACAGAATCAGGCACGCTCCACATCGACGTCCTGTCTTCATCGACGAGCGACTACAAGATCCACTATTATGGCTCATACACGGGCTTTCTGGATGGGTCGTTTGATACGACATTTACTACCAACAGGGAGACCGTCTATGACGACTTCGTCACGAACGTCTCGAACAACTACACGATGATCTCACCGATGTTCTCGTTCACCATCCTCGGCAGCTGGTGGAACTACAACTTCTCCAATCAACAGTTCTATATCGGCAACACGTGGTCCGTGACCTACGATGGCGAGACGACGACGTTCGAGGTCACAGGGGAATGCTCGCACGCAGGATTGAACGGCTATTATGGCCAGTGGACATATACGGGAGAGGACATGGAGATAGGCGTCTGCGTATCCCCTGACGTGCCGTTGGCGCTCGCTTCGGAGTACCGGTTTGGCTCGGGCGACTCGGAGATCGTCTACACGTCGGAGCTGGTCGACTACAACTCCTGATACTACCTTCTTTTCTTTCTTTTTTTGATACATCCTATACGGTATCGGTGCCCTCTCTACCCATGCGCCCCCACTGCCATGTTTGGCGATCGACTGATGTGCCCTTGCACACCTCATGAAGATATATCCTGTCATGCGAATACTTTTTTATATGTGGCTTCATGATATTTCATTGGGAGGTACATATGCGTAAATTTATTAGTATATTGATGGCTATTGTCATCATATCTTCCCTTTCCGTAGGATGCATATCCTCGGATGGGGATGACAATGGAACGACGACCCAACCTCCGACCACGACACAGGCGCCAACGACCACCCAGTCCCCTACTACGACGCAAGCCCCAACGACGACCCAACCTCCGACCACGACACAGGCGCCAACGACCAGCGCCCCTGGAAACGGCGAATCGTGGGAGCTCTATGACTTCGAGGTAGGGCAAAGCTTTACCTACGATGTCAGCTGGTCGAGCGAGGACATGGCCGAATCAGGCACGATACACATCGACATCCTTCCCTCATCGGCAGCTGATTACGAGGTCCACTATTATGGCTCCACCGACTCCATGAACATCTCGTTTGACACGAGATTCAACACGAACAGGGGATCGTTTTACAACGATTTCGTGAACAATCTCTATTCAGGTTACACGGTGCTGGCACCGATGTTCACGTTCACCATCCTCGGAAGCTGGTGGAACGCCTACTTTGCCGGCAGAACGTTCTACGTGGGCAATTCGTGGTCGATCACCGTTGATGGGGAGACGGCGACGTTCGAGATACAGGACACATGCTCGCATGCTGGCATCGAAGGATACTACGGGCTATGGACGCATACCGTTCAAGACACGAGGCTTGGCACGTGCGTCTCACCCGATGTCCCGCTGGTGCTTGCCTCGGAGTTTCGCACGGATTCGGGCGATTCAGAGGTCGTCTACACGGCAGAGCTTGTCGAGTACAGCTCCTGAATCCTTTCCTTTTATTTATTAGCAACCTTTTTATTGGCGTCTGCTGTAGGTGAGGTATCATGAAGCTCTATTCTGTGGTGTTTGTCGCTTTTCTTGCCTTGGCCATGGTCGAGACATCGGAGCCCACGATGTCGGTCGATTACACCGAACAGGCCGCGCCTGGCGGCATGGTCCTGTTTTCGATTCGCATTGACAATACCACTGACAGCCCCTGCTGCAACAGCTACGTCCATATCGACACGGCGGCGATGGACGATAGCGACCTCTCAGCGTTCAATATCATCAAGGGCAAGGCGACGCTTGAGCCCACGATAGGGCCGGGATCGTCATCCCAGGCGCTGCTGCAGCTGCAGGTCAACTCCGGGACGCCTGATGACGTATACGATGTCGCTATCACGTTTGAGGGCGGGCTTGGCACATGCGAAGGGGGGTGTTTTCCCTTCACGGTCTCACAGAGCTTCCCGGTCACGGTGAAGCGCAAGGTGCCATCGCTTTACTACGAGTATGAGCGGACAAACGACGTCGTGAGCGGAGCTGCCGAGGACATCACGATCACGATCCTCAACACCGGCACGGGCGATGCGAAGGACTTCAAGCTCAACGTCGGCGGCGGGCTCGATACCACGGTCTCCCCGTCGACGATATCATCCATCCCTGCTTCGAGCTCGAAGAGTGCTACGGTGACGATCAATGCGTCAGACGTGCCGGCGGGCAAGTACGAGCTCTCGCTCAATGTCGCGTTCTACGATACCTACTTTCGACTCTACACCGACACCATGCCGCTCGTGGTCCAGATGCGCCCGCCCCGGCCACAGCTCGAGGTCGAGGCGTTATACGGGCCCGACTCCCTTATCCTCCAACTAAGCAACGTCGGGGGTCTCAAGGCGCAATCCATCGCTGTTGATGCCACGCTGGACGGTACGAAGGTCGTCGACCAGGACATCGACATCATCGCGTCCCAGGGCACGCTCCTTATCCCCGTGAACGTTTCATCCGGCCTATCGGACGGATCGGTCGTCTCGTTCGATGCCACGTACGAGGACATCGACGGAACGAGCTACTCGCTCCAGAGAGAAATCTTTATTAACATATCAGAGGATAGTGCGAGGGGCACGATAGTGCTCGCATTGGCGCTGATAGGCGTGGCCATCGCCGGCGCTGCCTACGCCGCGAAGAGGAGAAGACGATGAAACGGACACCACTGCTTGGAATCTTGCTCGTGCTCACGCTGCTCGCACTCGCCTGCGCACCCACATACGGTGCGGAGCCCGAGTCATCCGAGCCGCTCCAGGTGATCTTCTTCTACGAGGAGGGGTGCACCGACTGCCAGGCGTTCAAGCCGACACTCGATGAGATCGAAGAGGAGTACGGCAGCAGGATAGAGGTCACGCGCCATGACGTCTTCACATCCGAGGGATGGGACCTGTACACATCCTATGGGTTCACCAAGGTCCCTGCGCTTGTCATCGGCTCGACAGCGCTCGAATACGAATCAGACAAGTTCACCAAGGAGCATGTCTCCTCGATCATCGACGCCAAGCTCGACGCTACCGTGCGTGTCGAGTATTTCTACGAAGAGGGATGCGACGCATGTAATGAGTTCAAGCCATCGCTTGAGGCGCTCAAGGAGAAGTACGGGGACCAGATCACCATCGTGCGCTACGACGTCTTCACATCAGAGGGCTGGGAGAGGTTCACATCCTATGGATTCACGGTCACCCCCGCCGTCTCGGTCAACGGCAAGATGAACGTCGAATATCCCGAGACGACCTACGACACGATCGATGGGTTCATCCAGAAGGCGCTGGAGGGAAAGGATGACGAATACTCCAACGTAACGCAGTGGTCGATACCCGTTGCCTTCACGCTCGGATTCTTCTCGTCGTTCTCGCCGTGCCTCATGGCTGTCCTCTCGTTCATCCTCGCCTATACCGCAGGCACATCGAAAAAACGCAGCGAGGCCATGGGAAAGTCGATCTTTTTCGGCATAGGCCTTGTCATCATGTATACCGTCATCGCAATATCGATGGCGCTCTTGGGCCAGCGGCTTACCAACTTCAAGTTCTACATGTCGCTTGTCGGTGCCATGATCACATTCGTGCTTGGCCTCAACCTTATCAACTACGTTGTCGAGGCGGTCGAGATACCGCTTTCGACGAAGGGTTTCTCTCAAAAGCTCGTCCATCATTTCGTGGGGAGGAAGGGTTACCTTGGCGCAATCGTGCTCGGTGTGATATTCTCTGCCGTCAAGCTCCCATGCGCGGCCCCGGCACTCGTCGTCATCCTCACGCAGATAGCCGACAAGGGCAATCTCGTCTTTGGCATGACGCTCATCGCGGCGTTCTCCGCAGGCGTCATCTTGCCGTTCATATTCATCGGCATCCTCAGTGGGGGCACGACCGACGTGGCGCGCAAGATGCGCTGGTCGTCCGTGGTGCGCACCCTCGTCTGGGGGGGAAGCGGCGTTGTCGTGCTCATCGTGTCGGGATGGATACTCTACACGGCATTTGAAATGCTGCCCGCCGTAACAGACACCCACTTCTACGTGACGCTCATCGCGATGACGGTGACCGCGATGGTCATCATATATGCGCTCATACGGTGGAGGAAGAAGGACGGCGGCCACATCCGCCCCATGGAAGAGTACTGACACTAGAGGTCGTGGAACATCCTGTCGCGCCGCACCGTTCCGTCGTCCGCGCATGCGCCCTCGCGGACGAGAAGATGTGTTTTCAGGTCTGTGCCGGCCGAAAAGCCGCCGAGCCCGCAATCGGAGGACACGACGCGATGGCAGGGATAGATCAACGGAAGCGGATTGCGCTTGAGCGCTTGCCCCACCGCCCGCGGACTTCGAATGCCAAGGGCGCGCGCAATGGCGCCATACGATGTCACGTAGCCATGCGGCACCTTCGCAAGCGTTGCGAGCACCGACCTATCGAAGGCGGAAACGTCCTTTAACATGAACGGCACCTCGTGCATCTCCCCCGTGGTGAGCCACTCCTTTAGCATGAACGCATATGTGTCGAGTGATGGGTCGTGACCCGTTTGCGGAAGGCTGTCCTCCCTGAGCGCAATGCGCGATACGCACTCATCCCCCCATACTATGAGGTAGTGTTTCGTCCTGTCGAACGTATAGGGGCACCATCCATGCACGCCGGCCTCGCGAGCCATATGTCTTATATGCTCTCATTCTTATTAAAGTGAACGCAGGGTGACGCTTTTATGGTGCGATCTGGTAGGAGACACATGCTCATCGATGGCAGTTTCGGAGAGGGTGGCGGGCAGGTGCTTCGCACCTCTCTTGCCCTTGCTAGCGTCGCAGGTCTTGGCATCGACGTGACTAACATCCGTGCCCGGCGCGACCCTCCCGGATTGCGGCCGCAGCACCTGTGTGCCGTCACATCGCTTGCTGCAATCACTGATGCGGCGCTGGAAGGGGCGCGAGTCGGCTCCACACGGCTCTCGTTTCACCCCTCGGCGCTCCGGGCGGGCCAGTACCGATTCGATGTCGGCACGGCCGGATCGGTGACGCTTCTGCTCCAGGCGCTGCTCGTGCCGCTCCTTATGGCCAACGAGCCGTCAGAGCTCGTGCTCGTCGGCGGCACCGATGTCAGGTGGAGCCCCACCGTCGACTACATGTCCAATGTTACGCTTCGGGCGCTCTCGCGCCTTGGCATCGATGCCGACATGACGCTTGTCAAGCGCGGATACTATCCCCGTGGCGGCGGCGAGGTGCGCCTTTGCATCTCTCCATGGGAACGCGCCAGGCCGCTTGGACATGTGCGCGTACGCGAGCCAGACTCGCTCACGGTCGTCTCATCGTGCGCAGGCCTTCCCGACCATGTGGCGCAGCGCCAGGCCAAAGGGGCACTCATGCTCCTGGAAGGGTACGACGTGGACGTGGTCTACGACACGTCGGGGCACGGTGTTGGCAGCGCGCTTTCGATCTACGGCGATGCGGGCGAGATGCCAATCGGCACATCGGCCGTCGGTGCCCGCGGTTACAGTGCTGAGGAGGTGGGCGCCGACGCAGCCCGGGAAATGCTTCAAACAATTGAGAAAAAAACGCTTGATAGCCACCTTCCCGACCAGCTCGTGCCATATATCGGGCTGAGCGGCGACGCAACGCTTCCCATCCCCGCGCTCACCGGCCACCTCGAAACGAACCTCGCAATGACCTCGCGGTTCATCCCCTTGTGCTGGGACAAGGATGAACGGAAAATAAGCATAAAAAGAAAGGAGAGGGCTCACCGGTAGGTGATGCCCGTGCTTTCGAGCACATCGAGCGCATGCTCGGTGTCTGAGACCTTGAGCACAGCCATGGGCTCGCCGTCGATGATGGCAGCGTATATCGCCTCGTCGATGTTGATGCCCGCTTCCTCGAACGCCTCGATGACGGTGTTCATGTCGCCCTTGCCGATGCCGAGCGCCGGTGTCAGGTGGGCGATGAGATCGTGTTGCTTAAGGCGCTCCATCGCCGCGCGGGGTTCCTCGACGCAAAGCTGCACGATGCCAAAGTCACCGGCATCGGATATCGAGAATCCGTGTATGGCGAATCGCTCGAGCTCTCGCATGATCTGTGAGAGCCGCCCCGGCATGTTCTGAATGAAGACCGACACTATCTCCATCACTGATCCTCCTTGAATCGGATGAACGGTCCGGTGCGCGTCCTACGGATCACGTCCTCGGGCGGCGCAGGGGTCAGCAGGCTCACGACGACCATGACAATCACTGAGATGATGAAGCTGTAGAACGAGAAGTGCACGGGAAGCTTCGTCACGAACTCATGGACATATCCTGAGATCACTGCCGCCGCAAAGCCGACGATCATCGACGCCATTGCGCCCTCCTTGGTGGCCCGCCTCCAGTAGAGGCCTGCCACGATTGGCACGACGAAGACCGATAGCGTTATGCCGATCGTCATCCAGATCAGCCACGCGAGCAGCTCGGGGGGATTGATGGCAAGTATCATCGTGATGATGGCGACGATCACGACGACCAGGCGCGAGTAGAACGTGATCTTCGCATCCTCCGCGTCGGGGTTGAAGATGTTCTTGTAGATGTCCCAGCTTGCCGTCGTCCCGATCATGAGCATCATCCTGTCGGTCGTCGACATGACGGCCGCCAGCACGATCACGGCGATGATGGGCCAGACGAACTCCGGCAGAGCGTACTCTGCCGATGCGATGAACGAGAAGTCGGCGTAGGGCACCGAGAGCGATCCCTGTTCGACAAGCGCCCTGGTCGAGAATCCGGTGATCTTGATGAGGTACATCACGACCACGTAGATGGAAAACGCAGCAAAGGGAGCATACTTGAAGTACTTGAGCTTGCGCACCGCGAGGATGTTGTTGACGATATGCGGGCTTGCCCCGAGCCCCATTGCAAGCAGGAAGAAAAACGACACCAGGAATGCCGGCGTTGCGAACGAGTAGCCTGAATACGTCGACGGGTAGGCGAGCTTGAGCATGTTGGGGTCGATCGAGCCAAGCGCGTTGTTGACCGCGGTGAGGCCGCCGGCCGCATGTATGACCACGGGGGCGATGCAGACGACGCCGATGATGATGGCAAGTCCCTGCACCATGTTGGTCCACGCCACTGCGTAGAGGCCCCCAAGCATCACATAGATGAAGACGATGGTCCCCGCGATGAGCAGCGCCTGGGCATGCGTGATGCCAAAGAGCCAGACAAGCACGATGCTTATCGCCGTATACTGTCCTACAAGGTATATCATGCTCGTCGATATGACGGCAAACCCTGCGATGCCGCGCATCTTGTGCTTGCTGTAAAATCGGTCGGCAAGGTAGTCCTGCACGGTGACATAGCCCTCCTTGTTGGCGACATGCGCCATCTTTGCACCGTAGATAATGATGCAGATGGCGATGGTGAGCGGTACGAACATCTGCTCCCATATCGTCGGCCACCCGGTGACGAAGCCGAGCCCCGTCGACCCCAGCAGCGTCATGCCAGAGGTCGTCGATGCGACGATGAGGATGACAAACATCCAGAATCCAATGGTCTTTCCCGCAAGCAGGTAGTCGCGGGATGACTTTATCTTGCGCGATGCCAACGTGCCGAGGCCCATGAGGCCGAGGAAGTATATCGTTACGATGATCGCCATGGTAACTGTCGATGGCATGATTAATCACTCTCCTCCACGTTGTAGAACCGTCCCCACAGGAGCAGAATGGCTGCTATTATGATGGGGAGGCCGAATGCTACCACGAACGTCGTGGTCGGTAGTCCATATATCATAGTTGTTCACCTCGTAGGTCTATGACCCGTTGTGCTTTCCCCATGGACCGGGGAATCGTACCCTCCTCGACAAGCTTGACCTCGGAGGATATGAAGAATGCTGACCTGATGGCCCGCCCAATCTCCTTCTGGATGCGCAGCAGGTCCTTGAGGCTTCCGGAGAAGAGCTCCTCCGTCACCTCCATGCGGATGGTGAGCCGGTCCATGGCTCCCTCCCTGTCGATGACTAACTGATAGTGTCCCTGGAACGCAGGGTGCTGGGATATGACCTCTTCTATCTGGCTCGGGAAGATGTTGACACCGCGTATGATGAGCATGTCGTCGCTCCTTCCCGTGATACGCTCGATGCGCTTGAATGGAAGGCTGCAGCTGCAGTCGCCGTCGATGATGCGCGAGATGTCGCCCGTGCGGTAGCGTAAAAGCGGCATCGCCTGTTTCCACAGCGGCGTGAACACGAGCTCTCCCTTCTCACCCTCTGCGAGGACCTCTCCCGTCTCGGGGTCGATGACCTCGAGTATGAAGTAGTCTTCCCAGAAGTGAAGGCCGTCCTTTGCCTCGCACTCGCACGCCACGCCGGGTCCGCATATCTCGGAGAGGCCGTAGTTGTCATACGCATCGATGCCAAACGTCTCCTCGATCTGTGACCGCAGCGCCTCGCCCCACGGTTCGCCCCCGAACACGCCCTGCCTGAGATGGAGGTCTGTGCGGGGGTCTATCCCGTTTTGTCGCGCCACCTCGGCAAGGTGGAGGGCGTAGGATGGCGTGCTGGTAAACGATGTCGTCTTGAAGTCGCGCATGATCTCGAGCTGGCGCGTCGTGTTCCCTGCGCCGGATGGGATGACGGAGACGCCAAGGCGCTCGGCCCCGTAGTGGAACCCGAAGCCACCCGTAAAGAAGCCATATGTATATATTATCTGCATGATGTCCCTGTTGGTGAGCCCCGTTGTCTTGAGGACGCGGGCCATCAGGCCCGCCCACGTATCAATGTCCTCCTGCGTGTAATAGACGACGGTCGACCTGCCCGTTGTCCCGGACGAGGCGTGAAATCGCACCACGTCCTCGAGCGGACAGGCGAGGAGGCCGAAGGGGTAGTTATCGCGCAGGTCCTGTTTCGTGGTGAACGGGACCTTTGCAAGGTCGTCGGCGGTCCGGATATCGTCGGGGCCGATGCCGGCCGTTTTCAGTTGCGACGATATCCAGGGAGACGATCGTGCCCCCTGCCGCACCATGTGTCGTAATGACCTTCCTTGTTGTGAAATAATGTCATATCTACTAATCTTTGAGGATAAAATTACGATCCCTCCTTGTTAGGGTATACTCATACGTCACCAAACGTATGCTCAAAGGGATAACAAATGCGGTGAACTCAATAACGATAACCGTAAATCACTTTGGAGAAAGAGGGGGTAGCACGAGCCGTTCCAGTGGTGTGATTCACGTATGTGGCGTTCATTATATTCACCAATCGAGATGACGGCAACACGGAGATTTATAAAACCTTTGTCCTTGTATACGACTATTTGTATAAAGTTATCTTTGGTAATGTGTGAAATGACTAAAATAAGTGGTAGCCGGGCGCGGATTCGAACCACGGTCGCGGGATCCAGAGTCCTGCAGGATTGTCCCCTACCCTACCCGGCTTCGTATTGATTAGCTAGAAATATTCCTTATAAAGCTTTTGGTATTATTATGTGGCCCCTCAATACTATTCGAGCAGCAGCAGGCCGTAGCTCTTGTAGACCTCGTTTTTCTTGTGTATGGGTCGCAGAGTGAATCCCGCATCGTTGACGAGCTCGTAGACATCGACGCCGAGGGCCTCAAGAGAGGGGCGCTTTCGCATGTCGATGCAGGTCTCCGACTCGACGGCCTTGCAGCGCGAACAGAGGTGGCACGGTCCCGCAGCGACGCCAAATGCCTTGTAGTATCCCTCGAAGAACGCCTGCTTTTCAAGATGGAGCAGCGCCTTGAGCACCTTCTTCTGGTCATGCAGCGTGGCAAGTCCCTGGAACTCCAGGAGGAGACCGCCCGTATACTCGGAGAAGAGCTCGCGCGCATCCTCGAGGGTGCCGACGTGTGGGGGGCACGTATAGTTGGTGTTGTATGCGGGGCATCCGAACTGGCACTTCATGCGCACCCACCGGCGCGGCGTGATGATGCGCGGGTCGATGGTCTTTACATCGTGTGCGCCCCGCTTGCGGGCCTCGTCCTTGAGCGTATCGATCATTGCATCCACCTGGTGTATTCGTCCCTGATATGAAGCAACGTTTAAAAGCGTTTGTATCTTTGTAGTGGTCATGGCAACGGTGGTCTTCGACCTCGATGATACGCTGGCAAACACATGGGCCGCATCGCGCAAGGCCAACAGGAAGCTCCTCTGGTACTTCCTACGCCATGGCATGTGGCGCATCGCCAAGGCCCTGCTGCTCAAGGAGAACGTCAGGTACCTCGTCAACGACGAGCAGCTCCTTCTCCTCGACTCGGACTCGATCATTGCCCGTTTCCTCCGCTACTACTATCCAGACATCTCGGATGTGGAGGTCGTAAGGATCTGCTCCGTCTTTCACGATGAGTTCTATCGCCACTTCGACCTCATGCCCGGCGCACGCGACGTTCTCGAATGGCTTGGAAGAAAATACAGGCTCTGTCTCGTCACGGACGGTTCAGTGAGGTGGCAGGAGGAAAAGCTCGCCCGACTTGGCATACGTGACTACTTCGACACGATCGTCATCTCAGGCTCGCTTGGCACATCGAAACGCAATCCAGACAATTTCAGGCGCGCCATCAAGGGCGACAGCCCCGCATACGTCGTGGGTGACCGGGTGAGCACCGACATCCGGGGGGGAGCACAAGCCGGGGCCACGACCATCTTGTTCAAAAACGGTCTGTTCGAATCGATAGAGGAGCGGGAGGTCGAGCCCGACCATGAGATATCCTCCCTTTTCGAGTTATATTCCCTGCTTTGAGCGCCTTTTTGGATCGGAGGATGCCGTTGCAATCGACTAAAATTTTTCTCCAAAACCTTTTTAAGTAGTCCTCAGTAACGTCTTTAAGATTGTTCTTCGGGGCGATGAAGTGAATATTGTCGACAGGATCCAGGAGCTAAAAGGGGAAAAGGACATCAGCATCCTTGCACACAACTATCAGCCGCCCGCCGTTCAGGACATAGCGGACTTCCTGGGAGACTCGCTTGACCTGTGCTACAGGGCGCAGGAACTCGAGGAGACGACGATACTCTTTGCTGGCGTCAGGTTCATGGCCGAGTCGGCGCTCATCCTCAATCCTGAAAAGACCGTCCTTCTCCCCGACATGGATGCATACTGCCCCATGGCATCGATGCTCACTCCCGATATCCTCGACGAGAAGAAGCGAAAGCATCCGGACGCCGCCGTGGTGCTCTACGGCAACACCACCGCACGCGCGAAGGCGCGGGCCGATGTCATCTGCACCTCGGCAAACGCCGCCCACATCGTCAACTCCCTCGACGAGGACGTCGTGCTCTTCGGCCCCGACAAGAATCTGCGCTACTGGACGCAGAAGCAGACCGACAAGACACTCATCCCCGTGCCCGACCACGGGTACTGCTATGTGCACAACTCGCTCATCAGGCCAGAGGACATCTTGTACCTGCGTGACAGGTACCCGCGCGCCGAGGTCCTCGTGCATCCAGAATGCGTCCCGCAGGTGCAGGAAGTGGCTGACCACGTCCTCTCGACTAACGGCATGCTTGCACATGCCAGGCGGACCTCTGCCGATGAGTTCATCATAGGGACGGAAAAGGAGCTCTGTTACCGATTGCGCAAGGAGCTTCCCAACAAGCGATTCTACGAGATCGAGACAGCGGTGTGCCGGGACATGAAGCGGGTGACGCTGCAGAAGATATGCCATGCGATGGAGCACGAGGAATCGAAGATATCGCTTCCGCACGATGTCCTCGAAAGCGCACGCGAGCCGCTTGAGCGCATGCTGAGTCTCGGTCGCGGCTAGTCGAGCAGCCAGGTCATCGTTTCGAAGGGAACGTTCGCGGTCATGTCGACGGTGAGCGGCGTTATGGAGATGTTGCGCCGTTGCTTGATGCATGCGACGTCGGACCCTTTTCTCGCATCCTTTACAATATCGCCCACGTTCCAGTAATAGGCGCGCCCCATAGGATCGGTGCGCTTTTCAATGCGCGACTCATAGAGCCTTCGTTCCAGGAACGTGATCTCCACTGGTGTATCGCGCGTCGCATCGGAGGGAACGTTGACATTGAGGATGTCGACACCGGACGGGAGCCCGTGAGCGAGGACCTTGTCCGCTATGCGGCGAAGCACCAGCGACACGGCGTCGAAGTCGACGGCCCTGCCCTGCTCGAACTTCTCTTCGTCCCCCATCGTCTCAAGCGATATCGCAATAGTGGGGTACCCGCACGATGCAGACTCGAGCGCGACGCCAACGGTGCCCGATGCCGTGATCTCCGTTGAGAGATTCTCGCCGAGATTGATGCCCGAGACGACAAGCGACGGACAAATTCCCAATCCCCTGATGGCATAGAGCAACGAGTCAACGGGCGTGCCGCTCGTGGCATGCGCCGTCGTTGATTCGAACTCGACCTCTCTCACGCGTATCGGCTTGTAGAGCGTGAATCCGCGCCCCGTCCCCGTTTTTTGCGATTCGGGGGCACAGACGACGATGTCGCCGCTGCCCCGCATGGCGCGATAGCTCGCGACGAGCCCGTGCGAATTGATGCCGTCGTCGTTTGTTAGAAGCACGACCATATGTTACATGGTGTTAGCAAGATATATGTTTTTTTTCATCTCGCCACGTATCTCGTTGAACATAAGATTATTATTGTGTAACTTTGATGTATATCTAATGCCTGGGCGGGCCGTGCTGCATGTAGAGGACGATGCTGATTATGCTGAGATGTTTCAGCTTCAGATGAGGCGCCAGGCACGCAAGGCGGGGTCTGACCCCCTTATGTTCGAAACAGTGCCGACGCTGCAAAAGGCGTATGAGCGATGTGATGACAGGGCATACGACTGTGTCGTCTGCGATTACCAGCTCCCGGACGGTAACGGCCTCGACTTCTTGGGGCGCTACCGTTCGCTCCACACCCATCGCCCCTTGATATTCCTTACCGGCCAGGGCGATGAGTCGGTGGCGCGATTGGCGTTCAAGATGGGCGCAAACGATTACTTCACCAAGGATGATGGATTTGCCGTGTACGAGCGCATCTACAACGCCATCTGCACCCAGATCCGCCACTTCGAGGAAGGACGCGTGCGCCGGGAGACGGAACGCAAACTTCGAAGCGAACAGGAATGGGCCCGTACCTACTTCAGGCTCGCCGATGTCCTCATGATGGGATACGACGCCGCAGGCACCATCACCCACATCAACGACGCCGGACAGCGCATCCTTGGCTACAGCTGTGAAGAACTGCACGGTGTACCGTTCGTTTGCGAGCTGCATCCGCCGTACGAGCGCGAGGATGTCAGGGACGTTCTCGAACGGCTTCGCACCAGCCCGCCCGGCACGGTCATCACCAACGAGAACGACATGGTCACAAAGGACGGCAAGCGGCGGACGTTCCTCTGGAGGAACTCAGCGATCTTCGACGAGAAAGGCCGCATCACAGGGTTTCTCGCGTCAGGGATGGACATCACTGAACGCACACGACAGGAAATGCGCATACGTCATCTCAATCGTTTGCTGGATGCCATGCGTTCTGTGAATCAGCTCATCGCACGCGAACAAGACGCGTCGACGCTGTTGCAACGGGCATGTGACATCATGGTGACGTCGCACGGATATGCCGACATCCATATCGCGCTTTTCAACGAGGATGGTTCGTGCCGTGACTTTTCTCCATCCTCGCCCGGAAGCGACACGCCCGATATGAGGAAATCCCTCGAAACGAAAACGTTGCCGCCGTGCATGAAGAGGGCCATGGACCAGGACAGGACGGTGGTCGTTTGCCGCCCCGATGACATATGCCGCACTTGTGCGATTTGCGATAGGCACGACCCGCCTCAGACTACGCTTGTCCACCGGCTTTCATACGCCGGACGCGACATTGGCGTTATCTTCGTCAGGCTCGCTTCTGACTGCGAGAGTTGCGTCCAAGACGTTGAACTTTTCGATGAGATGGCTCATGACCTCTCATTCGCCCTCCATTCACTTGAGCTCAAGGCCTCAAAAAACCATGCTGAGAAACAGCTGCGCGAGGACCGCACGTATTACAGGACCATCATGGAGGCGAGCCCGATAGGCATCGTCACCCTCGACCGAGACGGCCGCATCACTCATGCGAATACCGAGGCGCAACGAATCACCGGCCGCTCGCTCGAGACGCTCAAGAGCATGTCGTTTGACGATTCCGCTTGGGATATAAAAAGCAACGACGGGGGGCATATACCCTCCTCCAACCTCCCCTTTAGCATTGTCAGGGATCGCCTGCGACCCGTTTACGACGTGCGCCACACCATCAGAAAGGATGACACGTCGATCGTTCTCTCCATCAACGCATCGCCGATCCTCGATGAACATGGCCTGTTTCGGGGAATGGTAGCGACCCTTACCGATAAGACGTCGGAGATGTCCCGCAATGACATCCTCACCAAGATGCACCAGCTCATGAATGAGATGCTCACCGCGATGGATGACCATTTCTATGTCGTCGATTCCCGGTATCGCATCGTCATGAGCAACCAGCTGGGATGCAACTACCTCCCGCCAGACAAGCGTTCCGACTCATTCCTCTGCTATCGGATGATAAAGGGGCGCGGTGTTCCATGCGACGGCTGTCCCGTGGCGGAGATATTCTGCAACGGTATGCGCAGCGTCAATGAACATGTGACGGACGATGGGTCGACATTCGAGGTGCGTTACTTTCCCATCTTTGACGACAACGATGACGTGGCGCTCGTTTCCTGCCTCTCCAGGGACGTCTCATCGTTCAGGGAGCTAGACCGGGCACACAGGGAAAAGGAGCGCATCCTCACGCATTTCTCGCATGTTGTTTCGCACCATCTCAAGAACTACCTGGCGGCGATCCGCTGCTACGCCGAACTGCAGGCCGAGGAAGGCCTGGGCAAGGAGTATGCGCCCCTCATCATAGCTGCTGTCGACCGGATGAACGCCTATGTCAACAGCCAGCTTCACCTCGCCACGGCGGGAAAACCTGTTGATACGTTCCATGATGTAGGGCTCAGGGACCTGCTCGAGAAGGTCGCAGACTCGTACCCGCTTTCCGTCGTCGTGGGCGATGTCCCTCATGTCAGAGGCGATCCCCAGCGCATCGAAGAGGTGTTTTCCAATCTCATACACAATGCCTGGAAAAACGGGAATGCCGGACGGGTGGAGATATTCTCTACGACCGATGATGAGGGCATACACGTCTTTGTCGCCGATGATGGGCACGGCATCCCGCCAGAGAGGACAAAACGGCTCTTTGACAAGACGCAGCTCTCGCATGGCTCTGGCCTGGGTCTTCTCGTCGCACAGGAGGTGATGCACGCCCACGGCGGGTCGATCCGCTTGAAGAGCACAGGGCCAGAGGGCACGGTGATGGAACTCGTTTTTTTACATCCCCAAATGAAACCATAATCTTTAAATTGCCAAAAGCAGGTGGTATGGTATGCCAATTTATACAATCAGGAAGGTCGGTGGAAAGGAGGTCACGATACCCACTGAGATGCTTGAGGTGCTTGGCGTCAACGAAGGCGACTATATCACGTTCAGGGGATCAAAGACCTCAAAGGAGGTCACGGTCACACCCCTCGTCACACCCAGCACCAAGACGGCCGAGCTCAAGGTGCTTCTCCAGAACGTGCCAGGCACCAACGCCAACGTCGACGCGGTGCTCGGAAAGCTTGGTATCAACATCCTCTTTGGCATGGGCGGACTCGTGGAGAACAACGTCTACTCCTCTGCCAAGCTTTTGGACATCTCGACATGCCCATGCAGCGTCAAGGATGTCAGAAAGGAGCTGGAAAAGATACCTGAAGTGATTGATGTCTACATAAAGGAGCTCTAGCGGTTCTGCATCTGCTTCTTGATCCGTTTCACGACGAAAAGGCTCTCACGTTCACGTTCGTTGAGGTGCATCTGTATCGTCTTTTGCGTATCCTGAAGGTCGGGCATGATCTTGTATTCTAGGGCGTTGACCCTTCGTTTCGTCCTCTCGATCTCGGAGAGCACCTTCTTGATGATCGTCTCCACCTCGGCTGCGATCATGACCTTTTCCAGCACGCGTTCGTAGTGGGTCGATGCCTCGTCGATGCGCGACGACGTGCCGCCGATGCCATAACCACGCTCGAAGATCTTGCGTTGCACGGAGGTCTCTGATATATGGGGCACCTCGATGCC
Organism: archaeon; assembly: GCA_004212155.1. Classification (GTDB taxonomy): domain Archaea; phylum Methanobacteriota_B; class Thermococci; order Methanofastidiosales; family NM3; genus NM3. Next base: position 27,997 of record RXIG01000007.1, read on the forward strand.
CATGATGTTTTGCGTCTTCACGACGATGCGCGGCGTGTCGGTCCTTGCGAACGCAGCCGACTTGATCTTGGCGATGCCGTCGGTGGCCTGGGCCTCGGCAATCTTCGCACGTGCAAGGTCGTACTCGCTCTCAAGCTCCTCGCGTGCGTCCTTTGCGCGCTCGATGGCGGAAAAGAGCTCCATCATGAGCGCATCACGCTTCTTTCGCAGGAGTGAGTGACCGGTCTGCGAGAGCTCTATCTTCTTCTTTATCTCCTGCAGTTCGGAGCGAGTAGGATTAATCTCCTTCGTCTGCAGTCGTCTCCCTCCTGTAGTACGCCTCGAGCATGTCGCCCGGGATCCTTGTCAGTTCGTCCTCGGGAAGCGTCGAAAGGATGTCCCATCCCAGCTCAAGCGTCGTCTCGATCGGCCTGTTCTCGTCGCGCCCCTGCATGACAAATCGCTTCTCGAACGTGTCAGCAAATGACAGGAGGCGCTGGTCCCGGGACGTGAGCGCATCCTTGCCGACGATGGTGGCAAGGCCGCGAAGGTCAAGCCCCTCAGCATATCCTGCGTAGAGCTGGTCCGAGAGCGCCTTGTGGTCGGCGCGCGTCTTACCCTTGCCGATGCCGCTGTTCATGAGGCGGGAAAGCGATGGAAGCACGTCGATGGGCGGGTAGACGTTCTTTCGGTAGAGGTTGCGGGAGACAAAGATCTGCCCCTCTGTGATATACCCCGAGAGGTCGGGGACGGGGTGTGTCTTGTCGTCGCCCGGCATCGTGAGTATGGGGAGCTGCGTGACGGACCCGCTCTTGCCCTTGATGAGCCCCGCACGCTCGTAGATGCTCGCAAGGTCGGTGTAGAGATACCCGGGGTATCCGCGCCGGCCTGGCACCTCCTCGCGCGCGGCGCCGATCTCGAGCAGCGCCTCGCAGTAGTTGGTCATGTCCGTGAGGATGGTGAGCACGTGGTAACCGTAGTCGAACGCAAGGAACTCGGCCGTTGTCAGCGCCATGCGCGGGGTGATGATGCGCTCGATCGACGGGTCGCTTGCGAGGTTTAGGAATACGACGCCGCGCTGGAGCGCTCCCGTGCGCTCGAACTCGTTGATGAACTGCTTTGCCTCCTCCTGGGTGATGCCTATGGCGCAGAAGACAACGGCAAACGACTCCTCCTCGCCCGTCACGGTGGCCTGGCGGGCTATCTGGAGCGCTATCTCGTTGTGCGGGAGACCCGAACCCGAGAAGAGCGGGAGCTTCTGGCCGCGAACGAGCGTGTTCATACCGTCGATGGTCGATATTCCCGTCTGGATGAACTCGTTGGGGCGCGTGCGCGAGTAGGGATTGATGACCTCGCCCTGGATGTTGCGCTTGTCCTCGGGTATGATCTTCCTGCCGCCGTCAAGGGGCGTTCCGATGCCGGAGAGCACGCGTCCGAGCATCTTGCCCGAGACGGGCATCTGGATGATCTCGCCGGAAAAGTGAACGTACGTTTGCTTGTCGATGCCCTGCGTGTCCTCGAAGACCTGCACGATGACGTAGTCCTTTGACGTCTCGAGCACCTGCCCTCGCTTCGTCTCGCCGTTGGAGAGCGTGACCGTCACGAACTCCTTGTATCCCACCGGTTCGGTCTTCTCGACGAAAAGCAGCGGACCGGCTATCTTGTTGATCGTCTTGTACTCCTTCATTCCTTCTCACCACCGAAGAGCTCGTTGAAGTCCTTTTCTATCTGTGTCGACACCTTCTTCGAGTACGCCTTGTAATCGCGCTCGTACTTCATCCGCGCGATCATCGGCCTCGAGGGAAGATCGAGTATCTCGTCGACGTGCTTGTTGAGTTCGATGGCGCGGTACGCATTGTCTGAAAACGAGAGTAGGAGATTGACCATCATGTACTGCTTCTCGAGGGGGCAGAACGTGTCGACATCATGGAACGCGTCCTGCTGCAGGAAGTACTCCCGCACCATGCGTGCGATCTCGAGTGTCATCTGCTGGTCCTCGGGCAGCGCGTCGGAACCAACGAGCTGCACGATCTCTGAGAGCTCATCTTCCCGCGAGAGCAACTCCATGAGCCGTTTCATGTTGGCGACCCATCCCGGGTACGAACGCTCGAGCGTGGGTGTCACCTGGTCCTGGTAGAGTGAGTATGACTTCAGCCAGTTGATGGCGGGGAAGTGCCGCCTGTTTGCGAGCTTGGCGTCAAGCGCCCAGAACGTCTTGGTCACGCGCAGCGTGTTTTGCGTCACCGGTTCGCTGAAGTCACCGCCCTGGGGCGATACGGCGCCGATGACGGTCACCGACCCCTCGCCGCCGGAGAGCGTCTCGATGCGCCCTGCGCGTTCGTAGAACTCGGCCAGGCGGGACGCGAGGTAGGCGGGATATCCCTCCTCGCCGGGAAGCTCTTCAAGGCGTGAGGATATCTCCCTCATCGCCTCGGCCCATCGGGACGTCGAGTCGGCCATGAGCGCCACGTCGTATCCCATGTCACGAAAGTACTCCGCGATGGTGATGCCGGTATAGACCGACGCCTCGCGCGCCGCCACGGGCATGTTCGACGTGTTGGCGATGAGCACCGTTCTGTCCATGAGGGGCGAGCCGCTCTTCGGATCGACGAGTTCGGGGAACTCGACGAGCACGTCCGTCATCTCGTTGCCGCGCTCGCCGCAGCCGATATAGACGATGACATCAGCGTCGGCCCACTTGGCGAGCTGTTGCTGCGTGATCGTCTTGCCGCTCCCGAAGGGGCCCGGTATCGCCGCCGTTCCCCCCTTGGCGAGGGGAAAGAGCGTGTCGAGGATGCGCTGTCCCGTGACGAGCACCGTGTCGGGCCATCGCTTGTCGTAAAACGGGCGGTGCTTCTTGACGGGCCATCGCTGCATGAGTGTGAGGCTCGTGCCGTCCTCGAGGGTGCATACGGTATCGGTGACCGTGAACTCGCCCGATGCGATATCGCGTATCGTCCCCTTCGTATAGGGGGGGACGAGGATGTGGTGCCTGAAGTTTGCTGTCTCATCGACATACCCGATCGCGTCGCCTCCCTTGACCGTGTCTCCCACTTCCTTGGTGGCCACGAACGTCCACTTCTTCTCGCGTGAAAGGGCAGGTATTGTCACCCCGCGCCTGATGAACGACGACTCCTCGGCGATGAGGGGGAGCGGACGCTGGATGCCGTCGTAGATCGACGCGAGGAGGCCTGGGCCCAGCTCGACCGAGAGCGGCGTGCCGGTATTTTCCACAGGATCGTCGGGCTTTATGAGCTCCGTATCCTCGTAGACCTGCACGATCGACTTGTTGCCCTCGATCTCGATGACCTCGCCCATGAGCTTGTTGTGTCCAACCAAGACGACGTCATACATGCGGCCGTTGAGGTTCTCCACTATGACGACTGGGCCTGCCACCTTGTAGATGCGTGGCTCCGTGTTTGACGAGTATGAACTTAAGCTTACTTCCATAGATCTACACCCACTACCTTGATGATCTGATTCTTGATATCGATGTTTCGCTTTTCCCCCACGGGGAAGACGACGGGTTGCGTCGTCTCCTCGATGCGGCGCCTCAGGGAGGATGAGAGTTCATGCAGGATGTGGTGGGGGATGATGACGATACCGGCCGTCGCATCGGTGAGCAGGCCGTCGAGGGCCCTTTCGTACTCTTCTGGATACTGTGCATAGATGCTCCGCTTGACACCAGCTAGACGGAATCCTATGGTGAAGTTCTCTTCACCGACGACGACGATGTCCATTATACCACCAGCATCCTCTCTATCGTTTCCGGGGGGATGTCGAGCTGTTTTCCCCTCGTTATGAGTCGTAAGTTGACAATTTCCTGATATTTCCTGAGTATGAATCCGAGCACCATCAGCGGCGTGAACATGTGGAGGTGTGATATCTTCTCCCCGTAGAGGATGTGCTGCTTGTCCACATCCTGCTCCATGATGGTCAGCGGTTCGTCGGGCCTGAGCTCGAAGTCGTGGTAGAGCCCGTTAATCTTCTTGACGACCTCCTCGAACGTCAATCCCTTGAACTTCTCGCATGTCGCGGGCGTTACCTTGTTTCCCGAAGGTAGGAGCTCCTTTCGTATGAGTTCGAAGTCGGCCCCCTCATGCACGAGGCGCAGCATGATCTTGATGTTTCTCATATCGACCTCGCGCCTGAGGAACGAGACGAGCAGTTCCTCGCCCACATCGTCTGCAAGCGCGATGAGGTCCTGGTAGTACCTCCTGTCAAGCTCCGTTTCGAGCTCCTGGAGCGATTCGTATCCCACAGGTAGTATCTTTTTCTTCTCCAACTCGCCTTTCACCGATTCGTAGTCCTTTCTCGTGAGCGAGAGCAGGTATGAAAAGGAGAGCGAACCGACCGGCACCAGCGTCTCTGCTATCTCCTCTTCCGACGTGCCGGACTGGAGCCCACGCAGTATGGCCTTGATGTTCGATATGTCCCAGCGTTGCATATAGCCGACGATGAGCTCGTGCAACATGCCTTCCGAGATCGTGATGAGTTTTTGATACGTGCGGGCAAGATTGAGATTGAGCGCATACTCGATGAGGTCGACGCCGCGAAAGCTCTTTGCAAGCTCTGTCACGTCCTCGTGATACTCGCCCTCGCTGATGTAGCGCGTGATCTCGGGAAGCTCCATGAGCAGCATCTTCTGATAGGTGATGAGCGGGAGGAGCTTTGACTTCATCGCCGAGACGCGTGCATTGAGGTATGAGATGTTGTCGTCATCCATGTTCGCCTTCACCCAATAGGATCTGATACACGGTGATGAGAGACCTCTCATACACCTCTTCCAGGATGACGTCGTAGGTGAGGTTCACACGCCAGTTTCCCGTCTCCGCCTCCGCGATGACGCCTCCGATGCAATTGATGACGCCCCCGAACTCGAGGTCGGAGAGCTCAAGGATGACATCCTTGTCCCGCTCATTGCTGTAGACGTAGAAGGGACGTTCCTTCATGCGTTCCTCGTGTATGCGTTTCCCTGCGACGACGGACTGGATCGAGAAGACGGGTGTCGCGTGCGCCACGTGGAGCAGCTTGTTGAGCAGGTCCCTGTTTCGTTCGTCATCGATGTCCTTGACGTTGGCCTTGAGCCGTTCCCAGCATTCGTCCAATATTTCTTTTTCAAGCTTCAATTGGCGTCGCTGATAGCGCATCTTGAGCTGCGAGTGTCGTACGTCCTTTCGTTCCTCAACCTCTCGTTCGATCTCGTGCTTTTTCTCATTCATCATCTCCTCGGCCTCTGCACGGGCCTGGGTGACGATGTCGTCAGCCGTTTTCTTCCCTTCGTCGATTATCTCCTGCGCCTGGCGCTTGCCTTCTTCCCGTATCTGTTCAAGTACGTTTTCCAGTGCCATCACTATCACAGTCCGGGGAGGACCACGAAGAGCAATATAAGGGCTACGGCCAGACCGAAGATGACGATGGTCTCGGGTATGACGGTAAGGAGCAGCGCCTTGCCGAAGAGTTCCTCCTTCTCGGCCATCGCCCCTACGGCTGCCGAACCTATCTGACGTTCGGCTATGGCTGATGCAATACCAGTGAGACCAACCGCGAGTGCGGCCGATAGTGCTATAAGACCTGTTGTTAAATCTGCCACGTGTTACACCTCCTCATTTCTTATACCCAATGGGGTGAACTTGACACCCCCTCCCTTGTAGAACTTTGTAAAGAACTCGACATATTGCAAACGAAGCGAGTGCAAAAACGATGCAATGATGCCAAGTGCCAGATTGAGTGTGTGCCCCATTACAAGCAGCAGTACGCCGAGGATGGCGTAGAAGATGCCATTTGGCAGGAGCAAATCGAATGCGATCTTGTTGATGGCAAGTGCGATTCCTACCGATGAGAGGCCAATGGCCAGCAACCTGGTATACGAGACCAAGTGGGATATGAGGGTAAATATCTCAAGCAGTCCTATCATTCCCTCTCCGAGAATCATCATCACGGCGAAAACGACGAGTACGCCGCCAATCGGGTAGGTGTAGTCAGGGAAAAGCAGGAATCCTATGATACAGTAGAGTATGCCTATCCATGAAATCTTTTCCAGAATGGCGTGCTTGAGTCCCTCTTTTCTATACACATTAATGAATCCTATGACATATCCAAGCGTGATGTGGACGACGCCTATGCCGACACTTGCTATAAGCAGCGGCACGATCTCGTCAAGCCGATGTGCTATGGGGAGATGTATCCCTGCAACACTATCGATGCCAAGGGTGTGGTAGATCTCGGCACCAAAGAACTCGCCATAAAAGAGTCCAAAGAACATGGTAAAGTAGCTCGCGTAGGACATCATGTTGAGCAGTGACTGCCATCCGGTGGAATGCATTTTTCTTCTTAGAAGCTGCACGAGACCGAACAATGAGAGTCCGTATCCGAAGTCGCCGAGCATGAACCCGTAAAACAGCGGAAATGTGAACGCGATAAGGAGCGTTGGCGATACCTCGTCGTAGTTTGGCGTCGAGAACATGTCAACGAGCGTGTCAAAGGGTTTGAACGGCTTTGGCGTCTCGACATAGGTCGGTATGCCCTCCTCGACCTCGTCGAGCTCGACGACGTGCACCTTGTCACCAGTCGATTTTTGCAGCTCCTCGCGGGCGTGCTCGATGTTGTCAGAGGGCATCCATCCCTCGATGACGAACGTGTTTTCCGTCGTGGCGAGCCGAAGCGGCGTCTCCGCCTTCTCTATCTCGCGTGAGAGGAAGTCCTCCGCGGTGACGATGAAGTTCCGGTACTCCTCGTTGATGTGCTTGAGCTCGTCCTCGAGCTCCTGTTTCTCCTTGATGAGATTCTCCTTGGAGTTGATGAGGTCGAGCATGATGCTGTTTACATCCTCTGATAGGCCAAGTTTCTTGAGCTCGCCGACGTCATCGATCTTCTCGATGTCAGAAAGGAGTATCTGGATGTCCTCGAGCTTCTTTCTCTTCTTCATGACCTCGTTCTCGAGGTGGTCGAGACGCTCCTTGAACTCCTTTGAGAACTCGAAGTCCTTCATCTCCCGGTCCGCGCTCTTGTCGGAAAGGTTGAGCACGTCCTTGAGCGCCCGCAGTGAGAGGACGTATTCGCTGAAAAGCGAGGTCTTCTTGATCGGTTTTCCGATCTCGAACCCTTCTTCTGAGCCCTGATAATCGATAATATGGATAATCTTGAGGTCGTAGAGTGTATTGATGGTGCTCTCAAGGACGTCCTTGCTGCCAACGATGAGGACCTTATTCATTTTCTTCGGCTTGAGCATTGATATACCTCTCGAACTCTTCTACCAGTTGCGAGACTGCCTCGTCCATGCGAGACCTGGAATGCGCCCGCATCTCCTCGAGGTGTGTTTCCTGTTCCTCGATGAGCGCCTGTTCCTCCTGGGTTCGTTCCTGTTCGAACTCCTCTAGAGCTTCACGATAGAGGCGCGCTGCCTTCTGTTCGGCTTCCTCTCGAATCTTGTGGGCCTCAAGGCGGGCCGACTCGATCATCTTGTCCCGCCGTTGTTCCGCCTCACGGATTCGTTCCTTGTTGCGTTCCTCTTCCTGTTTTATCTTGATCAGAACGTCCTTTTTTTTCAAAAATCCTCACCACAGAAAATGTTGCTATCGATTGGTAAGGCTATCCTACACACCGGCAGTAGACCTAATTTACTACTATTTAAATAACTTTTGCAGTTTGTGGTTTTGCTCTTAAGGGATAGTGCGGGACATCAATTCATCAGGGGTGGGTCATGTACGCCAATTTATATTCGCGCTTGTTGTTCTATTATCGTCAACGCAGATGCAGTTGGGCGAGGGGTGGCAGGCCATATGAGCAAAGCCGCCATTTCAGCAGATAAGCACCAATATATGCAATTATGGCCTCGATGAATGCTTATTTGATGCATGCATGTATCGTTACCCCGTGCGCCATGGGAGAAGCACTCCGTGCTATCAGCTGAAAAACGATTTGTAAAAATAATGAAAGGCCCGCCCCATGGCCGGGCCGTTCCAGTTGCTTACTTGTTCCAAAGCTCGAGGGCCTTGGCGAGTTGCTCATGTTCCTTGGCGTACTCATTGATAGGGATGTTTTTCATGGTCGCATCGACCGATTGTCGCAGTGCGCGCGCCCCTTCGATCGTACCGTCGGGATGGCCATGTATGCCGCCGCCCGCCTGTATCACGATGTCCGTGCCCATGATCGAGACGAGGTCCGGCACATGTCCCGGATGGAGTCCACCTGAGCAGACGGCAAACGTCGTCTCATGGGGTCCCATCGGCCGCTCGAGCTGCTCCTTGTTGTTGAGCACCTCTTTCTTGCCACCCTCCATCTTTCCAATGACGGTGCCTATGTGGAGCTGGTCAGCACCTCCGAGGCGCGCGAGGAGCGCAAGGACGCCCATCGATACGCCATGCACCGGACTGCGCGTCATTGCCGCATGCATCGCGCGATGCGCGTGTATGAACATCCCGAGGTCTGCGTCCCGCAGCTCTTGGAGCGCATAGTAACCTGCCGCAATGATGTCGAGCATGACGCAGTTGCCCCCGTGGTCCTTCACGAACTGTGCCTGCTCGAGCATCCTCGGTCCCGTTACGTTGGCGGCGTATGCCTTCTTCTCGCCTGTCTCCTCGCTGGCCCTGTCGAGTGCCTCGAGCACGTTCACGATACGGTCCTCGAAGGGGCAGAAGCGCTGATTTGTCAGATTCTCGTCGTCCTTGACGAGGTCGCAGCCGCCATAATACGATTCGTAGGCCACCTCGGCCGTCTCCTTTGGGTTAAGGCCGATCTTGGGCTTGACGATGGTTCCCACATGCGGCCGCCCCGACTTGTCGGTGCCAAGCAGCTTGCGCACGCCCTTCATGCCAAACGCGGGTCCCTTGAACGTCTTCACGTAGTCGTCGGGAAAGTCGATGCCGTTGAGCCGGAGGTTGTGGACCTCCTTCATGCCGAAAATGTTGCCCGCGACGTCAGAGAGCAGCTGTGGGATGCTGTTGTCGACGAACATGTCGATCGGATAGGCGATCGTGATGTCGTTTCCCTTTATTGAGACCACTTTCGCGGCCAGGCGCTCTATTCTGTCCTTCATCGTCTGGATTGGCGTCCACGTACCGACAGAGGATTCTCCCGCTGCGACGTTTGCCGCATGTCGCACGTTGTCTGCTTCGATATGGAAATGGCAGAGCAGATATTTGTCCTGGTCAATTTCAGAATGCACGTCTATGAACTTTTCCTCATAATCAATTTCAGTCACCACATCACCTGTGTATCACTACTGATAGTAAATATATAAAAGTGCGCATGCGACCAATGCGTCACGCGCCCAACGACGGAGCCAATAATCGCGTCTTGGCAATTTGGGCATGGCGGAGAGGAGAAAAGAAAACGTGTTCCGCCATCCCAAAAGCCTTTCTGAATATGGGAGGAATTAGAGATGAGGGAATGAAGCACCCTTTAAATATTTTATTGTCTCCATTTCATGACGTTTTCCTCTCCTTTATGGCATGCTTCATAGCGTGCGTTACGGCATCGTCTATCGCCATAATTTTAATAGAAAAATTATGGTCCGGTCGTAATTATGCGGCGCGTGCCGCAGCATTGCCTATGCCCTTGACCCCTGATGGCATTTATGGGCAAATATTTATAGTACCGCACCCTAGACTCTTTGATTCCGTTACGTGCTTCGCGTGAAACGGTGGAATGAAAAATGATTACGCTCGGTATCGAATCCACGGCCCATACGTTTGGTGTTGGCATATGCGATGATGATGCCATCCTCTCGAACGTTACCGACACGTACAGGGGGGAGGGGATCCATCCAAGAAAGGCGGCCGACCACCATGCCGATGTCGCAGGCGACGTGACGCGCCGCGCACTCGAACATGCCGGACTTTGCGCATCGGACATCGACCTCGTCTCTTTCTCACAGGGTCCGGGCCTCGGGCCGTGCCTGCGGGTTGGCGCTACTGCGGCACGTGCCCTTTCGCTGCGAAACAACGTTCCCATCGTTGGCGTAAACCACTGTATCGCCCATATCGAGGTCGGGCGCTTCCTCCTTGGCATCGACGATCCCGTGACGCTCTACGTATCGGGCGGCAACACGCAGATACTGGCGTATGCGGGTGGCAGGTACCGTGTGTTCGGCGAGACGCTCGACATCGGCATTGGCAATATGCAGGACACCTTTGCGCGTGCCGTCGGTATCGAGTTCCCCTGCGGCAAACGCATCGACGAGCTCGTCTCCGCAGGCACGACCTACCTTGACATCCCCTATACGATCAAGGGGATGGACTTCTCGTTCACGGGCATGCTCTCCGAGGCGATCAAGCATGCTCGCACCCATCCGCTTGAGGATGTGACGTACTCGCTGATGGAGACGGCGTTTTCCATCGTGGTCGAGGCCACCGAACGCGCAATGTCTCACACCCAAAAGCGCGACCTTCTCCTGGCGGGAGGCAACGCCGCGTCACCCCGGTTGCGCGAGATGTGCACGATCATGGCACACGACCGTGACGGTGAGGTCCACATACCCCCCTTTGCCGTCTGCCGCGACAACGGTGCGATGATCGCGGTCGAGGGCATGGTCGAGTATGCCGCAGGGAGACGCATGGCGCTGCATGAGACCACGATACGACAGAAATGGAGATCGGACGAGGTGGATGTCATATGGAGAGACTGAATGCATCGCGGCTCGACGACCAGCCGTTCACATCGAAGCTCACCAAGCTCATACTTTCGGGCGTCATCTTCTGTTATCCCACGGACACGTGTTACGCACTCGGGGCCAACGCCCTCAACGAGGAGGCCGTCTATAGAATATATGTTATCAAGGACCGCGACATATCAAAGCCGCTGCCCGTCATCGTGCGCGACCTTGACGTGGCTGCCAAGTTCTCTGTCATCGGTCCGAAGGCGCGCGCGGTGCTCGAGGCATTCCCAGGGATCTCGGTCGTCGTCCCGAAGCGCCACATCCCCGACATCGTCAACCCCACCCAGATCATGCTTCGCATCCCCGACAGCCACACGACGAAAAAGCTCCTGTCAAATATCCGCGTCCCGGTCGTATCGACCAGTGCCAACAGGGCGGGCGATGAGAATCCATACAGTGTCAATGACATCTCGTCGTCGCTCTCATCGAAACTCTCTCTTATCGACTTCGCGCTCGATGCCGGGAAACTCGACCCAAAACCACCATCCACGATCCTCGACTGCATCGAGGGAAAGGTCTATCGCGAGGGGGCCTACAGCGAGGACGAGGTCATGGAGGTCTTCAATGTGGCTGATTAACCAGGGTGCCGAGGCGAAGCTCTACCACATGACCGGCCAGGAGTACTGCGGTGTCTCCCTGCCATACGACCTCGTCGTCAAGGAGCGCGTGCGCAAACGCTACCGCATACCGCCGCTTGACAGCCGCATCGTGCTCTCGCGCACCATCCACGAGGCGCGGCTGCTGCACGAGGCAAAGCGCGCAGGCGTCCATACGCCGACACTCTTTTTCATAGATACAACCCGCCATGCGATCGTCATGGAACACATCGAGGGGACGCGCGTGAAGGAGCGCCTCCTCGACGCCCCCCGCACGTCGCTTGACCTCGTCGTGCGCATCGGCGCCGATGTCGGGAGGCTCCATGCCCATGGCATCGTGCACGGCGACCTTACCACATCCAATCTCATCCTGCGCGACGGCGACGTCGTCTTCATCGACTTCGGACTCGGGGAGTTCTCACCCGATGTAGAGCCGCAGGCCGTCGACCTGCACCTCTTCAAGCAGGCGCTCATGAGCACGCACTACGAGATGACCAATTCGTACTGGGAACGATTCCTCGAAGGGTACAAGACGACCATGCCGGCAAGCGATGAGATCATCGAACGCATCGCCGACATCGAGCAGCGCGGCCGCTATGTGGAACGGGGTGAACAGCAATGAACATCGTGTTCATCACGGGGAACGCCAACAAGGTACGCGAGGCGTCGTCGCTGATGGCGCCGCTTGGCATCACCGTGGAGCAGCGAGACCTCGGGTATCCCGAGCTACAGGCGGACACGCTCGAGGAAGTGGCCCGTCACGGCATTGCATGGTGCATGGAAAAGCTTAAAAAGCCCTGTTTTCTAGAGGACGCAGGCCTCTTCGTTGAGGCACTGAATGGATTTCCCGGCCCGTACTCGAAGTACGTCTTCGAGACGATAGGCAACGAGGGCGTCGTCAGGCTCCTTGACGGAGCGGTCGACAGGCGCGCCGTGTTTCGTTCTGTGATCGCATACCACGATGGTGTGCAGGCACACATCTTCACGGGAGAGGTGCCGGGCGAGATATCATACGCCCCGCGGGGCGATGAGGGATTCGGATACGATCCCGTGTTCATACCGGACGGACACGCACGCACGTTTGCGGAAATGGGCACTGAGAAGAAAAACCAACTCTCTCATCGAGGGAAATCTTTAAATAAGCTTATAAATTATTTCAAAGAGCACACGTAGGGTGATAGCATGGCGAGAATGCATTCAAGGAAACGGGGAAAATCAAGTTCCACTCATCCTTTACGAACATCAGCCCCCCAATGGGAGGACTATTCGACAGAGGAGATTGAGAATCTCATCGTTGATTATGCGAAGAAGGGGTACACCCCTTCCATGATCGGAACGGTATTGCGAGACCAGCATGGGATAGCCGACGTATCCCTCACGACTGGCAAGAAGATGCAGGCGATCCTTAGGGATCATGACCTTGCACCTGACGTACCAGAGGACCTCAGGAACCTCATCACGAAGGCCGTGCTTCTCAGGAAGCACCTCACGGACCATCCAAAGGACAAACACTCGATGAGGGGCCTCAAGCTCACGGAGTCCAAGATCCGTCGCCTGGGCAAGTATTACAAGCGAAACGGCATACTTGAACCAAAGTGGATCTACGACCCGGAAAAGGCACGTCTCCTCGTCAGGTAGGCATCTTTTACTTCTTTCTTTGTGGAGTGTATGAATCATTTCCTTGCACGATGTGAAGAAGCTGCACAGATACTTCGCGGCGCAGAAAAAGTAACGGTGTTTGGCCACCGCGATGCTGACGGTATCTGTGCTGCCATCATCGTCAAGGAAGCGTTTCCCTCTGCAGACATCACGGTACGCATCATACGCCACGGCACCACGCTGTCCCAGATCGCAGAAGAGAGCGTGGGGACGTTTCCCGTCTTTGTCGACTATGGTTCGTCCGAGGTCGATGCCATATCCGAGTTGTTTGACGACTTCTTGATTCTTGATCACCACCCCATGTCGCGCGACAACGACCGATTGGTAAATCCGTGGCAGCATGGCATCGACGGCACGCGCGAGCTCTCGGGCGCTGGCGTCGCCTACTTCGTCGCACGCGCAGCGCATGATCGCAATCGCTCACTTGCCCATATCGCTCTCGTGGGCGCCATGGGCGACAAGCTCTACCTGAGCGGACTGAAGGGCCCGACGGCAGAGATCGTGCGCGATGGGCGCTCGACAGGTGTCGTGGCAGGCGATGGGCCCCTCGAACTTGAGAGCGCATCGTTTGCGTTCACCGATACATCGCTTTCGCTCCTGAACGTGGCTGAGATCATCGATGCGTGCGCGAGCGTCAACAGCCCCCACGTCGCGGTGGAGATGCTGCTTGGGGACAAGGACGCGTACGCACGTGCTCTTGCCATCCACGAGGACTACACCGGGCGCCTGGGGCGCCAACTGGCAGTCATCGACGCGCACAGGGAGTCGATCATCGAGGACAATGCACAGCACCTGGCATACTTCATCTACTGCGATGCGCTCGAGCCGGGATTTTCCGGTGTTGTTGCCGAACGCCTGCTGGACACGTTCTATGATAAGCCGGTCATCGTGCTCTCGAACGCACCGTATGGCATCAAGGCATCGGCACGGGCGACGCCGTCACACCTCGCCACTGGCACCGACCTAGGCTCCGCGCTCTCCAGGGCCGCACAGGAGTGCCACGGCAAGGGGGGAGGGCATGACGTGGCAGCAGGGGCGATGGTGCCCCGCGAACAACTCGAGGCGTTCAAGGCACGCGCCACGTATCACCTGTTCGGACAGAACAAGGCGCATCTCAAGGTCGCCATCGAGGTCGAATCCACGGACGGGGCCACGGCCGCCGCCGTCGCATCGTCGATAGCTGTGGACAACGAACGATTCCGTACGACGGAAAGCTACACGATCGCGGCAGGTTCGACGGTCTATGTGCTCGTCTCCTCTGAGGACGTGGGCACGTTCAAGAACACGGTCGACGACCTCCTCGCGTGCCTCTCGTCAGGCAAGGGCATCACATCGCTTCAGAGCAAAGAGTTATAAAGTTCCAAAAAGCACAACGGATGGGTCGAAATATGGACGTACTTATCATCGGGGCTGGCCCCGCAGGAATGTTCGCGGCCGAGAAGCTCGCGGACGAGACGAACCACACCATTACCGTCATCGACATGGGCAAGGAGTCGGTCAATCGCAAGTGCAGCACGCTCTCGCGCGACATGTGCACCAAGTGCGAACCCTGTGATATCTATGCAGGTGTCGGCGGTGCTGGCGCTCTCTCTGATGGCAAGCTCAATCTGACGCCTCACATCGGAGGCGACCCGGACTCGCTCCACCGCAGCGCCGATGAGATACGACGTTATATCCAAAAGGTTGACGAAACGTTCCTCAAGTACGGTGCCGACACCGATATATTCGGCGTAAACGACGACGACCTCAATCTTCTCAAGCGCAAGGCATCAGCACACGGCATCGAGTTCATCTCCGGCAAGCAGCGCCATATGGGCTCCGACAAGACGCCGCTTATCATCGACAAGTTCTACAAGGAGCTCAAGCAAAAGGGCGTGAAGTTCAGGACGCAGACCAAGATCGAGACCATCGAGCGTTCTGGCGAGGGATTCATAGCCCGTACCGAAGGCGAGGCGTTCAAGGCCGACTTCATCATCGCGGCCCCGGGGCGCGCTGGCGCATACTGGTTCCGCACCCAGGCCCGCAAGCTTGGCATCGACAACAAGTACGGCCCCATAGATGTGGGGGTGCGCGTCGAGTTCCCCTCGACGATATATGAACCCATCGAGGAGATCATGTACGATGCGAAGTTCAAGCTCTACACCTACACCTACGACGACCTCGTGCGCACGTTCTGCACAAATCCGTGCGGATTCGTCACCGAGGAGCGCTACCCCGACTTCGTGATGGTCAACGGCCATGCGAAAAAGGACGAGAAGTCTGAAAACACCAACCTTGCCATCCTCTCGCGCATTGAGCTTACCGACCCTGTTGAGGACACCACAGAATACGGCAGGTCGATCGCCCGCCTTGCCACCACCATCGGAGGGGGCAAGCCGATCCTCCAGCGATTCAAGGACCTGGCAACGGGCCAGCGTTCCACGTGGACGCGACTTGCGCGCTGCCAGATCGCGCCGACGCTTCGCAATGCCACGCCTGGCGACATCTCAATGGCGCTGCCGCATCGCATCGTCACCAACATCGTCGAATCGATCGAGCGCCTCGACAACGTCATAGAGGGCATCGCGTCCGACTCGACGCTCATCTATGCCTCAGAGATCAAGTTCTACGATACGAAGTATCCTGTGACGGAGCACCTCGAGACCAACATCCCCAATCTCTTCGTCGCCGGCGATGCGTCAGGCCATTCACGCGGCATCGTCTATGCGGCCGTGACGGGCATCCTCGCCGCAGAGGGCATCGTGCACAAGGGCGAGTGAGTTCCCTTTGCAGCGCTCATGATATGACTGCATCGGAGCAACGCATTTCTCAAAATGAATATCCTGCACGCCCTAAAGGCCCAAAAACTATTTAATTATAACCTTTAATGGCGCATGCATGTTTCTCATGGAGAAGCTCTCATTCGACTGGCGGTTTTACGTGCTTCCAGTTATCGTGGGCGCTCTCTCCGGGCTTGGGGCCGTGGTCTTCAGGCAGCTCATATCTCTTGTTCAGAATCTCTTCTTCAAGGGAACGTTTGCGTTCTCCTACGACGAGGCAATACACATAATCGATCCGGCATTTCTTGTCATCCTCGTCCCCGTGGTCGGGTTTGCCATCGTTGGCATACTCGTCTTCAAGGGAGCTCCCGAGACGCAGGGACACGGGGTCCCCGAGGTCCTGACGTCCGTTTACATCAACAAGGGACGCATCCGCGCCCGCGTCGCCGCCATCAAGACCGTTGCCTCGGCGCTCACCATCGGATCGGGAGGATCGAGCGGACGCGAGGGCCCCATTGTGCAGATAGGCGCATCAATAGGGTCGGTGCTCGGCCAGCGGCTCAACCTCACCGCCGTGGAGACGACCACGCTCCTCGGATGCGGTGCCGCCGCCGGCATTGCCTCCACATTCAATGCGCCCCTTGGCGGCATCCTCTTTGCCATCGAGCTCATCATTCCCGAGTTCTCGGTGCGCACCATGGTACCCCTCGCGCTCTCGACGTCGACGGGCACCTACCTCTCACGCTTATTCCTTGGCAACGAGCCAGCGTTCCGTCTTCCCGAATACGCGCTCAACTCGGGCTACGAGCTCATCCTCTATATCTTGCTCGGCGTCTTCATCGGCATCGGTGCCATCATCTACATACATGTGCTCTACAAGTTCGAGGACTTCTTCGAGCAGTGGAACGTCAACAAGTATCTCAAACCAGTCGTCGGCGGCCTGATCATGGGGCTCTCCGGCTACCTTATGCTCACCTTCTTCGGCGAGTACTACATCTTCGGCGTGGGGTATCCTACCATCTCCAGCGTACTCAGTGGGGGCCAGGGATTCACGATCCTCCTACTCCTCCTGCTCGCGTTCATGAAGATCTTCGCAACGTCCGTAACGCTCGGTTGTGGCGGGTCGGGCGGCATCTTCGCACCCGCTCTCTTCATCGGCACATGCTTTGGTGCCGCATTCGGCATCGCATCGTCGTTTTTCTTTCCCGAGCTGGTGGCGACGCCATCGGCCTATGCCAACGTCGGCATGGGCGCGTTCGTGGGCGGCATCACCGGTGCCCCTCTTATGGCGATCATCATGTTCTTCGAGATGACCCGAAACTATGCCATCATCCTTCCGCTCACCATCTCGGTCGTCATTGCGCGTGCGTTTGTCCACTACAACTACGAGGGCACGATATACGAGCTCAAGCTGCTGCGAAACGGCATCAAGATCCCGCATGAGCGGGCGATCGACACGCTCAGCATCGTTCCGATAAAAGACATCATGGACAAGTACAACGATGAACAGGGTCTGCCCGAGGTCTACCATTATGCGCCCGTACTCGATGCGCTCATGATCATGGACGAGCGGCGCGTCAACGAGCTTATCGTCGTCGACAAGTCGCGAACCCCCATAGGCGTCATACGCAAGGACGATATCATATACTTCTATACACGCGAGCGCGCTAACACACGCCGCCTCCTTGATTGAAGATTGCGATAAGTATTATACTATTGTCTATCTTTTATATGGCAATTACCGAAAGATATAAATACAATTTTGATTTATCATGGTATATGATAAGTGCGGCCAAGGAGAAGCTCGCTAAGCGCATGGCCGGCGAGATCGCCCTCTCGGACGACCCCGGCAAGACGATGCGCAAATGGCGGGAGATCTTCGCTGTCACACAGACCGTCCTTGCCAAGCGCCTTGGCGTATCGTCGTCGGTGCTTTCCGACTACGAGGGCGGGCGGCGCAAGTCGCCCGGGTCCACGACGATCAAGAAGTTCGTTGAAGGGCTCCTCGAGCTCGACGAGGGGTCTGGAGGCAAGGTCATCCATGCGTTCGGCCGCATGTTTTCCACCGATCTTTCCACCGATGCCATCATCGATGTGCGCGAGTTCTCGGTGCCCGTGAAGATATCGGACCTCTGCGAGGCCGTGGAGGGCACCATCGTTGCCAACGAGGACCTTGCGTACAGGCCCATTTATGGATATACCGTCATCGACAGTATCAAGGCGATACTCGAGATGTCCGCAGACGAGTTCCTGCGCCTCTACGGATGGTCGACGGAGCGCGCGCTCATCTTCACGAAGGTCGACATGGGCCGCTCGCCCATGGTCGCCATCAAGGTCAAGGGTCTCAAGCCCTCGGTCGTCGTGGTCAACGGACCGACGAAGATGGACGATGTCGCCGTCAAGATCGCCGAGATAGAGCGCATACCCCTCGTGCTGTCAAAGTCGCCGTCCCTTGACGTGCTGATCCGAAACCTTCGTGCCATCGCAGAGGAATGAGGGGAATCGCACCTATTCTATTCGGCAGTTGCCGAAAGTATAACCGTTATATAACGATACATTTAAATAGGGCTTTTGAGCTCACAGAACAGTAAGAGGTGCCGTTATGAAGACGATTAAGGATGTTGGGATCGTGGGATATGGCGCATACGTCCCCATGTATCGCATCAAGAACTCTGATATTGCACGGGTGTGGGGGAACGATCCGGTTCGAGTCCCCGTGAAGGAGAAATCCGTTCCCGGACCCGATGAGGACGCGTGCACCATAGCGTGCGAGGCGGCCAAGAACTCACTGTTGCGCGCCGGCATCGACCCGCATTCGCTCGGGGCCGTATGGGTCGGTACCGAGTCGAAGCCGTATGCGGTGAAACCGACGGCGACCATCGTTGCCGAGGTCATCGGCGCGACCCCCGCCATCAACGCAGCGGACTGGGAGTTCGCCTGCAAGGCAGGCACCGAGGCGCTCCAGGGCGCGTTCGGATATGTCGGCTCGGGCATGGCCCCCTATGCGCTTGCCATCGGTGTCGACACGGCGCAGGGGCAACCCGCAGATGCGCTCGAATATACCGCCGCAGCGGGTGGGGCAGGATTCATCGTCGGTCCCGCGGAGGAGTCGCTCGCACACTATGAGGGCTCATATTCGTTTGTCACCGACACGCCCGACTTCTGGAGGCGGCAGCATGAACACTACCCGAAGCATGCCTCGCGGTTTACCGGTACGCCCGCGTACTTCTACCATGTCACC
Organism: archaeon; assembly: GCA_004212155.1. GTDB lineage: Archaea > Methanobacteriota_B > Thermococci > Methanofastidiosales > NM3 > NM3. The sequence continues at coordinate 46,888 of RXIG01000007.1, forward strand.
AACGCCACGCGCAGGATGTGCGATGAGCTGGGCAAGGAACCCAACGATTATGATTATGTCATCTTCCACCAGCCGAACACGAAGTTTCCAATGGCTGCGGCAAAGATGCTTGGCGTGGACAAGGAAAAGGTCATACCCGGCCTCATATCGCCCTACATCGGCAACACATACGCAGGTTCGTCACTCGTGGGGCTGGCGGCCGTCTTTGACGTCGCAAGCCCTGGTGAATCGGTGTTGTGTGTCTCATACGGGTCAGGCGCGGGTTCGGACGTGTTCTCGTTTACCGTCACAGAGAAGATAACCGAGGTGCGCGACAAGGCGCCCAACCTGAAGTCGTATGTAGGGCGCAGGCTCGAGATAGACTATGCCACGTACGCCAGGTACCGCGGCAAGATACGGATGTGATCATATGCAAGACGTTGCTATAGTAGGAGTGGGATGCACGCCCGTGGGAGAGCCATGGGACAAATCATTGAGGGAGATCGCGGTCGATTCCACATGGAACGCACTCGACGATGCAGGCACCGACGAGGTCGACGGCCTCATTGTCGGCAACATGTCCAGCGGTAATTTCATCGACCAGGAGTCGCTTGGTTCCCTGATTGCTGACTACGGCGGCCTTGGCAACATCTCGGCGTTCAAGGTCGAGGGCGCATGCGGCTCTGCTGGTGCTGCGTTCAAGGCGGGTGTCATGGCAGTTGCGTCTGGCTATCATGACGTCGTTTGCGTGACTGGCGTCGAGAAGATGACCGATGTCGTTGGCAACAGCGCCACGAAGATACTGGCCAACGCCTGCGACAGGGAGTATGAGGCGATACACGGCGTAACGTTCGTTGGCCTCAATGCCATGATCATGAAGCGCTACATGCACGATCACAAGGTGACGAGGGAACAGATCTCGACGTTTCCGGTCAACTCGCACAAGAACGGCGTGAAGAATCCCAACGCGATGTTTCGCAGGGAGATCTCGCTTGACACCGTGCTCAACTCGCCGATGGTGGCCGACCCGCTCACCGTCATGGACTGCGCACCGATCTGCGACGGGGCTGCCTCGGTGATACTCACCACGAGGGAACGCGCCCGCGAGTTCACCGACACGCCTGTCATCATCAAGGGATGCTCGGTAAAGGTGGACACGATAGGCGTCCACGACCGCGCCACCGTCACATCGATGGCGGCCACCAAGGCTGCGGCCAAGGACGCGTTCGCGCAGGCCAAGATGGAGCCCAAGGACATTCAGACAGCAGAGCTCCACGACGCCTTCTCGATCATGGGCGTCATCGGCCTCGAGGACCTTGGATTCGTGCCGGCGGGCAAGGGAGCGAAGTTCGCGGCCGACGGCGAGATCGCCATAGGAGGAAAGCTTCCGTGCTGCACCATGGGCGGCCTCAAGGCCCGTGGCCATCCGGTGGGCGCAACGGGTGTCTACCAGATAGTCGAGTTGGCAAAGAACATACGCGGCGACGGCGTCATCGACGTTGAAAACGGCATCGCCCAAAACATCGGGGGGACCGGTTCGACTGTGTCTGTCGCCATCCTTGGGAGGGATGATTAATGCCAAGCAGCGTACCCAGGCACTGGAGGGAAAACATCAAGCGCTACCGCCTTCTCGGCACGAAGTGCGCGTCGTGCGGCACGATCCACTATCCCCGGCGCACTGTTTGCCCGTCATGCAAGGCACGTGAGTTGGAGGAGTACCAGTTCAAGGGCAGCGGCAAGATCTACTCGTACACGATCATCCGAAGCCCTCCGGAGGGATATGAGTTCTGCAAGCCATACGCGGCAGCGCTCATCGAGCTCGAGGAGGGGGAGATCGTCACCGCTCAGCTCACGGACTGCAACTTCGACGATCTCGAGATCGGCATGCCGGTGGAATCGGTGATCAGGCGCATGTTCGCATACGGCGAATCGGGCATCATCGTCTATGGATACAAGTTCAGGCCCATACTTCCGCGCATGTAAGCATCATTGTTTTTCTTATTTTCTTTTTTCTTATTTTTGTATCAAATATAACAAAAACATTATAAATCAAACTATTATTCCCTCTTCATACCATATCATTGGTGGAATCCATGCATTTAGCGATAATAGGATACGGCAGGATGGGAAAGGAGATAGCTGACGTCGCCACCGAGCGGGGGCATACGTTCACCACGGTCGATGTCAACGCACCGGACGCCGAGCATGCACGCATCACGCAGGAGTCTGTGGGTGCATGCGGCGTCTGCATCGACTTCACGCATCCACAAAGCGTCGTGGGAAACATCGAGCAGATGGCCGCGCTCGGCAAGCACATGGTCATCGGCACCACGGGGTGGTACGGCGAGCTCGACCACGTGCGGTCGGTCGTCGAGGAGCATGATGTAGGACTGTTGTGGTCGCCAAACTTCTCGATAGGGGTCAACCTCTTCTTCCGCCTCGTGACGGCGGCTGCGGCCATCTTCGACAACGTAGCGGATTACGACGTCATGGGGTACGAGATACACCACAACGGCAAGGCGGACTCGCCCTCGGGCACGGCCATCAAGATGGCCCAGCAGATCGTCGACGCGATGTCCTCGAAGGACACGCCGGTCTACGAGATGCTCAACAGGCGGCCGGAACCCAACGAGCTCCACTTCGCTTCGCTGAGAGGCGGGAGCAATCCCGGACGACACACCGTCCTGTTCGACTCGCCGTTTGACACCATCGAGCTTACGCACCAGAACAGGACCCGCAGGGGCCTTGCAGTCGGAGCGGTGCTTGCCGCCGAGTACATGCGTGAAAGGAAAGGATTCCACAGCATTGATGATCTGATAGACAGCATGGTAGGAGAGTAGTATTATGTTTAGAGGAGTATACACAGCAATGGTCACCCCCTTCGATGAGAACGGGGCTGTAGACGAGGAGACCCTTCGTCAACTGGTCGACTTCCAGATTGAAAACGGGGTCTCGGGATTAGTACCAACGGGAACGACGGGCGAGAGCCCGACACTCTCGCACCAGGAGCATGTCAGGGTCGTTGAGATCGTCATCGACCAGGCCAACGGGCGTGTCCCGATCATCGCGGGCACCGGCAGCAACAGCACCGACGAGGCGATATCGATGACGAAGTTGGCAGCCGACGCCGGCGCCGACGCGACGCTCCAGGTGACCCCATACTACAACAAGCCGCCGCAGCATGCGCTCATACAGCACTTCAAGACGGTCGCAAGCGAGGGTGGGTTGCCGGTCATCGTCTACAACATCAAGGGCAGAACGGGCGTCAACATCGAGACCCCCACACTGCTGTCCATGGCAGAAAGCGACAACATCGTCGGCGTCAAGGAGGCTTCAGGCGACTTCAGCCAGATGACCGACGTCGTGCGAAGCACCCCGAAGAGCTTTTCAGTCCTCTCGGGCGATGACGGATTTGGAGTGCCGCTCACGCTCATGGGCGGACAGGGCGTCATCTCCGTGATGTCAAACTTCCTGCCGCGCGAGATGAGCACGATGGTCAACGCGGCGCTTGCAGGCAACGTCGCCGAGGCACAGCGCATGCACTACCATTATCTCGATCTCATGAAGGCGATGTTCCTGGAGACCAACCCCATGCCCGTGAAGGCAGCCATGGCCATGATGGGCCTCATCACGGAGAAGTACCGTCTTCCGCTCACCACCATGTCAAACGAGCGCAGGCAGCAGCTCCAGCGCATCATGAGCGCATACGAGCTCATCTGAGGTGGGCTCACATGGCGGATGGCACCAGAGAGCTACAGCTTGGCGGCGTGGGCGCATCGGAGCTCATTGAGGAGTTCGGAAGTCCCCTCTTCGTCTACGAGGAGGACGTCATCCGTTCCCGGTACGAGGACCTGCGCTCCGCCATCACCTATCCGAAGACGAAGATCCACTATGCCGCAAAGGCCAATTCCAATCCCGCCATCCTTGCCCTCCTCCGCGATCTGGGTGCAGGCATCGATGCCACGAGCCCCGGAGAGGTCTTTCTGTCGCTTCGCGCAGGATTCTCGCCGTCGGATATCCTTTTCACGGGCGTCAACTCATCGGCCGAGGACCTTGCCTACTGCCGTGAACAAGGCGTGGGAGTAAACATCGGGTCGCTGGCGCTGCTTGAGCTGTGGGGCGAGACGTATCCCGGCACCAAAGTAAGCATACGTGTCAATCCTGATGTAGGAGCAGGCCACCATGACCATACGATCACCGGTGGTCCCCATTCGAAGTTCGGAATCTACTACGACCGGATGGACAGGGCACAGGAGATCGCCGACCGCTACGACGTCGACATCGTCGGCGTCCACGCCCATATCGGCTCCGGGATCCTCGAGACGTCGTCGTTCCTGACGGCAATGGACATCATCCTTGAAACGGCCACCGCCCTCGACGGGCTCGAATTCGTCGACATCGGCGGGGGCATGGGAGTGCCCTACAGGCCCGAGGACACGCCGCTCCCGCTTACCGAGATGGGACATGCCATGTCGGAGAAGTTCTCCACGTTTTGCGCCGATTACGGATCGTCGCTCGAGCTCAAGCTCGAACCGGGGCGATTCCTCGTTGCCGAGGCTGGAACGCTCCTTACGCGCGTGACCAATCTCAAGGCCACGCGATCATATCGATTCGTCGGCGTGGACACGGGATTCAACCATCTGGCACGCCCCATACTCTACGGTTCATATCACCACATCGACAACGCCACGCGGCCTGATGCCATTGAGGAGAAGGTCGTCGTGGGAGGCAACCTCTGCGAGTCGGGCGACGTGTTCACCCGCGGCGACCACGGCATCGAGGAGCGCATGGTCCCTTCGCCACACATGGGCGACATCCTCGCACTGCGCGAGGCGGGTGCTTACGGCTACAGCATGGCGTCGAACTACAACAGCAGGCTCCTGCCGGCAGAGGTCGTCGTCTCGGACGGCATGGCCCGCCTCGTTCGCCGGCGCCAGACGCTGGAGGACCTCGTATGGGCCGACGTATAGCGTTCACCAAGATGGAGGGGCTTGGCAACGACTACGTCTACATCGACCTCTTCGAGACATCGCTTGAGGAAATCGACCCGGGTGCCCTCGCCCGCAAGGTCTCCGACCGCCACTTTGGCATTGGGAGCGACGGGCTCGTTCTCATCGGACCGTCCGATACAGCACACTGCCGGATGCGCATGTTCAACAGCGACGGGTCTGAAAGCGAGATGTGCGGAAACGCGGTGCGTTGCATCGCCAAGCTCATGTACGATGCCGGACGCCACACCGACGGACGCGTCTCCATCGAGACGCTCGCCGGGCTCATCAACGCACGCATCATGGAGGATCTCGGCACACATGCGCAGGTCGAGGTGTTCATGGGTGTACCACGGCTGCGCGGACCAGAGATACCGGTGAGAAGCGAAGCAGACCGCGTCATTGGCGTCCCACTCGAGAGCGGCGGCGTCACGTGGTATGCGACCTGCGTTTCCATGGGCAATCCACATTGTGTGCTCTTCGTTGACGATGCATGCGACGATCTCGTGCACTCTGTCGGTCCCGCGCTCGAGACGCACGAGTTCTTCCCCAATCGCACCAACGTCGAGTTCGTCGAGGTCATCGACCGCTCTCACCTGCGCATGCGCGTCTGGGAGCGCGGAGCGGGCGAGACCCTGGCATGCGGCACGGGGGCCAGCGCCTCGCTCGTGGCAGGCGTCCTCAACGGAGTCTGCGACAGGGCCGTACGTATGGACCTTCTTGGTGGATCGCTCGAGATCGAGTGGTGCGACGACGAAAATATTAAAATAGTCGGTCCCGCCGTCATTGTGTTCAAAGGTGAGTATTATCATGAAGGGAAGTAACAAACTGAGCAAGCTTGGCACCTATGCGTTCGCCGATGTCGATGAGCTCGTCAACGACCTGACCCGTCGAGGTATCACGCCCATCGATTTCGGGGTCGGCGATCCCCAGGACCCCACGCCCGAGGTCGTGCGCTCGGCATGTGCCCAGGGAATAGAGACGCGCAAGTCGTCGGGGTATCCAAGCTATATTGGGGCTGATGAATACCGCGAGACCGTTTCCGAATGGGTGAAAGGCCGATTCGGCATCGACATGGATCCGAAGACGGAGATCACGAGCACGCTTGGCGCCAAGGAGGCTGTGTTTCACATGCCGCTGGCATTTCTCAACGAGGGTGACCACGTCGTCGCCCCCAATCCCTATTATCCCCCCTATGAGCGCGGCACGCTCTTTGCGGGCGGGAAGTGCCATTTCCTCCCCCTCGAGCGAGAAAACGGTTATCTGATGGACTTCGAGCAGATCCCCGATGACGTCGCACGATCCCTCAAGATCATCTGGATCAACTATCCGTCGAATCCCACCGGTGCGCTGGCCACCGACGAGTTCTACAAGGAAGCGGTCGACTTCGCGCAGGACAACGATGTCCTCATCGTCTCAGACGAGTGCTACAGCGAGATGTATTACGACACGAAGCCCCGCTCGATCCTCGAGTTCGGCTACGAGAACGTGCTCGTGATGCAGTCGCTCTCGAAGCGCTCCAATATGACCAACTACCGTGTGGGTTGGGTCATGGGCGACAAGGATGCGCTTGCGCTCTTCAGGAAGGTCAAGACCAACATCGACAGCGGAACACCCACGTTCATCCAGGATGGGGCCATCGCTGCACTGCGCGACGAGGCGCATGTCAAGAGGATGCGCGACGGTTACCGCACGAAGCGCGACATCATATGCTCGGCGTTCGAGGATGTAGGATATCCCTCGTGCGTGCCACCTGCGACGTTTTATGTCTGGCAGGAAGTGCCTGCCGAAAAGGGAAGCGTCGAGGTCGCAAAGCGCCTGCTCGACCCATCGGTCGGCATCGTCACAACACCGGGCAAGTGGATATCAAAAAACGTTGATGGCTACAATCCTGGCGAGAACTTCATCCGCCTTGCACTCGTGCCCTCGATCGAGGCATGCAAGGAAGCGGCGGAAAAAATAAGGGATGCGGAGCTTTAGGCTCCGATCTTTTTCATTATTTCTGAAAAGACGTCATCGATAGGCTGGTCGCCGTCGATGGTGACAAGGATGCCCTTCTCATCGTAGTGGTCGATAAGCGGCTTCGTCTGTTTCTCATATTGTTCTATACGGGCCTTGATCACGTCCTCCTTGTCGTCGTCACGCTGGTAGAGCGTGCCTCCGCATGCGTCGCAGACACCTTGCTCCTCTGGTGGATTCGACTCGACGTGGTAGACCGCCCCGCAGCTGCACGTCCTGCGGCCGGAGAGGCGGCGAACGATCTTTTCTGTCGGGACATCGATGTAGACCACCTTGTCGATGGAAAATCCCAGGTCGCCGGATATCTGCTCGAGGTCGCGAGCCTGTGCGAGATTGCGTGGGAATCCGTCGAAGATGAACCCGTCTTTCGTATCTTCCTGCGAGAGGCGCTCCTTGATGAGGTCCTTGATGAGGCAGTCAGGGACAAGCAGTCCCGCGTCCATGAACTTCTTCGCCTCGATGCCAAGCGGCGTCTGGTGCTTGACGGCTTCGCGCAATATGTCGCCTGTGGAGATCTGGGGGATGCCGAGGCGCTCGGTGAGCATCTTGGCCTGCGTTCCCTTCCCTCCGCCTGGTTTACCTAGAAGGATGATTCGCATTGTAACACCGTGTATGGAACTGGTGGTACTGTTAAATAAGTTTCGTTGCATTGGGCTTTGTACCAATGCCCCCTTCTTTGTGCAAGCATGTTGATGTAAAAGGAATAGCAGGCATTGTTTCCAAACGTTATTTTCATTGATGACAGCATACTTCTATAAAATATTGCAACGATAATTTTATATTCACTTGACGATTAGAAAAAGAATACAAAAATGGGGCAAAACTCATACATAATAAGTACTTGTTTTCTATGGTATCTATCTTCATCTTGATCACTTGTCTTGTGAATTGTTCATCTGCTCACACAACATACCTGCCTTCGGAAGTGGAGGAATGTTCTTACGGACTTGCACATGAGTCCTTAGTAAGCAGCCAAAATGTATTAACAAATGTGTTGATGGATACAGGCACCTATGGCTACGGATATGTTACAAACGATTGGGGGACTATCTCTGAAGGTACTTGTTATTTTGACCTTGGAGATCCAGGCACGATAACTGAATTTGGTTTTACCGCTTCTGATTTCATAGCCACGGCTGATTTCGTTGGGGATACGTGGTATGGCATTGTATATGGTGGTACACTTGTTTCAATTGATACAACAACTGGTGCCATTTCTACCATAGGCAACACTGTGGATGCCACAGGGATGACGTATGATACGACCACTGATACAATGTTTGCTGTAGAACCACTAAGTGGCGGATTATATTCTATAGACCTCGACACGGGAACAGAAACATTAATCGGTCATACAATAACCTACATTATTGCTCTAGAATGTAGCAACGATGGTACCCTATATGGGATTGAGATTATTAATGATACTTTTGGTACGGTCGATAAACAAAATGGGACATGGACTGCAATCGGTTCTATTGGCATGGATCTGAATTTTGCTCAGGATGCCTCATTCGATCATGTCAACGATGTTTTGTATCATGCAGCGTATTCCAATAGTGGCAAATTGGTTACTATCGACCTTGACACAGGAACAGCAACTGAAGTTGGTGCCTTTCCTTATGGATTGGAGATGACGGGATTTGCCATCCCCTACGAGTCGAATGCTGATCCAGTGGCAGAATTCTCATACGCGCCTCAGATGCCAAAGACAGGACAGACGATCTCATTTGATCCATCTGCTTCCTACGATCCCGACGGCACGATCGTGACCTACGAGTGGGA
>RXIG01000008.1 GCA_004212155.1 archaeon
AACGACTCGGCCTCGTCGCCTTTGAGCTCCTTTTGCTCTGTCTTTCCATTAGGATATGAAACAACTAACTTGACTTCCATTTACCCACCCCATAACAATGTTTTCTTTTTCAATTTTGATAAGAATGATACGACTTCCTCCTCTTCTGGAGCAAGTTCTATCTCTTTGAGCCTTTCGATGTTCGAATTGGGCATGTCGATATATAAAACTTCGCCTTCCTCTATCTGCCGCCCCACGGTGGGGCCCTCGATGGAGACGGCTACCTGCTTGCCCGCGGTCGCGACCTTGAGGAACTCGTCCCCTTCCTTGATGCCCTTGATCTTGCCGACCTTCGTGCCGTCCCCCTTGATGATGGCCCGATTGGGCTCGATGCGCCCTGCAAGGACCTCGACGCCCACGATGGCGGGCTTGGCCTTGCGAAACACCATCTGCGGAAGGAGCATGAACTTGCCAGGATAGATGAGCCCCATCTTCTTGCGCTCCTCCTCCTCGCGCTTCATGCGCTCCAGAAGCTCCTCGTAGTCCTCGAGCAGCTTGTAGATGATGTCCGAGCGGATCACCGGGATGTCGGCGCGGTCGGCCATCTCCTGGATCTCCTCGCTCACCGAGACGTTGAACGCGAGGATCACCGCGTCGTAGATATTCTTTTCGGCAACGGAGACCGCCTCGATGACGTCTTTTTTCTGTACGTCGCCGATATCGGCGTTGCGTATCGGAATCTCCTTGCGCCTCAACGTGCCCACGATCGCCTCGAGGCTCCCGAGCGTGTCGGCCTTCACGATGAGGCCGGTGGTGTCGCGCGCGATCCTGAACTTGCGTATCTCGGCCATGATCGTCGAGCGCGCTTGGTCGATGTCCTCGGTGGCCGACATGAGCGGCGAGCCGGCAAGCACGTCGTCAAGCCCCGGTGCCGCGATCTTGATGCCCGCGGCGCTTGGGACCTCGTCCACGGTCTCGAAGCGATAGCGCGGGTCGCGTATCTCCTCGAGCGCGCGTGGCTTGAGCAGCGCGCGCACCTTCGTCTGGACGATGCCGTTCCTGCCGCCGAGCACGATGATGTCGCCAGCGTGCAGCGTGCCGTCGGAGATGATGACGTCGATGGTGGTGCCAAAGCCGGTCGTCTCCTTGACCTCGAGGACGGTGCCCTTGGCTGGTCCATCGATCGAGACGTTGAGGCGCCGTTCGAGATAACGCTGGGAGAGTCCAGCAAGCAGCATCATGATCTCGGCCACGCCCACACCCTGTATAGCCGATGCGGGCACGAGGGCGATCGACTTCGTGAAGTCCTTGATCAGGTCGAACCGCTGGGACTCGAACCCGTTGTCATACAGCTGGCCCATGATCTCATACATCTTGTTGTCGATGGCGCGGCGCACGCCCTCGTCCTGCGCCCGGTAGGTGCGCATGAACGAGTTGTCGCCGATGGGCTTCCATCCCCGTACGCGGTCGACCTTGTTGAGGACGACAAAAAACGGCGTCTTGAACTGCTTGAGGATGGTGAGCGACTCGATGGTCTGGGGCTGCAGGCCCTCGTTGATGTCGATGATGAGAACGGCGATGTCCGCAAGGCTGCCGCCGCGGGAACGAAGCGTCGTGAACGCCTCGTGGCCCGGCGTGTCGATAAACAGCAGCCCCGGGATGGTGAGCGTGAGATTCTTCACAAGGTCGCCGCACTGTTCCTTCACGACCTCGATGGGCACCTCGGTGGCGCCGATGTGCTGCGTGATGCCGCCCGCTTCGTGGCTGACGACCTTGGTCCCCCTGATGCGGTCAAGGAGGGTCGTCTTGCCATGGTCGACGTGACCAAGCACTGCAACGATAGGCTGGCGGATCACACACTTCACCTCGGGAGATCAGAGCGTTTTGGCGTCATCGTAGTCCAAGAGCTCCTCGTCCGAGAAGAAGAGGCCCATCTCTCGCTTGGCAGACTCGGGCGAGTCCGACGCGTGTATCGTGTTGTACATGTTGTCGCCCTTGATGAATCCGAGGTCGCCGCGGATCGTGCCGGGTTCCGACTTGAGCGGATGCGTGGCGCCGGCGAGCTTTCGCGTCACGGTGATGGCGTCCTCGCCCTCGACGACGCCAACGAGCACCGGCGACATGCATATGTAGTCGACGAGCGAGTCGAAAAACGACTTTCCCACGTGCTCGGCGTAGTGGCGCTCTGCCAGCGCGCGGTCGAACTGGATGAGTTTCATCGCCACGAAGCGGTAGCCCTTCTGCTCGAAACGGGAGATGACGTCTCCCATGCGGCCGCGGAGCACCGCGTCCGGTTTGAGAATTATGAGTGTGCGTTCGATCATGCTACCGCGCCCCTTACTGCTTGAGCCTCTGCTCTTTCTCTTGGCGGTATTTTTCCGTCCAGCGGGTCGTTCGCGCCTTGCGCTTCAGGGAGATCTGGTTCTTCTCGCACTTCTTCGAGCAGAAGTGGAAGATGGTCCCATCCTTTCTCACGTACATGGTGCCGGTACCCGGCTCGATTGGTTCTCCACAGAACGTACATTCTATTCGTCGCGGCATGATCATCACCTAGGCGTTCGTATCTCTTTGGCCTCTCGGTCCGTCTCGCGCAGCATGAGCACGTCGCCCGGACGCACGGGGCCCTTGATGTTTCTCGTAAGTATGCGTCCCTTGTCGTTGCCATCGAGGACCTTGCACTTCACCTGGAATATCTCCCCGGTGACACCGGTCCTTGAGACGATGTCGATGACCTCTGCAGGTATTCCTCTGTCTTCGTCTGCCATGCGTATCACTTGAACTCATTGACTTTCGTGACGATTTCGGCGACGAGGGTCTTTGACTTGCCTTCCTTGACGATGCTCGTGGCAGCCGTCGGCACCTCGATGCCCGTGGCCTGGCCCAGCTCGTCCTTTCGCGGGACGAAGATGTAGGGCACCTTCTTCTCATCGCACAGGTAGGGGATGTGCGCGACGATCTCCTCGGGCGAGACATCCTCGGCGATGAGCACGAGCTTGGCGGTCCCTCGCTCGATATACTTCGTCGTCTCGTTCGTTCCCTTCGTTACCTTTCCGGTGTCTCGTGCAAGCTCCAAGGCCTCGTATGCCTTCTCGACAAGTTCCTTGGGCACGTCAAACTTTTTCAACATGTTATATCACCTCATCCTTCATTCGGTGGCGTCCGGGCCACCCTCGGTCGATGATTTTCTTTAAAATAGAATCATCTGGCGTAGAAAGGTACGTATGCCCGTTTATAAAGATTGTGGTTTTAGGGCCTGGCACGATACTCGTCATAGCGTAGCTACGTTGAATATGTGGAAAAAGGAAAATAAAGGCCCCTGACGGGGCGCATTACAGCAATTGAGAAAGCTCGCCCATGAGCGTGTTCGCCTTTGCGAGCTCGCCGGACGCATATATGGGATTTGCCAGCCCTGTCGCATTTCCCATGTGCTCCTGGATGCGCTCGATGAGTGAGGTCATCTCATCTGTCGGCTCTGAGGGAAGCTGCGCTGAAAGCTCGTTCCACGCGACAAGAGTGTTGTCCAACTGCGTACGTACAAGCGGCATGATCGAGACGGGGGACCACGGCGATGCAGGCATGGACTGTCGATACTCGTAGGCACCCATGTCGTACGCCGTGCCTTGTGGACGTGCAATGCCGAGGATGTCGTCTGTGACGCCGCCAAACGCCGGGCCGCTCGTGTTCGTCCCCGTGTCGATACAGGGTGAATCAGCGCTTAATGAGACGTCAGCGGGTGCATCGACAAAAAGCGGGTCGACATAGATATTGCCAATTCCGGGTATTATGCTCGAAATATTCGAGTAGGTAACAATCGGGGTGCTACCTGTAGCGTTGTGAATACTATTCCAGATGATACAGTTCGTTATAATGGGCGATGATTTGGAGTTGTATATCCCGCTGCCAAATATATCGGTAAACAAACTCCCCGTACCATCAATATCTCTAGCGGCTGATGCCATCAATGAGTTATAAGCTATGGTGCAGTTGACAATGATCGGGCTAGACTCCCTGAGGTACATCGCTGCACCTGAAGAAACGGCGTTGGCATCGCCTGCTCCTGAAGCCTCTGCGAGTGATTGAGCCATGTTTTCTGTGAAGATGCAATTGGTAATGGATACGATTGACCATCCGATATACACCCCGCCACCCCGTGCTTCAGCGCTGGCAGATGCAGTATTATTAGTGGCTTTGGCATACGCCGTGTTTTTTGTGAAGATGCAATTGGTAATGGTCACAAGAGAATACGAGATGTGCATGCCGCCGCCTTCGGATATGGAGGAAACGGTCGTAGCGATTGAACCAGTGGCCACCGAGGACATCATCCCATTGGTGATGGTGAATCCATCGATGGTGATCTCGTAAGTACCGAAGGATGTGGTGTCGGTGTTTGTTATAGTAATAACGGGACCAGTGCTACCCCCATCAAGGATGGTCGTTTCGGGCCCAGCTATGCTGACAAGGGAAAACGATTTTTGTAGACTCGCACCATTGATAAAAATATGGCAGTTATCATAAGTTCCCGGCTGGAAGTATATCGTCCCGCCATCCTCCACATTGGCGATGGCATATCCAATGTCACTCCCAGGGGACACGGTCATATCGGCCGTGACGGACGCAGGGAGAACGGTAAGAAGCGATGCAAAGAGTAGCAGCGTGACAAGGGCAGAGGAAATATCTTTTCTCATCATATTCACCAGGGGAAATAAATATAATATTAATAATTTTTAACGGCAAATATATAAAAACATATCGTTTTTTGTAATATAATTTCAAATAATTTTACATGAAAAAAGTTATGATTTAAATTTTTTTAATGAAATTAATTTTTATTACGTTAATAACCCATCCAGCATACATAGGAATTCCATAGGATAAAGGCTCGTTACGTTCATATAAATGACAAAAAAAATTATAAGACTTAATGGATAGTGATAGAGAGAGTAGTCACAGCATGGAAGATATATATGTATAATCTACTGAAATTAAGAATATTATTCCTATGGATAATCCATCCATGGTTATGTTTTTTATAGTAATAACGATAGTGTTACTTTGGGAGGAACACCTTCAGACGAAGGTGTGAGAGGAGGAATACATATCGATGCGGATACGCAACTGATCACTGCACTGCACGGCGAAGCAACCGACTTCGTACCGGTGACGTCGGTGACACAGACGGCGACACTCGAACAGATGAAGGCATCGGGTGCTGCATGGCCAGCCGCCCACACCGACCCACACAAGCTCTATATGCTGGCTAACACCTTCAGGTCGCTGACAGGCATACCCGTCATACGCATACCGTTCGAAATCACCCTAGAAGCGGAGGCGCTTGGATGCGCCCTCAACATGGGAAAGATGGACAAGACCCCGTACGTGAACGAACCAGTCGGGCACTTACCCGATTCGGTCCCGAGAGATGCCACGTCGCTGGGGCGGGTCTCCGTCATACTGGAAGCGCTCGACCTTATCGAGCAGAAAGTGCCACATGACGTTCCCGTCGTGGTGGGCGTGACAGGACCGTTCACGCTCGCGGGCCATCTCGCGGGGATCGAGAACCTCGTCAAATGGACGCGTACAGACCCTGATACGGTTCAAGAGTATCTCACTTTGGCCACCACCTTTCTGAACGATTATCTTGAATCGTTGGGCACGCGATCCGTTGATGTCGTGTCGATACTTGAACCGAGCGCCTCCACAGATATGATAAGCCCTAGCGCATTCAAGCGTTTCGTGATGCCAATGCTCAAGGAATTGGCAGATGCGACAGAGACCACCAAGGTGCTCCATATCTGCGGAGACTGTACCCCGATCCTGGAGTACATGGCACAAAGCGGATACAGCGGACTAAGCGTCGAATCGGCGGTAAGCGTGAAGAAGGCGCGTCGCATCGTCAAGGAGTCTGTGTCGCTTGTGGGCAACATCGACCCCGTGTCGGTGCTGCTACAGGGCGACCATGACACCGTTGCGGAGGCGACGGAGAAGGCCATACTCGAGGGCATCGACGTCGTGGCACCGGGATGCGGACTCGCTCCAGCGACACCCACCGAAAACATCGTTACCATGAGAAAGGAAACCGAGCGCATCGTAAACGAATACCAGTAAAACGCCTCCCGACCACCAAAAAGGGGGAGAAATATGGCGCTCAAGAAGATTAAGGAAAGAAGCATGGCGTTGGACATTGACCCGGACGATATCCTCGTTAGGTACAATGTCCGACTCGAAAAGGAGATCACGCCAGAGGAGGCGGCAGAAGAGCTCTACCCGGACGACCCTCTCCTCAAGCCGATAGCACAGGCAGTGTTTGTGGGGGACGAGGAAGGCGTTGTCGCAGGGCTCGAAAAAGCTATTTCTGAGGGAAGAGAACCGCTCAAGCTCATCGATGAGGCGCTCATCGGCGGGATGAACGTCGTCTCCAAGCTCTACGACGAGGCTGTCATCTACCTGCCCGACGTGATGCTGTCCTCCGACGCGATGCAAAAGGGCATCGAATATTGCAAGTCGAAGGCAACTTCCGACATGAAGCCCAAGGGCACGGTCATCTGCCACGTGGCAGAGGGCGACGTACACGACATCGGAAAGACCATCGTCGTGGCGTTGCTGCGGGCCAACGGCTACAACGTCGTCGACCTCGGGCGAGACTGTCCCGTCGAGGAGGTCGTCGAGCATGTTGAGAAGGAACGGCCGCTGATGCTCACGGGCACGGCGCTCATGACAACGACGATGTATGCCTTCAAGCACATCAACGACAAGCTCAAGGAGAAGAATCTTGCGCTCCCGTTCGTCTGCGGAGGCGGCGCGGTGAATCAGGACTTCGTCTCGAAGCTCGAGTTTGGCGTCTACGGTGAGGAGGCGCCCCAGGCGCCGAGAATGGCGGCAAGCATACTGTCTGGAGCCACTGTAGAAAAGCTCAGGGAGGAGTTCCATAAGCATTAGGGGGTGACATGAATGGTAAAACGATTCACGACCATGGCATATGACGACCCGGACGAGATGACGTTTGGCGTCGCGAAGGAACCTGTCAAAGCAGGACTCGGCCTCACGATAGGCGATGGGTTCACGACCCCTGAGATCAACTACGCTCCGCGCCCAGAGACCGCATCGTCAAAGGAGAAGCTCGTTAAGGAGTACAAGAGCATCACCACCGATATCATGGACCGCATGGTGGCCGTCGGATTCCCAGGCGTGGTGCTCGAGACCGAGCACGTGCAGGAGATGACCAACAATCCCGAATGGGGTGCGGCCGTCGCCCACGCCCAAAAGGAGATCATGGAAAAGTACCATGACGAGTACGGCATCAACTGCGCCCTCAGGCACACGCCTGGGGACATACGAGAGGACCGCGACTACCTGCGCCTCAGGGAGGACAAGTACGACACGCTCCTCAAGTCGTTCGAGCTGCTGGCAGAAAACGGTGTCGACATGCTCTCGATCGAGAGTATGGGCGGAAAGGAGGTCTTCGACCACGCCATACTCCGTGACGACGTGCCCGGCGTCCTGTTCTCCATCGGATGTCTCGGCGCCATGGACATGGAGTACATCTGGAAGGACATCGTCAACATCGCCAAGAAGCACAATGTCGTACCGGCAGGTGACACGGACTGCGCCCAGGCCAACACGGCGATGTTCGTCGCAGGCGGTCTCCTTGACAAGAACCTTGCACACACTCTGGCCATCATCGCTCGAGCCATAGCTGCGAGCAGGACGCTTGTCGCATGGGAATGCGGCGCCACAGGCCCGAACAAGGACTGCGGTTATGAGGGAACCATCCTCAAGTCGATAGGCGGACGGCCGATAACCCAGGAGGGAAAGACGTCGACGTGCGCCCACTCGGACGTCATGGGCAACCTCGTCATGCAGTGCTGCGACCTCTGGTCCAACGAGTCGGTCGAGTACCACGGAGAGTTCGGCGGCACATCGGTGCAGGCGTGGGGCGAGACACTGGCATACGACTGCACCCTCATGAACGTGGCGCTCAAGACAGGCACCGAAAAGACGCTGCGCGACCTGTTCATGCTCTCGGACAAGTACCGGGACCCGCAGGGCTACGTGCTGGCATATCCCAACGCATGGAAGGTGGGCAGGGCGATAGTCGAGGACGGAGACGACCTCTACCTGCGCGCCAAGAACGCGGCGCTCGAGACGTGCAACATCCTGGAGGAGGGCGTCAACGAGGGCCTCAAGCTCACGCGTTTCGAGACCAAGGCGCTGCGCGATGCAAAGATTGCCCTCGAGGGCCTTCCCGACGACCAGGACACATTCATCTCCGAGAGCCTCGACAAGTACAAGAAAGAGGTCAGGGTGTTCGAGCCGAAGCGCAACTACGATCTCTGATCGACCTCTTCTTTTTTTCTTTTTTTATTTCGTGACCAATTATTTATGTAACCTTTCAAGAGATAACACCCCAAGGAGGTAATACCATCAAGGAAGGCATCGCCATCGACCTCGGGACGAGCGGATTTCGGGCTCAGAGGATAGACCTCGGCTCGGGAGCGATCGCCCGTACAGCCATCACGCTTCGAAACCCCCTTCCGGGCGCGAACGTGATGGACCATCTTCACTTCGCCGTCACATGGGGTCAGGACACAGCGCACGACCTCGTCGTGCAGGCGCTCATGACGCTTTTCAATACGCTTGGCGCTACGCCCGGCTCGATCGACCGTATCGCCATCTGCGGCAATCCCATACAGCTCTCGCTCTTTCAAGGCATCCCCATCGACGACCTTGCCTATGCGGGCGACAAGAAAAAGGAAAAGTACCACATCACAGATCAGGACCGCTCGGCATCCGTGCGCGACGCCGGCGAGATTGCCGGCATGGGGGCGTTTGAGGGGTGCGAGCTCCGAGTGCCCCCAGCCGTCAAGCACGAGGTTGGTGCCGATGCACTCGCATTGCTCGTGAAGTCGGGCATGCTCGATTCGTCCGAGATATCGATCGCCACCGACTATGGCACCAACGCGGAGATGGCGCTCAAGGTCGATGATATCATCTACACGGGGTCTGCAGCCGCAGGTCCAGCGCTCGAAGGCCAGGAGGTCGCATGTGGTACGCTGGCCAAGCCGCGCGTCGTGTCCGACATCGACTTCGAGGACGGCGCTTTCAGGTCGACGGTGCTAAGTGATGACATGGACGAGTGCACAGGTGCGCTCTTCAATCCCATCGACGGTGAGATCTACGAGGAAGGCACGATAACCGCGACGGGCATCACCGGGACGGGGGTCATCGCTCTCATTAAGGAGGGAATGGAGACCGAGCTCGTCAAACTGCCCCATATCAAGACACGCCACAAGGCGCTGTTGCTCCATGACGACCTCTACTTCGACGAGCACGACCTCGTCGAAGCGGGACGCGCCATCGGCGCCATACGAGCCGGGCACGTCACGCTCTGCGATGCCGCCGGCATCGACGTGAAGGACATCGAGACGGCCTATATGTCGGGCGCGGCAGGCACGTACATGGATGCCGCCAAGGCACATATGGTGGGCCTCCTTCCGTATGCCGTAAGGGACGTCTATCAAATTGGCAACACATCCCTTGCCCTTGCGCGCGACGTGCTGCTCTCCGAGGACCGGCTCTGGGAGCTCGAGGACGTCGCACGTTCCGTTCGAGGGTCGCACGTGATGTTTGCGACCTCGCCCGCGTTCAAGAAGGCATATATCAACGAGCTGTCCTACTGGGAGGAGGGCATGCCGTTTGAGCGCATGCAGACGATGCTCAAGCGCCGAGGACTGCCCATGGTCGCAGTCCCCACGACGGACCCGAAGGTGCACCGCATCGTCGTCAAGGACATACCAGACCTCGGAACGGAGGGACTCCGGGTGCTCGAGCGCACCGGCACGCTCCTCACGATGAAGATCGAGGGATGCACGCTGTGCGGCCAATGCGAGGAGGCCTGCACACACGAAGCCATCGAGCTGCGCGAGGACGGCACGGTAGTGATACGAAGCGACCTCTGCGACGGGTCGCACTGCCAGAAGTGCATACACGCATGCCCCGAGGAGCTGCTCTGCTGGGAGTGCCTGGAGGTGATGCCGCGATGAAGGTTGTCATCATCGGCGGCTTCCTTGGCAGCGGGAAGACGACGACAATACTCACGCTCGGGCGGCTGCTTGGCGAGTCGGGCGAGAGGGTCGCCATCATCGTCAACGAGATAGGTGAGGTGGGCATCGACGGCGACGTCATCACACGCTACGGCTTTGAGACCAAGGAGCTCACCAACGGGTGCATATGCTGCAGCCTCAAGCGCGACATGAAGTACACGATACACCAGATGCGCGAGGCCTACGACCCGACATATATCCTCATCGAGCCGACGGGCATCGCGTTCCCGCTCCAGATCAAGGGCGAGATCGCGCGGATGAATATGGACGATGTCGAGTTTTCCCCCATCGTGACGCTCATCGACGGCACACGATTCAAGCAGCAGATGAAGGAGACGAAGAACTTCTCGCGAAGACAGATAACGGATGCGGAGGTGCTCTGCATCACCAAGGTGGACCTGATGAAGCCGCTCTATGTCCCCATCATCGAGACGTCGGTGAAGCAGATGAACCCCTCGGCACACTGCATGACGCTCTCCATGGTGACGGGCCAGGGTCTCGACGAGCTCATCGAACGCCTTGCCGACGAGAGCGTCGACCGGGCAGACGTGGTACTCGACCAGGATTCGATCGGCGCATCGGGCATAGCGACGCATGCACGCTCATATGTCGTCGATGCGCCAACGCTTGATGAGAAGACGGCAACTCGCTACGTCGCCGACGTGCTGCTGCATGTGCAAAGGAAGGTCGAGGAGCTCAATCCCGACTTCGTCGGGCACGTCAAGCTTACGCTGCTCCATCCGGACGTATCGCTTCGCGCAAGCATCACCGCTGCTGCGGACGAGCCGTCTATCGGCGCACTCGACGCCGGCCCAAGCGGCGAGCCGTCGCTGAAGGTGCTCGTTGCTGCAAGCAACGTGCCGTGGGAATCGCTTGCGGAGATCGCCGACGAGGCGGTGTCAAGGGCTGGAGAAAATCACTGCATCCGCACGACGCATGCCTTGCACCACGGCCATCGTCACTGACCAGTGTCTGATACTTGTTCGTTCGCCCCCTCATCCTCGAGTGCCTCAAGGTCCTTTTTCTTGGAATGCCTGTCGAGCACGAAGACCGCCACGAGGGCGATGAGAAGCAAGGGGATGCCATATTTTAAAAACTGGCTCGGTACGCCCTCTGCCCGCACGTTGACCTTGTTCGAGAGGTCGGACTCGCCAGACTCATTGAACGCCGCGACCTGGTAGGTGCGTCTGTTGCCCCCCGATATGTCATCGACAAACGATGTGGTGCCAGGCGGCAGCTGCCTGTAGCGCATGCCGTCGCGATAGAGCCAGAATCCGTCCTCGTTGTCGTTGGGGTCGGTCCACGTGAGGTGCGCCTCTGAGTCTACAAGCGTCACATCGAGGTCGTCGGGCGCCTCGAGCGGCCCGGTGCTAAGCAGGAGCATGCAGCACATGAGGGCGATAACGGGGTGCATCATCTCTTGGTTCGAGAAGATGCTATATAATCCTTTGGATGCAAAGAAAAAAGAGAAGCTAGATAAGCGATAGAATCTCTTCCATTAACTCAACAGCTTTCATCAACTCACTGTTCGCATAGATCATATTCGCTGTGCTTGTTGCATTGCCCATATGTATCGTTATCTGGTCAAGTAGTGATGCAACATCGTCTGATACACCCTCTGGCAATTGGCCTTGCATTTCAGCAAAGAGTGTATTTGCGCGTGATAGCATCGTGTTTTTCAAAGGGATAAACGAGACCAGGGGGCTTACTTGCGGACGAATGGAAATCGTGTCAGTGAATGTATCTGTGGCTCCCGAATCATCAGTGACCCTGAGGGTAACGTCATGAAGGCCAGCTTCCACGTAGTAAAACGTCGTCAAGGCTCCCGTGTCATCGTACGTACCATCGTCATCCCAATCCCATTCAAAAAGGACTATGGTGCCATCGGAATCACTGGAGGGGGAAGCGTTGAATGTAATCGTTTGCCCGGCAAGTGGTGATGCCGGCGAGAATGAATACATGGCCTGAGGTCTGGCATTTACAACAACATCCGTACTGTATGTATCGCTGGCACCTTCATCATCAGTGATGCGCAACGTGACGGTGTGGGTGCCTGCAGTGGTGAACGTATGGAGTGCTGATGTAGACGTACTAGTATGATCGTAGGTGCCATCATCGTTCCAATCCCATTCGTAGAGGTCTATCGTTCCGTCGGGGTCGGATGACGAGGACGCATCGAAAGAAACTTCTTGTCCAGTAGCAGGCAGAGTTGGGGCATAATCAAAATCAGCGTTGGGGTCTTGATTAATTACAGTTTTGCCAACAACAACGTTGTCAATGATAAAGTACCACACCCATGTACCTTCATTTGTGGAATACCAGAATTCAATATACACATTGGAAGGGTCTGAATATCCGCTCGGGTCAAACGCCGCTGTGTAATGTTCGCCTCCTGCTGGGTCATCAACAGTCGAATACCATAGTTCTTCCTCAAAATATGAGGTTCCTGTGCCGCCAGAATATATAGATATGCTCGCCTCGTCTCCTTCCAAATTAGCCTGGAAGTTCTTGTCTACCGAGAGTGTAACAGAGGTGAGGCCAGACATATCAATAGAAGGCGTAAACAATCCTACATCATATTTAACGCCAAAGTTGCCGTCGCTATCGGCGATAGCCACATAACCGTCACTGTTTGGAGGTAAATTCGAGGATCTATATACGCCTTCCCAATCTCCTGTGCCACTATATATCACTTGGGACCAATTAGAAGGAATTCCACTTTCAAAGTCTTCCTCTAGCAATGTAGGAGCAGCCGAGCTTTCAAAAGGCATGTATGTAACGGCCAACGAAATAAATAGTATGGAAATTAATATAATGACTTTATTACGCACGAGTACCACCAAAATGAATACATTATATTTCTAACAATTGTTTTTATAAAATTATTGTATTTAAATATATATTTCATGATTTGAAATGATAATTTTAATTATGAATAAACAATGAATGGTGTGAAAAGGCTGATCCTCTTGTAATTTTTTCCAAAAATTATAGATTTCATATATCATATGCATTATCATTGCACGTTCCGAAGCAATGTGCATGGAACACACCTGCACGCTTGGGGACTTCACATCGTTTCTCAGGGTGACCTGCGGATTCGACTTCGACAACGAACGCCACACGTTCGGAGAGCGCATAAAACTGCAAAAATATGTATTTCTGGCCCTTAAGATGGGCATGAACGCCGTCGTGCCGCTCGATTACAGCATGTACATTCGCGGGCCGTACTCGAGCATGCTCGCAGACATCTACTTCAACGGCAAGGAATGGCACCGCTCGCTCTTTTCCACCGACCGATTCGACGTGGCGCGCTATGTCAGGGCTCTCTCGGACAGGGACACGCTCTGGCTTGAGGTCGCATCGACGATACTTTTTGTCAACGGGCACACGCTCGCTGCCTACGAGGAGCCGCCGACACGCGATATGGCGATCGAGCGCGTACTCGCGCTCAAGAGCTACGATCGGGAGACGGTCGGGCGCATCTACGACGATCTGGTGCATGTTGGGCTCATACAGGCGAAATAGGCATGCCCAAATCATAAAAAACTATATAAGTAATGAGACCCAATCCCACACTACATTGGATATCACAACAGTGTGATCTCTGACTCCTTTGTGGTCTTTAGTACGAGGACGGTATGTGTCTTCTCGATGAGCGAATGTGACTGCACGCGCTTGAGGAACGCGTCGAGTTCGCTTCGCGAGGGAAACACTGATATCACTACTGCGTCATACTCGCCAGTAACATCATAGATCGTGATGATGTTCTTTTCCTTGCCAAGCTCGTTTGCCACCTCGGGGAACTTCCCCTTGGCGATCTTGAGCGTTGTGATGACGACGATGTCATAGCCCAGTGCCTCGTAATCCACCGAGATGGTATAGCGCTTGATGATGCCGCTGTCCTCGAGATGGCGTATCCTGTTGACCACCGTACCGACGGAGACGCGGGCCTGTGAGGCGAGCGAGCGCACCGGCGTGCGGGCGTCGCGCAGGAGAGCCTGAAGTATGATGCGGTCCGTTTCGTCAATGCCTTGTGAGTCCATTGGAGTCATATTGATTGAACAAATATATAAAATTTTTGTATAAAAATATAAGTAGTTCAAGAAATAACGAAAATTTTATATATTATAGCAAAAGAGATAGAGATATACTGTACAATGATAATCATAACGTAGGTGATTGCCATATCAAAAAATATTGTTGAGAAAATAATAGACAAGCATATCGTTGATGAGAGTGAGCACGAGGTCGGCATACGCATCGACCAGACGCTCACCCAGGACGCCACGGGCACCATGGTCTACCTGGAGCTCGAGGCGATAGACATCGATTCCGTCAAGACGGAGCTTTCAGTAAGCTACGTCGACCACAACACCTTGCAGTGCGGGTACGAGAACGCAGACGACCACCTCTACCTGCGAACGATCGCCGACCGGTTCGGCGTCATCTATTCACGACCAGGAAACGGCATCTGCCACCAGATGCACCTTGAACGATTCTCATCGCCAACGAAGACGCTGCTTGGGTCCGACTCCCACACGCCGACGTGTGGGGGCGTCGGGTCGCTTGCCATCGGGGCGGGCGGCATCGACGTCGCTGCGGCCATGGCGGGCGAACCGTTCTACATGCCCAGGCCCCGCGTCATGAAGGTCGAGCTCACAGGCGAGCTCCCGCCCGAAAGCGAGGCAAAGGACGTCATACTCCACCTCCTCTCGATACTGAGCACGAAGGGCAACGTCGGCTACATCGTCGAGTACGGCGGACCCGGCGTCAAGACGCTCTCGGTCCCCGAACGGGCCACGATCTGCAACATGGGTGCAGAGCTCGGCGTCACGACATCGATCTTTCCATCCGACGAGGTGACCGAGCGATTCTTCGAGGCGCAAAAGCGCGACAAGGACTACCACAAGCTCGTCGCGGACAAGGGTGCGCGCTACGACAAGACCGTCGCGATCGATCTGTCAAGCATCAAGCCCATGGTGGCACGACCTCACAGTCCCGATAATGTCGCAACAGTCGCATCGCTTGCGGGAACGCCGCTGCAGCAGGTCTGCATCGGCTCGTGCACCAACTCATCGCTCTATGACATGGTGGTGGCATACCGCACGCTCAAGGGCAAGCGCGTGCCGCCGGGCACCGACCTCGTCATCGCGCCGGGGTCGAGGCAGGTGGTGCTCACCATGGAAAAGCTCGGGCTGCTCGAGGAGTTCATCGAGTGCGGGGCGCGCATCATGGAGCCGACGTGCGGATTTTGCATCGGCAACGGCCAGTCGCCTGCAACAGGCGCCAACACGCTTCGCACCAGCAACCGCAACTTCCACGGCAGGTCGGGGACGACCTCTGCAGACATCTACCTAAGCGGTGTGAGGGTCGCAGCAGCGTCGGCGCTTGCCGGCGCACTTGCCATGCCCCCTAAGATCGATGAGGACGATGAGCTGGTTCGCAAGGCGCGTGACCTCTCGGTGCTCGAGATCGACGACTCGATGCTTGTCCATCCCACGGGAAAGGCAGATGTCGTCAAGGGGCCAAACATCGGACCACCACCACACGGCACACCGCTTGACGGCGACATCAAGGGCGTTGCCACGCTCAAGGTGGGCGACAAGATCACCACCGACGACATCATGCCAGCGGGAGAACGGCTCAAGTTCCGCTCGAACATCGCTCGCTACGCAGAGTTCGTCTTCGAGCACGTCGACCCCGACTTCCACGACCGAGCGCGCGCGAATCGGGATGACGATATCGCAAATTTCATCATCGCGGGCGTCTCGTACGGACAGGGCTCGTCACGCGAGCATGCGGCCATCTGTCCCGCATTCCTCGGCGTGCGGGCCGTCATCTGCAAGTCGATCGAGCGCATACACCGCGCCAACCTCCTCAACTTCGGCATCGCCCCCCTCACGTTCGCCGATGAACGCGACTACGGCTACATCGACGAGGGAGACGAGCTCGAGCTCAAGGACGTGCAACGCGGCATGGAGACGGGCGAGTTCACGCTCTACAATCTCACCAAGGACAAGAAGATAATCCTCGAGGGAGCGTTTTCCGAACGGGAGGTAGACTACCTCAGGGCGGGCGGAAAGCTCCATGCGATAGGGGGCGGTGCGTAATGGCGTCACACGACGTCACGCTGCTCACCGGCGACGGCATCGGCCCCGAGATCGCCGAGGCGACGAGGCGCTGCATCGACGCCACCGGCGTCACGATCAACTGGCACGTCAAGGAGGCGGGACTGAAGGTCTTCGAGGAGACAGGGGACCCGCTGCCGCCAGATGTCGTCGACACGATACGCAAGACGAAGGTCGCTATCAAGGCGCCCATAACGACGCCTGTAGGCAAGGGATTCAGGAGCGTCAACGTGCGGCTGCGAAAGGAGCTCGACCTCTATGCATGCCTGCGGCCCTGCAAAAGCTATGCCGGCGTGAACTCGAAGTTCGACGACATCGACCTCGTCGTCGTGCGTGAGAACACCGAGGACCTCTATGCAGGCATCGAGTTCAAGGAGGGGGAGGGTGCGACCCACAGGCTCATCGACACGATCGCCGAGCTCACAGGGGACAGCATCCCTCAGGACTCGGGGATATCGATCAAGCCGATCTCGATCCAGCGCTCCGAGCGCATCGTGCGCTTCGCGTTCGACTATGCGCGCGAGAACGGCCGCACGAAGGTGACGGCAGTGCACAAGGCAAACATCATGAAGTATTCCGACGGGCTCTTCCTCGAGGTGGCACGCATGGTGGCAAAGGACTACCCCGACATCGAATTCGAGGACCGCATCGTCGACAACATGTGTATGCAGCTCGTGCAAAAGCCGCAGCTCTACGACGTGCTCGTGCTGCCAAACCTCTACGGCGACATCGTCTCAGACCTCTGCGCAGGGCTCGTGGGCGGTCTCGGCGTGGCACCCGGCGGCAACATCGGGCGCGACATGGCGGTGTTCGAGGCGACCCACGGCTCGGCGCCTAAGTACGCGGGCACGAACAAGGCAAACCCAACGGCACTCATCCTCAGCGGCGTGCTCATGCTGCGCCACATCGGCGAGCGCGAGGCGGCTGATAAGCTCGAAAGGGCCATCTCGAGCGTCATCAGGGAGAAAAGGGACGTGACCTTTGACCTCAAGGAGGACCGAAACGACCCCACTGCGGTGGGGACGAGCGAGATGGCAGATGCGATCATCCGCACCATGGAGGCGATATGATGGACTCACTAGAAGATTTGTATGAATTGGTTGATTTTAACGACAACATCACCCAGGACCTGTATGCGAAGTACAACGTCAAGCGAGGTCTCCGCAATCCGGACGGAAGCGGCGTGCTCGTGGGGCTCACCAACATCTCAGCGGTGTTTGGGTTCACGAAAAAGGACGAGGATGTCGTCCCCATCGAGGGTGAGCTCTACTACCGCGGATTTTCCATCAAGGACCTTGTGAAGGGATTCCAGGACGAGGGCAGACATGGTTTTGACGAGAGCGCGTTCCTCGTACTCTTCGGCAAGCTGCCCACACAGGAGGAGCTCGACCTCTACACGCAGCGGCTCAAGGCGCTGCGTCCGCTCTACCCGGGATTCAACGAGACGGTGATCATGCGCTACAACTGCAAGAACATCATGAACATGCTCGGCAGGAGCGTGCTCGCCCTCTACACGTTCGACAACGACCCCGAAAGCATCACCACGAGAAACCTCATGCACCAGTCGATCAATCTCATCGCGAAGTTCCCGACGATCGTGGCCTACTCGTACCACGCCATGCGCCACAAGTTCTACGACGACAGCCTCGTCGTCCACCATCCGCGCGACGACCTGACGACGGTTGAGAACTTCCTCTACATGCTGCGAAAGTCAGGCGACTTCACGCAGCTTGAGGCCGACACGCTCGACCTTGCGCTCATGCTCCACATCGACCACGGCGGCGGCAACAACTCGACGTTCACCACCCACGTGGTGAGTTCGAGCGGCACCGACACCTACTCGGCGATCACCGCGGCGATAGGGTCGCTCAAGGGGCCGCTCCACGGCGGTGCCAACAGGTCGGTCACCGACATGATGGACGACTTCAAGGAGAAGGTCACCGACTGGTCCGACGAGGGCGAGATCGAGGACCACCTCAGAAAGATCCTCACCAAGAAGGCGTTTGACAAGTCGGGCAAGGTCTACGGACTCGGCCATGCGGTCTACACGAAGTCGGACCCGCGAGCCGTGATCCTCAAGGACAAGGCGGCCGAGCTCGCCAAAGAGAAGGACCGTTATGATGAGTTCAAGCTCTACGATACGATCGAGCGGCTCACGCCCGACGTCTTCGAGGACGTCAAGGGGTATCCGAAGATCATATCGCCCAACGTCGACTTCTACTCCGGATTCGTCTACGACTGCCTCGACATACCGCGCGACGTCTACACGCCGCTCTTCGCGGTGGCACGCATCGTCGGATGGTGTGCGCACCGCATCGAGGAGATACGAAACGGCAAGAAGATCATCAGACCCGCATACAAGAACGTCGCGTACTTCAAGAAGTACGTGCCGCTTACAGAGCGCCTTTGAGGCGCCTCCCTTTTCTTTTTCATTTTTATTACTCGCAGGCACACGCCGGATGGCGCGGGGTCACATGAAGTGGTCAAACCCTCCCCGCAGGGGCTCGCGCTTCCCGTCAATGTCAAGGGTCGTTCCCCCGGATCGTGCGGTCACGCGCCCGACGATGGAAAAGTCGCCGAACACTGCCCTGAGCGCATCTATCTCACGCTCGGGCATGGTGAAGGCGAGCTCGAAGTCCTCACCGCCATAGAGAGCGTAGTCGTAGGCGGATTCATGCAGCGCCTCGGCCGCCGTGACGGCGGCTGGTGCGAGCGGTATCCTGTCACGGCATATCACGGCGCCTGTATTACTTTGCTCGCAGATGTGGGCCACCTCGCTTGCGAGCCCGTCGCTGACATCGATCATGGCGTGGGCGTGGGCGGCGATGGCGTGTGCCTCCGCCCTTGTACGCGCCCTTGGTTCGAGATGGCCGCTGCGGTCGCCCTCGATGCCTGACATCAGCATCCTCAGGCCCCCCATGCTCTTGCCCAGCGCCCCCGTAACGCAGATGAGGTCGCCTTCTTGCGCCATGGCCCTTGTGCGCAGGAAGGCGCATTTCACCTCGCCGATGAGCGTGAGATTCAAAACAAGCCTGTCGCCGCGCGTCGTGTCGCCGCCGATGATCGAGAGGCCGTGCCTGCGCGCCGAGGCGTAGATGCCTTCATAGAGCCTGTCGACAAACGAGAGCGTGGTCTGTGCAGGAAGCGACATCGAGATGATGCCGTGGCGTGGCGCGCCACCCATCGAGACGATGTCAGAAACGTTGGACTCGACGAGCTTGCCGCCTATCTGCTCGGGCGTGTACCATTTGTGCGAAAAGTGGTCGTCCTCGACCATCATGTCCGCGGTGACCAGGAGGTAGGTGTCATCATCCTTGCGGATGACGGCGCAGTCGTCCCCGACGCCTATGATGACATCGGGGTCGGTGATCTGCTGCGATTCGGTCAGCCGTTTGATCAGGGCAAACTCCCCACCGATGTCGCCGACCAGGACATCGTCTCCGTCACGCTTTTTGGCCGTCACGTGGCTCACACCCCTATCATCGTGGGACTCGGCCCTTTTATAATCTGCTGAATTGCCGCATGCGGTACGAAAGAAAAACGAATAAACGGCAAAATATAAACAGATTTTTATGCTCGGGCGTGCATAGTCTATATCGCACGCAATGTGCAGGGAGGAATGAATTTGTCAGAATTGAAAGACAAGATTGAAAGCTATCTCAAGGATCACGACTACATGACGGTCGCAACGGCGGCACCCGATGCCACCCCACGCGCGGCCACCGTCTCCTATGCATGCGAGGGCATGACCATCTACTTCTCGACTGGTCCGTCGACAGAGAAGTACAAAAACATCGAGTCCAAGCCCGCGGTCGCATGCACGGTCGACGATGACGAGAAGGACTGGAGCAAGATCAAGGGCGTGCAGCTCACGGGATTTGCCACCATCGTCAGCGACGAGGAGGAACAGAGCGCAGCGTTCGACCTGCTCGCAAGCAAGTTCCCGCAGATGAAGGATATGCCCCCGAAGGTACGACCAAAGATCATCAGGATCGACCCCAAGGCAGCCTACTTCATCGATAATACGGTATCGTTCGGACACAGGGACAAGGCAGAGTTCTAGACTCTGCCGCCCTATTTTGATAAAAGCTATTCTACGGTGCTGCTTCCTTTTCAAGCGGCATCGAGATGACGCCGGGCACACCGCGCATCTCGAGATAGTCCATCTCGTCGAGCGGCGGACATGCAAGGAGAATGTAGTCATCGAAGTTCGAGTAGATGAACACTTCCCAGTCGTCGTCCCAGCTCACGCTGTCGCGCGTCTTCTTGTCGAATCGTATCGTGTTTCGCTTCGACTTGAGAAGCCGTGCCTTGCCAAGCGCCTGGAGCGACCTGAACCGACGTCCGGTCCAGAACGCGCGCTTGAGCAGAAGCATCGTGTCCGAGAGCTTGAAGACGGCAAAGATGTCGTCTGTGAGCTCGATCTCCTCGGGCAACGATACCCAACATGCCTTGTCTGAGACCTTCACGTAGGTCGATCCCTCAAATTCGAACGAGCTGACCGAAAACATCATCGTCCCTCCACGATGTGGTTTAAGCGTACCAGGATGAGATACGAATTGCAGGGCGAAAGCTTGTCCCCCATCGCCTCGAACATGTCGTCTATCTGCTCCAATAGTTCGTTCCTGTCGACGCTAAACACCGGATTGTCGAGCTTGTCGACGATCTTGTTGATGCAGAAGTCGGCGATGTAGTGCTTTTTCATCTTGCGCAGCTTGAGGTAGGTCTGCTTGTCGATGTAGATGGGGTAGTACTCGACCTCCTCCTGCCACTCGATGCGCTGTGGCCCCTCTTCCCATTTGTTATTGCCGTGTTCCATCTATGTTCCCTCGATTGCGTAATATCATAAAATCAGTGGCAATTGTCGCCACCTCATTGTGGTAGTATTTAAACCTTTCGGCACGGTATAATTACTAATTGTAAATTTATCTTGGTATTTTACTTATTTTGAAAAAAGTAAAATATTATAATTTACTAAATGACCAAATTAGTCTCCCATGAACAACTTCTTGACAAAGGCGACCATGTTGCTCTTGGCAAGCACGAAGAGCCGTGCACCCGGTTCGATGACCGTATCGCCCTTCGGGATGAGCAGCTTCTCGTCACGGTAGTAGGCGACGACGACGAAGTCCTTGGAGGGGATCTCCTTGAGCTTCTTGTGGGCGACCGCGGAGCGCTCGCCGACGATCATCTCGAGGATCTCGGCCTGTCCGCCACCGATGACGGTAAGGTCGATGACATCCGGGCGCATGATGAAGCGTTCGATCGACTGCGCGGCAGTGAGCTCGGGCGAGACAACGATGGAGACGCCAAGCTTTCGGAATATCTCCGACTTCTGGAAGTCCGCTACACGGGCGATCGTCGTGTTGACCCCGTACTCCTTGGCAAGCAGGCAACCGGTGAGGTTTGACCCGTCATCGCCCGTCACGGCGACGAACGCGTCGGCCGTGAATATGTTTACCTCCTCGAGGCCGCGGATCGTGGTGCCGTCGTCGTTGACGACAAGGGCGTCAAGCTCCGCGGATATCTCGGTGGCACGGTCCTTGTCGATCTCGATGACAGTGACCTCATGGCCCCTGTTCACGAGGGACTTGGCAAGATTGTTGCCAATCCTGCCACCGCCCATAATGATGATGTACATGGTTTCACCTTACTCTGAGGTCAGGTCTTCCTTCCCGAGCGCCAGATTGATGATGCGGGCATATGTTGGTCGCGTGATAAACACTCCGACGATGATACCTATAATGGTTACGATTGCAAAGCCCCTGAGCACGCCAAGTTGCATGTAGGCGAGCGGGATCATCGCACATATCGTCGTCGCGGCGGATGCGAAGATGATCGAGAACGCCCGAGAGATGCGCTTGGAAAGGCTCGTCCTGATCTTTGACGTCGTCGAGGACGGCTCGCCCCGTATGACCTCGTCGGTGATGATCACCATCTGGTCGACGCCCGTACCGAGCGTGGCGAGCACGCCCGCGATCGAGGGCAGGTCGAGCTGGTGATTGATGACCACGGCCACGCCGAGCACGATGACGGTCTCGCTAAACGCCGTCAGGAGCATCGGCAGCGCCACCTTGGCCTTGCGGTAGCGAAGTGAGACGATGGCGGCGACCACGAGGAGCGCCCCGACGCCAGCCATCACGATCTGCTTGAGGAAGACGTCGCCGAGAGCGGGCGATGTGTACCCCTTCGAGACGATGCGCTGCTTG
Organism: archaeon; assembly: GCA_004212155.1. GTDB lineage: Archaea > Methanobacteriota_B > Thermococci > Methanofastidiosales > NM3 > NM3. Next base: position 22,420 of record RXIG01000008.1, read on the forward strand.
ACGGGAAGCGCGCCCGCGTTGAGCTGGATCCAGAGGATACGTGCGCTCTCCTTGGCCTCCTCACCGACGCCGAACTGGGCGCTCAGGCCCCCGCCGTTCCAATTGCCGCTCTCGATCGCCTGTGCGAACGAGGTCGACAACGGTGCATCGAAGACGATCTGGTCGTCAAGCATCATGACGATATAATGCGCGGATGGATTCTCGGTAGCGCCATACAGCTTGGCCTTGTTGGCAAACTCCTCGGCACCATCCTTGGAAAGCGTGAAGGGCACTTCCCACTGTCTCGTTTGCGAGAGGTTCGTGTAGTGGTCGACGTTCTTGATGGCGTCGCCGGTCACGAGGAGCGCAAGCTCGTCCTGTTCAGGGTCGGTTGCCTGGGATGACGAGTTCTTGTCCACGACGATCTTGATCTCGAACTTGCCCTGCTCGGTGATGAGCTCCTCTGCCTGTTCGAGCTCAGTGGCGGCAAACTCCACCTCGATATAGCGATTGTCAGAGATCGTCTTGACGGGAATATCGGCAAGACCGAGGTAGTTGAGCTTGGTGGAGAGTATGTCGCGGGTCTCCTGGGTCGTCTGCGGCGAGACGCGGTTTTGCAGTGCCGTGACCGTTGCGAGGTCACCGAGCTGCTCATCGTACCATTCAAGGAGGTGCTCCTCGAACTCATCGCGCGTCATCTCGTTTATCATCTGCTCCTCCTCTTCGGTGAGGGAGCGGCGCACCTCGAACCACTCGGCGTCCTCGAACGACACGAGCGTCACCTTGCTGCCATTGGTGATCGACGAGAGCAGCTGCGCGTATGCCTGGTTGTCGGTCACCTCGACGGTGAATGTGTTCTCGTCCTCATCAAACGTCGTCGTAGCCCATGTCGTCGCAAGCGTTATGGCCTCCTTTACTGAAGCGAGGTCGTCCACCGCGTAGGTGATCGTCTCGTCGTCGGATGACACCTTCGTGATGTCGATCTCGGCGCTCTGTTCGATGAGGTGCTCGACGATGGGGTCTCGTTCACCCTGCAGCTGTACGAGATTTCCCTGCAGCTCAAGGATGATCGTCGAGCCGCCCTCGATCTCGATGCCGAACTCCAGGTTCGACGAGAATCCGTCGCCCCCGTATGTGGGGCTGATCGCCACGAGCGCGCCGATGAGCACGATGAGCCAGAGCACGATTCGCAGATTTCCCATGATCGTCCTCGTGATGTTCATGCCGAACTCCTCCTCTTGCGTCGTGAGAGCTTCTTGCCCTCCTTGTTCTCGATATACCACATCAGGATGCCAGTGTTTAACATCCACGTGTTGATGAGGTCGATGACGAGTGCGAAGATGAGCACGATGGCTATCGAATCGAGCGTCGGGTGTTGCGAGACCGCCCAGAGCACGAACATGGCGGCAAGCGTGGTGAGCGTCATCGTGACACCGGTCTTCATCGCGCGTCGCACCTTTTCGTTGAGCTCGCCGCGGCGCTTGATGATCCTGGTCGTCAGGAGGATGTCCGAGTCGACGGAATACCCGATGACCATGAGCAGCGCGGCGATGGTGCCAAGCGTGAGCGTGATGCCAAGCGCGCTCATGATCGCCACCGTGATGATGATGTCCGAGACGGCCGAGAGCACCACCGCAAGGCTTGGCACGGGAGAGCGGAAGACGATGAAGACGATGATCGACATGCCGATGAACGCGAAGATGAGCGCCTGGGTCGCCTGTTCCCTGAAGCTGCTGCTCACCGTCGCGTCGAAGACGGAAAATGAGAGGTCGGCCTCCGGGTAATTATCTCTGAAAAACGATTCCAGCTCACCCGAGGGGATGCTCGTTGGTGCCTCGACGAAGATGAGGTCCGACTGCAATCCCGGTGCCGGCTTGACCTTGAGCTGGGCCGAGTTGAAACGGTCCTGCAGCTCCTGCTGCAGCGCGTCGGCGTCTACCGACAGGTTCGTGATCGTTATCTGTGTACCGCCCTCGAGGTCGGTACCAAGCGTCATGCCGTTCGTTGCGATTACGATGACAGATAATAGAAGCAATATGAGGGGAAATCCTATCAGAATCCTTCTGTCCCTGCCTGTAATGTTGATCCTATCAATAATCTCATCCAGATTCATCAGCTCACCACGTCAGGATCGTCCGTTTGAGGGACCGGTTGAACAGATGGGTTCACCGTTGTAATACCTAAACATCGCATATGGTGCTTTTTAAACCTATCGACACCCCCGCGGCGCATTATCAGGCACATGTGCGAGGGGCATCATTTCGCGTCGCGGCGCTCATCGATACATTTTAATACCAGTGCGGAAAGTGAAAGGATATGCCATTTAAAAAGGGCGACAGGGTGCTTCTCGTCGACGAGAAGGGCAAGAAGTTCATGCTCGATTTGGGCGAGCGCGAGACGCTCCACACGCACCACGGCATCGTGGACCTTACCGAGATCGAAGGCAAGGAACCGGGATTCGTGGCCGTGACGCATATGAACCGCGAGTTCTCGGTGCTCGAGCCAACGCTTGTCGACTACCTGCAGAAGATGAAAAAGCTCCCCCAGACGATCCAGCTCAAGGACGCATGCCAGATCATTGCCCACACGGGGCTTTCCAACGGCAAGCGCGTCGTCGAGGCTGGCGTCGGCTCAGGCGCGCTCACGCTCTTTCTCGCAACGGCTGTGGCGCCCGATGGGCACGTCACATCCTATGAGATACGCGACGACTTCGCTAATCTCGCACAGAAGAATCTCGACGGCTACGGGGTGACCAACTACACCATACGCCGCCAGGACATCTACGATGGCATCGAGGAGCACGACATCGACCTCGTCGCGCTCGACCTCCCCGAACCGCACCGCGTCACCGCCCACGCCCACGAGGCGCTCAAGCACGGCGGGCACCTGTTCTCGTTCTCGCCCACCATCGAGCAGGTCACGCGACTCTACGACTCGCTCGACAGGGACCTCTGGGTTGAGGTGACGACGATCGAGTGCATCACAAGGGAGTACGAGGTCAAACGCACCGGCACGAGACCAAAAACGCTCATGCTGGGGCACACCGGCTACCTCTCATTCGCTCGTAAGAAGTGAACAGCATGGCCTCCGGATACGGGAAATGGTATGTCGTGCTCGTCGTGACCATGTTCCTCTGGGCAACGTTCTTTCCCGGGTCAAAGCATCTTACCGAGACGATATCCCCGCTGACGCTCTCGTTCTTGCGCTACTTCTTCGCCGTCATCGCGCTCGTGCCCTTCTCCCTCACACGGCGAGTCGAACGCGCCGATGTGTCCCGGCTCGTGGGACTCGGCGCGCTGGGCATCGCGGGGTTCACGTTCCTGCTCTACAGCGGGCTCGCCCGCTCCACGGCGTCATCGTCCTCGATCATCGTCAACTCCCAGGCCATATTCGTTGCGTTCCTGTCGCCATGGCTCATCAAGGAGCATTTCACGAAGCGGCGCATCGCTGGCGCACTCGTGGGGGTGGCCGGCCTCGTGCTCGTCATCACGAACGGGGAGTCGCTTGGAAGCATCGTGTCAGAAGAATACTTTATCGGTGACATGCTGCTCATATGCGCTGCGCTTGCCATGGGCATCTACTCGATATACATGAAGGGCTACGTCAGCAAGTACGGGAGCACGACCGCGACGTTCTACACCATGGTCTTCGGCCTTGCCCTGCTCACGCTTGCGCTCGTGGGTTACGGTGCGGCACCAGAGCTCGGCGACCTTACCGCGCCACAGTGGGCGATCGCCGCATACATCGGGGCCGTTCCCACCGCGCTCGTCTACATCGTGTTCAACTACTCGCTTCGCATCGTTGGCGTCGTCAATGCCACGGCGTTCAAGCTGCTGATGCCGATCTTTGCCGTCATGCTCTCCATCGCGCTCCTCTCGGAGGAGGCAACTGTCGCGATGCTCGTGGGGCTTGCGCTCGTGATCGGGGGCATATTCACCATCCAGTCGACGCGCCACTGAGCCACATGCTTTGAGATCTGGAGCGAAAAAACGGCCGCACCATCTAAGAAAGGTTTAAAAACGTGTCCTGAGTGCTAGTAGGGAGGTTATTACGTGGGTCTCCTTGCAGCAATATGGTTCATCCTGCCCGCCTATGTCGCCAACGGCGGCGCGTGCGCCATCCACAACACGAAGCCGGTCGACGGCGGCCGCCTTGCGTGGGACGGCAGGCGCATCGTGGGCGACGGCGTGACGTACGGTGGATTTCTCGCCGGAACGTCGCTTGCGATGGCCATGTCGCTTGTCCAGTTCCTCCTTGCCCCCGAATTCTTTCCCATGGCCGATGCTTCATATGCGGATGCGCTGCTCCTTGGGTTCCTTCTCGGATTCGGAGCGCTCTTTGGCGACATGACCGAGAGCTTCTTCAAGCGAAGGATGGGCATAGCCAGGGGACGGCCCCTTCCTCTGCTCGACCAGTGGGACTTTCTCATCGGCGCCTTGGTGTTCGCATCTATAATATATATTCCGTCTGTGACAGACATTGTTATCCTCTTTGTCCTAACACCCCTTATCCACTACGGCACCAACGTGATGAGCAACAAGGTCGGCTTAAAGGACGTACCGTGGTGAACGAATATGGAACGATGTGAGATATGTGGAAAGAACGCACACGTGATGCGTGAATGCCTGCTCTGCCAGAGGAAAGTGTGCCCTTCGTGCATACGGAGCAGCGTGGGTGTGTGCATTGAATGCATGCCGGGTAAGACAAAATAATTATTTATAAAGGGGACAGATTCTCTTTTTAAAGACTTTTAAAGGGAAATACTTATAAAAGGATAGAGCATAAAAAGGATAGAGCTTTTTACGTAACATCGGTGATTCATGATGGCAATGGTGACATTGGTTAGGTGTGAGAAATGCAAGAAGTGGTACCAGGACGACGAGCTCGATGAGAACGGCATCTGCGAGACATGTCTGCAAAAGGCGCAGCAGAAGGCCGCAGCAGCCGAGGAAGACGACGACATCAAGCAGCTGTTCCTCAAGTACATCAAGCGCAGTGGCGCCACGTCTCTTGCGACCCTTGCCAAGAAGTACAAGAGCAAGGCCACTCAGGAAGAGGCTGAAAAGGCACTCGAGGAACTCGAAGCTGAGTCAAAGGTGCAAAAGAGGGAAAGCAAGAACAAAAAGGGCAAATTTGTCTATGAAATAGTAAAGGAATGATTTCATGAGTGAGGAAGATAATTTTCATATTGAATCAAAGATTGTAAATGTTGTAGTTTCAGCCGATATTCATGCCGACCTTGACCTCAACACCATCACAGCCCGCATAGAGAACACCGAGTTCGAGCCGGAGCAGTTCCCGGGACTCGTCTACAAGCTCGCCGAACCAAAGACATCGACGCTCGTGTTCTCGACTGGCAAGCTCATCTGCACAGGGGCCAAGTCCGTGTCCGATGCACAGCGCGCCATACACATCATCATCGATAATCTTCGTAACATCGGGTTCGAGATCAATCAGGAGCCCGACCTCAAATTGCAAAACATGGTAGCGACCGCAAATCTCGCTGTCGAGCTCGACCTCGAGAATCTCGTCTTCGAACTCGAGAACTGCGAATACGAGCCGGAGCAGTTCCCGGGACTCGTCTACCGCGTCAAGGTGCCCAAGGTGGCGATCCTCATCTTCAACACGGGTCGTATCGTGTGCGCCGGCGCGAAGAGCAAGGACGATGTCGACAACGGGATCAAAAAGCTCGTCGAGGAGCTCGAGGACATCGGCATCGAAGTTAGGTGAAACAATGGCACTGCCCAGAAGATACAGAGACTCAAAACAAAAGATCGCAGGCAAGAAATCAAAGAAGAAGCAATGCCTCAACATGAGGCGCATTGATGACTTCAAGTACGATCTGGACCAGCTTATTAACGAACTCGACGACAAGAACGCCGCCCAGGTCAAGGGCATGATCTATGCCAAGGCCACGAAACAAAGCGTCAGGGACGCAAAGAACTACATCAACGAGAAGGAGGAGGAAGGCATCATCCCTTCCGAGGTCGCAAAGAAGCTGAATCGACTCCTCTCGCGGTTTAGCACCTACAGATAGGTCGTCAGACCCATGACAGGAAGCGAGCACCATGTTTTCGGAGGAGGTAGTCCGTGAGGCCAAGAGGAAGCGCATACACTACGTCGGCCTCATCATACCCGTTCTCTACTACTTCGTCCTCACGAGGACCGAACTGCTCGTGTTCACCGGGCTTGCGCTCGGCGCGTTTTTGCTCATCGACTACACCAGGATCTATAACAAGAACAAGTATGTCAGCTACTTCTTCGAGCACGAGAGCTACAACACGTCGATACGCCTCAAGTCCCTCGACGGGAAACGCGAGATCCAGCGCGACGTCTCCATCCCCACGTTCAAGCCGCTCCTGCGGTCCGAGGAACGCCACACCCTTGGCGGTCAGACCTATTTCGCGCTCGGCGCGTTCATCTCCATCCTCCTTTTCCCGAAAAACATCGCCATCGCTGCGATGACGGTGCTTGTCATCGGCGACAGCGCGGCGGCGATGATCGGCATGACGTTCGGCCGGCACCGCATCTATGGCAAGAAGACGCTCGAGGGATTCCTCGGGTGCCTCGCCGTGAGCACGCTCATCTGCGTGATACTCCTCACGCCGCTGGTCGCCATCGCGGGCGGGATCGTTGGCGCCTTGAGCGAGCTCGTGACGTTTCGATTGAACGACAACCTCACCATCCCCATCGCCACGGGGGCTGCGATGACGGTGGTCAACCACCTCCCGCTCTAGCCGTTACCGAGACGATCATCCCCCGCAAGGTTTTTATGCTGGATTTGGCATAGTCATAGTATGCCCAGGAAGCCCTCCAAGTTCAGCGACGAGCAGCTTTTGGAACTCTACGACCAGGGGCTTACCGACCGCGAGATCGCCGAAGGGCTCGGTGTCTCCCAGGCGGCCGTCAACTACAGGAGGTGCAAGCTGGGCCTCAAGACTAATTTTAAGCGCACCGGCGTCGGGGACAAGATCATCGCCGCATTGTGCAACGAGGGCCTCACCGACAAGGAGATCGCATCGGTGCTCGGTGTGACCCAGTCGACCGTCAACTATCGACGCGAACGGCTCGGGCTCAAGTCGAACTACGTGAGGACCAAGTTCACTGACGAAGATTTTTTAAGGCTCTACCATGAAGGCCTACCAGACAAGGAGATCGCAACGATCCTCCAGGTCACGCCCGCCGCCGTCAACTATCGACGCGAACGGCTCGGACTGCGCTCCAACAGCACCGCCATCGACATGACGGAGTTTTCGGCCCTCTACTACAAGGGCTACGATGTGGAGCGCATCGCAGATGAGATGTCCGTCTCGCTGGCAAAGGTCACCGAGGCCAAGCAGCTCATCGACATGAACGGACACCACGCATTCGCTCGACAGGAAGGAATCTAAGCAATGGCACTCGAATCACTCAGCAAGGCCCTCTCCGGTGCCCTGAGCAAGGTCTCACGCTCATCAGTCGTTGACAGGGACGTCATCAAGGAGGTCGTCAAGGACATCCAACGCGCCCTTCTCATGGCCGACGTCAACGTCCAGCTCGTCCTCGACGTAACGAAGACGATCGAGAAAAGGGCGCTTGAGGAGAAGGTCCCGCCCGGCGTCTCCAGAAAGGAGCACATCATCCGCATCGTCTACGAGGAGATCACGAAGTTCCTCGGCGAGACCAGCGAGAAGGTCAACCTCAAGTCCTCGGGCACGAGCGTGCTGCTCATGGTGGGCATACAGGGGTCGGGCAAGACCACGACCACCGGCAAGCTCGCCCGCTACTTCCAGAAGAAGGGATTCAAGGTCGGCATCGTCTGTACCGATACCTGGCGTCCCGGTGCATACTACCAGCTCAAGCAGTATGTCGAACCGGTCAACATCGATGTCTGGGGCGACCCCGACGAGGAGAGCGCGACGCGCCTCGCCCGCGAGGGTGTCACGCACTTCAAGGAGAAGAAGTACGACATCGTCATCGTCGACACCGCCGGCAGGCACAAGGATGAGACGGGCCTCATCGAGGAGATGCGCGAGATAGCCGATGCGGTGCATCCCGACGAGACGGTACTCGTCATCGACGGCACGATAGGCCAGCAGGCGCAGCACCAGGCCAAGGCGTTCAAGCAGGCAACGGAGCTTGGCTCGATCATCATCACGAAGCTCGACGGCTCGGCAAAGGGCGGAGGCGCGCTCTCGGCCGTCGCGGCGACGGGAGCGCCGATCAAGTTCATCGGCGAGGGCGAGCGCATCGAGAACATCGAGAAGTTCTCGCCTGAGCAGTTCGTCGCGAAACTGCTGGGATTTGGCGACCTCAAGACGCTGCTTGACAAGGTCAAGGACGCATCCAAGGAGCAGGAGTTCTCTCAAAAGGACGCCCAGAAGATGCTGTCCGGCAAGTTCACGCTCAAGGACATGTACCAGCAGCTCGAGATGCTCTCCAACATGGGTCCCATGCAGCAGATATTCCAGATGATCCCCGGCATGGGCGCGAATCTGCCAAGCGAGTTCGTCGAGGCCAGCGAGGAGAACCTTGCCAAGTACAAGGTGATCATGAACTCGATGACCGAGCGCGAGCTCAAGGACCCCAAGGTCATCCACTTCTCGCGCGTCAAGCGCATCGCCCGCGGGTCGGGCACATCCCAGGAGGACGTCAAGGGACTGCTCAATCAGTACGATGCGATGAAAAAGATGATGAAACAGATGGGAAAGCGCAAAATGGGCAAGATGGGCATGCCGGGCATGTTCAAGAACATGAAGTTCTAGCGGCGACCCATGTACTCTTCCAGCGAACGCGTCTTTTCGTCGCCGTTCCTCTTACTGTCCTTTTCCAGGATGATCACGTCCGAGACGACATAGACGCGGTACGCGTCGAGGTGTGAGATGTTGTACTTGTCGCGTATCCTTTTCGGTATGGTGATGCGCCCCTGCACACCAACGCGGATCCTTTCCTGTTCCTTCGTGTTCACGTGCCATCCTCTTCCTGGAGCAGGTCCTTGATGTGCTCGAGAATCTCGTAGTGGCCCTTCTTCTTGCGCAAAAGGCCCATGGCGGTGAGCTCCTCGAGGTCGGTGTAGACGCGCGTCGGCGCCTCCTTGGTGGACTTGGAGAGCTGTATGTAGGTCACCGGGCCCCCGTTGAACTCACCGATCATCTCGTCGATGATGGTGCGCAGCTCGGGCGGCACCTTTGACATGTACTCCTCGAGCGAGTTGGGCACTGCGACCAGGCGCGTCACGTAGCGCTCGTCGATGAGGTCGACGACAGGGTCGCGGGCAGCGGCGGAGAGCACCGAGTGGAGCATCCGCAACAGCACACGCGGGTTGCCGTTGGAGACCTTGTTGAGCAGCGTGACGGCCGATGCGTCAAACGGGTAGAGCTCGTCGTAGGTCTCATCAGTGCGCACCTGTCTGAGGCGTTTCTTGATAAGCTCGAACGCCTTCCTGTCGGTGAGCTGCTCGCACTGGAGCTCTGCATGCAGGCGTATCGTGAACGCGGGGAAGCTGTCCTTCAACTGCTTGTAGAACTCAGGCGTGCAGGCAAATGCGAAAAGGCACCCCTTCGGCATGTTCGAGATGAATCCGCGCAGCGCCTCGAAGAACTGTATGAGGTCCGACTCGGACGCGGTCATGATGTTTTCGATCTCGTCCAGGATGAGCGCAGAGAGCTCGTGGCGCCCCATGCCCTCCCTGAGCTGGCGTGCCACGGCCTGGGGGTCGTAGGTCGCCCTTGTCACGCGGGGGCGCGACGAGACGGGTGGCGGCGGCGCGGGGGCGAACATACGCTTGATGGCTGCAACGAATCCCGTCGCCTGCGGCGGCACCGCGATCTCCTCTTCGGGATGCAGGGCGTCGAGGAAGCCCTGGGTCACCTGAGCGATGTCGTTGTTGTCGACCTTTTGGAAATGTACGAATCCGCCGGATCCCTCTACAAGGCTCATGATGCCCTTGAGGCGCTGTGTCTTTCCGGCCCCAAGCTCGCCTACGAGCGAGATGGCAAGCGATGAGCTGTTGTCAACGACCTCGGAGAGGATCTCTGCAAGCCTGGTATCGATCGTTTGTGAGACGTGGATGTCCTCCACGTTCTCTATGCCTTCGCTTGACAGCGACGTGAATGGATTGCGTGCAAGTGCGAATCGAGAATAATCAGGAGGATTCGATTGTTCGTACATTAATACACCTTATTTTTCCTACAGTATAAATTAATATAAATCTTACGTATTTCAAACGCGATATTACCGAAATCGAGATAGAGAAAGGTTTTTATTCGTAGGAAAATGATTCTTTATGGAATTATCATGAAACGGTCAGCCATCGTCCTCGTGATGCTTTTCTTGTGCGTGTCGTGTGCGAGCGCAGGTGCCAGTCCGACCGAGCACGACCTCATCATCGTCAGGGACGACATCCCCATCGAGTACGTCATCGGCCTCCCCTTCGCATCGGCACACAACATTCCCCTGCTCCAGGTACCAGGCGACGCGCTTGATGCGAACGAGCAAAAACAGCTCGCTGGCTACTACCAGAACGGGGCGCGCAGGGTGCTGATACTGGGGGGCGTCGACACGGCGATCTCGGATGCGGTCGAGGAGACCATCCGGGAGATCGGCTACGAGGTGGAGCGAAAAAGCGGCCTTGCGCGGGAGAACACTGCCGCGCTCTTTGCCATCGAGACGTGGAAGGAGTCGCCGCAAGCCGTCGTGCTCAACGGGTCCGTGGAGGAGTCGTACCTCGTCGGGCTGCAGGCGGCCATGCAGCTCTCATGCCCCATACTGCTCACCAACGACACGACGCTGACCTACGACACGAGCAGGGCGCTCGAGTCGCTCGGGTGCGAGACGGCATATGTCATCGGCTCGACGATCGAGCAGGGCGTCTTTGACGAGCTCGACGCCATGGGCATCAAATACGTGCACATCGGCGAGGACATCGACCCTCACGAGGTCATCGAGCGGCCAGACGACGGTCTCGACCTTCTCTCTCCCGCATCGTTTATCTTCGGGGCGATCATCGGCATCGTCGGGATGTATGCGCTGCTTCGATACCGGAGCACGAGGCAGATGCCCGAGGTGCCGCTTTTCGTCCTGACAGAGGATGAGCGCACGGTCGTCAACGCCATCGTGCGCGCAGGCGGGGAGCTGCGCCAGGACGAGCTGCCCAAGCTCACGAACTATTCGCGCCCCAAGGTCTCCCGCATCGTCAACGACCTGGAGGGAAAACAGATACTCATGCGCGAGAAGAAAGGAAAGACTTATAAAGTGAGCATAGCGAAGAAGTTTATCAACAGGAAGTAGCCTGAGGAGTGAAGTTCATGAAATGTTCTTCTTGTCATAGAGAGATTACCCCTAAGGAAAAGATGGTCCAGTTCCCGTGCCCCGAATGCGAGGAGACGGTCATTCGGTGTGAGAAGTGCAGGGTGCTTGGTAATAAGTATACATGCACGAGCTGCGGGTTCGTCGGACCGTAAGGAGAGATTCACAATGAGCGATTATAACACGGTAGCAACGATAAGGGTCATGCCAGAGGGCGTGGAGACCGACCTCGAGGCCCTTAAGACGAAGATCCAGGACGCGGTGCCTGGCAACATGAAGATACACAAGATAGAGGAAGAACCAATTGCGTTCGGCCTCGTGGCGCTCAACGTCATGATCCTCACGTCAGACAAGGAGGGCGGCGACCTCGACCCGGCAGTAGAGGCGTTTGATACCCTCGAGAACGTGAGCGAAGTAGACATCACCGATGTCAGGCGCCTGCTCTAGGCCCGCTTTTCTTAGAACCACTGATCGAGCGTCTCTTGTTTGATGACGCTCTCGATTCCCTTTTCCAATCGTTCCAGGGCGCGTTCCACGCGTATGTGTGAAAAGTCGCGCTTGTCGCAGAGGAACGACTCGATGCTGTCCGACTGTGGCGACGAGAACGAGAACTCGTAGTCGTCGGTGACCTTGGGCGAGAGGAAGAGGCCCTTTAGCGTCTCGTCGACGCCATACGATGAGAACGACCCTTCACGAACGACGTCAAGCGCCTTTTTCGGACCGATGCCCTTGACCCCGAGATTGTAGTCGGTACCCACGAGCAGCGCGACCTCGACGAGCTGCTCGCGCGTGAGCGAGAGCGACTCGAGCACCGCGGCGAGCTCGACCTGTTCGGGAACGACCTCGCGGTAGACGTTCTTGCCAGGCATCTTGCGCCGGCCCGAGATCGTGACGTTGCGGATCAGCATTGGCGCGCCGAAGAGCAGCGAATCGTAGTCCTGGGACGCAACTGCGAAGACGCGCTTGTCGGTGCTGCACATGTATGAGGCCTGCGCCTCGCCCTCGGATGGCGCATCGATGTAGGGGATGCCCATGAAGGTCAGCAGGTCCCGTGCCTCGGCGAGCATGTCAGAGGTGAAGGTAAGCATCTGCTGTGAATACTTGGCATAGTCCTCCTTCCTGCCCTCGACCTTCGCACGGATGGCCTTCTTCTTGGCCTCGTCCTTGTGCTCTTTGCGTTCGCGCAGCGTGTCGATCTTCTCGCGCGGAGGCGTGCCGTCAAAGACGTATACGGGACGGATGCCCATCTCGAGCAGATTGATGGAACGATAAAAGAGACCGGAAAGATGTGACGTGGTGCGTCCCTGGGAATCCTTGAGCACCTCGCCGTCACGCTGGCGTATGATGGCCAGGAACTGGTAGAGCGCATTGAGCGCATCCACCGCCAGCACCTTCCCATGGAGCGCCGCGAAGTCGATCTCGGTGCGCGGCACCACATCCTTGAGGTCGACGCCCATGATCACTCATCCGGGCGTACGACGGTAATGGGAAGGACACCCATTTCGAGCTCCTTGATCGCTACGCGAATGGAGTCGAAGTCGTCAGTATCAATGAGGATTGGCGCATCCATGGATATCTGCAGGGCCCGTGCGCCTATGACCCGTGCACGCTCGTATCTATTCAATCGTATAGGAATCACCCGGTTTCGTACGTTCTCGGTAAACGATAAGATATAAGAACCTTAATAACGTTACGCATACTGTTTTTAATCATTTCGGTATCCTTGGGCCATTTCGCACCTTAAAAGCCTTGCGATGGCCGTGAAGTGTAGCCCCGGGGGCACATGATGAGGAGAGGCGGGGACATGCGATGACGCCTGTCCCCAATTGAGTAAAAAAACTAATTTTTTTGCGAAGAATCACTTCTTTTTTACGTTCTTCTGAGTTGCAGTCGTTTCTTTCTTCTTTTTAGGCGATGCCTTAGCTCCCATGCACACACCTCCAAATATTATAAGATTAATAACCTATATATAAACTTATCTATTGGTAAATTGCTATTAGAAAAAAAAATAATATTATTATATACTTATAATAAAAATATAAATATTAAATAATAAAATAATTAATAAAAATAAATTAAAAAATAATTAATAAAAGAAAAATAAAGAAAAAGATTAAAGCTCGTTGAATATCTTATCTTCAAGGAGCCTTATCTGTTCATCCACGTAGTCAAGCGTTTCCTTGTCCATGCGGGCAGCAAGCGTGTTGCGGCGGTCGACGATCTTCGAGTAGTTCGACACGGCACCTTTCAGGTCCTTGCGTATCGTCTCTGGATCGTAGTGCGCCACTGCCTTGTCAAGACCGTCCACGAGCTTGGCGGCGTCAGGGTCGCTTGGCGTCGGCGCCGTGCGTCCGGGCGCTACCGGCGTCACGAGCGTTCGCTGTGCACCCTCGCCCCCCTCTGGAGGTCCTGGTGGCGGCACCGGTGCTGCCTCTCCGTAGAACTCGGGTGGTGGTCCTTCCTCCTCCTCTTCTTCCCTGCGGCGGGCAAGGAGTATGATAAGGATTGCCAGGAGTAATAGCAACAGCAGCAACCCAAGGAACCACGTCTGCATATACCACGGCGTCCCGTCGTCCTCTTCGCACGACTCGATGCGGTCATCGATCATCTGGACCATTGCATCGTCGTCGTAGCTGGCATAGATCTCCCTGGCGTCCTGCCACTTGTTAATGGCGCTCTCGCAGTCGCCCTGGTCGGCAAAGGCATCGCCCTGTTCGACAAGCTCCTCTGCAAGGCCGTACTTGTCGCACTTTTCCAAGTAGAAGTCGCACTGGGCCACGCCGTCCTCGTCGCCGCACTGCTCATAGAGGGCCCGGGCTATCTCGAGCTGCGAGCGCGCTTCCTCGCAGTCCTCCTCGTAGACCTCCATGGCCGCCTCGAACGTCTCCTCTGCGAGCGTGCAGGGATCTTCTGCCTCGGCCACCGTGAAGGTGGTCTGTATGGAGTTATTGTCAATGTTCGAGTCGTACTGGTGCGGATTGAGGTACATCTTGGCGGTTAGGTCGCCAAGCCTGCTTGCGCCCCAAGAGAGCGTGACGGTCTGTGTGGAGTTCGGTTCGAACGACAACGTCGTCGAAGCGAGGTTGCCCTGTGCGATCTCCGGGATGTAGAAGCCGAGTATCTTGTCGGGCAGATTCACATCGCCGTCGACGGTCACGTCGACACTGACGTTGACCGTGTCGCCAAGCGCCGGCTCCTCGGGTGTGATGACAAGATTTGACAGTATCACGTCGTATGGTTCGAGCACGCGTACCGGAAGGGTCACAGACCTGTCGCCGATCGATGATGTTGCGGTGAACTGGATCTCGTAGAGGCCCGGAGCCTCGCCCTCGGGTACCGAGACGTCGACGGTGACGGTCTCGCTGTCATTGCCCTCGAGTATGAGCCGGTCCTCAGAGAGCGTCACGTCCCATTCTGGCGGGCCCATGACGCTGAGATAAATGTTGTTCACGTTCGCCATCTTGAACGAGCTCGCGCTGCCGGTACCTGGCATGCCCATGCCCCCGCCTGTGACGAAAGAAGACTCACTTGGCGGAGATGGGGGGGGTGGTGGAGTTTCCGTTGGTGGAGATGGCGATGTGGTGGGGGAAGGTGTAGTCGTAGGTTCACCCGTACTGCTCGTGAGCACGGTTACGTCTATGCTTGTGGAGTACCCTGCATAGACCTGGGCCTCTTCCCCGCTCCACTGTATATATACCTGGAGGTCGGCACCTGCCACCATCGCCCCCGAGAGGAGGACGATGAGGACCAGTGCCGCTCCACAGACAGACCGACGCATCAGGTTCACCGTTGTTTAGGAGATTGTGATTGTACAATCATCGTCGCAGTATATCCAGTATCCATGCCATGGATTGAACTCATCAAATCCGCTTGCAAATCGCCCACGCGGGTCGTAGAGCTGTGCCTGGTTCGTTGGCGATCCAGCGACCTCGTCGGGGAGGTACGTCCACATGAGGTTGACCGTTCCTGGCACTGAAGCATCCAATGCCGTTGCGATGTCGTTGTTTGCTGTCAGCAGGTTGTAGCCTATCAGGCTCCACTGGCCACCGGTGATGTCAATAGAGCGAGAGGTAGTACTCTCTTCTCCTACCACTGTAAGCTCTGCAAGCCCATTTAGTCGTATCCAGTAGCCGCGGTCATGTTCCGGATATTTCACGGTCGATGACTTTACGCTAGATGTGTCAGGGTAGTCGTAGTATTCGTAGTATTCGTCAGTGCCATTGTACTGAGCGATCTTGTCCCATGTCGAGTAATCTATGCCACTCGCATAGAGCAGTGCGGGCCATGGCACGTCCTCTGGCACGAGCACGGGGAACGACATCATGTACCAGCCAGCCTCAGGGAACGTTAGGTCGGATGATGTGCCAGGTTCGAGTACTAGAGACACAGTATCTGAGTCGCCCACTTCTACCACGAACTCAGACGCATCCATTATCATGTCAGCGTCGTTATCCGAGGCACATGCAACATACGTTTCACCATCGCCATCCGTTGGGAGATTGGTAAACGTAGCAATACCTGAACCATTGGTTGCGGCCTCGCCAAAGTATTCGTATACTTGTGTTGATTCATTGAAGTGCCATATCGTCACTAGTGCCCCCACATATGAGCTCGCTGAATCATCAGTGACAGTGACCTCGAGATCGCCAAATCCTGCAACGCTCATGTCAAGACTGATGTCCTGAGTTATGGTGTCTCCTGGATTAACAACCACGCCATTCACTACTTCTGTAACGAATCCTAACTTGCTGAATTCGAGATCGTAGGTAGCGTCCGGCAAGTCGTTGACGCTGTATGTACCATCACCAAGTGTGGAAGCGTAGTACTCGTCCGTTGTAGATGTATTTGTTGCTTTTACTGTTACACCCTGTATGGGGGTCGTACCGTCCATCTGCGTAACTGTACCATTTATGATACCAAGCGTAGAGGATGATTCATTGATGGTAGCAGTTATGTAGTAACTATCCCAATCATCGTAATCGAGCGTTACCCATTTGGTGGTTACATCGTAGCCCGTCTTGGAGAACTTGACGAACCAGGTACCAAGGGGTACGCCCGTTTCATTGTCGTCGTTATCTCCGTCGTAGTTAAGGTCAGCATGCTCCCATCCAGATGTGTCCCAGTTGCCGCTACTATCAGTCTGTGTAGTGAACCGTGGCGTAGAGAAGTCATCTGGAGAGAACCATTCTACGTCCGCACCTTGAACTGGATTGGAGCCGTCATCTACACTACCTGTGACATTTACGAAGTAGCGTGACATCGGTATGTCCTGTTCGATGATGTCGCCCTCAGAGATGACGATCGGGTCCTCAATCTGCCAGTCTTGGTACTCTGGTAGTTCAGTGCCATCCACGATCTGAACACACTGGAGCGTGTACGTTCCAACAGGCAGGCTTGGCACCGAGTAGAACCCGGTATCATCGGTGAATGCCTCGAACGTGCCTACGCCATTCTTAACAGCGATGATCTTGGCGTTGATGACCTTGTCGCCCGCATCCTTGACACCATTTCCATTCACGTCCTCGAAGACGTATCCGCTTATGGTGTTCGTGAGCTTGTTGAGCGAGTAGTTCATGGTGTTGAGGCCAAGCTCGACGGTCGTGTATTCCTCGTGAGACTCGTACCCGGCAGCGTTTACCTCTACGAGGTAGGTCTCATCAGCAGTGAGGCCCTCGAGTATGTAGAATCCGAAGCTATCGGTGTCTTCGGAAACACTGTCAGCGGTCACACTGGCATTGACGATACCCTCCGTCTTGGGCACGGAGGCATCGACATCATAGTCATTCTCGCCATCTGCATCGAAATATACTTCCCCATAAAGATATGCAGAAGTATAAGATGTCGTCTTGTAGAGT
Organism: archaeon; assembly: GCA_004212155.1. Taxonomy (GTDB): domain Archaea; phylum Methanobacteriota_B; class Thermococci; order Methanofastidiosales; family NM3; genus NM3. Next base: position 39,540 of record RXIG01000008.1, read on the forward strand.
GGGAAGTCGATCCACTGGCCACTGCCCTCCACCATGGGTAGATTCCTCTGTATGCCTGGCTCGTATATTCCTTCATCTGCGAGATCGCCCGCCACGATGGTCATCTTCGTCGTCGAGCTGTTTATCTGTGAAGACACTTCGTTGATAATATAGTATCCAGTTGAATCGGTCTCGGCCTTGAGCCCCGCGGATGCCACATCGTTGTTGACACCTGAGCCGGGGATATAGACCGGCATGTCAGGGATGCGCTCGTTCTCATCGACGACGCCGTTGTTGTTCATGTCCCAGAAGGCGATACCCTCTATCCATGAGTCATACGGTGTCGATGGTGTCGATGGAAGCTCGATCATGACCTGTGTGTTTGTCGCTTGGTCCCGTGCCACCGTCATGGTGTACTGCTGCGGCGTGGTACCAGTGATCTCTTCCTTTGCGGTCACATGGTAGGTCCTGCCGCCATCGTTTGGCACATCCATGAAGACGAAGTTGTAATCATCTCCATTTATGTCGTTGTTGGTGGAGCTAGAGCTATAAACTGTGCGACCAAGTCCGGGGATTGATACCTCGACATTTTCAACTTCCTCGCCTGGCTGATAAGCTGGGTCACTATTATTGTTTCGCCAAACGATACCGTAAAGGTTGTTGTCAGGCATCGTTGTCTCGTCCCAGAGCGCGAAGTGTTCGGTGACTATCGCCCTGCCTGGGACGACCACATCGTAGCGCTCCTTGGTCACATAATCGGTGGTATTCGGCTCCATGGGTGCCTGGAGCGTGTAGGTGCCACGGTTGGCCACGAGTACGTACCATCCGTTGCTGTCGGTAACACCCGTTTCCTCATTGGATGGGATATCGTCGTCCATGGCTAGCACTTCTATTCCCTCGATGCCATCGTTTGTGGACGAGTCACGGACGTAGCCCATGATAAGCCCTTCCTCCTTCTCGATGAGGAAGTCGACACCGGATGTGGTGCCTCCGTGCACGATATCCACATCATACACAGCTGCAAGAGAGTAGTCCTGCTTCGTGCATGTCACGGTGTATCCAATGTATGGCAGATTGGAGTAGAGGCCGTTGATGTAGTAGGCCCCGTTGATGTCGGTCGTGACCTGTCGGCCAGCGATGCTCACGGTGGCATTGCGCACGGGCACATCGATCGTGTCATCGTAGACACCGTTGTGATTGACGTCCTCGTAGACGTGGCCCTTGAGCGCGCCATCCTTCTCGAGCGTGTAGTCGATGTTGTCGGTCTCGTGGCCAGCCGTCACGGGGACGTTGTACTGTATCTGCGAGACGTAAAACGGCTTGCTCGCCTGGATGGCGTAGTTTGCTGGGACGACATCAAGCAGGATCCAGAATCCCTCGATGTCGGACCATGTGGCATTGTCGCTGTTTTGTATCCAGACCTCGGTCTCGGCGTTGATGTCGTTGAGCGAGAGCTCGACATCGCCCGATACCGAGCCTGTCACCGGCAGCGGATCGGCCTTGTCCATCGGGTATCCGATATCGGTTGTGACATCGTCGAAGTATACCTCTTCATATACTAGTATATTATTACAGAGGAGGTATGGCTCCGGGTCGGGCGTATGATTCTTGTAGAGGTCCGGGTCCGGCGCGGGTGGTGACGTGGATTCATACTTCTCGACATCGTAACCGTTGAGCTCTGCTATGCCCGTGTACCTGTTGATCTCTCGACCAAGGTCGAGCGTGAAGTCCTTCGTTATTGGTACATCGAGTATGGTGTAGTAGCCGGTCGTGTCGGACGTAGCGGCAAACATGCGCGATAACGACACGTTGGCGTCGGGCAGGGGGATATCCGTTGGCGGATCGTACGTTAGATTATCATCCTTGTCCTCCCAGACGTACCCCTCGACGCGTCCTGTCTCACGTGTCGGTGATACGTTCTTGGTCACGGTCGACGATATGGTCACGTAGTTGAACTCGTATTCGTACCATGGGTTTCCATAATCGTCACCATCATACTTTTGCATGATGAGTAGATGACGCCCTTTGGGTATGGAGTTATCCTCTAGACCCATTTGATCGGCAAAGGCATAGTTCCCGTAAAAATCACTGTACGTATACCTTAGGGCATCGAGAGGACGCCATGAATTTTCATATCCGGGTGTCCAAAGTATGGACTCATCAACTGGGTCGCCGTCCTCGGTCACCCTGCCAACAAGTTCGCCCGTCAGGCGCTGCATTTCAACGTTATTGTCAGGATTCTCCTCATCAGCGATTACGCCCATCATTGCGGGTGCGACCCACCAGTCGTAATCATCCTTGTAGGCCACCATGTTGTGGTCGCCTGCATCGGCCTTTACGAAGTAGAAGCCGAAATCATCTGAGGTCACTGACGGATATCCAGGTATCTCGACGGTAACGCCAGAGAGTCCCTCTCCTTCTTCGAACGCGTCTGTACCGTTGGTGTCCTCGTATGCGACGCCTGAAACGTAGCCGTAATTGGATACCGTCTCATCAGGGAGTGCGTAGCTGCCCTGGAAGTTGCATACTGACTGAGCGCCGCTCGAGACGGTAATGCCCGTCCTGACGACCACATCGTGTGTCGTTTCCTCGTAGTCGCCCGCACCGCCATCATCCGCCACGACGGTGTATGAGCCTACAGGCACCTGCACGAACTCGTAGATGCCGCTGTCATCGGTGATGGCCTCACGGCCGTATGCACGGACGCGTGCGCCCTCGATCGCGGTGTTGCTTCCGCGGTCGTAGACAACGCCCTTGATGATACCCGTCCTTCGAACGATCGTTATGTCATATGAGTTGTCAAACGATTCGTTTGCTGGCAGCGGCGTGACCGTGAGCGTGTTGGTGTAGTAGTCCGGTTCGTTCGTCTTGACGATCACATCGTCAACGTAGTAGCATATCGACGAGGATTCGTAGTCGTACACTGAGTAACGCTCGATGTTGATACCCTCAAGCACATACCAGCCATTGACGTCGGTCAGGGAGGAAATGGTGGTATTTGGTATCGACACTGAAACGTTTTCTACAGGCAGACCATCCTTGTCAAGGATCTGTCCAACGATGAAGCCTGGGTTCTCCTCGAGCTGGAAGTTGGTCTCCGCGTTGAGATTGGGTATCACCTCGACGCGCTCCTTGGCCGTCTTGTGGTCGAGAAGGCCCTCATATTCGCTTTCCTCAAGCTCGCAGTCGATCGGTGGGCACGGGTCGGTCACGACGACATCATACTCGCCGTTTGGCACTTCCTCGAAGAAGTAGTACCCTGCCCTGTCGGTCGCCGTTGCAAGACCGAGGCCCGGCACCTCGACCGTTGCGGCCTCGATCGGGTTGCCGTTCACGTCGGTGACGATGCCCGATATGTAGCCGTTGGTCGGTGTGAGCGGTTCTGGTGAGAGGTTGAAGTCGGCTGGAACGGGTGTAACGGGTGGACCGGGCTGCACGAACGGACTTAGGGGTCCGCCGTTGAGCCCGAACGCTCCGGAGTCGTCGTAGTAGAGCACATCGGTCTTGTACCCGTCCTTCTCACAGATCATCGTGTAGCTGCCAGGTGTGACGCCTGTTATCTTATAATACCCATCTGAATCGGTGATCGCTGAGAGGCCAAGGCCCTTGATCGACACCTCTGCGCCCTCGATGGGCGCGGAGCCGTTCGAGACATGGCCTTCGATCGAACCGAAGTTCTTGCTTATGGCGAAGTTGATGCCTTCTGTTGTCTGTCCCCGGTAGACACGTACGGCAGTCTTGACCTGCGAGACATACTGGTCCTTGGAGGTCCTGATGTCATACGTGTCGGTGGGAAGGCCCTTGAACACGAAGTTTCCGAACTGGTCGGTGCGCACGACGGCATCATCGCCGAGCACATCGGTCGCGAGCGCATGGGTCACGTGGTCGAGCGCCTCGACCTTGACGCCTGCGACAGGCGAGCCGGACGTATCGACGACCCGTCCGTAGATCGAGTCCTTGAGATGCATCTCGACCGTCCCTCCAGCAAGGGCGAGCGTACCGCCGGAGTTGTCGACGTTGTACGACACGGTCTGGAACCCGTCGGCCTTGAACGTGAGGTAGTGAAGCCCATCCCAGTCCAGGCCGGCAGGAGACCCGGAGAAGACGTCCGTAAACGATCCGTCCCCCGCCGTGGTCGCACCGGCCGATCCGGCATTATCAAGATAGACGCCGATGCCCTCGAGACCCTCTCCGGAATCGAACTCATCGTTGCCATTGAAGTCGAACCAAACCGCGTCCGCATCCCCTGTGATAGCGTTTGCGGCCTTGGCCGGTTCGGCATTAATATATACTAAACTTAGAAGTATTATGGCTCCTATGAAAAGAGACACGCCCTTTTTCATCTTTTCTTTCATCTTTCATTTCCTCCCAATTGACGATGTAGTGCTTGAAAATAGGCAATAATTAGGAATATGTCTACCATCCATTCCTAGGAACTCGTGCATTGCCATACACCATGGTATAAGTAATCATTTATTGAAACTTTTCCTTTAAATACTTTTTGCAGAACATTTCGAGTAAATAATGTAAAATAAGTAAAAGTAAGAAAAGTATGCAAAAGAAGTAGGAACGGACGGGCACGCAGGCCTCATTCCTTGCGTTCCACGAGATAGTGGACGAAGAGCTTGAGCATATCCTTCGCTTCACACTCGGGAAGCACCTTCCTTGCCTCCTCCCATGACGATATGACGAGCGCATCGGCGATCTCCTTGGCGCTCTCGATCGCACCATGTCGCTCGATGATGCCGATCGCCGCGTCAAGCCTTTCCCTCTCGCGGGTGTGCTGCGAGAGCGTGTCAAGGAGCGTCTGCGCCTCCTCGGGCGGGGCGCGCTGGAGCGTCTTGATCACGAGCAGCGTGATCTTTCCCTCGGTGATGTCGTTGCCATACGGCTTTCCGAACCGTTCACGGTCCTCGCCCTTCGTGACGATATCGAGAATGTCGTCCTGGATCTGGAACGCGACGCCGACCGACTCGGCGAACCGTCCAAGCACGTTCACCGTTTCGTCATCGGCCCCCGAGAGTACGGCGGCAAGCTTGGCCGACATGCGCGCAAGCGTGCCGGTCTTGTAGGCGCACATCTGTATGTACTGCTCCTCGGATATGGCGTCCGCGCTTCGCTCGCCCCGGTGCCAAGAGATGTCAAGCGCCTGTCCCAGGTGCACGTTGATCATCTCGGTGGAGTAGATGTTGTAGGCGCGAACGAGCACGTCGTCGGAAAATCCTGCCTTGTTGTTCACGAAGAGGGCAAGCGGGATGAAGTAGAGCGCGTTGCCGGCGTTGATCGCCGTGTCGACGCCAAAGAGGGTGTGCAGGCTCTCCTTTCCGCGGCGCATCTCGGAGCCGTCCTCGATGTCGTCGATGATGATGGTGCCGTTGTGCACGAGCTCGACGAGCGCGGCATAGTCGCGCGTCCGGTCCCTGTCGCCGCCAAGGGCGTCAACGATAAGCGTGAAGAGGATGGGGCGCCAGCGCTTGCCGCCGCGGGAGAGGAAGTCCCAGACGGGGCGGGAGATGCCCATCGTGAGCGATTCGGTATCGTAGCCGTATGCAGGCTTTCCCGAAAGCATGTTGACATAGTCCTCCGTCATCGCACGGGGAAGGGCCTTTTCGAGTATGAGCTCTATGATCTCCTTTCTAGATTCCAAGAATGACTCAAGGTCGTGGCGTGGCACTGGTCTCACCACTACCCCCATCTCACGACGCGCTTAAATAGTTTGTTTAATGTGGGTCCCGGACGCATGTCGCAATCGACGCCATGGTGAAGACGGTCTCCGTGCCGGCGCCTTACTTCCCCTTGCGAGAGAAGTAGTCGTTTGCCACGCGCTGATAGGCGGTGCGAAACGGCACGCCCTGCCTGACGAGCTCGTACGCCTTCTCGGTTAGGAAGATCTCCTCGGAGAGGCTCGCCTCGCATGCGGATTCGGACACGGCAAGCGTCGACACGACGCGCCCCATCATCGCAAGCGACGAGCTGACAGTGTCAAGCGATGAGAAGACGACGCCCTTTGTGAGCTGCACGTCGCGGTGGTAGCCCGAGATGAGATTGTGGGTGACCGTTGCCACCTGCATCTCGTTGCCGAGGATGACCGAGTAGTAGCCGCGTATGACCTCGAGCGCGTCGGGATTGGTCTTTTGCGGCATGATCGACGATCCGGTGGTCATCGAGGTGTCGATGACGAAGTAGCCAAGGTCAGGGTGGGAAAACAGTATGAGGTCGCTTGCGAGCCTGTTGAGGTCATACATCACGCTCGAGAGCCCGGAGAGCATGAGCTTTTCATGCTTAGCCCTGCTGAGCTGCGAGTAGATGCCGTTGACATCGATCGAAGGAAGCCCGAGCTCGTCGGCGACGAGTCGGCGGTCGGTGTGGATGGGAAGGCCGTATCCCGCGCCGGTGCCCAGCGGATTGGAGCGGATGAGGCGCAACACGCCCTCGATCGTGATGACACTGTCGGTAAGGACGCCGATATAACCCTGCGCCCAGTCGCGCACCGTGGTGGGCATGGCCTTTCTCGTATGGGTGTGTCCAGCAAACGACACGTCCCCGCGCGAATCCGCCACATCCTGGAGCGCGCCAATGAGGTCGAGTATCGAGTCGACGATATGGTGCAGCTCGTCGATGTAGCAGAGGCGAAGCGCGCAGAGCACCTGGTCGTTTCGCGAGCGGCATGTATGGATCTTTCGTCCCGTGTCGCCGAGGCGCTCCACGAGGAAGCGCTCGATGGCGCTATGGCAGTCCTCGTCGTCGGGCGAGAGCGAAAACGTCCCTTTGAGCGCCATCTCCCTCAGTTCCACAAGCGCATCGGTAAGCATGGAGAGCTCATTGTCGTCGATGATGCCTGCCGCATTGAGGCCCTTGGCGTGGGCTATCGATGCGACGCAGTCGTAGGGGAGCAGGCGCTCATCGAGCTTCGCATCGCCCGCGGCCGCAAATGCGGAGGCCGCCTCGTCGTGGGCAACGTCCTTATCCCATAGCTTCATTTTTTACTACCAGCCTTGAGACGCAATCCGAATATGCGAATAAAACCCTTTGCATCCGTCTGGTCGTAGCCGCCATGCTCGTCCATGGAGGCGATGCCGTTGTCGTAGCGCGATGAGTCGGAGTGGCGTCCGATGACGTGTGCCGCGCCCTTGTAGATGGCCAGGTCGACGTGGCCGTTCACTGCCTTCTGGCTGTGGCGCACCGACTGCATGAGGAAGTCGAACTCGGGCGAGAACCACAGCCCATTGTAGATCAGGCGCCCGATCTCGATGGACATCCACTCCTTGTAGTGCTGCACCTCCTTGTCGAGCGTGAGCGACTCGAGGTCGCGATGCGCATTGAAGAGTATCGTGCCGCCGGGCGTGACGTAGACGCCGCGCGACTTCATCCCCATGAGGCGGTTTTCCACCATGTCGACGATGCCCACACCGTGCTTCAGGCCGAGCTCGTTGAGATGATCGAACAGCGCGAGCGGTCCCTCGACGCTCGTGCCGGCCTCGATGTCCTCCACCTTCACGGGCGCGCCGCCCTTGAAGTGAATGCGGATGAGGTCGGGCTCGTCGGGCGCATCGAACGGATGGGTCCCCTTCTTGAACATGTCCTTGTCATACGGTCGTCCGGGGTCCTCGAGCACGCCGGCCTCGTAGCTCGTATGCAAGAGATTCTCATCGATCGAAAACGGTTTTCTCAGGGAAACGGGTATCGGTATCTCGCACTTTTCCGCATAGGCGATCATGTCCTTGCGGCCCTTGAACTCGGCAAGCCATTCGGGGTCCTTCCACGGGCTGAGTATCTCGGCCTCCGGCATGAGCGTCATGTAGGCGAGCTCGAAGCGCGCCTGGTCATTGCCCTTGCCGGTGGCACCGTGGCAAAGCACTCCTGCGCCCTCCTCGCGCGCGATGCGCACGTGCTCCTTGGCGATGATGGGGCGTGCGACGGCGGTACCGAGGAGATAAACGTTCTCGTAGACGGCATTGGCAGCGATCGCCTCGTAGACGTAGTCGGTGAGAAACTCCTCCTTGAGGTCGCTCACATAGACCTTTGATGCGCCGCATGCGCGTGCCTTCTCGGCTATCTGGTCGAAGTCGTCGTGCTGGCCCACATCGGCGATGTAGGCGATGACATCATAGCCCTTGTCGATGAGCCAGCGCAGGATCACCGACGTGTCAAGACCGCCACTGTAGGCCAAAACCACCTTGTTATAATCCATATGATCACGTGCGTCGACGTAGCAGACACCTCACTTAAAAGTATCGACCAATTTCAAACTGGCACGCAGGATAAGACGGCCATTTTTGACATTTCGATATCAAACGCACGTGTCCTTATAATAACATTTTTATATGATATGATACGAGAAGCCACCATATGAAGACAACGGCGGAGATCACGAAGGAGTACATCGACACGCACCCGTCGATAAAGGACTGCATCAGCAACAACCTTATCAACTACTCGAAGCTTGCCGAGAAGATCGCGCGGGAAAAGGACATCCAGAAGAAGACGAGCAAGGACGCGATCATCGTGGCCAGCAGGCGCTACTTCGAGCAGCTCAGGCCAAAACGGTCACACGAGGAGGTCATCATGGACATCCTCTCAAAGAGCGAGCTTGAGATAAAGAACAAGATCATCGTTTTCATCGTGAAAAAGACCGTTCATCCGCGAACGCTCATATCGCTCGAGGACAAGATCAAGAAGGAGCAGGACATCTACTACAGCATCGAGGGCTCCACCGCCATCACGCTCATCACGACGGAAAAGCACCGTCAGCTGCTCAGGGACGCGCTGGGCGACGACGCCTTCAAGTCGTCAGAGGACCTGGCGATGATCACGATAAAGAGCCCGCCTGAGCTCGAGACGACGCCGGGCGTCATCGCACACCTCTACTCGCTCTTCGGCGAGCACGGCATCAACATATGCGAGACCATGAGCTGCTGGACAAACACGATCTTCATCATCAACGAGGCCGACATCGCCCGTGCGATGCAGTTCCTCAACTTCTAGGTGGACACCATGATACTCATCAAGGCAGGCGGGTCGGCGATCACGGACAAGAAGGTGCCCTTCTCGATTAAGGATGAGGCGCTCGCCGAGCTTGCGGCCGCGCTTCGCGACACGGAAGAAGACGTCGTGCTCTGCCACGGGGGCGGTTCGTTCGGACACCCGCTGGCCGCACGCTACGATGTGTGCGGCGCCATCACGTCAAAGACGCAGCGCGAGGGCGTCGCCCGCATCAACGTCGCCATGCGCACGCTCTCAAACAGGGTCTGCGAGGCGCTCAACGAGGGGGGCGTCAACGCGTTCGCGCTCCAGACAAGCGCGGTGATGACCACGCGCGAGGGCATCATCGACTGGAGCAACGACGACCTGATACGCCAGACCGTGCAGAAGGGATTCGTGCCGGTGCTCTACGGCGACGCCGTCCATGATGCGGCGCTTTCGTTTTCCATCCTCTCGGGCGACCAGATCATGCTCCATCTCGCACGCACATTTCCCGGAAGCAGGGCGATCTTCCTAACCGACGTCGGAGGCATCTACACCACCGACCCGAAAGAGGATGCTGATGCGCAACGCATCGACCACGTGACGTTCGGACGCCTGCCCTTCATCGAGGCGGGCGGGTCGGGCGACGTTACCGGCGGCATGCGGGGCAAGCTCAATGAGATAGCGAGATTTGGGGACGCCGTCGAGATGGTCGACATCATCGGGCTCGGCGAGCCGGGCGCGCTGGCGCGCACGCTCAGGGGCGAGCATGTGGGCACGCGCATCACGCGATGAGGCGGATGAGGGCGTACGAGACCGCGCCCGACAAGAACGGCGTCGCTATCCAACTGCCCACGATGCGCATGATAAAGCGCCTGTTGACCGATGTCGTGCCTTTCGTCAATCCCACCCCTACCACGCTTCCTACCGTCGCCTGGCTCAGCGAGACGGGGATGCCTATGAGCGTGCAGGCAAAGACGGTAAACGATGACGAGAACTGGCACACGAACGCCTGCAGGGGGTCGAGCTGCGTTATCCCCTTCCCGATGGTAAGTATGACGCGCTTTGAGAAGAGGAGCGCACCGATCGCGATGAACAGCGCACCGAGCACGATGGCGCTCTCGGCGTTCATGACATCCTGGGCCACGAGCGTTCCCACGGCGTTGCCGATGTTGTTTGAGCCGAGCGAGAACGAAACGAGGATGCCAGACCCCGCAACGAGTAGCGCAATGAAGCGCTCGTAAGTATACGCCCTTTGTTTGAAGAGGCGTGAGAACACGCCCCTGTAGAAGAAAAACGACAGAAACGACATGGCGGCTGAGAAGAAAGGAAGCAGCGTCCAGACGACGGCGATGTCAAAGAGCACCGACGAGTTGAGGGCAAGGCCTGTTGCAAGCCCCGTTCCCGCCAGGGCGCCCACCACCGACTGCGTTGCCGAGACGGGAAAGCTCAGATACGTTGCTATCGCAACGGCGCTTGCGGCGCACGTGAGTGCGACAGAGAGCGTCAGGAGCTCAAGCGAGGACGTGTCAAGGAGCCCCCTTCCCACCGTGTCGATCGTGTTGCTTCCCGCAAGGAGCGCACCGGCGACGACGGAGACGCCAGCTAGCGCCGTCGCCTTGCGGTACGAGAGGATGTTGGCCCCCACCGTCGTACCGATGGCGTTGGCTATGTCGTTTGCCCCGATCGTTGCTGCGATGAACATGCTTGCAGCTATCAACGCCAGTTCCATGGAGATCCCGTCCTTACCTACAATGGCGGACAGATACATAAATATTGTGAGCGCTTTGCCATACTTCGCCGCGCATATGAGAGAGGTCGGGGCGAGAACGCATGTGTCGACACCCCACGGGAAAAACAAATACAAATATATATAAACATGCCGCGCAAGACATTTCTTGGTGATTATAATGGAACAAGGGAAAGATTTTGATTACGAAGTATTGAAGAGTCCGGCATACACCTTGCTGCAGGTCAACCTCAAGAGCGGCCAGTCCATCAAGGCGGAGGCGGGTGCCATGGTCTCGATGTCTGCCAACTGCACCGTGCAAACGGGTATGCAGGGAGGCATGTTCGGTGCGTTCAAGCGCAAGGCGCTTGGAGGCGAGTCGTTCTTCCAGAACACGTTCACGGCTGAGAACGGCCCGGGCGAGATCACGCTGGCACCAGGGTATCCAGGCGACATACAGTGCATCCCGATGGAAGGCGAAAGGTGGATGATGCAGTCGGGAGCGTTCCTTGCATCGACCCCCGACATGACACTTGACACCAAGTTCCAGGGGCTGCGGGGCATGGTATCGCGCGAGGGGCTCTTCTTCCTCAAGGCGGAAGGCAGGGGCGACCTCTTCGTCTCGGCGTTTGGCGCGCTCATCAAGCGCGAGCTTGCCGGCGAGATGATCATCGACACCGGGCACCTCGTGGGATTCTCCGAATCCATCGACTACGAGGTCAAAAAGATCGGGGGGCTCAAGTCGACGTTCCTCTCGGGTGAAGGGCTCGTGCTCAAGCTCAAAGGGCACGGCAACGTCTACCTGCAGACGAGGAACCCGACGGCGTTTGGCAGCTGGCTCGTTCCGTTCCTTCCCAACAAGAATCAGTAAGTCACCAGATGGTGACTCTCTTTTTTCTTCTGTTTTCAGTTCTCTAATTCATAGATTTTTTTTCTTTCTTAAAACGTAAAATGAAAGAGTAAGATCATTGAAGATTCATTCATATCAATTTACATACGTGGACCTAATCAGGGAGGGACTGTCAGTATAGTCACCACAATATTTGACGATGACACAAAACGAAGTGCGTATCGCTTTAAGCCCGTGCACATCGGCATCCACCTTTACCTTCCATCGTCTGACAGAATGAAAAAAGCAATATGGCTCGAAGGCAAAAACAACTTTGGTTTCTGCATCAACTAGCGGTCGTTTGTGAATCGAGCTAAAAATACCGGGACATGAAGGCGTATCATCATTGCAGAGACATTACATTGAGTTTTTATATGAGTCAGGGATAAGTTTTTTAATCTAATTTTAGTAAATTATATAGTTATTCATAAAAATAAAATAAGTATTATTTGGGGTGATAAATAATGAAACGAATTAATATTATTTTCTCTTATGCTTTTATTTTCATTCTGCTATCTGCTTTGTTCGCTTTCTCGCCTGTTTCAGCAGCCGCAACGATAACACTCTCGCCCAGCGGGGGAGATGATACTGCGGCGATCCATGCTGCCATAGACGACATCGATGAAGGGGGTACAATATATTTTGAAGGCGGCACCTTCTACGCCAACATCGTGATCAATGATCCTGGGAAGTCATTCTCGCTCGTGGGCGCCGGTGCGGGCTCTACCATACTTGATGGTGAAGACAACGGTTCCATCCTTCGTATCGAATACACGGGCGATTGCGCTGTTACGGTTGAGGGATTCACCATTACCAATGGAAGCGGCACGATAGATAATGATTATAGCTTTAATATGAATGGTGGTGGAATATACATCTATCAATCAAAAGCCGTCGTATCCAACTGCATTTTCATTGAAAATTATACAAATTCATACGGTGGTGGACTATACTCCCACGAATCAGACGTAGCCCTGAACAACTGCACGTTCGAGGATAATACAGCGGGGAGTTATGGCGGTGGCATTGATATCGACTATTCATCCACTATTGTTAACAACTGTACGTTCTTGAACAATGATAGTGGCGATTATGCGGGAGGAATGGATATTTACTACTCGAAAGCCACGGTCACTAACAGCACGTTCGAGAATAATTACGCTGACTACGGTGGCGGAGTATATGTTTATGGCATGTATGAAAACACCACAGAGGGCGCAATTGACACGTCTTTAGCATCATCGTCTGGTAAACGTAGAGATACAGGTTCTGTATACCCCCTGGGCGAAGTGTTGGGTACAAACAGCGATGCCGGCAGTGTCTTTACCGATTGTACTTTCAAAGAAAACGATGCTGAATATGGCGGCGGCATGTACAACGATTACGAAGCCATCATTTCAATTGCCACCTGCACGTTTGAGGAGAACAGTGCCTATTACAACGGGGGGGGAATTGAAAACTATGATACGTATAGCGTGAACATAGACAACTGCCTGTTCACCGGGAACTATACGGAGTCTGGCAACGGCGGCGGCATGCACAACTGTGGCGCCAGCCTCGTCGTGAGCACCTGTATATTCGAGTATAATGTTGCCGAATACCAAGGCGGAGGCATGATGAACGGTGACTATTCAGAGCCGATCGTTACTGATTGCATCTTTCGATTCAACGAAGCGTACTACCAAGGTGGTGGGGGCATGATGAACGCCGGTGGGGCGGCCCCTCACGTCATCTCTTGCACGTTCACGAACAACTGGGCGGAAAACCGCGGCGGTGGGATGTATAATGCAGGTTCCACAGGTGCTACGCCCATCGTTACCGATTGCATATTCTCTTACAACGAGGCAGGCTGGCGCGGAGCTGGTATGGATAATCATGGCTACAGCGAACCGTACGTCACCAACTGCGTATTTGTTGGAAATGTCGTGATTGGTGAGCCACATTCAAATGCCATTGCTTCGATGGGCGATGAAGTCCCCATGGAAAGTGCCGGGGGCGGCGGTATGTTCAATGGGTATTCATGCGTGCCGACAGTAATCAATTGCACGTTCACGCAAAACTCCATACCGTACTACAGTTCTGGGGGGACCTATGATGGCGAGAACGGCGGAGGTGTGAAGTTCAACACATCGTACACATCGACGTTTACCAACTGCGTTATCTGGGGGAACTTCTGCGGTGACAATCCGAACGAAGTCCTTGATACCAACGGGGACTATGCGCTCATCACGTACTCCAACGTCGGCGGCGGCTGGCCCGGCGAGGGCAACATCGACGCAGACCCGCTCTTTGTCAACGCACCAACTGACGTCGCGCTCCGCTCTGGCTCGCCCTGCATCGACGCCGGCACCGACATGAGCCCCGACGTGGTCGACGATATCCTCGGCGTTGCCAGGCCGCAGTACCGCGCATATGACATGGGTGCCTATGAATATGTGGCAAAGAGCACCTGGTCGCCCGTCTCGATCATGCCACTTGCGCGAACGCAGCTGGCATATGTCCTTGAGGAATGGAACGCGCTGTCCGAGCAGCTGCCCGAGGAGCCAAGCGACGAGATGACCGAGCTCATCGAGCGCATCCAGGAACATATGGGAAACGCGACAGGACTGGCAAATCCAATCTACGCATCTGGCGAGCTTGCAAAGGCGCTCTCGCTCATGGGCGAGCTATCGGCGCTCATGGCATAACGGACCAACGCAGTCCTTTTGGACTGCTATCTTCTCTTTTATATCTGGTCTTGAAAGATCTGTTTCTTCTTTATCATGCCACTGTATGAATCCAATGTTTTTAAAATGGAAATAAAAAGTTCTTCGATAAAAATAAGCATGAAACGACTTTAAAATAAATAAAAAAATATTTTTGTAGAAATATCAATCCTTTTCTATCGCATCGATAAGCGTGAGCTGGTGCGCGCCGATGCACTTGTTGTAATCGAGCTGCGCCTCGACACCGTAGACGTCGCGGATGTTGTCGGGCGTGAGCACCTCCTCTGACGCACCGCACGAATGGACGCCGCCGTCCTTGAGCAAGAGCAACCGGTCGCAGTAGCGAAGCGAGAGGTTGAGGTTGTGGGATATGATAATCACGACCATGTTGTGTTCGACGGCAAGGGAGCGCACGAGCTTCATGACCTCGAACTGGTGATTGATGTCAAGCTGTGACGTGGGCTCGTCGAGGAGGAGGACCCGCGGCTCCTGCGCGAGCGCGCGGGCGATGATCACGCGTTGAAGCTCGCCGCCTGAAAGTTGCGATATCGGCCGCTCAAAGAGATGATCGATCGATGTGAGCCTCATCGACTCGCGGACGATCGAGATGTCGTGGGCGCCCTCGCGCTGGAATCGGCCCAGGTGCGGGATGCGCCCCATCATGACGACGTCAAAGACGGAAAACGGGAACGTGAGCGTCGTCGACTGGGGAACGACGCCAAAGACCCTCGCGATACGGGAACGGTCCCATACCGTGACATCCTCGCCATCGAGCGTGATGGCACCGCCCTGGGGACTGAGAACGAGGCGCAGGCACCGAAGCAGCGTCGTCTTGCCCGAGCCGTTGGGGCCAACGATGCCAAACACCTCGCCGCTATGCGCGGAAAACGAGACGTCGCGCAGCACTTTTTTGGTGGGAAACGAGAAGTTGAGGGACGAGACTGAAAGTTTCATTTTTTACCACCCCATGCGCTCCTTGCGCTTTCGCAGGAGATAAAGGAAGAACGGCACGCCGAAAAGCGACGTGATGATGCCGACGGGAAGCTCGGCAGGCATGATGATCGTGCGCGCCAGCGTGTCGGTGAGGATCAAAAAGATCCCGCCAACCAAGACGGAGGCGGGGATGAGGATCTTGTGGTCGGGCCCGACGAAGATGCGGGCGATGTGGGGGATGATGAGGCCGACAAAGCCGATGACGCCCGAGACGGCAACGCAGGCGCCCACGGTAAACGCGGTGAGCACGAGTATGATACGCTTGGTCGATTCGACCTTGATGCCGAGGTCGGTCGCGTTCTCCTCGCCAAGCAGCATGGCGTTGAGCTCGCGGGAGAGCACGTAGAAGAGCGGGACAGCGACGACTATGAGGGGAAGCGTCACCGCGACCTTGTCCCACGTCGACGCCCAGAGCCCGCCCATCATCCAGAAGACGATGCGCTCGAGCTGCTGGTCGGCAAAGTAGAGCATGAGGGAGACGAGGGCCGAGAAGAACGACGAGAGCGCGATGCCTGAAAGGAGGAGCGTCTCTGTTGGCACCTTGTTGTTGACCCGCGATATCATGTAGACGAAAAAGACGGTAAGCGTCGCGAAAAGAAACGCGAAGAACGGCAGGAAGATATAGGCAAGACCGAGATTGACAGCAAGAGCCGCACCGAACGCGCCCCCCGATGAGAGGCCGCAGACGTAAGGGGACGCCATGGGATTGCGAAAGAGACCCTGCATGGCACATCCTGAGACGGCCAGGCCCATCCCGACAAGCATACCGAGCAGCACGCGCGGGAGGCGGACGTCCATCACGATGGAAGTGTACGAGTGGGGCCACGTCTGCATGACAGAGTCGCCCACGCGCGGTATCTGCATCCAGAAGATGTGCAGGATCGTTGACGGCGAGATCGATACCGGTCCGACCATGATGCCGAGGACTGCAACGGCGAACAAAGAAAGGATGAGGCCCACCATGACGGTGAGCCGATACATCCGTACGCTATGGAAGTACGCTTCGATATCCTGCATCACGTTCACTCGAAGTACTCAGGATAAAACCATTTCGCCAGCTGCTCGAGCCCGAGCACGAGACGGGGGTTCGATGTGACCATGTCGCTCTCGACGGCATAGACCCTGTCGTTGGCAACAGCGGATATCTGGTCCCATCCGCTGCGCGCCTTGATCTCCTCGACGGATGCGCCATACGAGAGCACTACGATGACGTCGGGGTCCTCCTGGATGATCCACTCGCTTGAGAGCACCGGGTAGCGCGACTCCTCGTCTGCTGCGATGTTGATGCCGCCTGCCATCTCGATGAGCTCGCCGGTGAACGTGTCGGCGTTGAGGCTCTTGAACGGTTGGGACGTCTCGTAGAAGACCGTGGGTCGGTCCTCGACAGGGATCGTGTCCACGTAGTCGGTGATCTCCGATATGCGCGCCTGCATGTCGCCGATGACTTCCTGTGCGTTCTCCTCGAAGCCAAGGATCGTGCCGAAGAGCCCGATCTCATCGTAGATGTCGCTGACCGAGGCGGGATTTATCGCCATCACGTTGATGCCGCGCTGCTCGATGTTCTCGATGGCATCGCCGTAGAAGTACCATATGACGACGAGGTCGGGCTCGAGCTCGATGAGCTTTTCCATGTCAAGCGACGACCCGCTCCCGAGATTAGGAAGGCTGGCGACCTCCTCGGGGTACGTGCTGTACTTGTCGACGCCGACGACCTTCTCGCCCGCACCGATGGCAAACATCACCTCTGTGGCGGAGCTTGCAAGCGACACCACGCGCTCGGGCACCTTCCCTATGGTGACCTCGCGGCCGGCGCCGTCCTCGAACGTGTAGTCGATATAGGTCTCCTCGATCGAAGGCGGCACGAGGACCGCATCGATCACGTGGAGCGTGCCGTTGGTGCATTCAATGTCCTGTTCGGTAACAGAGGCCCCCCCTATGGAGAGCGAGCCTGCGGCATTGACCTCGATGTCCTCGCCCTGCAGCGTGGCAAGCGTCTGGGACTGTGAGATCTTGGATGCCGAGTACGACCCTTCAAGCACGTGATACGTCAATATCTGTTCCAGGAGCGCCGGGTCGGACGCATAGCGCTCGTCTAGAGACTCGAGCGCGTCGTTGCTTGGCGCAAGAAGGGTGTAGTCTCCCTCCTCGCCAAACACATCATAGAGTCCTGCGGACGTGAGCGCGTCAACGAGCATCGAGAGCTGCGGGCGCTCCTCGAGCTCATCGGCGATGGTCGTATCGGGGCCGCCCCCGATGCATCCGCCGACAAGTCCCGTCAAGAGGACGATAAGCAAACCAAGTGTTACAAACTTTTTCATTGATGTTACCTCCTTGTGATTCATAACACCTTTTGGATACAATATAAATATTTTTCTCAATGGATATGCCATTTTATGGTAAATAGTAACACAAAACAAACTAGTTGTTTCAAATAGTAACAAGATTTTGAGAATAATAAATATGAGGGCAGATTCAGCTAATAATATAAAAAGTAACACAAAATATAATATTAAAAATAAAACGTGACACGAAGTCGGATGCATGCGCCGCATAGACGATGGCAAGATTTATGTGGTTGCACTGCGAATGTGTGCCATGAACGTGCTCTTCTGCGGAAACATGAATCACGACATCATACTCGTGGTCCCGCGCTTCCCCGAGTTTCACGAGAAGCTCTCAGTGGAAACGTACTACGAGGGCGAGGGCGGGTCGGCTGCCAACACGTGCTGGTGGTATGCGGGCCTCGGCGGGAGTGCGCGCATGTGCGGAGCCGTCGGACAGGACGCGCGGGGGGATGCCTGCGTGCGTTCGCTCGCACACAATGGCGTCGACACGAGCCATGTCGTGCGGGCAGATGCGCCCACCGGTCTCGCCGTCGCCATGTCGTGCGGGCAGGACAAGCGCATGGTCAAGGTGAACGGCGCCAACGACCATGTGCGCTGCACGCGCGAGGCACTCGGGGACGTCGGCCACCTTCATCTCTCATCGGTGGCAAGAGACGTGGCAAACGAGGCGATGCGCCTCGCCCGCGACGCGGGCGCCACCGTATCGTGGGACCCTTCGGAGCGTCTCTACGAGGACCTGCTGCCGCTTGTCGACATCCTCTTCATCAACGAGGACGACCATGCGCGGATGAATGCGAAAGGACACCTGCCTCCGACAGTGGTCGTCACGAAAAATGAAGGTGGCTGTGTCATCAACGACACGACCGATGTCCCCTCATACGGATCGGACGCCGTCGACACCACGGGCGCGGGGGATGCGTTCGACGCAGGCTATCTCCACGCACTCCATGCGGGCTGTGATCCCTGGGAATGTGGCATGTGGGGCGTCGTTTGCGCATCGTTTAATGTCGCGCGCATCGGCGCACGCGACGGGTTCTCAAGCAGGGACGACATCAGCGCCACCGCACGGCGCATGATCAGGGGCCTGCGTGCATCATCTCGTTGAAATCGTCGAATCGTTCGAAGTGCTTGATCGCTGTGAGCTCGGCGTCGAGCAGATGGAAGTGTGACGCCTCCATCTCGGAGAGGTAGCGCAGCAGCGCGCTTTCCTCAGCTCCCTCCACCACCTCGGCAAGCGAAGCGTAGAATCTGCGAGCCGCGTCCTCGCCGCCCTTGGCGAGCTCAAAAAGCTCTGAGAGCGACTTCTCGGGGTCGAAGGCAAGCGATGGAAGCTCGAGCGACTCCATGCGTTCGCTCGACACTGTGGCCGAGACGCCCTTTCGCTTCATGAGCGCGGCGATGGCGTTCTTGTGGCGCCCTTCCTCCTCGGCGAGCCCGGCGATCTGCTCCTTCAAAAAGTACTGGTCCGTCTTGTTCTTGAGGTGAAGGTAGAACGTCTGCGCTTCAGCCTCCGATGTAATAGCGATCTGCAAAATATCCTTTACCGTATATCCCATTTGTTCACCTACCTGTCGAAAAATCCCTTTGGCGTGAGCGGTGACATCCTCCTCAACCGGTCCACGACCGGCGGCAGCTTCTCCAGGAGGAAGTCGATATCGTCATCGGTGGTCAAGCGGCCCATGTTGAACTGGACCGACCCGTGCGCCTCCTCGTTGGACTGGCCGATCGCCGAGAGCACGTGCGACGCCGAGAGAGTCTTCGAAGAGCATGCGGAGCCTGTGGATGCGGCGATGCCGTAATTGGAAAGCGAGAGCAGCATCGCTTCTCCCTCTATGTAGTCGAAGAGGAAGTTGACGTTGTTTGGCACGCGCTGCTGCCTGTCGCCGTTGAGGTGCGTGTCGGGAATGGCCTCGAAGGCGCCGTCGATGAGCTTCGTCTGAAGGTGCGAGAGGTGCGCGATGTCGCGTGTAAGGCGCCTTTGCGCAAGCTCTGCCGCAGCGCCCATGCCCACGATGCCAGCCACGTTCTCGGTGCCGGAGCGAATGCCCCATTCCTGTCCGCCGCCATGCATCACCGGCTCGATGCGCACGCCGCGCCTGATGTAGAGCGCGCCCATGCCCTTGGGACCGTAGATATCATTTGACGAAAGCGTGATCAGGTCGGCACCGCAGTCATTGGCATCGACGAGGATGCGCCCCACGGCAGCGGTCGCATCGGTATGAACGGGGATGTTGCGCTCATGCGCCCGCTCGGCGATCTCCTTGATGGGCTGCACGGTGCCTATCTCGTTGTTTGCAAACATTACCGATACGAGGACCGTCTCTTCGGTCATGGCATCCGCCACTGCATCTGCATCGACGATGCCGTTTGGCTCCACCGGCACGCGGGTCACCTCGAATCCCTCCTTTTCCAACGCCTTGAGCGGCGTGTGGACGGCCCAGTGCTCGATGTTGGTGGTCACGATATGGGTGCCGCGCCTCCTTGCGCGGCGTGCCACGCCCTTGAGGGCGAGGTTGTTCGATTCGGTGGCCCCCGACGTGAAGACGACCTTGTCGCCCTCGCCGGCACCAACAAACGACACGACCTGAGCGCGTGCGGCCTCGACCGCTTCGCGCACTGCATCGCCGTATTCGTGCAGTGAGGAGGGGTTACCAAAATGAGTGGTAAAGAAGGGCTTCATGGCCTCGAAGACCTGTTCGTCGACAGGCATGCCGGCCCCGTAGTCGAAGTAGAGCATGGTATCACCTAGAAGTATAGCGTGCCGTCGGCCTCGAGGACAAGCTTGTTGAGCGTAGCGGCGCCGACGATCTCGACGTCGTCGCGAAGCGATCCCTTCTCGAGTCCGAGAAGCTGTGCCGACTGTTCACAGGCATAAAGCGTCACGCCTGCGTCGACGGCCTGCTGTATCACGTCGGAGAGCGCGGGGAACGAACCCATGCGGACAAATGCCGCCTCGCCCTTCTGGACGATGGTGAGTCCCTTGATGAGGAAGTATATCGTTGCGTCGACGCCCATGGCCTGGGCGGTCGTGGCGAGGATGAACGGCGCGTAGGTGCGCTCGGGGGTGTCGATGCCGCTTGTCTGCACGTAGAGCAGCTTCTTCATTTTTCACCGCCCCGCTTGCGGATGACAAACTCCCAGTGGTCATCCTTCTCGGCAGTCGAGACGAGCTCGTTGCCTGATATGTCGGCCCACGACTCGACGTCGCGCGGCGCCGACGGGTCGTCTGCTCGCAACACGACCGTGTCGCCTTCCTCGATCCTTTTTATCGCCTGGCCCAGTCTCACGATGGGCTCGGGACAGAACAATCCAATCGCATCGATCTCTTCAGTCGCTATGGGAATTCCTCCTTGAGCTTGCTGCACTCGGCCCATGGGACGCCATGCGGGCATACCTCCTGGTCCCGGTGCATGAGACAGTACATCACACAGATGATGGGCACCATCTTGAGTGAGTACAATCGTTGCTTGCCGCACTTCTTGCAGTCGACCACCTCGACCTGGCGCAGCTTGGCGAGCTGATGGGACGTCGCAGAAATCGACATGCCAAGCTCGTGCGACAGTTCGGTGACGGTACGCGGCTCCTTCCACAGCATGCGTATGATCCGTAACCTGTTTTCGTCCGAGAGTGAGGAGAAAAATGAACCAAGTTCCCGCTCCATACAGTTGAATGAACTTTCAAATATAAATAAGTTTCTATTCAACGAACTTATTGGGATTTTTGTCGAATTCATCCTTGCACGCTCGACAACAAAAGTAGAAAACCGTGTCATTGAACGTGCTTTTGTGCTTGACGGTCTTCGGGTCCACATCCATCTTGCAAACAGGGTCTATCGCCATGATACCGCCTCACCCCTGCGGGAAGCTGTACTCGTCCCACATGAACCATCGGCCCGTGTCGTCGAGGTAGCTGCGCGTCTCATCGAGGATCTCGTAATGGCGCTCCTCCTCGTAGGCGAGCTGCTCGAAGATCCGCTTCATCTTGGAGTCGTCCTGGTCGGCGGCCATCTGCTTGTAATGCTTGTAGCCCTTGCGTTCCATATCGAGGGCCATCTCGAGCGCCTCGCGGTCGCTGGCCTTGTCTGAGACCGCATCAGAGGCGGCAGAGACCTCGCTGAATATCGTTGCCAGTTCCCGCTTGGGGTCGACGAACGCGAGGTCGTCCAAGCATACGTCCTCCTCGCATGATAGCTTTTCAAGGAATGCAAGATGGCGTTTCTCATCCTCGACAAGCGAGAGGAACATCTTCTTCCCCAGCTCGTCCTTTGTCTTTTCGGCTGCCTTAGAATAGAATTCTATACCGTCCTTTTCGGTCTTTATGGCAATCTCAATAGCTTCGTTCATCTAAATCCTCCCTAGATTATGTATCCTTTCCACGTATTTTAACGTTTCGAAGCAGGAGCGAGTTGGTCACCACAGACACCGATGACAGCGACATGGCAAGCGCCGCGAACTCCGGGCGCATGGTGACGCCCACCGACGAGAACAGTCCCGCGGCGACCGGAATCATGACAACATTGTAGACGAGCGCCCAGAACATGTTCTGGCGGATCTTGCCATAGATCCTTTTGGAAAGCGAAAACGCGCCCACGACGTCCCGGAGGTCGTTTCGTACGAGCACGATGTCGCCTGACTCGATGGCGATGTCGGACCCCGAGCCGATGGCGATGCCCGCGTCGGCCTGTATGAGCGCCGGCGCATCGTTGATGCCGTCGCCCACCATGGCCACGCGCTCGCCGCGCTTTTGTAGCGCCTCGATCTCGTGCGCCTTGTCCTCCGGGAGTACGTTTGATATCACGTCGCCAATGCCGATCGAGCCTGCGATCGAGCGCGCCGTGGTCTCGTTGTCCCCGGTAAGCATGATTACCGTGATGCCCATGCCCTTGAGCTCATCGACGACCGCGCGCGCCTCGGGCTTGACCGTGTCGGCGACAACGACCCATCCGAGGAACGCATCACCGCGTGCCAGATAGATGACGCTTTTGCCCTCGCGCTCATGCGACGAGGCCTCATCGGTGACGGAGACATCATGCTCCTCGAGGAATCGCCTGTTGCCCAGGTAGTGCACGGCGCCGTCGATGGTGGCGACCACGCCCTTGCCGGGTACGGTGTCAAAGTCGGTGACCTCGCGTCCGTCCAGCCCCAGCTCGTCTGCCTTGGCGACGATCGCGTCGGCCAGGGGGTGTGACGCCTTGCGCTCGATGGAGGCCGCCGTCCCGAGCGCCTCGTCGGATGAATGCGATGTGACGCGCGGCGTGCCGAGTGTCAGCGTTCCCGTCTTGTCAAAGACCACGGTGGTCGCCGCATGGACCGTCTCGAGCGCCTCGCCGCTCTTGATCAGGATGCCGTTTGTCGCGCCGACGCCCGTTCCCACGGTAATGGCGGTGGGCGTGGCAAGCCCCAGCGCGCAGGGGCACGCCACGACGAGCACGGCGATCATCGTGGTAAGCGAGAAGAAAAACGTCGCATCGAAGGCGAGGTACCAGAGCGCAAGCGAGAGCACCGCTATCGATGCGACAACGGGGACGAAGTAGGCGGCGACCCGGTCGGCGAACCGCTGTATGGGGGGCTTTGACGCCTGCGCCCTCTCCACGAACGCCACGATCTGCGAGAGCAGCGCGTCGGCGCCCACCTTCGTTGCCCTCACGCGTATGAATCCGTTCTTGTTGATGGTGGCGCCATAGACCTCGCTTCCCTCCGACTTCTCCTGGGGGATCGGCTCGCCGGTGAGCATCGACTCGTCGATGGTGGAGTAGCCCTCGGCGACCACGCCGTCGACAGGCACCTTCTCCCCGGGACGAACGATGACGATGTCGCCCTCGCGGATGAACTCAACGGGCATCTCCACCTCGGTGCCGTCGCGCTCGACGACCGCATACTTGGCCTGGAGCGCAACGAGCTTTTGCAGCGCCTGGGACGTCTTGCCCTTGGCAATCGACTCCATCATCTTGCCGAAGATGACAAAGGTGAATATCATCGCCGTCGTCTCGTAGAAGAGTGGGCCGTCGTAGAAGAACGTCGAACCCACCGAGTAGAGGTATGCTGCCGACGTGCCCATGATCACGAGCACGTCCATGTTGGCCGATGCGTTGCGAAGCGAGTAATAGGCGCCACGGTAGAACGAGCTGCCGGAGATGAACTGCACCGGCGTCGTCATGAGGAAGAGCACGAGCGCCTTTGACGGCACGTCGAAGAAATGTGTGATGAGTATGATGGGGATCGAGAGCGCCAGGGTGAAGGCAAAGAGATTGCGAAACGGCGCATGCTCTGCGGCGCGTTCGCTTTGCCTTTTCGTGACAACAGAGTATCCGAGATCCTCGATGGTGGCGGCGATCGCATCCATCGACGTGACGAGCGGGTCATAGGACACGAACGCCTTTCCCGTCGAGACGTTGACGGTCGCCGTACCGACGCCGTCAAGCTTTGCGAGTCCCTCCTCGATGGAGCGGGCGCAGTTGGCGCAGTGCATGCCCTCGACTGCGAGGACCGCCTGGTCCTTGCCGACACCGTAGCCCTGCTGGCGTATCACCTCGGCGAGCTCTGCGCCGCTGACACGCTCGTCGTCATAGGTCACGGTCGCCGTGTTGAGCGAGAGATTGAGCGTCGCCTCGAGGACGCCCTCTGTATCATTGAGGCGTGCCTCGATGGAGCGGGCGCAGTTGGCGCAGTGCATGCCTGTTATCGGAACGGTCACGGTACGATTCATCAGACAACACCTGTTGCGTTGACGTTAACCATGGAAGTACTCCGTGCCGGTATGGGGCTCGTGGTACTCCTTTCCGGGTATGCCCACCGCATCGGCCCTGCACTGTCTGCAGAGGCGAAACTGCGGAAGGTATCGTTCGGCCTCCTCGCGTGCCGACTTGAGCTCATCGCACGTGGGCGGCGGAAGATCGCGGAACTGGTAGAGCGGGATGAGCGGGATGATGTTCATGATCCAAGCGCCGCGTGCAGAAGCCTCCCTCGCTACATGTGCGATCTCGTCACGGTTGATCGTGGGGATGAGCACGGTGTTGATCTTCACGGGGATCTCGAGGTCGCGCGCCATCTCAAGGCCCCTTAGCTGGTGGGATATGAGTGTCCGGGCCCCCTCCGTCCCTCGCAGGAGCTTCCCGTCGTAGTAGACGTGTCCGACGACCTGCGCGACGATCTCGGGATGGATGCCGTTGATCGTGACGGTGATGCTTCCCACACCGACGTCGTGGAGCTGCTCGATCTTGTCGGGCAGGAGGAGTCCGTTTGTCGCGACGCAAAGGTGCATGTCGGGAAACGCTTCCTTGACGCGCGCGAACGTCTCGAACGTCTCCTCGTTGAAGAGGGGCTCGCCAGGACCGGCGATGCCGACGACCTTGAGCTCGGGCATCGTCTCGCGCGTTTCGCGCACCTTCTCAACAGCGTCCTCGGGACGCATGAGATGGCTGTAGGCGCCCGGCCGCTGCTCGCACTTGTTCTTCGTCCTGCTGCAAAACATGCACTGTATGTTGCACTTGGGGGCGACGGGCAGGTGGATGCGGGCCGTCGTGAAGTGGGCCTTCTCATTGAAACATGGGTGAGCGCTCGTCAGGTGAGCGAACTTCGACCCCACCTTGTTCCACGCGGGATTTTTCATGTTGTGCTACTCCTTGAGCAAGCGGGCGAACTCGCGGCCGAACTCCTCGCACGATGCGAGCTCCTCGCTTGTCGGCACCCATTTGAGCTCGAGGGGTTCGCGAACGACGTCGATGCCGCTGTCCTGGAGCATCTCCTCGATGGCGGCGCACGCGCCGCCGCCCCAGCCGTAGGAGCCGAATGCGGCACCTTTCTTCTTCTTGGGACGGAGTCCCTTCATGTAGGTAAGGAACCCTCCAACGAGCGGGTACATGCCGTTGTTGAGCGTTGGCGACCCGACAAGCACGCCCTTGCTCTCGAGCATCTCGGTGATGACATAGCTCTTTTCCGTGTCGCGCAGGCGCATCAGCCTGACCGCCACGCCCTCGGACTGTATGCCCTCGGCAATCGCTTTGGCCATCTTCTCGGTCGAATTCCACATCGTGTCGTATGCGATGACGACGCGGTCGGTGGCGGCGCCGGATGCCCATTTGGCATACCATGTAACGATCTGTGTCGGGTCGTCGCGCCATATGACGCCGTGGTCGGGCGCGATGACGTCGATCTCGATGCCCATCGACTGCACGCGCTCGATAAGGCGCGATATGAGCGGGCTGTAGAGCCAGAGGATGTTTGCGTAATAATCCCCTGCGACGTGATAGAGGGTCGAGGGATCGACCTCGTCGTTGAATCGCTCGGACGACGCAATGTGCTGGCCGAACGCATCAGAGGAGAACACCACGTGGTCCTCAACAAGATACGACATCATCGAGTCGGGCCAGTGGAGCATCGGCGTCTTGATGAACTGCAGCGTCTTTGATCCGAGCGAGATCGAATCGCCGTCATCGACCACCGTGATGTCGTTGGTGGTGCCAAAGTGCTTCTGCAGTTCCTCGCGGCCCTCCTCGGTCGCGAGTATCGTTGCGTTTGGAAGCATGCCGGCAACGACGGGAAACGACCCTGAATGGTCCATCTCCACATGATTGACCACGAGGTAATCGATCTTGTCCAGGTCGACGATCTCCTTCACGCGAGCAAGGAACTCGTCCTTGAACGGGCGCTTGACCGTGTCGATGAGGGCGATCTTCTCGTCGATGACGAGATATGCATTGTACGTCGTCCCATAGGGCGTCTTATACCCATGGAAGTCGCGGATGTTCCAGTCGATGGCGCCGACCCAGTATATACCTTTCTTGATCTCGACAGTGTTCATCATATATCACCACAAATCTATGTAGATTATGAAAATGAATAAGAAAATGGATAATAAAAAATAGTCGTCTTACTCCCTGAGGCGCATCTTGACGCCGCAGCATACGAGCGTGCCGCCGCCGGATTCCATGACCTGAACGACATTGCCGCAAATATCACAAACGTATATTTCTCCTTGCTTAGTCATACTTCTACACCTCCATGCACCCTTGCCCGTTCGGCGTCGAACGCAGGGCGCGTAATATCTCACTTATCGCGCACGTTTATTAATATATCTAAAAAGAGTGAATGCATAATCAACACTTTATAGAAACCATGGTCGCCTGCTTGTATGTTCTTTCATCCCCCGAAAAATGTATAATACAAGAAGACGGGGAGAGAAAACGAATCTCGATCCCCCGTCAAGTGTGTGAAAGAGCCATAGAAGCGTGATGGCGCGTCTTGATAGACCTTTATGAATCCTTATTTCTTGTACGCGGTTCTTCACGCGACATGCCATCCTCGGGTGGATCACCCGGGCCGGGGCTTATCTCGTTGCTATGATTATTGTATTCCTCGTCGCACTGGACATCGGAGATGACCGCACCCTTACAGAGCGTGAGGGCCATCATTGTGATAATGGCTATAGCTAGCGTTTTTTTCATAGAATGCCCCCACTATGTATGGCTCTTTGTATTTTATAAACATTTATTCATAAGTTCACTTTCTCTGCACTACTTTGATGATGAGGGAAGTTGCGAAAGGAAAATACGATATTTTCAATTTTTTGAAGATATATATATATACTGTATTATTGAAATAAAGAAAAATATCACCATTTTAAAATAACGAAATGGATTGCAGTTAAAAAAAGTCATAACATATAAATAAATCATACGGCAAACAATTCAACGGGATACCATGACTGAAACATCAGGAAATGAGAATCCGGGCATGCCCCTCATAGGAGACAAGCTTCCCGAGATGACGGTGAACACCACCTTCGGAAAGATCGAGCTCCCCAAGGATTATGCCGGAAAATGGTTAGTGCTCTTTAGCCACCCGGGCGACTTCACGCCCGTATGCACCACAGAGTTCATCGGGTTCGCAAAAAGGCATGACGTGTTCAGGTCGATGAACTGCGAGCTCCTCGGCCTGTCTATCGACCAGGTCTTCTCCCACATCAAGTGGGTGAAGTGGATCGAGGAGAACATGGGCGTCAAGATAACGTTCCCTGTCATCGCCGACGACCGCGGCAAGGTCGCAGAGACGCTCGGCATGCTCCACCCCAACAAGGGCAACAACACGGTACGCGCCGTCTTCGTCATAGACGCGGACGGAATCATACGACTCATACTGTACTATCCGCAGGAGATCGGCCGAAAGATCGATGAGGTCATACGCGTTGTCAAGGCGCTCCAACACGCCGACAAGAACAAGGTCGCCCTGCCCGCGGACTGGCCAGATAACGAGATCATCGGAGACAAGGAGATCGTGCCCCCGGCAAGCACCGTCAAGGCCGCTGACAAGCGCATGCTCGACAAGGACCTCGAGTGCAAGGACTGGTGGTTCTGCTACCGAAAGCCAAAGAAGTAGACCATATCTTTTTTTATCTATTTTACATAGTAGGGTGCATGAAGGCGCAGAGAAGCTACGGATGGTACAAACACCATGCCTGGGCGGCGCTTGCCATGCTCTCCCTTTTCTTTGCGGCGCGCCAGCTCATCTCGGTGCCAGACATGGTCACGGCCGTCGTCATCGCCGTGTTGAGCATCTATGCGATAGGTGCCCTCGTCTTCACCTATCTGGCAAACAAGGAACCAACGCAGCAGCAGCGTGGGGAAGACCTCGAGGCCAAGGCTGCAAAGGAGCAGGAAAAACTTGAAAAAAAGCGAATCAAAGCTGAGCTGAAGGCGAAAAAGAAAGAAAGGGGCTAGGAAGGACGATGTCCTTCACAGCATCATCAAACGCTGACGACTTCCTTTACTTCCGGTATCTCTTTCTTGAGTTCCGACTCGATCCCCATCTTGAGGGTGAGTTGTGACATGGGGCAGCCGCCGCATGCTCCGGTGAGGCGTACCTTGACCTGGCCGGTCTCCTCGTCCACATCGACGAGCTCAACATCGCCGCCGTCAGCCTGAAGCATGGGTCGTACCCTGTCTAAAACCTTTTGTACTTCTTGTTTGTTCATCATTTGCACCGTATCTTATAAAGGAAACGAAGCTATTAAAAAGGTTTCTGTAAAGCAGGCCTCCTGCTATCGGCATTCGTGCCTATGATGAAAAACGGTAAGTAATCCACGGTGTATCGATTCTCACCATGGGTCGACCGATACCCACAAAGGGCGAAAAGGGACTTTGCATCTCACTTCTTGATACTTACTCCCCCGGATATGGATTATATAATGGAGGGAATAAAGGCACGTGAAGACACGGATAACGATGCACAAATACGCACAAACCTTTTTGTGCATTGTATGTACAGGAAATGTACCAACATGCACCCGCTGAAAGGATGATGACCACATGGATCATAAAAAGGATGATTTCAAATTACGGAGGGAGTCTTTGTGGAACTCGCTCTCCGATACGGACAAGAAGGAAATGGAAACGCTCGTGACCCACTACAAGCGTTACCTGGACGAAGCAAAGACCGAACGCGAGGCGGTACGGACCACGGAAGCGATGGCACGCGAACGCGGATTCATCCCGCTCGATGAGCTCGAGAAGAAATATCAGGGTTCTGACACCTCGCCCGCAGGAGAGCGATTCTACGTAAAGAACAAGGAAAAAAACATCCTCCTCGGCATCATGGGGACGACGCCCCTGTCGCAGGGATTCTCGCTCATCGCATCGCACGTCGACTCGCCCAGGCTCGACCTCAAGCCCAATCCCCTCATCGAGAAGGAGAAGTTCACGCTTCTCAAGACTCACTACTATGGCGGCATGAAGAAGTACCAGTTCGCATCGATACCCCTCGCGCTGCACGGCGTGGTCTACATGCAGGACGGAAAGCGCCTTCGGTTCACTATCGGCGAGGACGAGGACGACCCGGTCTTTACCGTCAACGACATCCTGATCCATCTCGCCAAGCAGGTGCAGTACGAGCGCAAGACCCCCGACGTCATCAAGGGCGAGGAGCTAAACATCCTCTTCTCGAGCATTCCCTACCCTGGTGACGACACGAAGGAGGCGGTCAAACGCTACGCCCTCGCGCTGCTCAACGAGCGCTACGGGCTCGCCGAGGAGGATTTCGTCTCGGCGGAGATCGAGGCAGTGCCGGCCGGAAGGGCACGCGACGTTGGCATCGACCGCAGCATGATAGGGGCCTATGGCCAGGACGACCGCATCTGCGCGTTCACCTCGGTCCAGGCGCTCTTCGAGCTCGAACACGCGCCCGCACAGACGGCCCTCGTGCTCCTGGCCGACAAGGAGGAGATAGGCAGCGAGGGAAGCACGTCGATGCAAAGCTCGTTCTTCTCGTGGATCGTTGCGCGCCTGCTTGCACTCTCTGGCGAGTACCGCGACCTTTCGATGCTCAACGCGTTCATGAACGCGCGAGCCCTCTCGGCCGACGTGGCCGGAGGAATCAACCCGAACTTCCCTGACGTCCATGAGCACAACAACGCCCCGCGCCTCGGATACGGCATCGCGCTCACGAAGTACACGGGTAAGAGCGGCAAGTACAACGCCAACGACGCCAACGCCGAATACGTGTCCCACATCCGCTCGATCTTCAACGCCGCCGGCGTCCGCTGGCAGGCTGCCGAGCTTGGCAAGGTCGATGAGGGGGGCGGCGGAACGGTGGCCAAGTTCCTCTCGAAGCTTGGCATCGAGACGATCGACTCGGGACCGCCCGTGCTCTCGATGCACTCGTCGTTTGAGGTCTCATCAAAGGTTGACCTGCTGACGGCAAAGCGGGCATACAGGGCCTTCCTCGATTGGAAAAAAACGTAAAAGAAAAGAAAAAAATGGCGGGGCTACACGGGACGAAGCGTTCCGAAGAAGACCTGCCATGCAAGCGCCGTCTTTGCAACGAGGCTGAGCACGATATACATCTTCTCGCCGAAGTAGTAGCTCTTCCATGGGCCCTTCTCCATGTACTGGAGCGCCATGTTGGCAGCGAAGCTCATGAAGAATACAAAGATCGTAAAGAAGATGTAGTATACGAACGTCGGGACACCGCCACCGTCGCCGCCCGCGCCCGAAAGGTGCATGGCGATGACGATCCATGGCGCCGCGCCGGCGATGCAACCGAAGATGTAGAGCGACCAGTTTGTCTTTTTTGTATGCTGATTCAATAGCTCCATGCCCAGTCCGAACAGATTCATGCACGCATTCGCGATGAATATGGGAATGAGCGCCGCGATGTCGTAGACGCCTGTGAGCATCGCTATGATAACGATCATCACCGACGAGCTGATGGCATACTCGTACCAACGCAGATAGTTGATATGGCGCTTGAGATTGCGCTTGTACCATCCGTATCCCCACGGCGACGCGAGCGTGA
Source organism: archaeon (assembly GCA_004212155.1). Taxonomy (GTDB): domain Archaea; phylum Methanobacteriota_B; class Thermococci; order Methanofastidiosales; family NM3; genus NM3. Next base: position 70,430 of record RXIG01000008.1, read on the forward strand.
AGTGCGCAACGGCGGAGATGAAGAGAAACAGTGCGATCCCGGGGCCGAGACGGACCAGGGCCACCTCGTTTGCCACCGTCTCAAGTGACTGGGTCGCAGAGCTGTAGTTCAGATAGAACGTCTTGATCGGCAAGGCAAAGTCGTTACTAATGGCATAGAGCACGATCGACTGTACCAGGTGCAGCGCGCCCATGAACGCGTTGAACTTCCTGAGCCCCGAGAACACGGATTCAGGTACATCCTCATTAGTAGAATTGCTCATCATAAAGAATAGGCTCTGAGACTATATTAATCTTGTCTTTGAGCTTCCAATGAGGATATAATAAAAGAAAAGGAAAAAAAAGAGAGAAAACAAGGCGCTATTTCATTTACGTGAATTCCTTGAGGTTTCGCGCCATGTTCTGGACCTTTTGTTCCACAAGGCGGTGGATGGTGCCCTCCTCGAACGTCCCGTCCTCTCGCCGTTTGCCTGCCTTCCTGTCCGTGAGCACCTCGAGCCCCTCGTCGATCGTGCCCACCGCGTAGATGTGGAACGAGCCGTCTCGCACGGCCTCGATGACCTCCTCTTTTAACATGAGGTTTTGCACATTGGATGCAGGTATCATGACGCCCTGTTCGCCGGTCAGGCCCTTGACCTTGCAAAACGAGAAGAATCCCTCGATCTTTTCGTTGACGCCGCCGATCGGTTGCACCTCGCCGTACTGGTTGACAGAGCCTGTGATGGCGATGTTTTGCTTTAATGGGACGCCCGAGAGCACCGAGAGCAACGTGTAGAGTTCCGTGCTCGATGCGCTGTCGCCGTCGATCCCGCCGTAGCTTTGCTCGAAGACGAGCCGTGCCGAGATGCCAAGCGGATTGTTCTGGGCATAGTTTTGCATGAGGTAGCCGCCGATGATGAGCACGCCCTTGGTATGCGATGAGCCGCCAAGCTCTGCCTCGCGCTCGATATCGACGACGCCGCCCTTGCCCACGCCCACGGTTGCAGTGACGCGTGAAGGGCGCCCGAACGCATAGTCGCCGACGCTCATGACCGAGAGGCCGTTTGCCTGCCCCACCTTCGTTCCCTCGGTTTCAAGGATGATCTGTCCTCGCTCGAACATCTCGCGGATCTTCTCCTCTATGAGGTTCGAACGGTATATCTTCTCGTTGATGGCCTTCTCGATATTGTCGGCGCTGATCTTGTTGGCATTGTCCCGGATGGAATAATAGTTCGCCTCGCGGATGATGTCGGCGATCTCCGCGAACTGCGTCGAGAGCTTGTCCTGGAGGCTTGCCAGGCGGGAGCTGTACTCGACGAGGCGGGAAAGCGCTTCTGACTCCATGTGATTGAGCCCTTCCTTGTCGCAGAACGTACAGACGAACCGGGCGTAATCGATGAGATTTTCATCTGTGCGGTCCATGCTGCTGTCGAAGTCGGCCTTGATCTTGAAGAGCTCCTTGAAGTCGGGGTCGAGGTTGTAGAGCATCTGGTAGAGGTACGGTGTGCCGATGAGCACGACCTTGATTGACAGAGGGATGGGTTGTGGTTTGATGCCGCGGACCGAGATATAGCCGAATCGTTCCGCCGGCTCCTCAATGATGGCCTTTTGCTGCTTGATCGCCATCTTGAGGCTTTCCCACGAGAGCGGGTTTTTCAGTATGTCCTCGATGGCAACGACGAGATAGCCGCCGTTTGCCTTGTGGAAGTCCCCGGGCTTGATGAGGGTGAAGTCGGTGGTGAGCATGCCGAACTGCGCCTCTTTCTCGATCTTTCCGAAGAGGTTCTGGTAGGTCGGATTGTACTCGACGATGACGGGTGCGCCATCGGTCTGCGAGTTGTCGACGACGACGTTGACCTCGTACTTCCTGAAGATACGTTCGCCCTGTTGCATCGCCTGTTGTATGGACGGAGGGGGTTGCTGCCCCCCCTGACCGCCGATTTGCTGTTCCGGCCCCTTCGAGGCCACGATGAATGCAAAGATGTTTTCAACGATATGGGTTTGCACCGCATTGATGTAGTCGAGGATCTCCTCATGGTCGCCAAACGTCTGCTTGATATCCTCAACGAGGTGACCAATGGTGAATAGCGCCACCTCCTTGTTGAGCTCCTTGAGCTTCTCGTTGACCTGCTTGTCGATGCCACGAAGCTTGTGCATCGCGTTGCGCAGGTCCTCGGATACATTCTCGCGCTTCTTCTGGATCTCCTTTCGCATATCCTCGTCGAGCGAGAGGAACTCCTGCTCGCTCATGGGCGTTCCGTCGTCCTTGAGCGGGATCACCATGAGCCCCGACGTCGCGCTCTGTATGGTAAAGCCTTCAGACTGCGCCTTCTTGTTGATCTCCTCGAAGAGGCGATTGCGTTCCTTGGTCGCCTCCTTGACGACCTGATCACGGCGCGAAGAGTACTCCTCTCCCTCGAACGCCTCAGGCAGGACGCGCTTTGCCTCATCGACAAATGAGACCATCTCCTCCCTGAACTTCTTTCCCATGCCGGGCGGCAGTTCGATGGCACGTGGCTCGTACTCGTTATCGAAGTTGGCGACATAGCACCAGTCCGATGGCACCTCCTTGTCGCTTGAAGCCACCTCGAGAAAGTCCTTCACTGCTGTCATTCGGCCGGTGCCGGGATATCCCGATACGTATATGTTGAACCCGCTGTCCACCATGCCTATGCCAAACTTTAGGACATGGACCGCCCTATCCTGACCAATGATCTCCTTCGAAGGCGATAGGTCTGACGTAGAATCGCACTCGAACTTGGCGGGGTCTACCCGCTTCCTTAACTGATCGGGGCCTAATTCCTGATACATTCAAATCCTCCCAGATGTGGAAAAAATCATATTCAACTCGTTGTATAAACGTTATATGGCGGAATATTTAATTGTATTGGACACCCCTTCCCGTATGGTCGGTATGTTCGTAGAGACACGTTGAAAAAACCGAAACCGTTATATTATCTCGCTTGAAGCTGAATAAGAACTACCATCATGTGATCCAATGCGCCGCCATTGTGTGCCCCTCTCAGCCGCCTCGACGTCACATATCACTTCTATCGGGGGCAAGGCTGTCAATCTCGCCAAGCTACTTCAACAGGGATTTCCCGTCCCCGAGGGATTCGTCATCCCGGCTACCACGTATGAGCGCTTGGTCGAACAGAGCGGGCTCGGCGGCCGCATACGCGATCGCATAGCGTCGACATCGTTTGACCACGGCGCATCGGTCGCGGCATGCAGCAACGATATCAAGGCAATGATACGGTCGCTTGAGCTTCCTGAGGAAGTGTCCAGTGCCATTACCGGCGCCATGAACGGCGTGCGCGGGACCAATTTGTGGGCCGTACGTTCCTCCGCGGTATCAGAAGATCTGCCAGAAGCATCGTTTGCGGGTCAGCAGGATACGTTCCTCAACGTACCCGCCGGCGACGTCATCGCGCATGTGAAGGAATGCTGGGCATCGTACTGGAACGAACGTGCGATAGCCTACCGACACGACGCGAGGATCCCCCATGGCGAGGCCGGCGTCGCGGTGGTCGTGCAGAGGATGGTCGATGCATCGAGGTCAGGCGTCATGTTCACGCGCGACCCCCTCGGCGACAGGGACACGACGGTGATCGAGGCAAGCTGGGGGCTTGGAGAGTCGATCGTCTCCGGCATCGTCACACCTGATCGGTTCATCTGCGACCGCGACAGGGGGACGGTGCGTTCACGGGTCATCAACACGAAGAAGAAGGCGACCTATCTCTCGACACGGAAAACCACCATCGAGGACGTGCGCCACGACCTCCAGACGGCACCGTCGCTCACGCCGGCGCAGGTGCGCCAGCTCGTCGATGCGGGCCGACATATCGAGGACTGCTTCGCGATGCCCCAAGACGTCGAATGGGCCATCGAGGGCGAGGACCTCTACATCCTGCAGTCACGGCCGATAACGACGTTCAAACAGGACGAGGAAGTCCTCTGGACACGCGCATACGGCGATGAGTACTGGGCCGATGTCACCTCCCCCCTCTTTTTCTCGCTACTTGGCCACTACCTGGCGACCTATGTGAACAGGGAGGGCTCGCAGATACTTGGCTATACGGAGCTTACCGACAAGGAGCTCCTCCACGTCCACAAGGGGCATATCTACTTCAACGCAGGGGTGCTCGAGCAGGTGTTTACCTACAATCCGCGATTCTCCCGAACGAAGGAGCTGCTCAACTACTTCCCCCTCGAGGACCAATCCAGGATACGCAACGCCAAGACGAAGGTCGCACGGCGCCTGCTTGGCGAGCTTCGCGTCATGCTGCTCGACCCTGACGGATCGATCTTCCGCACCGACAAGGCATACCGCAAATGGGCCCGCGAGTTCCTCGCATCGGTCAGGGAACATGACGCCATAGACCTTGCGGCATGCACCGATGAAGAGCTCGCGAAGCTCTACCAGTCGTTCGAATCATCGTTTCTCAAACACTACCGTCTCATTCGTTACGGCATGGTCACGCACAGCATCGGCACCAACCTCATGATAAAGCGCTGGCTCGAGGCGTGGCTTGGCGACACCAACGGCGTGCTCTATTCCAGCCTCATCTCAGGCCTCAAGGACAACAAGACGATCACCACAAACATCGCCATCTCACAGCTCGCATCTACGTTTCGCTCAAACGAACGTCTCGCTCACGAGCTGGAAAGCCTGCCAGGCAAGCAGTTCCTCGAAGTGCTTCGGGCCGAACCCGCCTTCGAGCGTGAACGAGGCGCGTTTGATGCGTTCCTGGATGAGTACGGCCATCGTTCGCACACGCGGGAGATCTACTTCCCCCGGTGGGCCGACGACCCCACCCTCGTCATCGGCATCCTGCGCTCGCTCGTGTCCGCGCCGGCCGTCGACATGAGAAAGCTCGAACAAGAACGCCGCGAGCAGCGCATCGAGACGGAGCGCGAGATCCTCGAGCGGCTTGGTGCACAAAGCGGCGGATTCCTGAGAAAACGCATCTTCAAGCTCGTACTGGCATACGCGCAGACATACCTCATATTTCGTGAGAATCAGCGGTATTATCTCGATCACATCCTGTTGCGCCTGCGCAGGCTCTTCATGGAGTTTGGGAGGCGCTATGCCGATGCAGGACTCTTTGACGTCCCCGAGGACGTCTTCTTCCTCTCGAAGGAGGAGGTCTTTGGCATCCGTGACATCGACAGGGACGAACTGAAACGAACGATAGCACGACGGCGTGATGATTTCGAACGCTACCGTGACGTGTTGCCGCCAAAGTTCCTCAAAGGGCGCATAGAGTTCGATGATACGGTCAAGGAGGACGGATCGCTCGTCCACGTGACGGGGACAGCCGCCAGTCCGGGCATCGTCACGGGCACGGTGCGCGTCGTGCGCTCGATAGAGAATCTTACCGACATCAGACAGGGAGAGATCCTCGTGACGACCAACACTGACCCAGGATGGACACCCGTCTTCACGAAGATCGGCGGCCTCATCACCGAGACGGGAGGCATCCTCTCACACGGCGCGGTGGTCTCGCGTGAGTATCGCTTGCCCGCCGTCACGGCGGTCAAGGGCGCAACGACGCTCTTTTCCACGGGACAGACACTGACGCTTGATGGGAACGAAGGGATCATATATGTGGTGGAGGAATGAGCATTATGAATACGGACTTGCTGCATGAACCGGGTACGCACCGGGAATGGAACGAAAGCTTTTATTTCAACTTTTACGACACGTCAAACGACGTCTGCGGATTCATGAGGGTCGGCCTCAAGCCGAACAAGGGCGTAAAGGACATCTTCTGCTATCTCATGCTGCCCGATGGGTCGTTTATCGGGAAGAAGGAGACGGTCGAAAAGCACGACGACGCGCTCGAGGCCGAGGGGCTTGCATTCAAGATGGTCAGCCCCGAACGCTGCTGGCGCATGACGTATGAAGGCATGGTGAGGACGTTCTCGAGTACGGGTCCCGTCGAGGTGCCCCTCACGTTCTCCCTGCGATTCAAGGCGTTAAGCGACATCTTCGACTACCGGAGGTCCGTTGGCAAGAAGGGGGAGGAGATGTCAAGGGACGTCGCATCCGAACACCTTGAACAGTTCGGAAGGATCACGGGGCGCGTGACGACCGAGACCGGCGACTACGACATCGATGCGCTAGGCGAGCGTGACCACTCATGGGGGGTGCGCGAATGGACGTCGCCGCAGCAGTGGATCTGGCTCAATGCGCACTTCTCCCCCGACTGCTCGATCAATCTCACGAAGCTTACCGTCGACGATGGTGATGTTGACGCTGGATTCGTCTTCAAGGACGGAGCCCTTACACCTATCGTGTCGGCCAGCGAGCATACGACCTACGACGATGAGGGCGAGCCACGTTCGTTCGAGCTCGACCTGACCGACGAGGATGGTCGACACCATGTCCTCGCTGGTGTCGTGGAGCGCAGCGTGCACCTTCCCTTCGCAAGCCAGGACGGTCGCGAGCTCTCTGTGATGTATGAGACGCTCTCGCGCTACGAGTACGAGGGAATGGCGGGATACGGAATCGCCGAGTACCTCATACGCAGGAGATAGCGTCACCTGTCTGCAAACGCATTGCTGGCACAATAAGCGCAGCCTGCACCGCCCACGAAGATGGCGACCCTGAGTGCCTCGGCAATCTCCTCGTCGGTGGCGCCCTCGGCTCGTGCGGAGTCCGACAGCGAGCGTACTCCGCCGACTGCGCCATGCGCGGCATCGATGGCCATCGCTATCAGGAATTTGTACTTTTTTGGCAGTTCGCCCTCGGAGAACGCCAGTTCGCGGTTCTCCTCGAGCTTGGCACGCATCTCGGGGTCGAGACGTTCAAGCGGTTCTAGTGGGTCATACATTGTATCACCATGTAAGGTATACATGGGACAATAAATAAAATCTCCCCGTGAGGGGAGGAAAAGAGTGTGTCTCAAAGATTGTAGGGGAACGTGTCCTCGACCTTGATGACGACGGCGAAGTTTGCGGGCGGAAGCTCTGGGCGCATCTCCTTGAGCATCGAGGACAACTTCTCGAACAGCGGGCCCGAATCCTGCAGGTCCACCGTGCCCTTGATCTGGCATCCCTTGTTGCCTTCCTTGTCAAGCACGTAGAGGGCTATCTTGGGATTGTACTTGAGGTTGTCGATCGTGTGAGGCGAGGCGATCTCCGCAAACGCCAGCGTATCGTCGCCCACGACGGCGATGCTCCCCTTGGGGGAGACGTTGGGTACCCCGTCCGTTGAGGCAGTAGCAGCATATATCAGATGTTCCTTGTTTATCAGGTCCTTGACCTTCTGATCCAACTTTACCATGTGAATCACCAGTACACACTATGATAAGTTACATTTATATATTTAAGCGTTAGAAAAATGTATTAACTACACTCTAGTATACGGAAGATGGGACCATGCAGGAAGATACCACAACACTACAATCGGAGGTCCGTGCGCTGCGAAAGGAAGTGGGCCAGCTCCACGCCCTTCTCAGGCGCCACATGGAATCGACGGCACAGCAGCATGTGGAATCGCTCATTGAGACCACGCGTTCGAACATGATTGATGCGGTCGCCCACCACTATGGCCAGCAGGTCGACGAGACGCTGGAGAGGACCATGGTGGACGGATGCGAGATGAAAGAGACGTGCAAAAGGGCGTTTAACACGCTGCTTCAGCGCAATCTCGAACAGCTTGGCAGCACCGCCATCAACGAGGACGCGCTTTCCGATGTCAGGAAGGAGCTGCTCAAGATGCGCTCGAACGCACCGTACGAATCGTGCGCGACATGCTTTTCCGAGGCCACGGCCCTCTTCGAGCGTCAGGTCGAGCTCATGCGTTCGCTTCGCATCTACAACGATCCCGTGCGCGAACGCAGGGAGGTGCAGGAGATCGATGAGGGGCCGTTCGTCAAATCGGTCATCGAACCCGTCGCCAACAAACAGCGGCTCCAGATGCTCAAGGCGCTCGCAAATGAGACCATGACGTTCTCGGCGCTCTCCCAGCTCACCGGGCTCTCAGGCGGCAATCTGCTCTTTCACATCAACAAGCTCGTTGCAAGCGAGCTGGTCATCCAGCGTCACGAACGTGGGGACTACATGATAACGGAAAAGGGGTATCGCACACTGGCGGGCCTCAGCGACATCGCTGTCAGGATACGCGTATGATGCTTCTACGTGCGACCGCACTCGATAACAGGCGCCTGCGGACGAACATATGCAAGTGATTACCGTTGTTGACCAGGTATTTAAGTATGATGTTCTTATTTTGAATAAAATGTCAATAAAATATTCGAAAATTATAAATATATATCCATGATATGCGGTCCTGGTGCCAAGATGTACCAAAACGACATATCACGAAAACTTCTCGAGGTCCTCAGGGACCGAGGATCGGACATACCGTATTACGTAGGGTCGGGCGAACTCTCCGCACGCCTTGACGTTCCCAGAGAGGAGCTAAAGACCTATGCACGCCAGCTTACCTCGCAGGGGTATGTCGAGATGGTGGAAGGGTTCGAACCCCTCTTCATCGTCAAGTTGACCGAAAAGGGGTTCAAGTCGCTTGAGTGATGGGTAGGCGGATCCCTACCCGAACGCATCGCAACATGCGCCGTCTCCAGCGTCAAACGCCTTCATGTTCGCATCTATGGTCTTTTCTGGGACCACGCCCCCAATGACGTCCTTGACGGTCTCCTTCTTCAATGGGAATCCAGGCAATCCGCATGCGGCGCCCAGGAGGACGACATTTTCCGCCCGTGCATTTCCAGCCGCTTCGGCAAGGTGCAGCGCATCGACCTCGAGCACGTTTGGCGTCACGCTCCGTACTCGTTTTCTTACCTCATCAAGCGAGAAGTACGGCTCCGTGGCGGCATCCTCGCGCACGTGTCGCATCGTTTCGAGCGGATGGTGCATCAGGCGCGTGTTCATGATGATGTATCCATCGTCTCGCAGGAACTCGATGTAGCGAAGCGCCTCGGTCGCCTCCATGGCTATCATCACATCGGCATCGCCCGGCGGCACGAGGGGGCCGTATGTGCCCTCGCCCATCCGCAGATGGACGCTTATCGACCCGCTGCGCTGGGAGAGGCCGTGCTGCTCCCCGGTGATGACGGGGAGGCCTTCCTGGGCGCATGCGGTGCCGATGACGTTGGAAAGTAGCATCAGTCCCTGGCCGCCGACGCCCGAGAGCACCATGTTGTACCGTCCGTTCATGTGTCATCACCCCTGGTCGAGTATATGGCGCTGACAGGACACATCTTCGCACAGACCATGCAGCCGTTGCACAGTTCCGATCGTATCGTGCTCTTGCCTGTCGCGGTATCGAGTTCTATTGCGGGGCAGTGTACTCCCCGTATGCATGCGTAGATGTTCTGGCACGTGTCGTGGGAGACCTCGTTGGGAACGATCGGCGTCCCTGCATGACGCTTGAGCCTGTCATTGTAGAGCGCGCATGGGCCGTGGGAGATCACCACCGAGACGCCGCGGTAGGAAAGCGCCTCCTTGAACGTCTCGACGTTGTCCTTGGGCTCAAACGCGCTCACCTCGGCGACATGCGGCACGCCAAGTCCCTTCACGACCGACGGGATGTCAAGCTTCGTGACGGGGGCCGCACCGAAGTCGGAGCCCGGATTGGGCTGCTGTCCCGTCATCGCCGTCACCGAGTTGTTGAGTATCACGAGGGTGAGGTCGTGGTTGTTGTGCACGGCGCTGAGAAGGCCAGGGATGGCGGCATGGAAGAAGGTCGAGTCCCCGACAAATGCCACGACCTTGTCGTTGAGCACATGCTGCATGCCGCTTGAGAGCCCGAGAGAGGCGCCCATGCACAGCAGCGAATCGGTCACCTCGTACGGCTCGAGGAGGAACATCGAGTAGCAGCCGATGTCGTTGTTGAGCACATACGGCGTCTCCTTGAGCGCCTGCTGTACTGCCCAGAACGTGCCCCGATGCGGACATCCTGGACAGAAGATGGGCGACCTGACGGGGAGGCCTTCCTTGAGCGACTCGGCGCGCGACATCACATCGGCATACGAGTCGGCAGATGCAATGTCAAGCGATGATGCGATGCCCGCTCTGACGATGGGCACGTTGTATTCGCCGACGAGGGGAAAGTCGCCCGAGAGCTTGCCGCGTATCTCCACATCAATGCGCCTCTCGTGCGCGATCGACCTTATCTCGCGCTCGAGGTACGGCATGAGCTCCTCGACGATGACAATCCGCCGCTTGTCCTTGAGAAACGTGCCTATCAGGTCCGAGGGCAACGGGTGCGTCGTCGCCAGCTTGAGCACATGGGGGCGTGAATCCATCGTCTCGAGCGCCTCGCGGACATAGAGGTAGGACACCCCCGACGTGATGATGCCGACTTCGCCCTCTCCGGCCTCGATGATGTTGAACGCGCTCTGCTCGAACTCCTCGCGGATATGGGACAGCCGCTCCAGCGCCTCCCCCTTGAGGCGCCGCGCCGTGGCGGCAAGCGTGTAGTAATGGGCGCCGACGTCCTTCCAGCTGGCACGGTGAAACGGCGAGCGCTTGATCTCTCCCACCGACACGATGGCGCTTTGGTGGTTCACGCGCGTCGTCGTCCTGACGAGCACGAGCGTTGAGTACTTCTCTGACAGCTCAAATCCCCATTTTGTCATCTCGTAGGCTTCCTGGGCCGTGGACGGTTCGAGCATGGGGACGTGCGCGGGATATGCATAGAATCGCCCGTCCTGTTCGCTCTGCGACGAATGTGCATGTGGGTCATCGGCGACGAGAAGCACCATGCCTCCTCTCACGCCCGTGTATCCGACGCTGAAGAACGCATCGCTTGCCACGTTGAGGCCCACGCTCTTCATCGACGTGAACGACCGCACTCCGGCAAGCGAGGCGCCAACAGCGGTCTCGAACGCGACCTTCTCATTGGCGCTGACCTCCATCGTGAGGTCCTTGAACTCCCCTGAAAACATCGATACGGTATCGAGTATCTCGCTCGTTGGAGACCCCGGATAAAACGCGGCGACCTTGACGTCGCTTTCCACCACCGCACGCGCAATGGCCTCGTTGGCCAGCATGAACGCAGTAGTCGGCGCGGCGGATATCAAATCCTTTTTGGCAATAGAGAACACCCCATATAATGATGAATGTCCAGATATATATTATTTGTCAACCAAGAATTAAGCTACATTTTTATAGATGCGATGCCCATCCTCAGTAGTGATACCATGGCTGACGAGATAAAAAGCTGCAGGCTGGGCGAGAAGACCGTATGCCCGCGCTGCAACCACTCCTTCGTTCCTGACGAGGAGATGGTCGAAGAAAAAGAACGGGAAAGGGAGGGCGGACGAGACGAGCTCAATGCCCTCATATCATGCCCCGTGTGCGGATCGAAGATGAAGCTCAACTTCTAACGCCTTACCAGGCGTACTTTTCCTTCGCCCACACGTCCTCGAGGGGGTCCTTTGGTTTTTGGGAATGTTCACCCTTCGGGTAGCCGACGGTGAGGAGCGCGACGATGCGCTTGTCGCCTGGCACGCCAAGAAGCTTTTTGACCTCGTCCTCCTTGAACGCGCCGACCCAGCAGCTTCCGAGCCCGCACTCGACGGCCTCGAGCACGATATGTTCGAATGCGATCGCCACGTCGACATCGGCCCAGTTCGTGACGGTGGGGTCTGCGACGCCGGCAATGAGGATGGGCGCCTCGGCGATCCACTTCTGCCCGTTGCACGCCTCGATCATTGCTGGATCCCTTCCGGGGTTCTCGATGACGACATATTTCCTGTGCTGCCTGTTGCGTGCGGAGGGCGAGAGCCGTGCCGCCTCGATAAGTGCCATGATCGTTGCATCGTCTATTGGGCGTTCCTCGTAGCTTCGAACACTACATCTCTTCCTAATAGCATCCATTAATTCCATTCTATCACCGTAGATACGTCTATAGGGGGGTATTAAATAGTTACGCCAGCACATCGCGTCGAAGTCAACGGGGACGAAAGCGTCGCGCCTGAAAGAGAAATCTTATATGTAGAAAGAAAAATAGGAACGTAACGAGATGCGCTCCGGCGCGCGACACGACTGGGTGAATCAAATGACATCGCGGCAGAAACAGAAGGGATACCGTTACGAGAAAAAGACAGAAGAGTACCTCAACTGCATATGCGGTGTCACAGCGAAGCGTTCACTGGCATCGGGGGCCTATGGCAAGTACAGCAAGGAGCTTGACGGCGATGTGCAAGCAGAGATCTACAAGTGCACGTACAAGGTCGAATCCAAGGCACGCCAAAAGGACTTTCCCAAATGGATGGAACAGGCGTTCTCGCAGGCCGAGATCGTCTTCTTCTGGAAGCCGCGAAGCGAACCGGTCGTCGCGATGCCGTTTGATGTCTTCAAGAAGTTGCTCGAATCAAAGGACGATGATGTAGCAGGCCTGATCGATTGAAGGCATCATGACTAATGGTTTGAAGACTATGATGAATGATCTCTTCGAAGGGCTTGACGTCGAACCGGTAGAGGAGGCAGACGAACAGGTCGCCCCAAGCTATGATAAAATCAGTGCGTTCTACGGTCCAATCGAACGTATCATCGAGAAAAGTGCACATGAAGCTGCGTTGAAGTTGCTTGATGCGCATCCAGGTGAGCATATTGCTGAGATAGGCATTGGGACAGGACATACGCTCGCCGCCATAGCCGAATGCGTGGGTGAAAAGGGGCATGTCACGGGCATCGATATCACACCAGGTATGATATCCAGGTCACAAACCCACCTGATAGATGCAGGGCTCATGAGCCGTGCTACGATCGTTGATGAGGATGCTAGGTCGCTATCATTTAAGGATAATACGTTTGATGGTGCTTACTGCGGATTCATGCTCGAACTTCTTAAAGAAAACGATATCAAACGAGTAGTTCACGAGCTGCAAAGGACATTACGCCCTGAAGGGAGGCTTGTCGCATTGAGCATGACAAAGGATGGATGCGAGACATCGCTTTTCGTACGGACATATGAATGGTTTCATAGGCGTTTTCCCACACTGCTGGACTGCAGACCCATATACCTTGCTCATGCCCTAAAGCAATGCGGATTCATTATCGAAAATAAGCGCATGATGAATGTGTCCTATATCGTACCAGTAGAGGTCGTGCGGGCAATGCCAGAGAAGGAATGATGGTGCTCCGACCGGGATTCGAACCCGGGTCTCAGGCTCGAGAGGCCTGGATGATTGACCGGACTACACTATCGGAGCACATGAAGTATTCATGCGTAGGAAAATGCGTTTATAAAGTTTTCGTTTTAACTTTTTTTCTAAGTTCTGATGCCACGCGGGCCTGGGCACCATTAATAAGCGATGCCGTACATGACCGTATGATTTCCATGCACATTGAGAAGAAGTATCTGGTCCAGGTGGGATTGCTATGCCTCATCGTCGTGGGCATATGGTGGCCGGGCGGATCGCCTACTGATACGCTCTATCAGGCCTCAACGCTCCACGAGCTTTTCGAGGGCAACTATGAGGGAAGATTCAGCTATGGTGACATCGCCGCAAACGGTGACTTCGGCCTTGGCACGTTCGAGGGTCTTGACGGCGAGATGGTGATGCTCGAGGGAATCATATACCACGTACGCGCAGACGGCACGGTGCTTGAGCGCTCAGGCGATGCGCTCACACCGTTCGCCCAGGTGACGCGATTCGATACCGACATCACGGCACGGTATGAGAACGTGGGGATCGATGAGCTTAACGCGACGATAACGTCGCTTATCCCCGATCGTTCGCTCATCTACGCCGTGAGGATAGACGGGACGTTCCCCTCGATGGAGGTGCGAAGCATCGCGAGGCAGGACCTGCCCTACCGTCCGCTCGACGAGGCTCTCGAGGAACAGGTCGTCTTCACCCTGGAAGATGTGAGGGGCACGATCGTCGGATTCTGGATGCCCCCGTCCATGGACGGCCCGAACGCGGCGGGATACCATCTCCATTTCATTACTGATGACAGGTCGGCGGGAGGCCATGTGCTCTCTTTCAGGGCAGGCGCCGTAGATGTGGCGCTTGACGAGACCTATGACGTGCGCCTCGCCCTCGCCGGGGAATGAGAGGAACAAGCGCCCTAGTCGGATGTGGCCTTTTCCGCAACATCGTCGTGCACGAACGGCTCGCTGAGCCGCGAAAGGGCCCTGCGGAACCAAACATACCCGACGATGGCAGATATGAAGTCGCCCGTAGCGATCGAGAGCCACACGCCCACTACAGGGAAGTCGAATACGTAGATGAGCAAGAGCGCCATGGGCACCGACACGACGCCCGAACGGATGAACGCCAGTACGAACGATGGATAGCCCCGTCCGATGCCCTGGAATCCCGCGGCCGAGAGGAACGAGAGCGGAAGGATGGGATAAAACGGCGCCAGCACGCGCAGGTATCCCACGCCGATCGAGATGACGCCCTCCTCATTGGTGAAGATGTTCATGATCTGCCCTGGAAAGGCGTAGAATACCACGAGGCACACGAGCATGAGGCCAACAAGCATCTTCATGGCATAGACGTTGATGCGCCGGATGTTGTCATAGAGCTGCGCACCCTTGAAGAACCCAACCGCGGAGACGAATGCGCTCGAGAGCCCGATCATCGGAAGGAAGACGAGCGACTCGACACGGAACCCCACGCCAAACGCAGCGAGCGCGTCACGGCCAAACGGTGCCAGTATCGAATTAAGGAAGAACAAAGAAAGCGAGAACGAGAGGGTTCCAAGCGAGGCGGGGAACCCCACGTCGACGATACCTCGCAGTATCGACGTGCTGAATGAGAAGTGTTTCATGTCGAATCGCAGGAACGTGCTCTTTTTCACGAACAATAGATAGAATATGAATATGAACACGAGGGCCCGTGACAACACCGTTGCGACTGCCGCACCGGCGACGCCCCAGTCGAGCACGAAGATGAAGATGGGGTCGAATATCACGTTGAGCACCGCTGCGATGCCCATGATGATCATGGGATGCTTCGTGTCGCCCTCGCCGCGCAACACGGCGTTTGCTATAACGGTGAGGTACATGAACACCGACCCAAGAAGGATCACGAACAAGTATGCATACGCCTCATCGTAGACGGCAGGGGGGGCATCGAGGAATCCAAGAAGCGATGGGAGCGCCAGGAGCCCGACGATCGTCGTCGCTACGGCGCCGATGAAGGCAAGAATGAGCGCATGCTCGGCCGCATTGTCGGCATCACGCAGATGCCTTCCCCCTATGGAGCGTGCTATGAGCGACTGTGCGCCGATGCCAAAGCCGCTGGCAAGCGCGATGATAAACACCTGGAACGGGAACGCAAGACTGACGCCAGCAAGCGAACTTGGGCCGAGCCGTCCGACGAATATGGTATCGACGATGTTGAAGCCGGTCTGGAAGGTGAACGCCACGATCATGGGCAGCGCGAGGCCGAGCAGGCCGCGCTCGGGGTGGTCCTGCAGCGTGACGAAGTGGGACGACCGTGTGGTGCGTTGTTCCATGATCTCACAGGGAGCTAGTTTCAATACTACGTTTAAAAGTCTTATCGGGCTTCGAGCAATGCGAACGGGCCACTTCACGCGAAATATTTTAAAAGGGAACGACGGCATCACATCCATGGAGGATGCACCGCGACTCTGCCCGTTTTGTGCCGATCGGCTTGGCATCGCCGACTACAGGGAGGGCCGCTGCGAGATCTGCAACGACACATGCATGGACACGTCTCTTGCCGACACCATCGATCCCACGTTCGAATATCACACGTTCAACGTCGGCGTCGTGCTGCCAAAGGACGTCGTCGAACGCGACGAGGCGTTCGTGCGAGAGCACGAGCTCGCCCATGCACATGGTATCAAGACCGCTCTCAATCGTGCGCTGCGCTCGCGACTCAGCGAACGGCTCAACGCACAGGCCGACACCGAGGACCCCGATGTCATCTTCGAGATCGACCATATCAAGGGACGGGTGTTCTATAGGATCAAGTCGCTTGCCCTGTGCGGCCGCTACAGGAAGGAGGTGCGCACCATCCCCCAGACCAGGTGGTGGTGCACGAAGTGCAGGGGAAGGGGATGCGAACACTGCGGCCACACGGGAAAGATGTATCCCACCTCTGTCGAGGAGATCGTGAGCGCCCCCATCATGCGCGTCGCCAGCGGAAGGAAGACGAAGTTCCATGGGGCAGGACGCGAGGACATCGACGTGCGCATGCTCGGAGAGGGACGTCCGTTCGTCCTGGAGATCATCAATCCCAAGGTGCGCACGCTTGACCTGGAAGCGCTCCAGGATGAGATAAACAAGGACGAGCGCGTACACGTGTACGATCTTCGACCCTGTGAAAAGGCGCGTATCGAGAAGCTCAAAAACACGAAATATAGAAAAACATACAGAGCCCATATCGATAAAAAACTTTCAAATAATGAGATTGAGCTTATAGAAAAAAAATTAGAGACTGAAATACGTCAAAGAACGCCAATAAGGGTTTCACACAGAAGAAGCGATAAAATACGAAAGAGAAAAGTTTATAAAGTAAGGGGAAATAACAATAAAACTACAGTACTGGAGATATATTGTGACGGCGGCCTTTATATTAAGGAGCTAATATCAGGTGATGAAGGCCGAACGAATCCCAGTGTTTCCAGCATTCTTGGTACACATGTGCGCTGTACTGCGCTTGACGTGCTCGAGGTACACTGTGATTTGTGACGAGATGTGGTGATTGATATGACACTTAGATCCAAAGGATTCAGAAGTAAGACGAGATCGAAGCTCTCAAAGCGAAGGAGAGACAGGGGAATGCTTCCGATAACACGCTCATTGGCCATCTTCGACGTTGGTCAGACGGTGCACATAGTGCTCGAACCGTCCGTGCACAAGGGCATGCCCCATCCTCGTTTCCACGGCAAGACCGGCAAGGTCGTAGAGCGAAGGGGAAGAAGCTACCTTCTCCAAGTACGTGAGGGTGACGCAAGGAAGCTCATCATCTCACGACCCGAGCATCTCAAAGCTCAAACACAGTGATATGCATGATTGGCAAAAAGATAATCGACGAACAGTACGTGACCCAGGCTCGCGCGAAGGAAATACTCGAGAAGCGCGAGGAAGGCATCGAACCACTCTATGAGCAAAAGACGGCGCTCATCATACTCAACAGGTTTACCCACATCACTGCAAGCGATGCCGAGGAAATGGTTGAAAAGATACGGGAAGGAGTACCCCGTATAAAGACAGAGAACATCGTGAAAATCGTCGATTTGATGCCACAGGACAAGGATGACCTCAACGTTCTTTTTTCAAAGGAAAGGGTAATACTCACCGATGACGAAGTAGCTACGATTCTTGAGATAGTCGACAACTACCGCTGATACATGTGGCCACAACTTGAGGTGAGACGTTTTTATGAGTCCAAAGAAATATGAAACGGAAGCCATAGTGCTCGATTATCTTCCAAGCGGGCACTACGGGGACGGGATGCCCTCCTACAAGAGGGTGCCCATAGCGCAGCTTTTGGGAACGAACTTCTTTTCGCTTCTCGAGGTCGTGCCAAAAGAAGAGCTCTCCACGTATGATCGGGTCTTCATTGGCAAGGGCGACAGGGCAAAGATATCCCATGTCAAGCGAAGGGTGCACTACAATGAGCTGACATCGTATGCCAAGTCCGAGCTCGAGGAGATACTCAAGGTGGTTGTTACCGAACAGGAAGAGCGGTTCGTACGGTTCTTCAACAACGCCCGCCCCATCTCCATCAGGTCACACCAGCTCGAGTTGTTGCCTGGCATAGGGAAAAAGCTCATGAAGGAGCTGCTTGCCGAGCGGGAGAAGAAACCGTTCGAGAGCTTCCACGACATCCAAGAACGCGTGGGCTCTGTGCCCGATCCGGTGCACATGCTCGTCAAGCGCATCCTCGCAGAGCTCAACGAGGAAGACAGGTACAAGGTCTTCGTACGCTAGAGGACACTTGACCATACAATTCTTTTTATGATTCATCTTCCATAAGCACTAGTGATACAACCATGTTCAAGGACCCACGGCCACTATTGAAGCGCCACGGACTCGAGGCGAAAAAGCACCATTCGCAAAACTTCCTCATCTCACCACGGGTCGTCTCGGTAATGGCATCATATGCCCGGGGCACCGTGCTCGAGGTGGGGCCAGGCGTCGGAACGCTTACCGATGCGCTCGCAGAACGGGCAGAGCGCGTCATAGCGATCGAGAAGGACCCCTACCTGTGCTCGGTGTTGGAGCAGGAGTATTCGTGGGCAAACGTCGAGGTGATCAATCGCGACGTTCTGGAAGGGGAGCTGCCCGCATTTGACGTCTGCATATCGTCAGTGCCCTATGCCATCTCGTCGCCGCTGTTGTTCAAGTTGCTCGATGAGCCGTTTGATACGCTCGTCTTGCTGCTCCAACGCGAGTTCGTGGACCGGCTCGTGGGACGGGGCGAACCGTCGCGACTCACCTTCATGGCGCAGAGCATGGCCGATGCGCGAAACGTGCTAGCGGTGCCAAGGACCAAGTTCTACCCCCCGCCACGCGTGGACTCCGCCGTAGTCGAGATCGTTCCCAACCGGAAGTTCGAGGTCGACGCATGGTACCGTCGAACCGTCGAGGGCCTGCTCACCCACAAGCGCAAGCGCGTTCACAATGCGCTCGTCGACAGCAGGGCAATATTTAACAAAGGAAAGGACGAAATGAAAAGCATCGCAAAGAACGCGCCCCATGCACGAACGCGTGTCGTCGAACTCGACATCCATGAGGTGCGGGAGATAGCTGATTATCTCAACAGCGAGTGTTTTGAAGAAGGTGGGTAGATGGAGCTCAGTGAACAGGTCTTGGATCGTATACGTTCGGTCCCTGGCGTATTGCATGCCCAGGAACTGGATGAGAGGCAACGCATTATGGTAAAGAAGCTTGAGAAGCAGGCGGAAAACACCGGCGCAGCTGGTGGACTCATGGAGTTTGTCAACGAGGGCGTATGGGAAGCGCTCGCCCGGGAGCATGTGATCCTCATCGTCGCAGACAACGAGCAGGGATTTCGCGACCCACCCGAACCGTGGACGCTCATGGTCGATGAGAAGAAAAACGTCATCGGCGAGTGGCTGCATCCCGAGAGGATCGAGGGATTCAAGGAAAAAAAGAACGTGCAGTTCATCAGCAGCGACTTCGTCCTCTACACAGACAGGAAACGCACGGGAAAATGCTATTTCCTGCTGCCAGGCATATCATTTCCCGAGATCGAGGACGTGGTCGGCGTAGACAACGTGGTGAGCGGCAGCGTTTCGCCGCCCGCGGACGCCTACCTGAAAAAGGAAGTAAATATGACCGAGAACTACTGGACGATACTGGTGGGATACGATGAATCAGATTGATGTTGGGTCGTATGCGCGCTACGTCAACACCGGCACCATAGGCAGGGTCGTTGATGTGCGTGAGGAGGACGGCATGACGTTTGCCAAGCTTGATGCAACCGAGCTCTATTACGACATCACGTACCTCGAGGCGGCAGAGAAGCCGGCCGAGGAGGCAAAACGCACGGGACATGACCTGGCATTCGAACAGAAGACGCACGATGAGCTCAGGGACGCGCTCGGCTCGGGCGACATGAGCGAGAACGTTGGCGGCGGATGATCACAACACGTCATATGCTGCCATCGCCGCAAGCTCGGCCTGCCTGCGCGTCGAACCGCTCCCTATGATGAGCACGTCTCCGTCGTTGAGCCTGAACGTTTCGCACAGAGTCGAAACGTCCTCCGGATAGTCCGCCTCGATGTCCATGAAACCCGGCGGCATTGTCAGCGTGCCGTTCCTGTAGACGAGGACGGTCGCCCCGTCGCCGCCGATCTTTATGGCTTCATCCCTCTGTGATATGCCATTGCTGACAGAGGCGCTCTTCTGGCGCGCAACGATGCAAAAATCATACGGTCCGAGGCTCAATCGTCCGGCGTCAACATGCGAGGCCATGCGAAAATACGGTTGTGCGTCGAGATATTCCTTGCCGCGTTGCGTGATGACCTGGCCATGCTGGGTCGATTCGATGAATCCGTCGCGAAGCAGTTTCTTCAGGATCGTCCGAACGGAACACTCGGTAAGCTCCATCTTCTTCCTGAGCAGGTGCCTGCCGATAGGCCCCTTCGTATCGATAATGCGCAACGCTCGAAAAACATCATATGCATGGTAGTTGGGTTGGGGACCCACGCTCATGCCAGCATTACGCAGCGAATTGATAAATACTTTTTGCTGTTTAATTCGCGGCTCATTCAGCCAAAGAGCATATTGCCAATGCGCTTTGCCACTGCATACGTGGCGTCCTTCTTGCCATGGTGCTTGAATCCGGCCTTCCACACGTCGATCTCGCTGATGTCGGCACTGACGATCTCTTTTTTCGACTCGCGTATGCGTTGCATGTGCGCCTCGATCTCTGCTGTTGACAAGCCCTTGTAATCGATGAATCGGGCACCGTAAATCGCATTGCGTGAACCAACGTCGATGTCCACCGAGACGTGTATTCGCGAGCAGTCAAGCGAGGACGGGTCAAAGAGTCGTTTGTTCGCACGAAGCCGTTCCTTGGGGAGGATGGTGACTCCCATGCCCTCATAATGATGATAAAATGACAAAAAGCGCTGGATGCGCTCATCGCGTATCTGTTCGGTCTTCTTGGACGGGTAGTCGGAGACGCCCACGATCATGACGTTCTCGGGCGCTATGTGACCGTCGTCGATGAGCCGGTAGAGGAACGAATCGGCATTGAAGCTCTCCGGGCGATTCACGACGAAGGGATCGTCGGGGTCGAAATGGCTCTGGGGATTCGTGTCGATGTCGTACTGTATGAGCCCGCAGCGGTAGCTCGGCAGGATGCCGTCGAAGTGGCTGTCGAACATGACGACGCCCACATCATCCTTTCCATGCAACTCGCAGGCGTGCATGATCGGTGCCGCGGCAACCGAGTGGTCGACCGCGATCATCAGCGAACGGTTGTCGCCGACGAGCTCCCCCATGCCGGCCTTGATCGCCTGTGTGTACTCCCAGCACCCATCGCTGTCGATGAAAGCGACATAGTTCTCGACGGTGCTCATGAAAAGCTCCTCCTCACTTGGGAGGGGCGTGAGCCACGACTCAACGGGGACATTGCCAAGCAGCTGGTGCTTGAACGAAAACGAACGGGAAAGTGCCGTGTACGGGTCGGGATGAGGAAGTGAAGCCCGTGCGCGCTGGTCATGCTTGAGGCGCACCACCGACTCGCGTTCGTCCGGGTCGAGGGGAACGCCGTATACAAGAACATCGTTCATAGTATCCACGAACCGCAACAGTATAAAAAGATTACGCAAATGAATAATATACGCCATAAAAAGAACGATATGTTCTTAAATACTAGATTAACATAACAAATAATAAAAAAATATACCCTATAAAAAAATATGAGATTCCAAATATGATAATTGTTGCTGTACCGTATTCTCCAATAACTTTAAATATTTATCTAATATTCAATATAATGGTGACACCATGGACGATTTGGATAAACAAATCCTTAACATCCTTCAGGACAACGACAAGACCCCGTACTACGAGATAGGAAAGCGTCTTGGTGTAGGTTCGACAACGGTTCATTCCCGCGTGAAGAAACTGGTGGAGAACGGGACCATTAAACGGTTCGCCGCCATCGTGGACCCAAAGCTTGTAGGATATACCGCATGCAAGATGGTCGGCCTCACGGTCCAACCGGATAAGATTGAGGAAGTTGCAGAAAAGATTTCAAAGTTTGACGAGGTCACAATGATCGGCACAACGGGTGGCGACCACGACATCGTCATGGAGGTCATAGGGCCGGACGAACGGGCGATTGGACGATTCATAAACGAAAAGATAAAGACGGTCGAAGGTGTGAAGTCAGGCATCGGCATGATCCATGTCTCGACCTTCACTGAGATCTACAAGCACAATCACAAGATCGTCTTTTACTAATCCTTTCGGACCGCTTTCACGGCCGCTACGATCCTTTTTCCCAGATTGCGGGCATTTTCTCGCGTGCCCTCGTCATTTTTTGCATCATCCTTCTTCTGGGCATAGACCATGAGGCCAAGGCCGGGAACGCCCCCAAGGCCGACGACCATCATCTTGTTGGTAAGCATGAATCCGTCAAGCGAGGCGAGCGTGTTGAAGTGGCCCCACTTCCATGCAACGGCCACGGATGCGCCAACCTTGTTCTCAAGAGACTTTCCCTGCCGCCATATGACGCGTTCGCGGTCGATGAGCGCCTTGACCTGAGAGGGCACGTTGCCAAAGTAGACGGGGGCTCCCATGACGATGCCATCGGCAGCAAGCATTTTGTCGTATATGCCCTGTACGTCGTCGTCATGCTTGCAGCGTTTGTTCTCGGCGCAAAACTCACATGCCTCGCATGGATAGATCGTCTTTCCTGCGATGCTGATAAGCTCGATATCCGCCCCTTCCGCCTCAGCGGAACGAAGCACCTCTTCGAGGACGAAGTCGGTATTTCCGCCCCTGCGGGGACTACCTGATATGCCTAGTATCTTCATTTGATCACCATGATAGCTTCCTGACGAGGCTATAAATACGTTTTTGTGAAAAATACGACGAAGAATCACAATGAGGCGGTATCGTGCTTTAGCGTTGCCCATATGCCGTGATTAGAGCCATGCAAGGGCACCAAAGTAACATGAAGCGCGCCTGTTTTTGTGACGATCTCAATCAAGATGCATCCCAAAGACAGAGGCATGACATGCGCTATCGCAGGCAGCATGGTACGGAGGATTCATTCTTGGGGGAACATTCTAAATTTCATATGGAGCCACATTGGAAGAGACTGGTCGCCGTTCAGTGTTATCTGCAAAGGCATCCTCTCTCTGTTGAAGTGACAACACCCTGAAAATCACGGCCGCAATGTCTTCGGGAAACAATGTTCTGTTGAGAGCAAATATTATACACATAAGAACTATTTATGTCTTATTGTATTATATAAATTATTAATATGTCTTATTAGACATTATAATAACTCTTTAAGGAATACATTTATATATCGTTTCATGCTAGAAAAGCTAGGTGTAACTTATGGACAAGATAAAAGCATGTCTTGCATTGATACTGGCACTAAGCATCGTAACGGCCGGATGCATAGGTGGTGGGGACGAGACAGAGACCCCGGGACCAACCCCTGTACAGATCGTCTATATGTCCGGAGTTGGCACGATGCCATCTGCCCTTTCAAATGGGGAGGTCAATGCGTATATCGCTTGGCAGCCCATGGTGGCCGTGGCCGACGTGGGAAACATCGGGAAGGTCATCACCTATTCTCAGGACCTTCCGCCCGAGGGCGAATGGGAAAATCATCCATGTTGTGCTCTTGTGACGACCAACTCGTTTGCCGAGCAAAGGCCCCGCATGGCGCAATACCTCACCATGCTCATGATAAACGCGACCAACTACATCAATGAATACCCAACGGAGACGGCACACATCTGTGCTGACTGGTTATTCGGTGGCGAGGAACTGACATATGGCCCCGTGACCGTGGACTCGTATGAGGTGGAGGAAGCATCGATCCCCACCATCAAGTTCATCACCGAGCCGACGGAGAAATGGAAGGATGATGTGGTGAAGTTCGTCCATGCTGAGGAGGAGATAGGCCTCGTGAACGATGTACTCGTGGGCAAGACAGATGAGGAGATAAAGGACCACATCTTCAATCAAGATATATACGCTGCGGCGATCGCCTCGCTCGACTCTGGAGACTATATGTCAGATGAAGCACCCGCTAATGTTCCCACCATCGACTTCGGATACCTGCCATCCGACCACGACGCAGCACTCTTTGTTGCTGCAGAGAACTGGGAATACTTCAGGGACAACTACGGCATCTACCTCTCTCCGGTGAACGCGGGCCCTAATGGAACGTACAACCTCGTCATCGACGGCACGACCATGGCACGCATAAATCTCATCGAGTTCTCCGCAGGTTCTGCGGCGATGACGGCGGCCAGCCAGGGAAACATCGATTACAGCATCATCGGTGTCCCGCCGGCAATACTCTTCATCGACCAGGGTGCGCCGGTACAGATCGTATCCCCACTCCAAACGGAAGGGTCCGGTGTCGTCGTCTCAAACGACGCATCCTATGACGACTGGGATGGATTCGTCGAGTGGATAAAGGAGCAGCAGGCAGACGGCAAGACGGTCAAGATCGGCGACCCGATGCTGGGCTCGATCCAAGACGTCATGCTCAAGCGAGCGCTCAAGGAAGAAGGTATACCTTACGTGGAGTGATCTCCACGATCTCTTTCCTTTCTCATTCCGAAAGCTTTTGAGCAGCCCGTGTGATGGCGTCTTCGAGAGCGAACTTCGGCATCATCGTGACAACGGGAATCCTCACGAGCTTGTCGATGGTGGGTGATACGATGGGCGCGCAGACGATCGCATGGGCACCTCCTCGCTCTGCATTGACGGCAGCGAGGATGGCATCCTCCATCGTGACTGCGGAAAACTCCCTGACGACGTATTCCTTTCCATCGACCTCTATGGACTTTCGAGGTATGGTCGAGAGGACCGTGCGCGCGGCGATGACGGCGATGAACGGTTTGTCTGTGACGCCTTCGAGCCGCTTGAGCGCCTGCAGGATATCGCGCACCGCCCTGAGCGTGGGTTCCCTGTTCCCATCGACGATCTTGTAGAGCGTGCTCTTGGGGATGCCGGAATAATCGGCAAAGCTTGATATCGACATATGCTGTTCACTATATATCGTGTGTTTGAGGGCATCGATGAATCGCTCGTGCGAGATGGAGATTGCAGAAAGTACGTCCGAATATGTCATAAATATTACCTAATACGCCTTCTAGTGTATAATATTTATACTTTTGTATAAATAATTTGGCGTCATCCAAAAAAAAGAAGAAAAATTTATAAATTAGCCTACCAGCTTATGCTGTAAGTCTCTGAGGACACGCCTACCCATCAATTGGTAGAAGAGGACGATGGCAATGAACTTCGTCTTTACCATCAGAGGTGCACATCGTGAAGAAAAGAATCATCAAGGTATTACTTCCCATCGCCATCATCATAGGATGGGAGCTCATCTCCTTAACGATAGACAATCAATGGAAACTCCCGTTGCTCGAGAGCATCGTCTCGATCCTTGCAGACCCCACGAAACGGCTTCTGGGAACGGGATCGCTCATTGAGAACACCTACTTCTCCCTCAAACGGGTGTTTCTAGGATTCGCCCTCGCATCGGGCATCGGCATACCCCTGGGCATAGGCATGGGGTGGTGGACCAGGATAGGCGACGTCTTCGACTATACCATCGAGGTGCTCAGACCCATTCCCCCCCTGGCATGGATACCACTCATACTGGCCTGGTTCGGGCTGGGGCTGCGCTCTTCCATCATCATCATATTCATAGGTGCGTTCTTCCCCATCCTCGTCAATACGATAGAGGGCGTCAAGAACGTGAACAGCGGACT
>RXIG01000009.1 GCA_004212155.1 archaeon
CCTTAACATACGTTCGTTTCCTTTTTAAATGCCTCAACCACACGCCATATCAAGACCTTGAAGAGGTGCATATCATGATGAAGAAACTCATACCACTGTTTGGAATCCTGCTGGCGGCCGTTGTCGTCATGTCGACAGGCGCGTTCACCTCGGTGACTGCGGACCGCGAGGCTACTATTGAAGTCACAGACGACGCAAGCGCGCTGCTTGCGCTTGAGCCGACGGAGACGGCAAACGGCGCCTACGCCTACCAGAACGGCGACAAGCTCACGATCGACCTTTCAGCCGTTGATGGTGCAGGCGTCAACGTCGACGCCATCACCACGATCGACGAGGTATTCACGATTACCAACAATGGCACGCAGGCCGTCGACATCACGATCTCATGGAGCGGAGACAACGCTGGCAAGGTCAACTTCGGCGAATCCGCCTTCACCGCGGGCGCAGCGGTATCAGGGGACACGTCAGTCGACCTCGCTTCACTTGGCTCGGGCGGCACGACCACGATCTCGATAGCCATCGACTCGGACGGGCTCTCCGATGGCGACGAGCTCATCGACACAATCACGATCACGGCCACAGCTAACTAAGATGATAGAATAAGAAAGGAGAAATCCTTTCTACTCTTTTCTTTTGTTCTCTCTTTCTAAAATCCTATTTTTATCATTGCAGAATCGTTTGTTACATATTCTTTACGTGTATGTGTAAGTCCTTATTTTCGATTTAGAAACAACTTATCATAAAAAAGAAACACTGTTCCTTAACATACGTTCGTTTCACTTTTAAATAGTCAACCATATTTTGTTTCAAGAACTTCATGAGATGACTATTATGGCGAAGAAACTCATACCACTGTTTGGAATCCTGCTAGCGGCCGTTGTCGTCATGTCAACGGGCGCGTTCACCTCGGTGACCGCGGACCGAGACGCAACGATCAACGTTGCTAACGATTCGAGCGCCCTGCTTGGCATTTATGCTGCAACACCGCTTGGTGATTACCCCAATGGCGCATACGCCACCGAGAACGGCGGAACGTTTGCCATTGAGATCGATGATCTCAACATGGATGCTACGACCGTAATTAACAATGTATTTTTCGTTCAAAACAATGGTACTCAGGGCGTCAACGTCACGATATCTTGGACGAACACATCACTCCTCTTTAACGATGAAGAGATAACGTATGGAAACAATGGCCCCAACTTTCCCAACAACGCTAATCAGGCAGATATAGACTTTGATCTTTCGTCAGGCGAAAGCGTTCTCATATCAATTGCCATAGAAAGCTCAACAGATGCCATTACCGACACGATCACGTTCTCGGCTACAGCAGGTGGAAACGGCAACGGTCAAGGCGGAGGCAACGGCCAGGGCGGAAATTAAGGCACTAGTTCTCCCTTAACCACCGTATATGTGGCACATGCCCACATATCTTTTCCCTTTTTCTCTTTTTATTGTTCTTTGTATATGCGCTGTAGCACATGTTGGCCAATGCCGTCAGCTTATGGTCTTTGCGTAGGTGAAAAACGTAGCAATTTCTTACTTTGCATTATATGGAATTGTATAACTCACTCATATGTTTGCCCCTTTTTTAATCATATTTATGTTTATATCCAACAAATATAGCTAAATTTTTTTACATTCTAAAATTAATATTGTAATTTATATCGTAGATTAAAACATTATTTTATATTTTACCGAAACAGTTAAATATTTTCCAATATAAAGAATATCACTCCAAAAGGAGGTAGATAATGCATGGCAAGAATTGTTAGGGTTGGAGGGATTCAGTGTTCATATCCCGGTACCGTTGAGGGAATGGTTAAAAAGCACGAGAAGCTTGTCGAGGAGGCAGGCGAGAAAGGTGTTCAAGTACTTGGCCTTCAGGAACTGTTCAACGGACCGTACTTTTGCGCAGAACAGGAGCAGAAGTGGTATGACATCGCTGAACCGGTCCCAGGCCCCACGACGGACCGTATCGCCGAGATTGGAAAGCAGTACGATATGGTGACCGTCATCCCCGTCTATGAGGAGTCCATGGATGGCGTCTATTACAACACCACCGCCATATACGACGGCGATGGCACGTATCTTGGCAAGTTCAGGAAGATACACATCCCGCACACGAAGCCTGGATTCTGGGAGAAGTTCTACTTCAAGCCGGGCAACCTCGGCTATCCCGTGTTCCAGACCAAGTACGGCAAGGTCGGCGTCTACACGTGCTACGACCGCCACTTCCCCGAGGCGGCACGATTGCTCGGGCTCGCAGGAGCCGAGATCACGTTCAATCCTTCGGCCACCGTCGCGGGCAAGTCCCAGTACCTGTGGCAGCTCGAACAGCGCGCACACTGCGTCGCGAACCAGTTCTTCACCGTTGCCATCAACAGGGTCGGCATCGAGGAACCATGGAAGTTCGGCCGATTCTTCGGGAACACGTACGTCAGCGACCCGAAGGGCCAGATCGTCGCGGAAGGGTCGGAAGACAAGGACGAGATCGTCTACGGCGACATCGATCTTGACATGATACGCGATGTGCGAAACGACTGGCAGTTCTTCAGGGACCGCCGCCCAGAGGTCTACGGCGACATGTGCAGATTGCTCCCCTAAATCGTCAACACTTTTTTGATTTTCATGTCTTGGTGGGTCCATGGTCAGCACTATCGTCATCGCACTCGGCGGCAACGCGATCCTTCAGGCTGACCAGAAGGGCTCATTCCAGGACCAGATGGAAAACATCACGCGCATAGCAACGCAGATAGCACAACTCGTGCGTGCGGGTCATCGCATCGTGCTCACCCATGGCAACGGACCGCAGGTCGGCTCGCTTCTCATCCAGCAGGATGAGGCAAGCGACCATGTGCCCGCACAGCCGCTTGACGTGCTCGGTGCCATGTCGCAGGGACAGATCGGCTACATGCTCCAGCAGGCGTTGGGTAACAGCCTCTTTCCCGACGGCGTGCCCGTGGTGACGCTCATCACGCAGCAGATCGTCGATCCCGATGACGAGGCGTTCGACCATCCGACCAAACCTGTCGGCCCCTTCTACACTGCACGCGAGGCACGCCGCCTCTCGGTGTTAAAAGGGTGGCCGATGGAGCACATCGCGCCGCACCGCGAGCGCGGCTACCGCAGGGTCGTCCCCTCGCCGCGCCCACTGCGCAGCGTCGAGGCGCCGGCCGTGGCGACGCTCATCGCATCGGGAGCGGTGGTCATCGCATCGGGCGGCGGCGGCATCCCCGTGCGGGAGCGTGACGGAAGGCTCGAGGGGATCGAGGCCGTGATCGACAAGGACCTCTCGGCGCAGCAGCTCGCAGAGCAGGCGGGTGCCGACGTGCTCATGCTCATGACCGACATCGAGCGCGTAAAGGTACACTACGGAACGGACAGGGAGGAGGACATCGTCTCGATGAGCATCGACGAGGCACGGCTCTACATGGCAGAGGGGCACTTCCCCGAGGGCACGATGGGGCCAAAGGTCAGCGCGTCGATATCGTTTGTCGAACGGTCTGGCGGCGTGGCCGTCATCTCGTCGATAGAAACGATATGCGAGGCGTTCGAGGGTATCACGGGAACAAGGATCACGAAGTGAGACAGGCGCTGTGCATGCGTTGAGGAAGAGAATAATTTTCCTTTTTATCTTTTAGATTTAATTATAATGTAATATTATTATTTTTTTCTTCATTTAATCCTATATTCTTTCTTTTTCACCGAAAATTATAAATATTAATGAGAAAGAAATACCTCTACCTGTTTGCACTCTCGCGAGTGACAACTGGCTCCCTGCGTCGCAGGGGGAAATGAGTGGAGGATTTCATATGGAGGAAGACTATGCACAGATGGAGAAAAATTACGTGATGCGGACATGGGCCGCTCAGCGTAATGTCAAGGTGCTTCCAATCAAGGATGCGGAAGGGGCGTACTTTACCGACATCAACGACAAGAAGTACATGGACTTTTCTTCACAGCTCATTGCAGCAAACTACGGCCACAAGAATCAGAAGGTCAATCAGGCTATCATCGATCAGCTCAATACCTATTCATACATAGCACCAGGCCTGGGCGCGCCCATACGTGCCAAGCTGGCAAAAAAGCTTACCGAGATCGCGCCGGGAAACTATAGAAAGACGTTCTTCTCAACCGGCGGTGCCGAGGCCAACGAGGGCGGCGTGAAGGCAGCCAAGTATTATACGAACGCGTTCAAGGTCATCTCGCGCTACACGTCATACCACGGAGCGCTCGGTATCAGCATCTCGCTTACCGGCGACCCGAGACGGTACACGAAGAACGAACCGGGCTATCCCGGCGTGCTCCACGCGGTCGACCCGTACTGCTACCGATGCCCGTTCAAGATGACATATCCCGAGTGTAATCTGCTGTGTGCGGAGGCGATCCGCGACCAGATACTCATGGAGGGCAAGGACACGGTCGCCGCGCTTGTGCTCGAGCCGATCGTCGGGTCAAACGGCGTCATCGTGCCGCCGCCAGGCTACTACGAGCGCATACGCGAGATATGCGACGAGTTTGATGTCGTCTGGATCGACGACGAGGTCATGGCGGGATTCGGACGCTTCGGCAAGATGTTTGCCATCGAGCACTGGGACGCGTCACCGGACATCATCACCATGGCAAAGGGTCTCACCGGCACCTACGTGCCACTCGGCGCAACGCTGATGAGTGACAAGATATCAGACTTCTTCGAGGACAACATCTATGTCCACGGAGCGACGTATGCGGGCCACCCGCTGGCATGTGCCGCAGGTCTTGCATCGATCAAGCTCTACGAGGAGGAAAAGCTCATCGAGAACGCGCAAAAGCTCGAGCCGGTCTTTGAAAAGCGCCTCAACGAGATCAAGGAGGACCACAAGTCTGTGGGCGATGTGCGCGGAAAGGGGTGCTTCTGGGGTGTTGAGCTCATCAAGGACTCCAAGACGCACGAGCCGGCATCAACGCGCGATGAGAAGTTCGCGCCGGGTCCGACGATACCGGGGCGCGTACAGCAGGAATGCTTCAAAAACGGCATCTTCTTCGTGCAGATGATCTCGACGCTTCTACTTGCGCCGCCTATCATCGTCTCAAAGGAGGAAGTGCTCAAAGGACTTGATGTCGTCGACGAGGCGCTCAAGATATCAGATAAGGAATGTAAGTAAGGAGTGAGTGATCATGTCAGAGGTATTGCGCTCGATCGTGGCCGACACCAAGGGGACTCGAAAGCGTCCCCTTGCAAAGAACTGTTTCGTTGGCGTCGGCTGCCAGGCGAACGCAGTAAGGAAGATAGAACATTACACATACGTGCTACGGGGGCTTCCCAAGGTCGAGGAGCGGGTCTACTTCCCGTATCCCTTCTGGCCCACGGGAAAACAATTCATCATCGGCCTCTTTTGCACCGAGAACTTCTCGCACAACAGCGTGAAGACATTCATCGAACGAAAGTGGGGCCTTTCCATGAACGAGGTGGAAAAGGTCAACATCAGCGGCGGAAGGATCTATGTCCACACCGCTGATGACGTCGTCTCCGCATCTGTCGTCGAGCTGACACCGTATGCGCGGGGCAACTGCAAGCTGTGTCCCGACCTCATGGCCGACTTCGCTGACATCTCTGTGGGTGGCGTCGGGTCAAGGGGCGGCTACTCGACGGTGGTGCTTCGCACGCCCGAGGGCAAGGAGTTTTTCAAAAAGGCGCTTGCGGCAAAGGTCATCGAGGCAGAGGAGCTTCACGACAAAAAGGAGCTCGATGACCTCATCGAGTTCGACAAGAAGATGTCCCGGCGTTCAAAGAAGTCGCGCGAGAAGAAGGGGTATGCGATCACGTTCCTTGACAAGTGGGACGATGAGGACGACCCCAACGAGTTCGCACGCAGCGTGAACGAGCACAACATCTTCACCGAGCTCGAGGAGGACGTCATCCTCACGGGCCAGTGCGTCGACTGCGGGGCGTGCGGTCTCGTGTGCCCCGACCACAACATCCGATTCGAAAACGACAGGCCTTATGGCATCAACAGGTGCCCGGACGTCCCGTGCGGCTACTGCTACATGGTCTGCCCGCGCACCCAGTCGTTCCACAAGCAGTGGGCGAACACGGACGACGTGGAGTTCTACTCCGTTCGCGCCGCGCGCGTGAGCGGTGGCGTGCAGGACGGGGGCGTCGTCTCGGCGCTCTTGACATTCGGCCTCGAGCGCGAAATGTTCGAGACGGTGACGATCAACACGTCAGACGATGCGCTCAAGCCCAAGGTCATGACGACAAACGATGTCAGGCAGGTCCGCGAGGCGGCCGGTTCGAAGTACTCGGTCTCGCCAAGCGTGCTTGGCCTGAGGGGGGCGAGGTGATACCATGGACGAACTACGTGTGGAGTTTTTGGGTCACGAGTTTGACAACCCCTTCATCATCGGGTCTGCATCGCCCACCGTCGACGGCGCGCACATGCGAAAGATCGTCGAGAAGGGCTGGGGCTCATACATCGTCAAGACGCTCTCGCTTGACAAGAACGTCAGGCCCGACGTCAGGCCGCGCCTGAGCGGCATGGGGCGCTACTCGCACCTCTTCGGACTGCAAAACTGCGAGCTCATCACCACGCATACGCTTGACTGGTGGGAACGCGAGCTTCGCATGCTTCGCGACCTTGACTCACCGATGATCGTCTCGATCATGGCGACGCCCGAGCTCGAGGACTGGGCCACGATGGGCCGCTGGTGCGAGGAGAACGGGGCCGACATCATCGAGCTCAACGTCTCGTGCCCCCACGGATGCCCCGAGGAGCACATGGGAAGCTTCATCGGCCAGGACCCGCAGCTCGTCCATGACGTCACCAAGGCGGTCAAGGACGACGTATCGATCCCGGTGATGACCAAGCTCACGCCCAATGTGACCGACATCGTCCCGGTGGGCAAGGCGGCCAAGAAGGGAGGCGCCGATGCGCTCTCGACCATCAACACGGTGGGAGGCATCAACGGCGTCGACATCTACAACCGCATCCCTGCCCCCTACGTGCTCAACAAGGGGACGATATCGGGCAACAGCGGTCCCGCGATGCGCACCATCGCCTACAAGTGGGTCTCGGAGCTTGCTGCAAACATCAATTTGCCCATCTCGGGCATCGGCGGTATCGACAGCTGGGAGGCGGCCACCGGCATGATGATGCTTGGTGCGTCCACGACCCAGGTCGTAACGGCGGCGATGGTTGAAGGATTTGACATCGTGCAGGAATGGAAGCGCAGGCTCGCCGAGTTCATGCGCGAGCAGGGCTACGAGACGATCGAGGATATCGTCGGCAAGGCGCTGCCATCGCTTTCAGACTATGAGCACCTTGAGGTGGAAGACCATCTCTATCCCGAGATCGACGATACCCGCTGCATCCAGTGCCAGCGCTGCAGGATCGCATGCGCGGACACCGGCGGCGAGGCGATCATCACGCCGTATCTCAACGAGATCGACGACGACAAGTGCCTCGGCTGCGCGCTGTGCAAGACGGTCTGCCCGGTCGATGCCATCAGCATGGTGGTGCGCGACGGAAGCCTCAGGTGGACGCGCAAGCAGGGCCCGCCTACCGACAGGAAAGAGGTCGACGTTGGATTGACCGCCGAGGAGGGGAAGTGATACCATGGCACGTCTAGAAACAGAGTTTTTGGGAGTCACGTTCGACAATCCGTTCTTCATCGGCTCGGCATCTCCGACCTTGAGCGGCAAGCATCTCCAGAAGATCATCGACAAGGGATGGGGTTCGTTTGTCGTCAAGACGCTCTCTGTCGACAAGAACATCAGGCCCGACGTCAGGCCGCGCCTCGCAAGCGTCCGAAAGGACGGAACGCTCTCAGGCCTGCAAAACTGCGAGCTCATCACCACGCACCACCTCGACTGGTGGGAGCGTGAGCTCAAGCCCATCCAGGAGACGGGCGCCCCGTTTGTCACCTCGATCATGGCAACGCCCGACCTTGACGACTGGGCGTTCATGGGGCGATGGGCCGAGGAGCACGGCGCCTCGATCGTCGAGCTCAACGTCTCGTGTCCCCACGGCTGTCCCGAGGAGCACATGGGCATGTTCATCGGCCAGGACCCGCAGCTCGTCCACGACGTCACCAAGGCGGTCAAGGACGAGGTCTCGATCCCGGTGATGACCAAGCTCACGCCCAACGTGATGGACATCACGCAGGTCGGCAAGGCCGCAGAGAAGGGTGGTGCCGACGCGCTGGCCGCCATCAACACGGTGGCAGGCATCATCGACGTCGACATCTACAACGCCACTGCCGCGCCGTTCGTGCTTGGCAAGGGGACGATCGCAGGCAACAGCGGCCCGCAGGTGCGCCCCATAGGCCTCCGCATCATCGCCGAGCTCGCACAGTCCGTGAACATACCGCTTTCCGGCATCGGCGGCATCGATAGCTGGTACAACGCCATCGAGTACATCATGCTCGGTGCCACGACGACACAGAACGTCACCGCGGCCATGTGGTACGGATTTGGCATCGTCGAGAAGTGGAAGCAAAAGACGCTTGCGTTCATGGAGGAGGAAGGCTACGACACCATCGACGACATGGTCGGCGCCGCGCTCGACGGGGTCAGCTCGTATGACCACCTCGAGGTCGAGGACCACCTCTATCCGGAGGTCGACGACGGCAAGTGCCTGCACTGCAACAGGTGCACGGTCGCATGCGCCGACACCGGGGGCGGAGCGATCAAGGTGCCAAAGATCAACGACATCAACGACGAGGAATGCCTCGGCTGCGCGCTGTGTGCGGTCGTCTGCCCTGTGAACGCCATCGAGATGGTGGTACGCGGGGGGAGCAGGCGATGGACCCGAGACGAGGGCCCTCCACAGGAGTGACCTTCCTCTCTCTTTTTTTCCTTTCGTTATTTTTTTAAAGGCTTTTACTTTACGTAGTATGATGCGGTTACCATTGAATGCCGTATGGAGGAGTTTGTGACACTATCATGGATTCCCTTACTTTGACTGGCACGCTTGTTCTGATGGCCGCCTTGCTCTATCTCTCGGGCTGGTTCTCAGGTACGGAGACGGCGATTACAAGCATCTCGCCCACCGACCTTGCGATACTCAAGCAGCGAAACAAGAAGAACGTGCGCTATCTCGTGCGGCTCAAGGAGAACATGGACCGCACCCTCGTGGCGCTGCTCATCGGCAACAACGTGGTAAACATCCTCCTCTCGGCGCTTGCCGCGCTCATCGCCAACAGCATCTTTCGCGTCGCCGGCGTCTCGATAGCGATCGGCGTACTGACGTTTTTCATCATCATCTTCGGCGAGATCACACCCAAGTCGAACGCCGTCATGCACCGCATGGACGTCTCGTGCAATCATGCGCGCGTGCTCTACTACTTCTCATGGGTGCTCGGGCCCTTTATCACTGTGTTTATCTTCCTCTCAGAGCATATCATCAGGCTCCTGGGCGGCAGGGTGCGCAAGCACTCGCTTTTCGTGTCAGATGAGAGCATCAAGAGCCTGGCTTCACTGGGGGAGGAGCAGGGCGTCATCAAACCTATCGAGCGCGACATCATCCACAAGGTCTTCACGTTCGGCGACCTGCGCATCGAGCAGATCATGCTGCCCATCTCGCAGGTCTTCTCGGTGCCTCATACCGCATCGGTCACGGAGGCAAAGGAGCTCATCGCCAAGCGCGGCTACACACGCGTCCCTGTCTTCTACGACACGACGATCATCGGCGTCATCTACTCGAAGGACCTCCTCCTCGAGGAGGACACGGGAAGCGTGGTGTCTGCTATGCGTCGGCCGTTTTTCGTGCCAGCCTCAAGCGAGGCCACCTCCGTCTTCAACGCGATGAAGAAAAACCGCGTCCACATGGCCATCGTCACCGACGATGAGAATCGCCACATCGGCATCGTGACGCTTGAGGACATTATCGAGGAGCTTGTGGGGAACATACAGGATGAGTTCTACGAGCTTCACGGCTGATGATGATAGCTGCATTTGCATCGCTTTTTGTACTTTCATCAAACTCTGAAAAAAGGAGATTTTCTTTGTTTTCTGACAATTTTGACATAATATTCGCTATCGTTATCAAATGCACCAAAAACCTTAAATAACCCCCTGACCATAGTATGTAGTGCTCACAACGCAGGTGAGCAAAGGGATGGACTCAGTACCGTCCTGGCGCTTCGACCCTGTGGCTCTGTGTGTCTTCGGACATGCAATTGTGATTGTTCCGAAAGGAACGGTGCAAGGAGTGTGGGCAGGAAACGGTGCCTTAAAAAGTACAGGTGTCTATACTGAATACGCATCTGGAAACCAGGCAAGACCAC
Source organism: archaeon (assembly GCA_004212155.1). GTDB lineage: Archaea > Methanobacteriota_B > Thermococci > Methanofastidiosales > NM3 > NM3. Next base: position 10,270 of record RXIG01000009.1, read on the forward strand.
TTGTGGTGTGTCTGGGGCACCGTTTGCCTTAACTGAGTTCTTCATGAATTACTGTTTTAGATAATAATTTCTTCAAATCCTCCTCTACTATATCTTCTATGGAAAATAGAAAATGGAAAGAAGATTAGCGCTTCACTGCCTTTGCAAATCGCTTGGCCTCTTCTAAATCCTGCTCGTCGGGCTTGCCCCTGTTGATGATCTTGAACACCTGCCCCTTGCAGTGGTAGGTACGCTCGACACGTGCGCCCTTGTCCTCTAGGAGCTTTGCCATCTTCTTGACCTCCCTTCCGATGCCGGCGCCCGATGTGCCAAACAGTGCGACCGTTCGAAGGCTGAAGTCGTTGTTCTCGATAAACGTCTTCATGTCACTTCCTATGGATCCGCCGTAGCATCCGGACCCCATGAGAATGATGGCGCTGGGGTCAAGCGACGCGTTTTTCACATCTTCGGCCTCGACATCAAGTTCCGAAGCTATCGCTTCGGCCACCTTTTTCGTATGGCCCGTCCTGGTGTAATATATTACTTGGTAGTTCATGATAATATGGTGCGCGTTTGTACTATTTATTACTTTATACTACATGGAGTTTTTCCTTTAATGGGGTTGTCTCGATCGCGGTCATTGGCGTGTTTTGAGCCTAATGAACTCTGCCGCCGACACGCCCCTTATATATGATATTCATATCGTTATCAAATGCACCAAAAACCTTAAATAACTCCCTGACCATAGTATGTAGTGCTCACAACGCAGGTGAGCAATGGGATGGACTCAGTACCCTCCCGGCGCTTCGACCCTGTGGCTTTGCGTGTCTTCGGACATGCAACTGTGATCGCTCCGAAAGGAACGATGCAGGAAGCGTGAGCAGGAAACGGTGCCTTAAAAAGTACAGGTGTCTATACTGAATACGCATCTGGAAACCAGGCATGACCGCTTAGGTGTGGTGTGTCTGGGGCACCGTTTGCCTTAAACTGCTTTTGTAGAAAACTTTCATGTTGCATTATTGCTTCTTTTTTGAAAAACAATGCTTCTATCCCTTCTTAGATTAGATTATTGGATTGATATTGTTATTAAAAAAAACAATGTTGTATATTTATTAAGCAATTTCTTTATAATAAGAATAGATAAGTATATATACTATTTTGATGTAAAAATTCATAGTTTATGAGGTGAATGCCTTGAAACGACTTATGATCGTATCGATATTTATTATATCCCTATTTGTGACAGCATTGACACCCTTGGCTGCTTCTGGTGAAGTATGGGTGGACCCAAGTGGAACTGATGCCCCCGATAATGGGGGTGTTTCCGCTCCGTACAAGACCATACAATATGCGCTTGCTCAAGTGGGTGAAAACGCAATCGTCCATGTCAATCCAGGCACATATTACGAATTGATTACCATTCCCGAAGGAACGAGCGTGATAGGAGCTGAAAGGGATTCTGTGATTATTGACGGGTCTGGACTGGGGTTGAATAGTGTGTCACTCAGTGCTGCATCCTCATCCATCGTCAACTGCACGATACGTCACACGGGAGGATATGGTGTGTACCTGGTACCATCCCCTAGCAGTGTTAATGGCGGCATGGTCATAAACTGTCTCATAGAAAATGTTTACGGCGGCATAGTGATGGAGTACTCTTCAGGGCAATATTACGTAAATATCATTGATACGGTCGTAACAAATACCGAGCATGATGGGATACGTTTATTGATTCAGGAGGACACTACTTTTACTGCACTCATTGACAACTGCATCATAGAGAACAACAACTCCTCCAACGATGGCATCGACATCGATATCGAAGGATATGCCGACATCACCATCTCCAACTCCATCATCCGCAACAATGGCGACGACGGCCTCTCGTGCGACTTTGAAGGTGGAGAATCGAGTGGGGGCAGCGGAACCCTTCGTCTGGACTCTAACATGTGCTACTCGAACGAGGAGGACGGATTCGAGCTGGAAATTGATTCACAAAACGCAAATGGAACGTTTGTAGTTGTGAACAATATCATTCGCGACAATCAGGATGGACTCAGCCTTGAAAGTGTTCCAGAACCCTTGGGCGCGACATACATCGTGTCCAACAACACCATTGCATACAACCGTTATGATGGTATATACGCCTATGGTGACGCTTCCTTCACGTTCTGTAACAACATACTATACAACAACGGCTCGTTCATCGTTTCGGCCAATGGGAAGCTTGGCCCCTCGTCGGACTACTATGGCATAGACTTCGGGTCCGACCAGGGCACGTTCTACCTCTCGCACAACTGTTACTTCGGAAATTACGATGGACCATATGGCATGCTGCCGGCAGACATCACACTCACAGGTGAGCTTTACACGAATCCCCTCTTTGTCGACCCGTGGGGCGATAACTACCTTCTCGGGACCCAGTCACCGTGCATCGACGCAGGGATACCGACCTCCTCGCCCGCTTTCGGTTCCGTATACTCCGACATCAGAGGGGTGTCACGACCGCAGGGACATGCCTATGACATCGGATGTTACGAATTAGTTCAATCCTCGTGGAGCCCCATCTCCACAAAACCGCTCCTCACGCACAATCTTGCCAAGGCCTCACAGATGTGGACATGCGTGCAGGACGCGATAGAGGGAATCGATGAGCTCGGTCAGGAAGCCGAGGAGCTGCTTGAGTCCATCCAGTCCCACATGGCGCATGCGGAAACGATTTCCAATCCCGTGCATGCGAGTGGCGAGCTTAGAAAAGCGATCGACCTCATGGAACAGCTAAACGAGTTGCTCGAGTGCGGGTGCACCGCTTAGGCGCACCTTTCTTTCCTTTTTCTTTCTCACGCTTGTCTTCTATTTTGAGCTCACTCTTCAGGGCATGCAACAGTTGCTTGTCTCTATGGCCGATGGTGCTTCGGGGCACATGCAAATTTTTGCCCCACTGCACATCTATGCAAAGATTCCTTTTTTTTAGCAAACATTTTAAATTTACATACTCCACATCTGTATAAATGATGAGAGATTCCCGGCTGAGCCTAGGCTATGATGAGGATCTTGAGTACTGATCACCTGTGGGGATATGTCATGATCGACGAGAATGATAAACAGATTATTCGTGCCCTGAACAAGGATGCGCGCCTTTCGTATCGAGAGATCGCACAGCTGCTCAATCTGTCCGTGGGGACGGTGTCGCACCGCATCAAGCGCATGGAGGAACGTGGTGTCATCAAGGGATACGTTCCCGCGATCGATCCCGAGAAGGTGGGATACGAGCTCAGGGCGATCATCTACCTCAACATCTCAAAGGGAAAGATGCGCGACGTGGAGGAAAAGATCGTCGGCTACAACAACATCGTCGGCGTCTACGACGTCACCGGTGACTTCGACGCCGTGGTGATAGGCCGATTCATCAACCGCAAGCAACTCAACGACTTCGTCAAGGAGATACAGACGATCGAGTACGTCGAGCGTACCAACACATCGGTGATCCTTGACGTTCTCAAGGAGGACATCCTCGTCGACATCTAGCGCGCACTCTCTACGTAGAGCAGTGCCGAGTAGAAGAGCGCACCAGCCAGTATGAACAGCGCGGCAGTGATCTCGGGCAGCGCGCCGGCGGTGCCCGGCCACGGAAGCGCCCACATGACACCTGCCAGCAACCCCGCGGCAAACGGCACCGCACCTCGTTTCTTCGCATGCCGCACCAGCGCGCATCCGCCCATCACCATGTAGGATATGGGCACGAGGGAGAAGAACAGCACCGACACGACGTAGTGGATCCTTCCCGCATCCTCTGTGAAGACGCCGATGCCCATGAGCGCACAGGCGCCGGCCATGAATATCAGCGCGCCGATGCGTGAGGGCGCATAATGGCGATAGTAGCTGTAGACGCCGCGGGCGAGCACGAGCGCAAGCACGCCCGATATGAAAAGCCCTGCGTTAAACGGCAGTGCAGAGCCCTCGTGCACGCCGAGGTCGCTCAACCAGTTGTGCTGCCAGGAGAACCACCGTGTCGCGCGCGATATGGCGATCACTATGGCGCCAAGCGACACAAGGGGTGTAAGAAAGCCGCACCATGCAGCGATGCGGTACCATGACGCGTGTTCCATGGAAATGAAAAGAAAAAGATGTATATAAAAGATTATTTGTAGAGCCTGGTCCTGTGCCTGTGCATCTCGACGAGGTCATAGAGCATGGCGTATCCCGCCGAGCGTCCGCCGGCACCGGGCCCCATGACGGTGACCGTGTCGGTGGTGTCGGTCTCGAAGACAAGGGCGTTTGTCACGTCGTGTACGTGGTAGAGCGGGTCGGTCCTGTCGATCTTCTCGGGTCCCACGCGAGCCTTGAGGCGGCCGTTGTCAAACACGAGCGAGCTCACCGACTTGATGCGCTTTCCCTCTTTGCGTGCCTCCTTGACGTCCTCGAGCGTCACGCCGCGGATGCCCTGCATGTCGACGTCCTCAGGCGTTATCGGCTCCTTTAGGATGTTGTTTGCCATGATGACAAGCTTTGCGCACGCATCCCATCCGTCGATATCGCTTGACGGGTCTGACTCGGCATAGCCCTTCTCCTGCGCGAGGGCGAGCGCGTCGTCAAACTCCATTCCTTCTGTCTCCATACGCTCGAGCATGAAGTTGGTCGTGCCGTTGAGGATCCCGCGAATCGAGAAGAATCTGCTTGCCGGAAGCCCGTTGAGCGCAAGCGATATGGCAGGCGTACCTGACAGAATCGTGCCCTCGTAGCCGTAGTAGACCTCGTTTTCCCGTGCGATCGATTCGAGTTCCTTGTAGGCGATCGCCGGGGGCGCCTTGTTGGTCGAGATGAAGTGCTTGCCGGCAGAGAGTGCGCGTCGGGCGTGCTCGAGGCCCACGCCTCCCGTCTTGAGGTTCGTGGGGGTGGCCTCGAAGACCACGTCGACGTCGGGCAGGTCGATGACCTCAAACGACGTCAGGTCGCGCGTCCCTTTGAGCTTGTCAGATAATGGTCCCTCGGTAAGGACCGTTTCGAGGTCGAGTCCCTCCGGGTCGTAGATCGATCCGCGCATCTTGTCGCAGACCGCTACGACGTCGTAGGTGAGGCCGTAGTCGGATTCGAGAACCGCGCGCTTCTCGTCAAGGAGCCTCAAGAGGCCGCTCCCGACGACACCGAGCCCAATCATTGCGAGTCGAAGCTTTTCCATTTGAATCGTCCCGGATCACACGTACTTCTTTTCCGCAAGCAGCTCGGCGTTGAGTATCGATGCGCCGACGGCGCCGCGGATGGTATTGTGGCCCATCACCACGTACTTGAACGTGTGCGGTGCGACCTTCTCGATGCGCCCAGCGGTCACGGACATGCCGTTGCCAAGGTCGCGGTGCATGCGCGGCAGGGGCACGTCGCGTATCTCGATCGGGCGCTTGGGCGCCGAGGGAAGCCCGAGTTGCTGGGGCAATCCCGTAAACGAGCGCAGGGCCTCGGTGAACTCCTCGACGGAGGGGTCCTGCTCGAGCTCGATGAATATCGATTCCGTGTGTCCGTCGATGACGGGGACGCGGGTGCACAGCGCCGTGATGCCGATCTCTGCGTTCCTGACCTTGCCGCCATCGAGCGTGCCGAGCAGCTTCTTCGGCTCGGACTGCATCTTTGACTCCTCCTTGCCGATGTAGGGGATCACGTTGTCGAGGATGTCCATCGATGACACGCCGGTAAAGCCGGCGCCGGAGACCGCCTGCATCGTGGCCACCTTGACGTCGCGGATGCCAAACGCGTCAAGCAACGGCTTGAGCGAGAGGACCATGACGATGGTGGAGCAGTTGGGGTTGGTGACAAGCGAGCCCTTCCAGCCTTTCTGGCGCTGCACGTCGATGAGCGCCAGGTGGTCCGGATTGACCTCGGGTATGAGCAGGGGGACGTCCTCGTCCATGCGGTGTGCGGCCGAGTTCGTCGCCACTGCGATCTCCTCGGCGAGCTGCGCCTCCACCGTCCCTGCCACGTCGGCGGGCAGTGCGGAGAACGCGATGTCGATGTCGTAATTGTCAAGAAGGTCCCGTGACGTCTCCTCGATGGTCATGTCAAGGATCTCATCAGAGTATTCGAATCCCAGCGCGTTGTCTCCGTACCTCGTTCCAGCCGTCCTCTTCGAGGCTGCGATACATTCTACATCAAACCATCTGTCCTCACTCAGCATTTTCACGAAACGCTGACCGACCATTCCGGTCGCACCTAGAACTGCTGCTTTCAGTTTCATCTTATTCACCTACTAGTGTTCTCATCGTGTCCATGTCGCCGTCCACGGGGTCCATGATCTGTATCGAGTCGATGACCACGTTGGGGTCCTTCAACCCGTGTCCCGTGGTGACGAGGACCGTCGTCTCATCCTCGTCTATCGCACCCTGCCCCTGCAGTTTGAGGAGCCCTGCGACCGACGAGGCGGACGCTGGTTCTACGAATATGCCCTCGCGTGATGCGAGGGTACGCTGGGCTGCCAATATTTCATCGTCTGTGACCGACTCCATCAGTCCGCCCGACTCGCGGACCGCGTTGATCGCCTTTTGCCAGCTGACGGGGTTGCCGATGCGTATCGCCGTTGCCACCGTCTCGGGCGATGCCTCCGGGATGAGCTCGGAGAGCTCCTCGGCAAACATGCGGACCATGGGCATCGAGCCCTGCGCCTGTATGCCCGTCATCACGGGCAGGCGGTCGATGAAGCCCGCTGCCTTGAGCTCCTTGAATCCCTTCCAGATGGCCGATATGTTGCCGGCGTTGCCCACCGGGAGTATGATGCGGTCGGGCACCTCCTGGAGTTGGTCGAATATTTCATATGCTATCGTCTTTTGGCCTTCAAGCCTGTATGGGTTAATTGAATTGAGCAGATAGATGTTGAATCGCCGCGAGGCCTCCATCACCGCCTCGAGCGCCTGGTCGAAGTTGCCCTTGATGGGGATCACCTTGGCGCCGTAGACGATCGCCTGTGCGAGCTTGCCAAGGGCGATCTTGCCCGACGGGATCATCACATAGCATGAGAGGGCGGCGTGTGCCGAGTATGCCGCAAGCGATGCTGACGTGTTCCCGGTGGATGCGCAGGCGACCTTCTTCATGCCCAGCTCCATCGCCTTGCTCACGCCCACCGTCATGCCGCGGTCCTTGAACGAGCACGTGGGATTCTCGCCCTCGTTTTTCACATAGAGGCGGCGGTAGCCGATGTCGCGCTTGAGGTTCTCGGCAGGATAGAGGGGCGTTCCGCCCTCGTTGAGCGAGGCGCGGCGCCTGACGGGGAGGAACGGCTGGTACTTCCAGACCGACATGTTGTTCCCGTCGAAGATGTTTTTGGCCCCGTCGAGGTCGATGACGGCCTCGAGTATCGAGCCGCACGAGCACCGGTAGACGATCTCGTCCGGTTCGTATCGGTTCCCGCATGAAATGCATTGTAAATAGTGCATGGTTATCATCACTCCAGGGCGACGACCTGCGCTCCCGATCCCACCATGGTGAGGTAGGTGGAAGAGCCGATGCCCTTGTCTGCGAATGCGTTGGCTATAGCGTCTGCTATCTCCTTTTTATGTGTGTTGGTGGTCACGGCAAAGACTGTGGGACCAGACCCCCCGAGCGAGAATGCGAGCGCCCCGGCGTCAAGCGCGGCCTGGCGCGCCTCGTCGTAGCCGTTGATGAGCGTCTTGCGGTACGGCACCGAGAGCCTGTCGTCGAGTGCGACCGAAAGCCCCTCGTAGTCGCCGTTCATGAGGCAGTAGATGACGTATGAGCCCATGGCGACGTTGGAGACCGCGTCCTGGAGCGCCACCGTTTCGGGAAGGATCGCACGCGCCTGACGGGTGCTCACCTCGATGTCTGGCAGCACCGCCACGATATGGAGGTCCTCGGGGTGGATGTTGATGACGTTGAAGGGACGAAGCGACACGATCGACGTGAAGCCGCCCATATAGCTTGGCACCACGTTGTCTGCATGCGGATTGCCCGACGAGATGCGCTCGCCCTCGGCCGCCGCGAGCACGATGTCCTCGGCGACGATTGTGTCGCAAAGCGCTGCCGCGGCGAACGCGCCGCCCACGCTTGACGCGCCTGAGCTGCCCATCCCGCTTGCGGGGCGTATGCCCTTGGTGACGCGCATGTCGAAGTGGACGCCGGCGCCGTAGCGGTCAAGCACCTGCTGGGCCGCATACGATGCGACGTTCTCGTTGACGTCGGTGGGAAGCGAGTCCATGTTCGACGTGACCGTCGACGGGCCGTCGGTAAGCGAGATCTCGACCGTGTCGAAGGGCGCCTCGAGCGCCACGCCGTAGACGTCAAATCCCGGTCCGAAGTTGGCAAGCGTAGCAGGCGCGCGTACCTTGACGTAGGTGTTCATGCTGACGCCCTCTTCGATGGTGAGAGGAACTCGTCGTGCAGCGCCGTAACGGCGCTTTGCATATCATCCTCGAGGATGGCGACGTTGATCGACACCTCTGACGACCCCTGCGAGATCATCATGTTGTTGACGCCCTGGGCGGCGACGGCCTTGAAGAATCGCGCCGCCATGCCCGCCGTCTCGCTCATCCCCTCGCCGACGATGCTGACGACGGAGATGCCGTCGATGACGTTGAATCGTTCATAATACTGGCGAAGGAGGAGCTTTTTGACCGTCTTGACATCATCGGACGGAACGACGAACGACACGTTGGCCTGGGACGAGCCCTGGGTGACCATCATGACGTTGATCTGGCCCTCCTCCATGCTGTGGAAGATCTCCTTCATGACGCGGGCGGCCTTGCCGATGCCGTACCCCTTGATCTCGACGATGGAGGCGTCCTTGAATATCGATATCGACTTGACCACCTTGCGCTCGCCCTCGCGCGCGGCGCGAATCAGCGTGCCGGGCGAGTCGGAGAACGTGTTCTTGATAAGTATCGGGATCTTCTTGCGCTTAGCCGCCTCGAGCGTCTTGGGGTGGATGACCTTGGCGCCGAAGTAGGCGAGCTCCATCGCTTCCAGGTATGAAAGCTCGTCGAGGAGGTATGCGTCCTCCACGAGGCGCGGGTCGCACGACATGACGCCGTCGACATCCGTCATGATCCATACCTCCTTGCTGTGGAGAACGTCGCCGAAGATGGCGGCGGAGTAGTCCGAGCCGCCGCGGCCAAGCGTCGTTCGCTGGCCGTTGGCGCTTGCGCCGATGAATCCGGTGATGATGGGAATGATGCCCTGCTTGAGGAGGGGCTCGATCTTCTCACGCGCACGCTCCTCGGTCTTCTCGAAGTCGACCGTGGCGTTCATGAACGCCGCATCGGTGACGACGACCTCGGCCGCGTCGATGTTGTCGCTCTTGACGCCGCGCGCCTTGAGCCCGCGGGCGACGATGAGCGTCGAGAGTCGCTCGCCGAACGAGACGATATGGTCGAGCGAGCGGGGCGTGACTTCGCCGACGTAGAAAACACCGGTAAGGATCTTTTCAAGCTCCATGAGCATCTCGTCGATCTCGAGGATCGTCTGCATCTTGAGCTTGGTATCGGGAATGACGTCGCACGCCTCGTAGTGCTTTTCCTTGAGCTGCAACAGCGTGTCCTTGGGACGCTTGTAAAGGGCGCTTCGTCCGGCGTAGAGCAATAGATTCGTGACTCCCGATATGGCAGAGAGCACGACGACGACCTCGTCGTATTCTTCCTTGGCCTTAATGATCTTGTCTATTGCCTTTGCCATGTTGGTGGAGCTCCCGACCGAGGTCCCACCAAACTTGAGGACAACCCTTTGTTCGTTCACGTTCATCCCTCTTGAGTAATATATTCCTATAAAACGTGGTATATGCGTAGGGAACGACATCGGTATTAAAAACATTTTCCTTGCATATACGTCATTGTGGTTACATGACCACGCTGTTTTACCCTGTTAGACATCATAGTGTTCGTAAATGTCATAAAACGCAATGTCAGACCGCCCATCTCTCATCATCTATCAGACGCTGTCGATGTCATCATCCATCGCGTGTAATGATATGTGGATGTCTTTTTAAGGTTTGTCGTTTCATGTTCTTCGAATCGTTACAATTCGTTGGCATATGGACCGAATAATATTCATTACGTCGATGTGGCCGTTGCTTGACGACGCATGGCCACCGCATACTTTTTTAATGACCACATTCCAGTGGACTATATGCAAAAGACCGTCATCGGATCATGGCCAATCTTTTATGCCGACCATGGGCGCGATGCCATCCGCATGTCAGTCGAGGACCAGGCTGGCGCCGGCGCCGACCTCGTCTCCGACGGGCAGACGAGAAACTACATGGTCGAGTACTTCTCAAACCTCATCCAGGGATACAACTGCTTCGAGTGCCCAATCGACTTTTGCAACAAGGACTGCGGCACGGGACCCGTGATCATCGACCGCATCGACCCCGACGTCGTGGACGACGAGACCGTGATCGAGGACCTCGCTTATGCGGTGGAGATCTCGCCCAGGCCGGTCAAGGGAATCATCACCGGTCCGACAACGCTTGTCAACTGCTCGCGGCTCGACACCGACGCCTACTCGAGCCTCTATGACGAGGATCTCTTCACCGACCTCTCCGACGCCCTTGTCAGGATCGCCAAGGACATGCTCGATGTGGGAGCACACTCGATCCAGATCGACGAGCCGTTCCTGAGCGTGGGGTCGCCCTCGCACCTTGCCAAGTACTCCATCGAGTACCTGTGCAAGCGCATCCCGTCGGATATATCGCTGCACGTCTGCGGCGACGTCTACAAGGAGATCATGGACACGATCACCGACGAGGACCGCCGTGTCTTTGACATCGTTATGGGGTTTCGCGGCGTCGACAGCGTCTCGTTCTCGTTTGCGGGTTATCCGCAAAACAAGATGGTGCTGGGCCAGTACATCAACGGCAGGCCGCCGAAAAAGATCGTTGTGGGCTGCGTGCGCACCGACTCCGAGCGCGTCGAGACGGTAAACGAGGTCTACAATCTGCTGCGCTACGCATCGTGGTGCGCAGGCGAGGACAACGTCATCGCGGCTCCCGACTGCGGCATGAAGATCCTCTCGCGCGACATCGCCTACCGAAAGCTTCAGGTCATGTGCGAGGCCGCCGACAAGGTCGCATCGGACCTCGACCACGAGTCGTCGCTTGTCCGGTGATGCGCGCTGTCGCATGCTCGTGTCGCCAATTGTCAACATCGTGTGCATATGGCGTTGACCATAACCATTTTCACCCTTTTTTAAGAATATTTTTAACAATAAATATTATAATAGTAACTCCAAAAGACTGACTGGGGATGGATACCATAACATCGAAGCTGCGCACCTACGAGGAGATAAACGACAGGATAGCAAAGGGCGAGGCGGTGGTCGTCACCGCCGAGGAGGTCATCAATCTCGTCGAGGACGAGGGAGCGCGACGCGCGGCACGCGAGGTCGACGTTGTCACCACAGGCACGTTCTCCCCTATGTGTTCGTCCGGGGTGTTTTTGAACTTTGGCCATGCAGACCCTCCTATACGCATGCAGAAGATCTGGCTCAACGACGTGCCCGCCCACGGCGGGCTTGCAGCGGTCGACACGTACCTGGGAGCGACGAACCTGTCCGAGACGGCGCCCGACTACGGCGGCGCACACGTCATCGAGGACCTCGTGCGCGGCAGGGAGGTCACGCTCAAGGCGGTCTCCGGCGGCACCGACTGCTACCCGAGAAAGGAAGTCACCACCGATATCACCCTTCTCTCGATAAACGAGGCGGTCATGTTCAACCCCCGCAACTGTTATCAGAACTACAACGCGGCAGTCAACACGACGAAAAAGACGATTCGCACCTACATGGGGACCCTCCTGCCTGACATGGGAAACGTCTCGTTTGCCACCTCGGGTCAGCTCAGCCCGCTGTTCAACGACCCCACGTTCCGCTCGATCGGCATGGGGACCCGCATCTTCCTCTGCGGCGCGCAGGGGCACATCGCCTGGCACGGCACGCAGCACCGCCCGTCGGTCGTCGAGCGCGATGGGAAGACCATCATCGGCGGCGCGACGCTCTCGGTCGTCGGCGACCTGAAGAAGATGTCGGCCGACTTCCTACGGGCAGCGGTATTCCCCGGCTATGGCGTCTCGATGTTTGTCGGTATCGGCATCCCCATACCAATACTCGACGAGGAGATGCTCAGGGCAACGGCCGTCACCGACGACGAGCTCTACACCCAGATCATCGACTACAGCTACCCGCATCGGCAGCGCCCGGCGCTTGGCACGGTGAGCTACGGCGAGCTGAGAAGCGGCACGGTCACGCTCGATGGCAAAGAGATACGCACCTCGCCCCTCTCGAGCTACGCCAAGGCCCGCGAGATCGCCCAAACCTTAAAAAAGGAGATCGAAGAGTCTCAATTCCTGCTTCAACGCCCCGCGTGGACGCTTCCGCGCGAGGGTGTCAACAATCACCTGGAATGAATGCCATGATAAAGCGAAAGGTCATCTTCACGTTTCCGCCTGAGATTGTGGAAAAGCCCATCTCGCACACGCTGATGCGGGACTACGATTTGTGGGTCAACATACTCCGCGCCAAGATCGAGCCCAGCTCGGGCGGCAAGCTCGTCCTTGAGCTTCGTGGCGATGAGGACATGATCGAGCAGGGCATCGAGAGCGCACGCCAGGCGGGTGCCGGCGTCACGCTGCTCGAGCATGACGTACTCTGGGACAAGGAGCTGTGCGTCGACTGCGGCGCCTGCATCTCGACATGCCCGACACAGGCACTTTCGCTTGACAGGGACAACTTCAAGCTCATCTTCGACTTCGAAAAGTGCGTGGCCTGCGGCACGTGCGCCGAGGTCTGTCCCGTCAAGGCGATCACGATCGAATTCTAATGCAGGTGCGGCGCCCGGAAGCGGATGCCGTCGTAGACCGCGCCGTCTCCGAGGTCTTCCTCGATGCGAAGCAGCCGGTTGTACTTGGCCGTGCGCTCGCTTCGACACGGTGCGCCTGTCTTTATCTGTGCGCAGTTGAGCGCCACGGCAAGGTCAGCGATGAACGTGTCCTCCGTCTCGCCCGAGCGGTGCGAGACGACAACGCCCCACTTGGAGCGCAGCGCGAGCTGCGCGGCGTCCCATGCCTCGGTGACCGTTCCAATCTGATTGAGCTTGAGCAGTAGCGCGTTTGCGGCTCGTGATTCAAGGCCTGTCTCAATGCGTTGGGGGTTTGAGACGAAGATGTCGTCACCAACGATCTGCACCTTTCTTCCCACCTTTGTCGTGAGCGTGGCGAAGCTGTCGTAGTCGTGTTCGGCAAACGGGTCCTCGAGCGACACGATAGGGTACGTGTCGATCATCTCGTAGTATCGCTCGACGAGCTCGTCCGGGGAAAGCGTCTTTCCCTCGAGCTGGTATGTGCCGGCATCGCGGTCGTAGAACTCGCTTGCGGCCGCGTCGATGGATATGCCCATCGTGTCACTGTAGCCGGTCTCCTCCATCGCCTCGACCAGCATCTCGAGCGCCTCGTCGACGCGCTTCATCGGCGGCGAGTAGCCGCCCTCGTCGCCTACTCCCGTTGCCGTTGCCCCGTAGCGCCTGGCAACGATCCTTTTGAGCTCATGGTAGACCTCGCATATGGCCTGCAGCGCCTCGCCGTAGGTCTCAACGCCTGTGGGCATGACCATGAACTCCTGCAGTTCGAGTTCCGCTGAGCCATGGACCCCCGCGTTGAGCACGTTTGACATGGGTACCGGCAGCACGTGGGCCTGCGGACCGCCGAGGTAGCGGTAGAGCTCCATCTTGCACGTGTCGGCGGCGCATGCGGCACACGCCATCGAAACGCCGACGATGGCGTTTGCGCCGAGACACGACTTGTCCTCGGTGCCGTCTGCATCGCGAAGCTCCTCGTCGATGAGGCGCTGGTCGGTCACGTCAAACCCAAGGATGCGCTCGGCGAGCACTTTATTGACATTAGAAACAGCCTTTGTGACGCCCTTGCCTGCGAATCGTGAGCCGCCATCGCGCAGCTCGAGTGCCTCATACGTGCCTGTCGAGGCGCCCGAGGGGACGATCGCGCGTCCGAATCCGTCCTCGGTCTCGACCTCCACCTCGATGGTGGGATTGCCTCGTGAATCTATGACCTCGCGGGCAGTGACGGCGCATATCTCATTATCCTCGTATTCGTAACGCACCGTACCATCTCCGCAAATGTTTTTAAGAGGCCACATTTAAATCTATCCATGGAAATCGCCGACCTCGGCCTCTCTTCCCCTCATGTGTCCCGGTTCAAAAAGATGGGATATTCCACCCTCTATCCGACACAGGAGGAGGCGGTGCGCACAGGGTTTCTCGAGGGGGGAAACATCGTCGTCGCGGTGCCCACGGCATCAGGCAAGACGCTGCTTGCATACCTTGCCATCGCGCGCTGCGTCGAGCGCGGGGGCAGGGCGGTCTACGTCGTTCCACTCAAGGCGCTTGCCGAGGAGAAGTATGCCGAGCTCAAGGAGCTTGGCGTCAAGGTGGCGCTTTCCATCGGCGACTACGACTCGCACGAGTCGTGGCTCAAGGACTACGAGGTCGTGGTGACGACATCGGAGAAGTTCGACTCGCTGCTGCGCCATGAGACGCGATTTTTTGACGACATCACGCTGCTCATCGCCGACGAGGTCCACCTCGTCCACTCGCTTCGGCGCGGCCCGACGCTTGAGGTCGTACTCACCAAGATGCGCCACAAGCAGATCGTCGCGCTCTCGGCCACCGTCTCGAACGCCGAGGAGATCGCTTCATGGCTCGATGCGCACCTCGTAGTGTCCGACTGGCGCCCTGTCGCGCTCAAGAAGGCGGTCTACTGCGAGGGCACGCTCGTCTACGGGGACACCACCACCGCCGATGTAGAGGGCACAGGCGACGATACTGTCCGCCTCGTTTCCTACGGCGTCGCCGACGAGGGGCAGGTGCTCGTCTTTGTCAACTCGCGCAAGTCGACCCAGGCGGTGGCGCGCCGCATTGCGGCGAAGTTCAAGCGCGCGGGCATCGAGGTCGACGCCCCCAAGGTCTCGGACACGCCGCTTGGCGACGAGCTCGCCAAGGCGATATGCCATGGTGCCGCGTTCCATCATGCCGGCATGGATCGTTCGGACCGTACGCTTGTCGAGCGATTGTTTCGCGAGGGCACGCTTCGCGCCATCGTCGCCACGCCCACGCTCGCGGCCGGCATCAACGTTCCTGCTCGGCGCGTCATCATACGCGACTGGCGCCGATTCGATGCCAACCGCGGCTACGTGCCGATATCAAACCTTGAGATACAGCAGATGATGGGGCGTGCGGGACGGCCGAAGTACGACACGACAGGCGAGGCCATCCTCATGGCGAAGTCGCCGGCGCAGGTGGAGACGCTCTTTGACGAGTATATCAACTCCTCCACCGAGCGCATCACCTCCAAGCTCTCGGCCGACGATGCGCTGCGAAGCCACGTGCTGGCGCTGTGCGTCCCCCGCTCGACACGCGAGGGGCTCTTGACGTTCTTTTCCAAGACGCTCTATGCACACCAGTACGGCATCGATACGGTGATGGGAAAGGTCGACGATACGGTGCGATTCCTCTCGCATCATGGCCTGCTCGCACAAAACGACGACACGCTTGACGCAACGCCGCTTGGCGCGCGGGTGAGCGAACTCTACATCGACCCCATGTCCGGCGTCGTGCTCCGCGATGCGCTGCGAAAGGACGCTACGGTCTTTGGCATGCTCCACGCGCTGTGCCACACGCCGGACATGCCGCGTTTCTACCTGCGAAAGGGTGACTCGGAGACGTATGACCTGCTGACCTACGAGATGCATGACGACTTCCTCGTCGAGGTGCCGGACTCCTGGTATGAGCCCGAGGAATACCAGTTCTTCCTCACAGAGGTCAAGACCGCCGCCATCCTCATGGACTGGATCTCGGAGCGCTCGGAGCGCGAGGTCTGCGAGAAGTATGACATAGGCCCCGGCGACCTGCTGCGCCTTCGCGACAACGCCGAGTGGATATGCTATGCCTACAAGGAGATCGCACGCGTGCAGTCGATGCCATGGCAGGCGATCAATCGCCTCGTCTACCGCATACGCCACGGCGTTGGCGAGGACCTGCTCGAACTCACGTCGGTCAAGGGCATTGGGCGGGTGCGTGCGCGAACGCTTTACAATCTCAACATCCGTTCCGTACAGGACCTGCGCACCGTGCCGCTCGAACGCTTGCAGCGCATCCTTGGGAACAAGACGGCGATCAAGGTCAAGCAGGAGCTTGGCATCGTCGTGTCCGAACGCCGCCAGCAGGATGCGTCGCGGGACGGGACGCTTGAGTGATAAGAGAAATCATTTTTTGCATTGGACAAGGTGATCATGCATGACGCGCCCAACTGTTCTTCGAAAACAACGACACCATGCCAAATAGGGCCAGCTCTCACAGGCGCTATCACTCATCTGGAAAACTCTTATACGGAATGCTCCCTCATGTGCCCGAGATTCTTTGCGATGCTCGTCCAGAAGAACGTTCTCGATGCGAGATCATGCACGTTCTTGAAAGGGACGTGAACCGTATCATGGCGATTCAGGGATGCAGCAGCTCTCGTTCTAACCGGTAATCGAGGCAAGTGAATGGATATAATGTCGTGACCACGCATAGATCGCAATGCTACCGATCACGTTGCCAATCACGATGCCCGACCATACGCCAAGCAATCTCCATCCAACAACGATTCCCAGGATGTATGCGACCGGTAAGGTGGTAATGATCGACCTGAACACGGTAGCAACGAGGGCCTTGATGCCATTTCCGGTGCCCTGGAACATCGCAGAGGACTGCATGCCAAACGAGGTAGTGGGGTAAAATATGCAGATGATGCGCAAAAAGGTGGCAATGTCTGGGGCCAGGTGGGCAGCCGCCTCCGATTGGGTGAACACCGATGCGATCTGTGGGGCGAAAATGAAGGTAAGTGCAGCAAGGACCAGCTCGATCTTCAGCCCTGTCACCACGGCATAGAGATGTGCAGCATCGAGCTTGTCATATGCCTTCATCCCATACGCCGCGCCCGTGACTGCGGTGACGGACGTTGCTATCCCCAGCAGGGGAACGATCGCAAGGCTGACCACGCGCCACCCGGTGGAATACACGGCAACGCCGTCACTGCCCGCGATGACGACGACGATGCCGTTGAGCACCAGCATCGAAAGCGACATTGACATCTGCTGGAAGGAGGCGGGGATACCCACACGCAGGATCTCCCACAAGGTATGCTGGCTATATGAAAACGCCCTGAAATGAATGCTCACATATGTATCGCGCTTGAAGAAGAGCCAGTAGGCTATCAACAGGGCGGATATTGCGATTGAAAGCAAGGTTGCCTGTGCCGCACCGGCGACGCCCTGATCGAGCACATAGATGAATATGGGGTCGAGGATGATGTTGAGGACCGAACCGACGACTATGGCATACATCGCGCGCTTGGTGTCGCCTTCCCCGCGAAGGATGTTGTTTGTAACGTTCATGAAAAAGATGATGATCGTGCCCGCAAAGAGGACCCTTGCATAGGCGACGGTCAAGTCAAGGACATCATCTGCACCGAGCGCATCGAAGATGGACGGGGCGAGAAGGAATGCAGGTATCGTTATTACCATCGCAACGAGCAGCGTAAGCAACAGGGCATGTATGCTTACCGCATCGGCGCCATCCTTGTCCTTGGCGCCAATGCGCCGCGATATCGCAGAGCTCGCACCAATGCCGATGCCGTTTGACAGCCCCATGATCAGGAACATGAACGGAAAAAAGAATCCGACGGCAGACAGCGCATCCGCGCCAAGGCCAGACACCCAGATGGCATCGACAAGATTGTAGATGACCTGGATCGACATGGCAAGCATCATAGGGATGGATAGGCTGATGATCGCCTTTTTTGGATCGCCCGTAAGCGTGCGCACGCCCCTGGTCAGTTTTATTTCCTCTACCACACCATCATTGCTCCGTGTGTCTTTGTTCAAAAGAAAAAGCTGCAAGCGAATGCCTCAGGCTCCCACATAATGTCCTTGGCAAGGCACCTCATGGCGAGGCCCTGGTTAAAAGGCCACGGTGCATACGATGTCTTGAAGGCAGGCCGGGTGCGCCCTTTCCCTGTCATTTTTGACCATGTCGCTTATAAAGATATCTGCCCGCAAGAGGATGGTAATCACCATAATCATCGTCTTGAACGTATCATTCATCGCCCTATAAAAGATAAATAGTTAAATGAGTGCATCCTCCTTAAATGTGGTGATTATCATGAATGAAGGACATGACTTGGACAGATTATTTGCATACGAGGAACCTGCAAGCAGGCTCGAGCTGTTCGTGCGTATCGTTTACGGATTCCTCATATCGATCGTGCTTTCCATCTACGGCATGATAGCTGGCATCTGCATATTCCTGCAGTGGTTTGTCATCCTGCTTCTCGGCAGGAGGAGCAAGGCGCTTGGCGACTTTATACAGGGCTACCTCGAGTATCAGGTCCATGTGCTGGCGTATCTCAACCTTATGACCGACAGGCGCCCATCCATCATGCCCGGCGATGTTGAGATATACGAATACGTAAAGAAATAGGCATATATTCTTATGAGCGTTGGAACGTGTCCGTTTGTGTTTTTTAAATAAGCGCAAACGTAACACTTTTATTATCCCATTTATTATTAATACATCATTCGCGTCATAGGTAACCGACCTGCCACAAGGAGGATCGGCATGGTCGAACCCTTTGACATTTTATCCGAAATGCGACAAGAACGCATCTATATATGGATATTTGTAGCATTAAGTATTTTAAAAAGGACAAAACGTGATTTTCCATGACAGATGACACTACCACACCCATCAGCGCGTCGGTCATAGGCGCCACCGGCTATCTCGGTGGCGAGGTGATCCGACTGCTTGCCAATCATCCACATGTCGAAATAGCGTCGCTTACGTCCCAGTCGCAGGCTGGACGCCCTATCCATTCGTTTCATCCCACGTTGCGCGGCGTGGTGAACAAGGAGTTCGAGGACTACACCGCGGAGAGGATCGCGGAGGTCTCCGACGTCGTCTTCTGCGCGGTCCCGCACGGCGCTGCGTTCACGGTCGTCAAGGAGCTCTTTGACATTCGCCCCGACCTGACGATCATCGACCTCTCGGCTGACTTCCGTCTGCGCGACGTCGACACGTACCAGTCCTGGTACAACACCGAGCACACCGCGTCATCGCTTATCAAGGAGGCCATCTACGGACTGTGCGAACACTACCGGGAGGACATCGCCCAGGCCCGCCTCATCGCCAATCCCGGCTGTTACCCGACAAGCGCGCTCCTTGCGCTCATCCCCCTCGTGAAGCGGGGGCTCATCTCGACAGACGGCATCGTCGTCGATTCGAAGTCGGCGCTCTCGGGCGCCGGCAGGAAGCTCTCGCACCAGTCCCACTACGCCCACTGCAACGAGAGCATCATGGCATATGCCGTGGGGGCCCACAGGCACACGCCCGAGATCGAGCAGGAGGTCGCACTTCGCGCCCATGGCGACGTGGCGCTCAACTTCACGCCGCACCTCACGCCGATGAACCGCGGCATCCTCTCGACCATCTACGCATCTGCGGCCGATGGCACGAGCATCGCCGACCTGCGCCAGGCGTATGGCGAGGACTACGGGAACGAGTACTTCGTGCGCGTCCTTGAGGAGGGCACATGGCCGGAGACGCGCTCGGTGCGCGCCACCAACTTCTGCGACCTGCAGTGCACGCTCGACCCGAGAACGGGCCGTGTCATCATCGTGTCTGCCATCGACAACCTCGTCAAGGGCGGCGCGGGACAGGCGATACAGAATCTCAACATCATCAAGGGCTTCGACGAGCGCTCGGGACTCGATGCATCAGGTGTATATATATGACACGTATCAGTGAGGTCGACGGTCACATATGGAACGTGCCTGGCTTTTTTGCCAACGGCGCCCACTGCGGCCTGAAGCGCAAGCGCAAGGACTTCTCGATCATCTTCAGCAGGCTTCCATGTTCTGCCGCGGCGGTCTATACGAAAAACAAGGTCATCGCTGCGCCGATTATCGTCACCAAGGAACACCTGGCCAACGGCCGTGCCCAGGCGATCATTTGCAACAGCGGCATCGCCAACGCATGCACGGGCACGCAGGGCCTCGAGAACGCGCGCACCATGGCCGAGGAGGCAGGACGAGCGCTTGGTTGCGCTCCAGAGGACGTCATCGTCGCCTCGACGGGCGTGATTGGCCAGCAGCTCCCCATGGACAAGGTCACAGACGCCATCCGCAGCGTCGCATCCACCCTCGGGACAGAGACGGGAAGCGAGGCGGCAGAGGGTATCATGACCACCGACACGATGCCAAAGGAGCTCGTCGTGCAGACGAAGATTGATGGGAAGGACGTGACGCTTGGCGCCATAGCCAAGGGTTCGGGCATGATATGCCCCAACATGGCGACGATGCTCGCGTTTGTCGTCACCGATGCGTCGATCACACCCGGTGCGCTCTCCAAGGCGCTCTTTGCATCGGTGAACGACACGTACAACATGATAAGCGTCGACGGCGACACGAGCACGAACGACATGGTGGCGGCCATGGCCAACGGCAAGGCCGGCAACGAGACGATAACAGAGGGCTCGCCCGACTTCGAGCAGTTTTGCGACGCGCTCACATACCTCAACGAGCACATGTCAAAGCTCATCGTCCAGGACGGCGAGGGCGCGACAAAGGTGTTTGAGGTACAGGTCAAGCGCGCACCGACACGCGATGATGCGCGCCTGATGGCCAAGTCGATCGTCTCGTCATGCCTCGTGAAGTCGGCCGTGCACGGCGGCGACCCCAATTGGGGGCGCATCATGTGCGCCGCTGGCTACTCGGGCGCCTCGTTTGATGCAGACGCCTCGCAGCTTTCCATCGTGTCAGGCGACGAGTCGATCGTCCTCTTCGAGGATGGCCAGCCCACCGACTACGACGAGGACAGGGCCACACGCATGATGCAGGAGGAATTCATCACGTTTGTCCTCGATGCGAAGACGGGCGAGGGTGATGCGAAGGCGTGGGGGTGCGACCTCACGCACGAGTACGTCGATATCAACGCACATTACCGCACGTAGGTGATTATCATGATTACAATCCAGGAACGGGCCGAGGTCTTGATCGAGGCCATACCCTATCTCATGCGTTACAACAACAAGCTCATCGTCATCAAGTACGGCGGTCACGCCATGGTCGACGACCGACTCAAGGAGGCGTTTGCAAAGGACCTCCTCTTCCTGCGCCAGGCGGGAATCAAGCCGGTGGTCATCCACGGCGGCGGTCCCGAGATCAACAGGCTCATGAAGCTTGTCGGCAAGGAACCCAAGTTCCTCGAGGGGCTGCGCGTCACCGATGCCGAGTCGATAGAGCTCGTTGAGATGGTACTTTCGGGCAAGGTCAACAAGGAGATCGTAAGCATGATCAACCACCTTGGCGGCAAGGCGATAGGCCTTTCGGGCAAGGATGCGCACAGCATCATGGCGCGCAAGCACTGCGATGCGGTGCGCGAGGTCGAGAAGGAGGAGGTCGACCTCGGATTCGTCGGTGAGGTCGAGTCGATCGATCCCCGCATACTGCACATCATGGTCGATGAGGGATACATCCCCGTCGTCTCGCCCATTGGGCTCGGGCTCGACGGACTCGGCTACAACATCAATGCCGACATCGTCGCCGGAAGCGTCGCTGCGGCGCTCAACGCGGAGAAGTATATCTGCCTCACCGACGTCAAGGGCATCCTTACCGATCCCGATGACCCTTCCTCGCTCATATCCGAGCTCACCGTCACCGAGGCGCGCGAGCTCATAGCCGGTGACCAGATCAGCGGCGGCATGATACCCAAGGTGGAGTCATGCATCACCGCCATCGAGGGGCGCGTGCCCCGCGCACACATCATCGACGGGCGCACCATTCATGCACTGCTCATAGAACTGCTCTCCGATGAGGGAGTGGGCACGATGATCACAGGAGACTGATATCATGGACAAGGACAAGATGGCTCAGGATTTTCAGGATTACATGCTTGGCGTCTTCCCGACGCCTTCAGTATGGCTCGAACGTGGCGAGGGAGTCCACGTATGGGACAGCGACGGCAACAAATACCTCGACTTCCTGGCAGGCATCGCCGTCTGCAGCACGGGACACTGCCACAACAAGGTGACAAGTTCGCTTGCGGGGCAAGTTGCCACGCTCATGCACTGCTCGAACCTCTACGGCATCCCCAATGAGGTCGAGCTTGCGCGTGACCTCTGTATGCGCACGGGCTATGGCAAGGCGTTTTTCTGCAACAGCGGTGCCGAGGCCAACGAGGCGTCGATCAAACTGGCGCGAAAGTGGGCGCACGAGCAGGGAAAACAGCACGTTGACATCATCACTGCCCAAAACAGCTTCCACGGCCGAACGCTCGTGACCGTGACGGCAACGGGCCAGCCGAAGTACCAGAAGGGGTTTGGTCCTCGCCCCGCGGGATTCCACTACGCCCCGCTCAACGACATCGAGGCGCTCAAGGAGGCCGTCGGCCCCAAGACCGCGGCCGTCATGCTTGAGCCCATCCAGGGCGAGGGCGGCGTCAAACCGGCACGAGACGACTACCTGCGCACCGCTCGCGACCTCTGCGACGACCACGGGGCGCTATTGATATTTGATGAGATCCAGACAGGCATGGGTAGGACAGGGAAGTTCTTTGCCCACGAGCACGCTGGTGTGCGACCCGACATCGTCACGCTTGCCAAGGCGCTTGGAAGCGGTTTTCCAGTCGGCGCGATGCTTTCGACAAACGAGGTGGCCAAGGTCTTTGGGCCCGGCGACCATGGAAGCACATTCGGTGGCAATCCCATGGCATGCGCGGCTGCGCTTGCAACGCTTGAGGTCATGGACGAGGAGCACCTCATCGACAATGCGCGCGAGATGGGCGACTATCTCTTCATGGGACTGTCACGTCTCCAGGAGGGCGCCGGCATGGGCATCATCAAGGAGGTGCGCGGCAAGGGGCTCCTTATTGGCGTCGAGTTGGCATCAAACGTTGCCATAAAGCTTAAAGAAGAGGCGCAGGCGCGTGGGCTCCTTATCGGTAACATCGGAAAAAACGTGCTCAGGATCGCTCCTCCGCTTATAATAGACACGTCTCATGTCGACGAGGCGCTCGATATTCTCGGGCAAGCATGCAAAGCGCTTTGATCGTTCATTAAATATGGCCGGATTAGGACCATTCATTGGTCCTTTGTTTTTTTCTGCATCGACTAAAAAAATTCTAAAAACAGAATAGATGCGGCCAACCGTGACTGGCCGCACCATCCAACTTTATGCGAGAAGGGCTGAAAGCTGTCCCATGGCCTCTACTGCCTTGGAAAGCTGGCCTGATGCGTAAATAGGATTTGTCAAACCGCTCGCGTTTTGCATGTACGCCTGTATACGTTCTATCAGCTCTGCCATCTCGTCTGTTGGTTCTTCAGGGAGTTGTTCGGAAAGCTCTGTCCACATAGCAAGCGTGTTTGCAAGTTGTGTGCGTGCAAGCGGCATGATGGACACAGGGGACCAAGTGGGGAATACATACTCGTATGCGCCCATGTCATAGCCCATTCGCTGTGGGCGCATAACGCCATTGAAGTCATCGGTGACGCTTCCGTACTGTGGGCCGCTCGTGTTCGTACCTGTGTCAATGCAGGGAGATCCATTCTGCAGTGAGAGGTCGCTTGGTGCATTTTTGAAGAGCGGGTCGGTGTCGATATTACCCACACCGTTACATCCTCCGCCGATGTTGGAGTATGTGAAGGTGGATTCGTTGCCGTCGGCGTTGAGGACGTTGTTGGGATAGTTATCCCAGACGATGCAGTTGGTATATGTTGCCGTCCCGCCGTTGTTCGTTATGCAACCTCCGTTTTCGCCATCGTATGTTCCATCGGGGCTGTAATAGGGTATGGTGTTTTGTGTGAAGGTGCAGTTGGTGACGATAGGTGCGGATACATTTCCACAATACATCCCTCCTCCTCCTGCACTCATAAAGGGGAGTGTGATGCCGTTGCCAATCGAGCTGCGTTCCTGTACTATGCCCAACACTTCATTTTCCACGAACATACAGTTGATAATTGTCGGCATTGGTGAGTCGGAATACTTAATCAAATTAGACATGCCTCCGCCTGCCCATAGAGCGGTATTGCCTATGAACGTGCAGACTTATATGTGTTCGTCATGCCTTCTACGTATCCATAACGCACATCATCGCTACAAAAATCGCCAAGATTCTCCAAGCTATTTTGAACGCCTGCATGATTATTTGAAAACAAGCAGTTGGTGATAAGAGGTGTGGAGTTATATCCATTAAATAATCCACCACCATCAAGGGTTTCACGATGATGAATGAATATGGTGCCATCTTTACGAATGGAACGTCGCCCATTATCTCCAACTGCACGTTCATTGGCATCGGCTCATCTCCTGGAAGTGCCATATACAATGCGGGAACTTCTACACCCCTCATCACCAACTGCACGTTCACAGGCAACACGGCGCAGACAGGATGCGCGGTCTTCAATACAGGAACTTCCTCGCCGGCCATCACCAACTGCATTCTCTGGAACGATGCCGGTACCGAGATATATAACGATACTTCTGCCACATCACTTGTCTCATACTCGGATGTACAAGGAGGATACACAGGCGTGGGCAACATCGATGTCAATCCATTGTTTAAGAATCAGCCTTTCGACCTTTCGCTTCAGAGTGCCTCCCCCTGTATCGATGCGGGGACTAACACGGGCGCATTCGCATATGGCAGTGTGAACGATGATATCCGTGGTCTGCCCCGTCCACAGGGCTATGCGTATGACATGGGCGCATACGAGTACCAGGTGAACAGCTGGTCGCCCGTCTCTGCCATGCCCCTCATGCGTACCCAGCTGGCACATGCCAGTGCAGCGTGGGATGCACTTTCAGAGCAGATACCTGATGAGCCGACCGACGAGATGACATCGCTCATCGAGGGCATCCAGGCACATATGCAGAATGCGACCGGCTTGACGAATCCCGTCTATGCGTCGGGAGAGCTTTCCAAGGCACGTGCCCTCATGGAAGAACTGGCTATGTTGTTGGAATGATATTTGAAAGAGTTCCCAGCCTTATTTGATTTCCAAGGAACCGTTCATCGCTTCTTCAACTGCTCGAGCATCTCGCTATAGACCTTCTGCACATCGCCTGTTGAGCTTCGGTAGAGCTTCTCGACGATGAGCTCGGGCGTGCTCTTGCCCATCCTGCCAAACGCGGGCTGGCGCTCGACGATCAGATTGAGGTCGTCATCGAGCCCGCGTGCCTCGATGCCGTCGATGCGCACCGTGCAGAGCTTTTCTATCTCCTCCCCGAGATGGGTCACGATGATGGCATACGCGTCCTCGTTTCGCTGCAGGATCGTGATGAGCGTGGCGATGATGCGTGCCGCGCTTCCCGGCTCGGTGATCGATTCAAGCTCGTCGATGAGGATGAGGCGCTTCCCGCTGTCGGTAGCCACAGGCACAAGCGAGGTGAGCGTCGTCTCGAACGCGCCGGCGTTTTGGCTCTTGGCCTTTGCGAGATACCGTATGCTCTCAAAGATCGTGGTGTGCATCTCAGATGCTGGTACAGGCATGCCCATCTGCGCTAGCAGCTGCAATGTGAGACCCGTTTCGAGCAGCGTCGTCTTGCCGCCCGAGTTTGCGCCGGTAAGAACGGCGATGCGGTCGCTTGTGGCGATGTCGTGCGGCGTGGTGCCGATCTTGTAGGACACCGGCGTGGCGCCGTCTATGAAGACGTTTGTCGCTTCGCGAAACGACATGCCGTCCTCGACGAACTCGGGCACACTGCACCCGTTCTCGTGGATGAATCGCCCCATTGCGAGCATGAAGTCGTAGGTGATAGCCTCATCGAGCATCGCCTCGATGTCGGGCCAGCGCTTCGAAAACGATGCGATCGTCTGCTTCAGGTCGTATCGCGACTTGAAGTCGGTCGTCTCGAGCTCGCGGCGCAGGTCGTAGAGCGGCTCGTGCTCGATGGAGATGGGATATGAAAACGAGTCGGGGAAGAGCGACGAGGCATCGATGCCCGTTGCGTCCTCGATCTCGGACGTCACCTCTGAGACGACCTCGTGGTAGACCTCGTCGAACTCGACAGGCAGGCTCCTGCGTATCGCCTCAGTGGGGTCGTCGCTTGCGCCGATCGATGAGACGAGGTCGAGCAGCCGCGTCGCCTTGATGCCAAGGTCGCGCTCGGTGAGCGCGTTCAAGATGCGCTTGTTGAGCTCGCCCTCCTTCTTCCTGACGATGTCGACGAACTGGTCGGGGGTGATATGGTTCTCGGCGGCGCCGTCCTTGGCGCGGTAGCGTGCGAGCGCATCGAGCAGCGAGTCGAGGATGCCGGTCTCCAGGTCGAGCATGGCCCTGAGGTCGCGAAGCGCACGAAGCGTACACTCGTTTTTCATGAACTTCTCGACCGCCTGGTCGGGGATGAGCGTGGTGAGGTCGAAGTGGGCAAGCGTGCATATCCTGTCGGCATACTGCTCCCCGTACTCCTCGAGCTCCGAGTCGGTGCCGGCGACATAGATGACAAACGAGTATGACGAGCGGGCGTACTCCGCTTCGTCCGGCGTGTCCATGAAGAGCACGTCGCAGTGGGGATTTTTCAGTTGGGACTGTGCCTCGTTCGAGTCGGTGAGCAGTACGTAGTCGTAATACTTCCTTATCTCCGGCTCCCTTATCGCCGTGAGTTCCCCGAGCGTGCGGGCGATCTCGCCGTACCTGTCGCGTACCCGCTCGTAGAGCGCGCCAGCCTCCTGGAAGTAGCGTTGACGTTCTTCGATGAGGTCCCTGTTGGTAAGCGGGATGTATGCAAGCAGCTTGTTGCGCGCGGGCGCAGTCACCACGTAGCCGGATAGGAATTCCTGGAGCGTGTCATAGACGTCCTCTGCCTGTCCCGTGAGTATCGACGAGCCGGGCTCATCATAGAGGTGTGCGTAGGCCTTGCGCACGATGGCAAGCGCCTTTTTCCTGCCAAAGCCGGGCAGCTTCACGAGCCGCTCGACCTCGCAGTCGCGCACGATGCGTGCTGCATCGTCGCCGAAGGCGTTGTAGAGTTGCGCCGCGGTCTTCTCGCCGCATATCGCTCCAAGATCAATTTCCATGCGTTGGCCCCTCTCCTATCTTGATGTCGACCACTGCGGTGTCGATGAGCGCGTCAAGCCCCCGAACGACGATCGTTGCGCCATCATGGCTCACGAGCTTGACGCGCGTGAGACCTATGGGATTCGGACGCACGGGGCTTCTCGTCGAGAAGACGCCCCGCAGCTTGCGTTCCGGGTCGCCGTGCGGATGCACCCTGAGCACGCCCCTGTCAAGCGGTATCCAGAAGAGGATGTCGAGGTAGTCTGCAGTGTCGATGCGGTAGAGGCCGTCGACGTAGTCGGGTTCGACCCGTATGGTGGACAGGTCACCCTCGACGGACACCACCGTGCCAATCCTGTAAAGCGTGGCGATCTCATCAGGCATATCCCCCTCTCCTCATGCTGCGTTTTTATACTTTGCTAACTTTTCGAGAGAGATAATTATTTATCGTGTGTTGCATGACATCTATAACGATGCACTTTCATTACGACCCGATGATCACGAAGGAGAACGTGCTCTCCATATTCCCGCTCCACGGCTCGGACCGGTTCGTGGAACTCATCGACGAGCTCGTCGGCCAGTGCGACGGCCTTGCCGACGCGGACGTCATCTACCAGTGGTCGCATGTCGACCAGGCACACGACGACACCGTCGTCATCGACGGCGTTACGTTTGAAAGCGACCTCCTTGCCAGCTGCCTTGCCAGAAAGGAGGATGTAGTCCCGTTTGCCATGACGCTCGGGCCCGAGACGGACGAAGCACTCCACGAGGCGTCCTCGGACGTGCTTCGCCAGTACATGCTCGACTTCATGTTCAATCTCGCGCTGCGTGAGACCGTTCGCGCGTTCGAGACCCATTTGAAGGAGCATAGCGACCTGCCCTACTTTTCCAAGGTAAGCCCCGGCTCGCTCGACTATTGGCCGCTCCATCAGCAGGACCCGCTCTTCACGCTGCTTGCGCCCGCCGGTGTCGGCAGCTACGTCCGCCTCGATCGCAAGCACATCATGCATCCGCTCAAGTCGCTCTCGGGCATCTACTTCCCCACCAACATACCGTTTAGCTCATGCATACTGTGCAACAAGCTTGACTGCCCGGGAAGGAACCAACCATACGACCCCGACCATATCGACAACTACCTAGCGCGCATATGACGCCTGCCATACACGAAAGGGCAACATTTTTAAGTGGCCCTGTCTTTCGACGTATACCATAGGAGTTGATAGCAGTGACCCGAGAAAACGTTGTATCATACTTTGTCAAGGACATATCCCCGTATCAGGAAGAGCGCGAGCGCGCCACCACCCATGTAGCTTCCGTCATCGGTCGCAGCGTCGACGAGACCTCGGTCCTCATCGAATCGTACAAGGTCTTGCTGTGCATTGACAAGGACACCGAGGAGACATGGTTTGAGGTGACCGACTGATTCATTTCGTGACACGTTTTTGAAGTGCGTGCACCAATACGCTTTTCATCTTCGTTATCAAAAAGGTGGAAAAAGGTAGGGGCCCATTCTGGCATCAAAAAACCTCCTATATACCCTACCTTCTCCCCTTTTCGTACATAGATTTTTAATTCACTGACACCGATTTCCATTAAGGTGTCTACCGTGAAGTTGATCCTTATCATAGCCGACGGCATCGGCGATGTGCCGATACGTGAGTTCAATTACCTGACGCCGCTTGAGCATGGTACCTTCCCCCACCTCGACCGCTTGGCACGCGAGGGCATATGCGCCATGATGCATCCGCTCAGGCGTGGGCTTCCCGCCGGAAGCGACACCGCCCACATCGCGATCCTGGGACAGGACCCGCTCAAGACGTATCGGGGGCGCGGCTATCTCGAGGCGCTCGGCGTTGGCATCGAACCCACCAGTGGCGCCATCGGCTTTCGCGTGAACTTCGGTACCGTCGAGGACGGCATCGTCACCGACAGGCGCGCAGGCCGATCCCCGCGTCACCTCGACGAGCTCTCACGCGAGGTCAGGGAGACGGTCGACATCGGCGTTCCCTTCTCATTTCGCGCGGCCACGGGGACCCGAGCCGCACTCGTGCTCGAGGACGAAGGGCTCTCGCCCGAGGTCTCCGACGGCGACCCGCACCACACAGGCGTTTATCCTTTGGCCATCGAGCCGCTTGACGGCTCTGACGCAGCCCGCCGCACCGCGTCGCTTCTCAACTCGTTTGTCAGTCAGGCCCACGAGGTCTTGAGGGACCATCGGCTCAATGCCAAGCGCATCGAGGCGGGCGACCTCCCCGCAAACTTCCTGCTCGTGCGCGGTGCGGGCGTCCGTCCGGCCGTGCCCACGTTCCAGGAGCAGTTTGGCGCATCCGCAGCATGCATCGCCGCAACGGCGCTCATACGCGGCGTGGCGCGATGTTTCGGGTTTGACCTCATCGACGTCCCGGAGATCACTGGTGAGTATGATACCAACGCCCAGGCGAAGGCGGAAGCGACCATCGATGCACTCAAGTCATACGACTTCGTCTTCACCCATTTCAAGCCCACCGACACGGCGTCCCACGACGGCGACCCCGTCAAGAAGGAGGCAATGATCGAAAAGCTCGACGCGATGATTGCAACGATCATCTCTTCGATACCCGACCCCCACGACACGGTCATCGCGCTCACGGGCGACCATTCATCGCCATGTGTCGTCAAGGACCATTCGGGCGAAGGGGTCCCGTTTGTCATGTGGGGGGGGCGCGTGAGGACCGATGACGTGGCCCGATTCGACGAGCGTTCGTGCGCCAAGGGCGGCCTTGGCCACATCTTCGCCGAGGACATCGTCTACCTGATGATGAATCAGGCAAACAAGGTGAAAAAGTTCGGTGCATGAGAGATGTTATACATTCGAAAGGATGGATTCAGGGAACCGTACTCGCGGTGGAAGCTTACCGAGTCGATGACAGCCGCCGGCCTTGTCAATCACAAGGCCTACGACCTCGCAAAGTCGATACAGCGCGACATCGAGGGACAAGGCGTGGACGAGATCTCTAGCGACGAGCTGCGCGACATCGTCGTGTCGCAGCTCCAGACCATCGATAAGGAGACAGCTGAAAACTACATGATCTGGAGCCGGGTGCGCCACGAGCGCATCCCTATCGTCATCCTCATCGGTGGCCCCTCTGGCATAGGCAAGTCGTCGGTCGCCCTCGAGATCGCGCATCGCCTTGGCATCAAACAGGTCATCGGCACCGACACGATCCGGGAGATCATGAAGAACATGATCGCACCGAGCCTCATGCCCGCGGTGCACTATTCGAGCTACGATGCCTGGGAGGCGATCACGTACCGTGTCCGCGAGGACAAGGTGATAGTGGGATTCCGTGAGCAGGCAAAGGCGGTCTGCACGGGCATCAACGCCGTGATCGAGCGCTCGCTTCGCGAGGGGATCTCTCTTGTGATCGAGGGAGTCCACATCGCACCCGAGTTCATCGAGACGAGCCCGCATGTGGTCATGGTCAACATGTACCTCGACAATCCCGAGACCCACAAGGCCCGCTTCATATCCCGTGCGTCGGCAACGCACGTGCGCAGGGATGCGCAGCAGTACATCGACTCGCTCGACGCGATCATACGCATACAGGACTATCTGAGGGAGTCGGCCGATGAAAAGGGCGTCCCGTCGATCGAGAACCGGGAGTTCGAGAAGACCTCCGCGGCCATACTGGGCATCGCAACGCGCAAGATGAAGGCGCTTCTCACATGATGCCGATGCGCAGTCGCTCGAGGTCGAGGAAGTTCTTGAACGAGAACATGCCGATGTAGCGGCCGTGCTCCTGGACGAGCAGGTGGCGGATGTTCTCCTTCGACATGATAAGGAGCGCCTCCTGCACGGGCAGCGTCGATTCGATCGCGATGAGCTTTTTTTTCATCGTCTCCCCCACCAGCGTGGCGTCGAGGTCGATGTCGGCGGCAATGGCGTTGATGATGTCGCGCTCGGTGACGATGCCGACCGGGTGATGGTCCTCCTCCACGACGAGCGAACCGATGTTTATCGACGACATGAGCGATGCGGCGTCGTGCAGCGTCTTGTCGCCAGCGATGGTGAGAAGGTGAGGTGTGATGAACTCCTTGACCGACGTAGAGAGCTTCTTTTCCATTGATGTGATATCGTACGGGACGCTTTTATCTTTTGTGCAAAACGTGGCCCTTGTGGTCGCTTAGCGATGTGCCATAAAAGTTACACTATCATAACATGGGCCATATGTCGACGTAAGAAGCCATGGGCCCATGTGGCTTTGCTATTTGGCACTGGCGTCCTCTTCAAAGAGCCCGAAGACGTTGCCTTCGGTATCGGCACAAAGCGCCATATGCCCCCATCCCGGCACTGTCTGTTTCGGGCTGATGACGCTTCCGCCAGCCTCTTCGACCCTTCTCATGTAGTCCTCGATGCCTTCGACACCTATGAAGTTCGTGATGCCCTGTTCGGGGTCACCCCTCTTTCCCATGCCTCCGCCAAGGCTTTCTTTTTCATCGCTCGTGGCGATGAGGTAGTAGTCCATGGGGAGCTTCTCGAAAGTCCATCCGAACAGGTCTGTGTAGAATTTTCGCGCCCGCTCGAGGTCGTCGGCAGGGAGGTCAAAATGAACGATTTTTGGCATGATTACCCTATGTTCTTCTATTATATATCCATTTCCATACGGGAAACCATTGTAGGGTGGAGCACCTGGCGTCACGCCGGCCAAGGACACCTGGCGCGAGGGTTTCGTATGTGCGGTCGCCACGTAAGGATACGAATCCTTTTAAGTATTCACGACCAGATATACCCATGGTCCGCATCGTGCAGATCTCCGACACCCACTTCTCCAACACGTATCACTTCGATGCAACAGCCTTCGGACGGGGCATGGACATCGTGCGCAAGCTGCCGTGTGATGTTGCTGTCCATGTCGGCGACGTGACGGAGCATGGATTCGAGCACGAGTACCAGCGGGCGCGCACGGAGCTTGGCGAGATCGAGAGTCTCATGTGTACACCAGGCAATCACGATGCGCGAAACGTCGGTTACACGCTTTTTGAGAAGTATTTTGGCAAGCCCCAAAAGGTCTATGTCACCGATACGCTCGCATGCGCCACGTTCGACTCGTCGATACCCGACAGGAACGAGGGACGCATCGGAAAGACCGACATCAAGGGCATGAAACGGTTCCTCAACGACTATTCGGAGTACTTTACCGTGGTGGCGTTCCACCACCACCTCCTTCCCGTGCCGCGCTCGGGGCGGGAGAGGGGCCTGCTCACCGATGCCGGGAACGTCCTCAAGGTAATCCTTGACTACAGGGCCGACCTCGTCCTCTCGGCACACCGCCATGCGTTCAACGTCTATCGCATCGAGGACACGATCGTCGTCAACTCTGCCACGTTCTCCTCGTACAAGACCCGTGCGGGCGATGCGCCGTCGTTCAACTACATATACACCAAGGACGGCCACGTCAATGTAAGCAGATTCGACATCGGCTACGAGACGCCCCACACAGAGGTGCGACGACGCCACTACAGTACGCTCGTGCCCGCCGCGGCGCGCAAGTTCCGCATCGTGCAGCTCTCTGACACGCACTTTGGAGATACCTCGGACTTTCGCTCCGATGTGTATGAGGCGGCGGTGCAAAAGATCAATGCGCTCGCGCCAGACATCGTAGTTCACGCGGGCGATGTCACCCACGATGGCCTCACCGGATCGTTTGTCACGGCACGCGAGCAGCTTGCGCGCCTTCCCTCGCCGCAGCTCGTCGTGCCCGGTGCCCGGGATTACATGCACCTTGGAAGCGAGCTCTTCTACGACTATTTCCCAGCCGACAACATCACGCTGGGCGACGTGCACTTCATCTGGGCAGACAGCGCCAAACATGACGAACAGGAGGGATACATCGGCCGCCGCCAGCTCAAGCGTATCGAGCGACAGATCGATCCCGAAAAGATGAATGTCGTCGTCTTCCATCACCATATCGTGCCGGTGCCCTATACGCGCGAGCGCGATGTCATCGAGGACGCGGGGGATGTTTTAAAGCGCCTTTCCGGACGCGTGCACCTCATCCTCAACGGCAACAGGCATGTCTCGTTTTCATCGATCATCGACGGCACGGTGATCTCGAACTCGAACACGCTGTCATCGCGGCGCGTGCACGGACGCTACGGCAACACGTTCAACGTCATCGACGTGCTTGAGAACAACTCCGTCGTGATAAGCGAGGTGGGGGCCACTAGCGGCGTGCACCGCGTGCTTGGCGTCTACGTGCCGCTCCTGGCATGTCCGCATGAGACGCATCTCGCAAAACAGGCCGTATCAGAATGAGCGCAGCTCGCACGATATATCGCCGCCGATGTCGATGTGGGCGTAGTATCCCTTGAAGTAGGGGCCCGGATTGACGATAAGCGTCGAGCCGATGCGGTCGGTGCCGCGTGCCTCGTGGATGTGGCCGCAGATGTTGATGGCCGGCTGCTCGCGAAGGATGTACTCGTGAAGCGACTTTGACCCCACATGTCCCACTGGCGCCATGTCGACGGCCGTCTCGAATGGCGGGGCATGCGTCAGGACGATGCTGCACTCGCTTGTCACGTCGCGTATGCCTGCACCGATCTCCTCGTCGTCAACCTCGCCCGGCGTGTTAAACGGCGACTTCGGCGCACCCGAAAACCCCGTTATAGTACAGGGCCCTACGTCCCTGCGACGTCCGTGAACGGATATGTCGGCTTCACGGAGGTAGTCGTCGACATCGGCATAGTCGCAGTTCCCGTAGACGGCACAGACGGCCCTGTCCCGTATGAACTCTGACAGGATCTCCTTGGCATCGTCATAGCGGCCGAAGTGCGT
This sequence comes from archaeon, assembly GCA_004212155.1. Taxonomy (GTDB): domain Archaea; phylum Methanobacteriota_B; class Thermococci; order Methanofastidiosales; family NM3; genus NM3. Next base: position 44,152 of record RXIG01000009.1, read on the forward strand.
GATGTCGCCTCCGATGAGGATGAGGTCGTAGTCGTCGGCGATGGACTCGGCGTTGTCAAGTGTCGTCCCGTGAAGGTCGGTAATGGCAAGTACGCGCATGGTGGTCACCAGTATCTTTTTAAGGATACGCTCATTTTAAAGGTTATGGTGGCATGATGTGTCTCGCTATTCCAGGTAAAATCATAGAAAGGGACGGCAACGAGGGCGTGGTCGATTACGACGGCGCCCGCATCAAGGTACGCCTCGATCTCGTCGATGCGGACGTGGGGGACTACGTCATCGTCCATACGGGATTTGCCATCGATACGCTCTCCGAGGAAGATGCGTTGGAGTCGATAGAGCTATGGCGCCAGATAGGTGAGCTCCAGGATGAATCAGGCCAATCGCAATGATCCCCGCTACATACGACTTCTCGCGGGAAAGATAGCAGAGCAGGCGCGTTCACTTGGCCCGCTCACGCTCATGCATGTGTGCGGCACGCACGAGCACACGATCGTCTCATCTGGCCTGCGGTCACTTCTACCCGATACCATCAGGCTCGTCTCCGGCCCGGGCTGTCCCGTCTGTATCACCCCCAAGGAGGACATCGAGGCCATGATCCACCTCGCTCGCTCGGGGCTTACGGTCACGACGTTTGGCGACATGATGCGCATCCCATCCGACTCGGGGTCGCTTGCCGACGCAAAGGCCGAGGGCGCCGATGTGAGGATCGTCTATGGGATCGCAAACGCGCTCTCCATCGCCCAAGAGGAGCGCCGCGAGGTCGTTCACTTCGGCATCGGATTCGAGACGACGGTGCCTACGTCGTCTGTGGCGCTTGCATCGCAGCCTGACAACTTCTCGATCTATTCGGTACACCGCACCATACCCGAGGCGCTCGACTTCCTCCTGTCCAACTCGCTTGCTGTCGACGGATTCGTCGACCCCGGCCACGTCTCGACGATCATCGGTAGCAACGCCTATGCGTTCATCTCCGAGCGTTACGGCGTTCCCCAGGTCGTGGCGGGATTCGAGCCGGGCGACGTCCTGTTGGCCGTGCTCATGCTGCTCGATCAGCGTGTCGAGGGCCGGGCCGAGGTCGAAAACGAGTATGTGCGCGCCGTACGTCCCGGGGGCAACGTGAAGGCACGGGCGCTCATCGACGAGACGTTCAGGCAGGTCGATGCGAAGTGGCGCGCGCTCCCCGTGATACCCAGGTCGGGGCTTGCCATCGCGCCCAAATACAGGGAATGGGACGCCGTGCACCGCCACCGCGACGTGCTCGAATCATTCTCATACACGCCGCGTGAGGAGGATTCGGCATGCAGGTGCAAGGACATCCTCCTCGGGGCATGCTCGCCGCAGGACTGCCCCCTCTTTCGTCGCGTCTGCACACCCGATGCCCCCGTTGGGCCATGCATGGTGTCCGTTGAGGGCACATGCTACATCTCGTACAAATACGGATGAGCGCCTTCGGATCGCTTACGCTTTTGGTCATATAAGCTCTTTATCGGGAGAGTTCGGAGTGGAATACCCCCTAATTTTAATATTACATCGTTCTTAATCATACATGAGCGCTGAGTGTGGAGCATCATGAGTGAACGTCATAAAGGACGATTGAGTTTAATGGGCGCCGTATCCCTCGGCACCGGGATCATGATAGGTGCAGCCATTTTTGCGCTCTTGGGTCAAGTTGCCGAACTGTCTGGTACGTTTTTTCCCATCGTTTTACTGATAGGGGGAGTGTTTTCATCCATCAGTGCTTATTCCTACATAAAGGTGGCAAACGCATACCCTTCCGAGGGAGGGATTGCAATGATACTGAAGAAGGCCTATGGCAAGGGCACCGTCACTGCATGGGCCGCGCTCCTGATGGCATTTGCCATGGTGATAAATCAGAGCCTTGTCGCTCGCACGTTTGGCACCTATGTTATGCAGCTTTTTGGCGAGGGGACAAATGATATGTTGGTCCCCCTACTCGGTGTTGGATTGCTGGTAGCGGTGTTTCTGATTAACATATCCGGTACGGAATTTGTGGAATCGACAGCCGCTCTCATGGCATTCCTAAAGATCGGGGGAATTGCTATCTTCGCATTTGCGGCGTTGTGGACCGCAGGGTGCGACATATCGGGTGTGGTACCCCATGGTATCCCGACAGATTATTCTTATACTGGTTTTGTTGGGGGCATTGCCATATCACTCCTAGCGTATGCGGGGTTTACCTCTATAACCAATAGCGGCGGCGAGCTTGTCAATCCCCATAAGAATGTTGGCAGGGCAATTGTCATCTCCATTCTCATCTGCATCATTCTCTATATGATCGTTGCCATGGCGGTGGCAACCAACCTGACCGTGCCTGAAATAATAGCTGCAAAAGACTATGCACTTGCCGAAGCAGCTCGACCCGTCTTTGGCACGTATGGATTGTTTTTTACCGTTGGCATTGCTATTCTTGCCACCGTTTCAGGTGTGTTGGCCAACGTGTTTGCCGTTTCAAGGATGACGGCCATGCTTACAAACATGCGCCTCATACCTCACAGCCATTTTGGAATGCCGGGCCGCGTGCAGCAACATATGCTCGTGTACACCGTTGTCATTGCCATAGCACTGACCCTCTTCTTTGACTTAACAAGGATTGCGGCCATGGGCGCCATATTTTATATCACCATGGATATCGTGGTCCACTGGGGCGTAATGCATCGCTTGCGGGATGATGTGGGCGCCACACCATATATTGTTTCTGCTGCGCTTATCATCGATATGGTGGTGCTAGGAGCATTCATCTTCGTGAAGGCATCTGATGACATATTTGTTGTCTTGTTGACATTAGCAGCGATGATGTTCATTCTTGGTGGTGAACATTTTTTCCTGAAGGGCAAGGATTTGTCTGATACTTGATCTCATTATCTGCCTTCTCATCTACTGGGTCTACTCCATTACCCTTCGACCTCAGGAAGAATAGCACGATGCCAATACACTAATAAATGGTAGATATGATGTTTAATGAGTGATATCTATGGATGGGATGATACCTTCTGCAGCACAGACCGTGGCAGAGCTTATGTGCGCATCGGCTCGCACGGCCCCGAAGGCCAAGGCAGACGACACCATTCACGTCGCCATCGTCGACGCCGACGGCAGGCAGAGGCTTGCCGGCGAGATGGAGGCGATAGCGGAGGAGAAGGGATGGAAGTATTACTACCGCGATGCCAACAACGTCCGCGAGGCGGACTGTGTCGTGCTCATCGGCGTTGACAACAGGGAGGTAGGGCTCCATTGTGGCGGGTGCGGCTATGACTGCGACACGATCATGGAGCATATCAACGACGAGACCGACTTTCCTGGTCCGATGTGTATCTTCAAGGCGATTGACCTGGGCATCGCCCTCTCGAGCGCGGCCAAGACGGCGTCGCTGCACAATGCCGACAATCGCATGATGTACACGGCCGGGCTTGCGGCGCGGCGCATCGGCGCGTGCAAGGGCGATGTCGTGGTCGCGCTTCCCATAGCATTCAAGGGCAAAAACATCTTCTTTGACAGAAAGTGGTAAGCAAAGAGGAACGAGAACATGACGAAGATAACCGTTCATTCGAGGGTGTGCGACCACACCCACGTGATATCGGGCGTGCGCAAGGGCAAGATGATACATATCGACATCGACTCCTCGTGCGAGAACGTGCAGCGGCTCGCCCATATCGAGGTGCCGTTTCGCGAGATCCTTCACGTCAAGGACAACTTCGTGCTCGAGCGTGCTCAGGAGGCGCACTGCTCCGGCAACTGCCTCGTGCCGTGCGGCATCCTCAACGTCTGCTGGATCGAGGCAGGCATGCTCTCAAGCACGCTATGCAAGAAGGCGGGAAGCGTGGAGATCGAGTTCCATTGAATAAATAAAAAGAAAAGTGGAAAAAAGAAGGGAAAGGACTCGTCTACCAGTTCTGGTCAACGAGCCTGAAGTGGGCCTGAGGATGGTCGCACGCGGGGCAGACCGTCGGTGCCTCCTTACCCTCGAAGATGTAGCCGCAGTTGCCGCACTTCCAAAGGACCGGTTCGTCACGCTTGAAGACCCTGTCGTTTTCTATGTTGTCAAGGAGCTTGAGGTAGCGCCTCTCATGCTGTGACTCGGCGTGTCCGATGGCGCGCATCGCCGAAGCGATGACAGGAAATCCCTCTTCCTCGGCGACCTTTGCGAAGTCTGGATACATCTCTGTGGTCTCCTCGTGTTCGCCGGCAGCGGCCGCCTTGAGATTCTCCTTGGTCGTGCCTATGACGCCGGCGGGAAACGTCCACGTTATCTCGGCGTCGCCGCCCTCGAGGAACTTGAAGAGGCGCTTTGCGTGCTCCTTCTCGTTCTCTGCAGTCTCGAGGAATATCTCGCGTATCTGTTCATATCCTTCCTTTTTCGCCTGCGCGGCGAAGTAGGTGTACCTGTTTCGTGCCTGTGCCTCGCCGGCAAAGGCGGTAAGCAAGTTCTTTTCCGTCTGGGTTCCTTTTAAGCTCTTCATGATTTCTCAACTCTGTAGTAGCGTGATGCAGTGGCCTTGGTGCGGCAGTTCATCTAGAGGTTCTTGGCCCACAGCCCATGCACGTTGCAGTATTCGCGGACCTTGATCGGCATCTCGGTGACCTGAAATGCTGCCTCGGGGGCATCGTGCGGTTTTAGGTACTTCCTGCACGTCTGCGTTTCGGTGATCAACTCGATCCACTCGATGTAGTGCTCATCCTCCATGGGATGGGGTACCTCCCCTATCTTGACATGGACCCTGTACCTGCAGTTGTGCTCCGGGTTGACGTATGCCATCGTCGGTTGCTTGAGGTCGGTGCCTGATTTGCTCAGATACGAGCAAGTATCGACCATCTCGACCACGGGGACATGCTTTTCCTTGAGCTCGTCCTTGGTCTTCTCTTCAAGCTTTACCATGGGCTCACCACAGCATACGAGCTCTCCATCGGCCGGGTGGACGACCTCTATTATGTTCCCGCATGCTTCACATTTATAGATCTGTAGTTTCTTTGTCATTGTAAATCCTCCCATATTTACTCCCTTGTGTAGATATTTAAAGCTTTTGAAAAAATGTTGATTATGAATGCATAATGATTTAAAAGGCGTAATTCTCTTTTTTTCGCATCGACATCCCATTTGGATAGGGCGGTCACGCCACTCATTTGAAGAACTCGCCCTTCTTCCGGTACCATATCGCCATATCAAGGTGGTCCATCGGTATGCCTATCTGGTATGAGAATCGTCGCATCTGCTCCTCGATACGGCAGTATCCTGCAATGCTCATGCTCTTTGGGACCTCGTTGATGACGCCCGCGTCGGCCAGCGTCCCAAGCAGGTGCCTGTCGAGGATGGCGATGTCGGCGCCCCACCCGACGTTTCGGAGGAAGTGGCTTGCCTCCTTGCATCCCATGCCGTCGATGTTCTTGACAAGCCACATGCGCGCGGCGTGGGCCGAGGGAAACATGTCGAGCACGTCGACGAGGCGCTCGCCCCGGGTGAATCGCTCCCGCGCCCTGCAGATGTAGGATGCCTTCTTGTTCTTGAACCGGGCGGCATGGAGGCAGGGGGCCAGTTCGTCCTCGCATCCCCGTTCCAAAAGCCCGTCTCCGCTCAACCGTTCGATCGTCTCCCAGCATCGTCGGGCATTGGACTGCGGTGTGAGAAGGCAAAAGAAGAGCTCCCGCAAGAACTCGCCTTCGTCGTGTCGGACCCACACCTCCCTGAACGCGCAAAGCCTTCGATCGATCTCGTCCGTGTGCGTTTTGTGAATGGAGCGTATCTCCTTCCATACCTCATTTCCGTCCATGATGGCCCCTCCATTCGTTCCTTCGTTGAACGTCTTCACTCTTTGCCTCGTCGAACATCGAATAGGCGATGTTCCAGTGGAAACAAAGGGGTACATACCTTATAAGCTGTATTTCATTCATGTGCATCATCGCGGTTATTTTTGTAATAATTATTGCATTTGTGAGAGCTTGATACGGCAAGTGCCGTAATATTCGTTGCTAGTGCGATGCATGCGAGTATAACCAATTGTGGATAGAACGCACATGCAGCGACCACGTCACCGTCGCGTTCCCTGTGCGTTCCCACCACCTGGATCGCGCCCTCGATACAGGCAAGCAGCACGACGAGCGCATAGGTGTGATACCACAGAGCGAGCGGGACGAGCGCGATGTCAAGTGCCGATACGACCATGCCCCACACGAGACCGCGCCGCGGCAGCCCGAGGCGGCGCATCTCGCAGGCGGTGCCAACAGACCAGCGCAGGCGCTGTGACCAGTAGTTCGTCCACGTCGTGGGCATCTTCGTATGCCCCGTTGCAGCAGGGGCGTAGGCAATGCGCACATTTGCCTCCCTGAGGCGTGCAGTATGCTCGAAGTCCTCGACGGGCGAGTCCTTGAACGGATGCTTCTCAAGCACCGATCGGTGAAATGCCGCGATGGGTCCTGAGATCGTGTCGACCGTGCCCTCGACCGTCCGGTGCATGGCGATCCGTACGTGTTCCTGGCGCTGGATGACGTTTTGCAGTCCGCTTTCGCGTTCGACCATCAGGGCGCCAGCGACGGCGTCAGCGCCGTCCAGGGCGCATGCAAGGACGCGCAGTGCGTCAGGCGATACAATCGTGTCGGCGTCCAGCGTGACGACGGCATCGGCAGTTGCATGTGACACGCCGTTGTTGAGCGCGGCCCACTTGCCTGTATGGGCTTGTGAAACGAGTATGACGCCAACGTCGCCGCGTGCGGTGATCACATCGCGTGTCCCGTCGCTCGAGCCGTCATCGACGACGATCACCTCGGGGTGCACCCCCCTGCTCGAGAGGGCCGATGCGACCGTGTCGGATATCGTATCCTGCGCATTGTACGCAGGGATGATGACGCTTACCCTCTGTCCGGTGCGTGAAGGGGGAACGGGCCGCTCATGCGCTGTGTAGCGTACCAATAACACGATGTCAAGGGCAGCGACGACGATGAACGGTATGTAAGGCCAGACGACCACTCCCTCACCTATATGGCGTCCCACTCGTGGCAGAATCTGACGTCCTGGAAGTCAGCACGCATCGATGTGACCTCTGCGGCGACCATCGAGGGGTCCTCCTTGTCGATGATGACCTTCCTGTAGAGCGCTGCGACGTCCTTCATGTCGTCCTCGACCATGCCGAGGCGCGTCAACTCCGAGACGCCGATGCGAAGGCCGGAGGGGTCCTCCGACTGTTCGATGGGGTCCCACGGAAGCAGATTCTTGTTGGTGATGATGTTTGCCGCTTCGAGCGTCTCGGCGACCCACTTGCCGCCGCCGTGCTTGCTCACGTCAAGGACGACCTGGTGGCTTTCGGTGTATCCAAGATGCTCGCAGAGCGGCGAGAGGCCCTCCTCGGCGAGTGCCGATGCCAGCGCCTTGGCGTTCTTGCACATCTGGAGCGCATAGTCCTTGCCGAAGTCGACCATCTCGCCAGCGGCGATGCCCTTGGCCGCCACGTGGTGGAGGTGGTGGTTTGAGAGTACGCCGGGGAATATACCCCACTGGAGTCGGGCGAGGTCCTCGTTTTCCATGTTGCGCGTGACGATCATGCCCCCCTGCGGCCCGGGGAACGTCTTGTGCGTGCTGCCGGTGATGATGAGCGCCCCTTCACCAAGCGGGTCCTGGAACTGTTTTCCAGCAATGAGGCCGAGTACGTGGGCGCCGTCGTAAGCGATGAGCGACCCCATCTCCTTTGCCGCATCGACAACCTCTGATATCGGGTGCGGGAAGAGGAAAAGCGAGGCACCGAAGAGGATGAGCCGCGGGGACGTTTCGCGTATTAACTCTATGGTGCGGTCGACGTCGATGTTCATCGCATCCTCGTCGAAGGGAAACGTCTTCACGTCGAGCTCACGGATGCCCGCCGAGCCAAACGTCGTGTGGCTTATATGGCCACCATGGCTCGTGTGCAGCGCCATGAGCGTGTCTCCCGGCTTCGTGAGGCCGAAGAAGAGCGCAAGATTCGCGTTCGTGCCCGATATGGGCCGCAGGTCAACGTACTGGGCATCAAACAGGCGGTAAAAGAGCGAGTTGCTGTTGAGCTCGACCTCGTCGAAGTAGGTGCATCCCTGGTAGAATCGCGCACCGGGCCAGCCCTCCGCATACTTGTGTGACAGTGCCGAGGCGACAGCTCGGCTGACCGCTGACGAGGTGATGTTTTCCGATGCGATCATGTTAAGCGATGATCGTCGCCACTCCTCGTGCTTTAAGATGTTATCTTTTATGACATGCAATTCATCAACTGGCATGGTATCTCCCCTCATACATCAACAGATGAAATATAAATAGTTTGGCGGACGTCTCAGCACCACTTGAAGAGGACCATTCGCAGAAAGTTGAGTATGTCGAGGATCGAGAAATGGAACGCGCCGCCGCGGTAGACGATGTCAACGGGCACCTCCTCGATGCGAAGCTTGTGACGTGCCGCACAGATGAGCATCTCCGTCTCGATGGCGAATCGGTCGCTTGTGAGCGGCATCCTGTCAAAGGCCTTCTTGCGTATCGCACGGAATCCGCTTTGCGAGTCCGCTATCCTCCTGCGCATCCTGAGCCGCAGCATACCCGATGTGATCCCGTTCGAGCACCGCCTGAGGAGCGGCATCTTCGAACGCGGCCCGCGCGTGCGGCTGCCGATGGTGAGGTCTGCACGTCCTTCCTCGATGGGTGCGACCAGGCGCGGTATGTCCTCGGGAAGGTGCTGCAGGTCGGCATCGATGAAAACGAGCACGTCTCCGCTGGCTGCTTTACTTCCCGTGCGCATCGCCATGCCCTTGCCGCGATTTTCTTCGTGAGAAATCACCTTTGCACGTGTTTTCCGTGCAGCCTCATACGTCCCGTCCGCTGAACCGTCGTCCACGACGATCACCTCATAGTCGTCGCTACAGCGCTCTACTACCTTGGCCACGGAGGACTCCACGTTGTATGCTGGAATGATCACGGATACCGCTAGCATCACTGCCCCTATTCTTGAAGCTTTAATAAAGGTTTGTCATTTTTTTAATCGGATCTTTTACGGCTTTGCACACAAAGTCGTATCTTTTCATGTGCATTCGCACGCAGTGCCAAGCGGCATGTGCACTGGATGCACGCTGGCATCCTCTATCCCCTCCGCAAGCGCATTGGGGAATGCTTTTCACAATATCTTGTATGTGGCGTTCACAACGCTGCCGCCCTAGGTGACAAACAGTCCTCTCCTGAATGCGTTCCGGAGTGCCACCATGCGTGTTCGATACGTGTACACAGACGATACTAGGAAAAAGGCGCATAAATGGAATATGCAGGAAGAATAGTATAACAATTGGAAAAGAAGCCCAGTGCTTTATGTTCGGCCGACAGGACCTGTATGTTCAAAGTAGTCTTTATGTGCAAAGCCATCTTTTACAAAAACTATTTATTGTCTATTTTGTATAATGGTCGAATCTGGTGTTCACAATGACAAATAATACACAATATTTTTTCACGTTTTTTATCTTGATTGTATTGTTGTTTTCTGCTTCAACATCTGCACAAACGATTAATGAGCAATCAAAAGCCGATATTTGTCCTTCTTCCAAAAACATCTCCACGAAATTGCAAAGCGAATCCAGCGAGGGCATATGGGACATCGCCTATCAATTCTCTGCTGAAGGACCTGGACAGTATGGTGTAGAGACTGATGGAGAGCATATCTATACCAATGACTGGCGACATGATGCAACCCATACGTTCTGGAAATATACTATGGATGGGACGTTCATCGAGTCGTTCAACATTGCGGGAGTAACGCAGATCCGGGATATGGCATACGATGGCACATACTTCTATGGGAGCAATGTATCAATGACACTCTATGTCCTAGACTTGCCAAATAAGACACTCGTTGACACGATCTCTGTTAGCTGCACGAGTATCAATGGGATTCGACATATCGCATACGATCCCGAGCTTGATGGGGGCAATGGCGGATTCTGGGTAGGCAATTGGAACAACCTGGGCGCCATCGATATGGATGGCAATGAAATATATGCCAATATTGGTCCCACTATCACGAGCATAGCTGGCAGCGCGTATGACCCCTATACAGAAGGAGGACCGTATCTCTGGATGTTTACTCAATTAGGCAGCAATACTGTGGACATCTATCAATTCGAAATTGCATCGCAGACATTTACGGGTGTTATGCATGACTGTTCGGATGCACCAGGGTATAATGGCGGAATAGCCGGTGGGGTTGCCACGTACGACAATGGGGGTATGTTCACGTTATTGGCCGATATCCAACAAGATCCAAACCTCATCGTTGCGTACGAACTGGCGCCTGTACACGCAGAACAACTAAATCCACCCGTAGCACCATTTTCGGCATTTATACCAGCACGGTACGCCCACCTGGCACGTGTAACCACGCTCCTGGCAGAGGTGCGGGCTATGTTGTCAGATGACGTGCCGGAAGATGTTCAGGCCACGTTGGACGAGGTCGAAATGCACGTGAGTAATGCATCAGCCACTGCTAACACGATTTATGCCCAGGACCAGCTGAGAACGGCTGGCGAATTACTTGAGAATTTGCTCGCAACGTTATAAATACACCACTTTTTTCATACTTCTCAGACGGCTATGGATACAACGTCTGTGTCCATCCCTTTTTCTTTCATCACCCATCATTAATCTGTTGCACACGCCGCATCACAGCTTGCTACGATGTAGTAAGTTATTTAAGGAAATCTAAAGAGCCCTATATGTCTGGTGAACGCAATGCTTTGTGAGATTTGTGGAAAAGAGTTCAAAGGAAAGGGCTTCAAGATACTCGTGGAAGGTGCGGAACTTACGGTGTGTTACTCGTGCCAGAAGTTTGGGACTTCATCCAGTTCTCGCAGCCGCGTCCCTCGCGGCGCGCCGCCACAACAGCGCGGGGCTGGTCCGGCACAGCGTCCCCGTTCGCCAAGCCCACAACAGAAGGCAAGGAGCCTCGAGCTCGTCGAGGACTACAACGACATCGTGAAGAACAAGCGCGAGGAGATGGGCCTTTCACAGGCTGACCTCGGCAAGCGCATCAGCGAGAAGGAGTCGCTTATACACCGCGTGGAGACCAAGAGCATCCGTCCCACCAACAAGGTCGCGCGCAAGCTTGAAAAGGTGCTTGACGTAACGCTGCTCGAATCGGTGGGCGATGTTGAGGTCGAGAGCAAGACATCGTTTAACAAGGGGCTCACCATCGGCGACATCATCAAGTTCAAGAAGTGAGTTAGAACGTCAGTACGTCGCGTCTCGGTTTCTCTTCTTTTGCATGGTGAGCGTGAGCCTTGTCCATCGCCACGCGTGCGGCGATGAGCAGCGGGTCCCACACTGGCGAATAGGGCGGCGAGTAGCAAAAGTCCAGCTTGTACAGGTCGTGGGGGCGCATCTTGTTGTAGACGGCGCTTGCGATGACATCGATGCGGCCGGTCACGCCTCTCCCTCCGATCATCTGCCCCCCAATGATATTCCCTTCCATACCGGTGAGCAGCTTGGTCGTGATCTCGTTGCGGTGGGGACAGTACGAGGCGCGGTCGTAATGGTGTGACGTCGATGCCATGACGTCGATGCCGATGGCCGCCGCATGGTATTCGTTGAGGCCGGTACGCGCACAGGTGAGGTCGAACACCTTGACGATGGCGCTCCCCAGGCACCCGCCAAACGATGCGTCGCCGCCTGCGATGTTCTCACCTGCCACCTTGCCCATCTTGTTTGCCGTGTCGCCGAGCGGGAAGTAACAAGGTGTGCCCGTCACGGGGCTGTATCCCTGGGTATTGTCGCCACCTGCATAGATGGATGGCACTGACGTACGCATGTGGTCGTCGGTCATGATGGCGCCGGTGATGCCGAGCTTGACACCCGCTTCACGGGCGAGCTCGACGTTCGGTCGTACTCCGATAGCGACGAGTACCGCGTCGACGTCGTATCGCCCCATGTCGGTGGAGACGTGTGTCACGCGGTCGGTACCCTCGAGCTCGACCTCGCCCACGCCCTTGTAGAGCTCGACGCCGTGTCGGGCGAGCTCGTGCTCGATGAGCAAGGACATGTCAGCATCGAAGCTCTTCATGATATGTGGTGAGCGCTGGAAGATGCGCACGGCGATGCCATGGCGCCTGAACGCCTCAGCCATCTCCATCGATATGAATCCGCCGCCGATGATGGCAACAGACGAGATGTGCGCACAGAGCTGTTGGAGGGCAAGGCCGCTTTCAATGGTGTCTATCGTGTAGACGTTCGAGAATCGTTCCTGGCCGGCAAGCCGGTGGGGCGAGGCGCCTGTGGCGAGCATGAGCGCAGAGTAACCGACCTCCCGTTCCCTTCCCGACGGCTCGCTCACCGTCACGGTCTGTGCGGACGGGTCTATCGCGGTGACCTCATGATGCACATGTACATCGATGTTTCGCTGGCGTTTGAACTGTTCGGGAGTATAGTGGATGAGGTCGTCGACTGACGGGACGTCTCCGGACACGTAATAGGGAAGGCCGCATGCGCCATATGAGATGTATCCCGTTCTCTCGAATACGGTGATGGGAAGGTCGGGGCGCATCCTGCGCGCCTTGGCGGCGGCGCTCATGCCAGCGGCCACGCCACCAACTATTACCAAGCCAGGGTCGGAATTCTTTTCCATCCCTTTTTCTATCTTTTTAGGGCCTTATAAGTCTTGTTTAATGCCATGGGCGCAATGCATATGGTGCGGTGTTATACTTCCTATCTTTCATTCATGTCATCAGCTACTGAGGAGTAGATGCCAAGTTCGCTTGACAGGCGCCCTATCCATTGTTTGAGCGCATCCTCGAGCGCCCCCCTGATGCCCTGGCAGTCGAACGGGTCGTTATGTGCCGCCCAGCCTACGGTCTGTTCCATGATCTGGTCGATGATGTTTGAGGAGAATGTCTCCCTGCTGCTGATCTCCCCCTCGCGTAGGTCCTCCTTGACGACGGTGAATCTCCAGTCGTGCCCCCATCGGAGCGTGATCGTCTCCTCATCCTCTGTTATCGTCTTGCACGCCCAGTACCAGACGTAGGCGATCATCGACTCTTGGCCTGTTACGCCCAGGCCGCCGTCATCTGCCGAGACGCGTGCCGAGCATTCTCCGTCGAACGTGATGCGCAGGTGATCGCCGCGCGTGCAATCGCTCAGAAGCGAATGGCTAAGGTCGTGCCTGTAGAGATCGCCGGGGTCCGAGACCATCGTCGACCCCTCGCGTTCGAGGACCGCCTCGACGTCAACGGAGCATTCGCTCCGCTGGCCCCCAAGCTGTGTCGTGATCGATGCCTCGCTTTCCACGTTGATGTTGTAGTTGGTCGTTGCCTCCTTGATGGCATCAAACGCCTGTGCGATCCACTCCTGCTGTATGGCCTCGCTGCTCACTTCGTACAATATCTCGAAAGCCCGGTAGCCCTCTTCCGTGCTGGCGAGAGGGTCATATGCCACGGCCGTGCCGCCAACGACCGTAAGCGCTGCTGCGCCAACGACCGTCTCATACCTGCATCCCTCCCGATCCTCGTGGGTCACCGTGATGTCGACGGTCGTGTTCCCGTTCGCGTCACAGTTGAGCTCTTCTGTCTCTCCCAGCCATTCGCTGTTCCAGAAGCTGCCGGGCCTGTCGATGAAGAGGTAGGCCGCCCGTGCATCGCCGTAGGTCCCAACTGCCGCACCGCCCTGTGAGTATGCGGCGACGGTGGCGGGCGTGATATCGGCGTGTCCCTTGCTCAGTTGGTCGACCATGTCCCTTCTCAGTTGTGCGCGTTCCTCTGCATCCTTGTAGTGTCGCGATATCTTCACATCCGGGTCGCTTGAGCGTTCATCTGTCCTCACGTTGCCGCGGCATGCGCATGGCGGTCGCGACGGTGCGGGAGCGGGTGCAGCCCCCACTGAAGGCATCTCCTTCACGGTGAGCGCGATGTCCTCAAAGAGCATATCGATGCCCGCGTCGACGGCCTCGTCCTTCGGCGCGCTTCCGCGTGCCTCGAACTGCCGCGTGATGATACGCTTTGCCGTGCCCTTGTTGAATGTGGCAGGGTTGATATGGCGCCATATCGACCATTGTATGAGCGTCTCACGCGCTTTTTTCGCGTTCATGAGCTTCGTTGCCTTGTAAGCACCGCGACCGAGATTGCGCTCTACCGTATCGATCATCTTCGCTAGCGGCGTCGGGTCCTGTATCGAGCCGTTTTCCGATGTGATGTTCACATCGCGGGGCGGCGGTTTCGTATAGTCGTCGGCACAAAATCCATCATCGATGGGCACGTCCCGTTGCTCTTTGCGTCGTAGGGGCACCGTCGTGCCCGTTCCGACCATCATCCTCTGAACGGACGTATCCGCGGGGGATATCATCGTCCCTGCAGGGATGACCACAGTAAGGTCCTCGTCCGATTCGTTGCGGATCGTGATGGTCCCGATGTTGCCCGACGGCTCGCCGGTACCCTTGAACGAGAACGTCACCTTTCCCTCATCGTGGAGGGATGCTAGTGTTCGTTCCTCCATTTTCCTTACCTCTCTTTCTTCGTGAGCGTTATGGTGTCAAACAATCTCTGCTGGCGCCTCCATAGCATCACGGCAACGAGGGCACCGACCGCCAGGAGCGGGATGATGTAGATCCATATCGGCATTCCCGCCTCGCAGATGGTCATCGTCTGTTGCGTCGATGACGTGAGGAGGGAATCGCTGACCTCGAGCGTGGCGGTGTATGTGCCCGGCACCTCGTACGCATAGGTCACCACGGCGCCCTCCTTTTTCGTCCCGTCGCCAAAGTCCCAATGGTAGCTGAGCGCATCGCCGTCCGGGTCATGGGACGATGTTCCGTCGAATGTGATCTTTGAATCGACCTCGGTGGCACCGCTCGTCTCGAACGAGGCGACTGGCGCAGAGTTGACGCTTACCTCTGCCGTCCTTGTTACGCTGACCGTGTTGTGGCCGTCGCTTACTGCCAGAGTGACGGTATAGGGGCCGGGCAGCTCGTATGCATGTGTCGAGGTCATACCCGACGCCGTCGTCCCGTCGCCAAAGTCCCAGTGGTACGAGAGGGGCATGCCCTCGGGGTCTGTCGACGCGGACGCATCGTAGACGATCGGCTCGTCGACCTTTTTCATACCCTCGATCTCAAACGTTGCCGTCGGCGGCTTGTTTTCGATGATCGAGACGCTCGTTGATAGGGTGCGCACCGACGTGTCGATGTAGTGCATGGAGAGCGTGACGTCATATTCGCCCACATCATCATATGCATGCTCGACGTATATGCCACTTGCCGACGTCCCGTCGCCAAACGCCCAGCTGTAGCGGGCTATGGGTTCATCATGGTCGAACAGGGCCGAGGCGTCGAACGTGACGGCGCTGCCCGCCATGAGCGTCCCGCCAACGATGATGTCGCCGGTGATATCCGCTCTCGGGTCGTAGACGTTGACCTTGACGAAGGCATAGGAGGAAGCGTTTTCATCGTCCCATGCTGTGAAGAAGACGAGGTACGGGCCGGAGGACTGGTACGTGTGAAAGACCAAGCTCTGCGGCCCCTCGCCTGAGACCGTGGTCCCGTCGTCGAAGTCCCAGCGCCATGTGAGTCCAGTGCCGTCGTCCTCGATCGTCGCCTGGAACATTACCTGGAGAGGCACATATCCGCTCTCGGGGATCGCGGCCGTTATCGTGGCCACGGGCGGCTCGTTTGGCGTCTCTTCAGGTATCTCGTATGAGATGATGTCTATCTCCACGTCGTCCACGACAGGCCCCGACCAGCAAAGCGCGGGATTCGCAGGGTCGGTCACGGGCACGGCGAGTTGAAAAGGGCCCTCGACATCGAACGTGTCGGTGACGCTGCTCACGTGGTACTCGGGCACCGGTTCGCACTGGTAGGAGTAGTGTACGGTCACCGTGGCGGTCACGAGGTAACCATGGTTGTAGAGCTCAAGCACGACCGTGTCGTCGACGACAGAGTAGGCGTCTGAATACGTGAGCACGGGGTCTGCCTGCAGCTGTGTGAATGGTGACAAGAAGAGCAATGTCGCAAGCATCGCGGCCATGATGTGCCATGTGCCAGCCTTTTTTTCTACCATGTACATAGATACGCTTTTATTTTATTTATATTTATTCTTTTTAATAATTATTTTTTCATATATTAATAATAGTTAACGCAAATAATCCATATTATGAGGTAATGTCGTTGTATATCTCAAATTCAAGCATACGCCTTGAAATGCGTTCTTAATCCGATTTCAAGTGGCAATCAATTATATAAGGCTGTGCTCTGAATGTATTCATGGCATATGGAAGGGGCCTGAGCACATCCGTGGCATTCGGCTTGCTCCGCGCCACACGCCCTCATTTTCTCTGGGCATACATTGTCTTTTCCATCGGCGGCATCGTCATCGGTCTCATCGGCGCCGGCAATTTCCTTGATCAGCGCGTTGCACTCTTTTCCGTCGCAACGGTCATCGTCTGCGCCATCGGCGTGCATTTCCGTGACGAATATGCCGACTGGGTCGATGGGTTCGACACTGAGCATGGGGGTGCCGGCGTCATACGCGAGGGCATCGTGGCACCTGCCACGCTACGGACGTGGGGCGTTGTCCTCACGCTCGTTGGCATCGCAATGGTGGTGACACATGCGTTTTTCGTGCCGCGACTGCTGATCGTTGCACTCCCCTCTATCGTTGTCCTTGTATGGCCCAACTACCTCACAGAGCGCATCACGCTGGGCCACGAGGTCGTTACCGCGTTCTCCTACTGGGCGGCGACCCTTTGGGTCTACCTTGGGCAGGGATGGACGTTGTCGTTGCCGGTGCTGCTCTACTCGCTTTTCACGTTCATGATCGCACTCGCCTTCATCCCCTATCAGGACATCGGCGACTATGCCGTCGACAAGAAGAACGGCAAGAAGACGCTGACGGCACGGCTCGGAGTGGAACACATCGCCAATCTGTCGATAATGGTGGGCATCCTCTCGATGCTTGTCCTCTACGGGGTACTGCTCACGCTGCCATGATCTGGCTTCGTGCATACGACATACCCGAAGTGCCCTGCAAGATGCAGTTCTGACGCCACTACGCTAAGCCCCGCGTCCCCGATCGCGTTTGTGAGTTCTTCCCACCGGAAGCGGGATTCCAGAGGATGCGGGATGCGCAGGATGCGCTCCATCAGGTCGACCGAGCGCTTCGGATGATCATCGAGCAGGAGCGTTCCTCCGGGGGTAAGGATGCGCTCGAGCTCGGAGACGGCCTGTTGCCACCTTGGCACATGGTGGAGCACGCCGAACATAAATATGGCATCAAACGTGTCTGGTGGATAGTTCATCGAAGTGACATCCTCGAGGCTTACGATGGCTTCGGGCACCCTGGTGCGCGCCCGCTGCACCGCTGAGGGGTCGATATCGCATCCGTGAAGCTCTGCGGGATGCAGTGTGTGTGCGATCGTCTCAAGACCAAAGCCCGCTCCGCATCCGGCATCAAGCACCCTTCCTGAAGAGATCGTGACGCCGTGGCGCCGTGCAAGTCGGAGGAGTGAGGGCACCTCGTATGCGCGCTGCATGAGGTGTTTGAGGGGGCTATACATGAAACGGCGCTCGATACCCCTCATTGCTTCGTCAGCCGGCATGTGACCTACCTTGGCCGCCATCTCTTGAGCATGGGGAAGTATTTCTTCGTTGATTCGATCGCTTCGTCTGGAAGCCCCATCTCCCGCATCATGGCGGCGACCTTGTCGCACATCTCCTCCATGGAGATGTCGGGCTCGGTGAACGAGCCGTTTTGCAGGCAGTGGATGCAGTAGTCCTCTACCGGTCTGCCGTGTTCGTCAGTGCCGAAGTCCTCAGGTCCCTTCATCGGCATGAAACAGCTTTGGCACCAGGCCTGCTTTTCCTCGTCTCCTGACATATCATCACCATAAGTACTACGCCAATAATCAATAATAATCTATGTTCAGATGCATATTCGCCCTACGATCCTGTGCACGATGGGCACGACGCTCAAAGACACGGGAAACGCGATGGCAAAACTGAGCGCGAAGCGCGAGGGCCATATCACGAGGGTGGCGACCGACACGCCCCCCGATATGAGCGTGAGGCACAGTGATATCGCCATCGACATGAAAAACGACATGAAGAGGCAAAACAATACGGTCCGATATTTGACAGGTATTTGCATATCTTATGTAACTAAGACCCCAATAAATACTTTTTCAAAAAAAGAAAGCAGAGATATTCATGTGAAGTATTCGTCTCGTGCCTCTATCAATGCACGTGCATTTGCAATGGGATCGACGTCCTAGCCCCCGGCTGCGGACTGGCCCCCGCGACGTCGATTGCCAACTGTCGCGCGCTCATCAAGGCGCGTGACGAGCTCTACGGATGACCTACAATGTTATGCGGCTCCTGTGCGGCGGCCCAAGAAACGAGGCGAGCGACCGCTCGGGCGTCTCGGTGACGTGTGTCGCTACGATCTCCTCGATGGCCACCCTGGCGGCCTCGTCAAGCGACCAGCCCAGGGCTCCCGGCATGGGGTCTGTCTGTTCTGGCGTCCTGGCACCCCACAGGGCGACGCCATCATGCCCGAAGTCGAGCACCCAGCGTATTGCAAGCTGCATCACTGTCCTGCCGTAGCGCCATAGGGCGTATTCGTTAAGCTTTTTGACAGCGTCAAGGTAGCGCTCGAAGTACGGTGGCTGGAACTTGGGGTCCTTGCGGCGCAGGTCGTCACCTGAAAACGTTGACGAGGGTGAGAGCTTGCCCGTGAGCATCCCCCTGCAGAGCCCGCTGTATGAGAGCACCGTGATGCCGTGCTCTGCGCAGTATGGGATGACGTCCTCGCCCGCATCGCGCTCGAAGAGATTGTAGGGCGGCTGCGAGACGTGCAGAGGCGCATGGCGCCTGAACTCGTTCATCTGTCCTACCGAGTAGTTGCTCACACCGATAGCGCGTATGAGCCCCTCGTCGTAGAGCTCCTTCATCGTCTCGGCCGTCTCCCGTATCGGCGTCTCGTCATCGGGCCAGTGCACCTGGTATATGTCGATATGGTCGGTCTGGAGCCTGTCAAGCGACGCCTCTATCTCCGCTCTGATGCGTTCTGGCCGCGAGTCGCGAAAGATCTTCTTTCCCTTCCAGTTGAGCCCCACCTTGGTGGCAATCACGACATCGTCCCCGTCGCCGTGGTCTGCTATCGCTTCTCCAACGTAGCGTTCCGACGTGCCAAATCCGTATACCGGCGCTGTATCAATAAGCGTGATGCCATTGTCGATGGCGGCGTGCACCGTGGCGATTGACGCCTCCCTGTCGGTGCCACCCCACATCGAACCGCCAATGGCCCAGGTGCCTAGGCCTATCCTCGAGACCTTCATATCCGTATCAGCTATCCTTGCATGTTCCATCATTGTTCTCCCTGTTTAGCGGTGATGCAACAGACTATGCAGATGGCTCTACATTAATTTTGTGAAAAAAAGTGGATAAAAAAGGTAAGAATGAAACTAGAGGTCGAAATAGTCGTTTCGTGCAACGACCATCGCCTTGCAGTTGTCGATGGGCGAGGTCGGTGCGAGTCCGCAGCCAGGCGCAAGGACGTCTGTGCCCTTTTGCAGTGCCATTGCCGACTCGTCGAGCACTTCCGTTGGTGTGCCCCGAAAGATCGTCCGCGACGTCGAGACGTTACCCACGATGCGCGTCTTGTTCTGGAACGCGCGCTTTGCCTCGACCAAGTTGGTCTTCTCCTCGATGCTTATCGCCGCAAATCCCGTCTCTGCGAGCTGCGGCAGGATTGCCGTCACGTCGCCACATATGTGGAGTACCACGTCGCCGTTGAGTCGCGTGCTCATCTCTTGGTATCGCGGAAGAATGAGCTTTTCGAAGTCGCGTGGGCTGAGCAGGTCGGGCGACGCTACAGGGTCGAGCAGTGCGAAGACGTCGGCCCCGGCGTCAAAGAGCGCGTTGGCATACGCGACGACCACATCGGTCGCATAGTCGACATAGCGCTCGATGACATCGCGTTTCTTGATGGACCACTTCATGAACGTCGTGACCTCGAGCAGGTCGCTTGCCACGGTGATCGGCCCCTCTGCCCCAGCGATGATGGGGACTGTGCCGTCGTCGTCGCGTGCAAGCATGCGGATCGATTCCAGCACGACAGGTATGCGTCCACGCTCTAACAGGTCGTCGGGAACCTCTGCAGGGATGTTTTCTGACTCCTTCTTGTAAGGATGGCTCTTGATCGACGGCTGGCGCGTCTTGCTACCCTCGGTCACCTCGCAGCCCAGCGCCTCGAGGAGCACGGTGAGGCAGTACGGAACACGGAGACCTTCGAACCCGATGATGTCATGGGCCGCTCGTGCAAGCGCCGTCATCTTCTCAGGGTCTCTGTGCGCCTCAGGCCATACAGCACCAGTCGCATCCATGAGTTCCTCGATCCCTGTCTGCGTGATGGAGGCCACGGGGGTGATGTCGACATCATCGCCTCTAATTGCGGCGATGAGCCTGTCCTTTTGTGTCATAGTGTCAACCATGGTATCACATCAATTACATAACGTTCCAATAAAAAATAAGCGGAAAAATAAAGAGAAAAAGAGGGAAGATCAGTCGTATCTTCCGTACTTCTCCGCAGCGTCCATCATGGCCATGACCTTGATAGGTGGCGCAAGCGGCGGGAACTCGCATCCTGGCGCAAGGACGAATCCGTTCGGGCTGTCCTTTCCTGCCTCGATGTTCTCCTTACAGAGCCTGACGACGTCCTCGTAGCTCTTGTACTGGATCGATGGCGGGTCGACGTTGCCGCAGATGATGTCGTGGTCGCCGAAGTTGTCGATCTGGTCCTGAATAGGCGTCTCCGGACCGAAGAGCCAGAAGTAGCGTCCCTCCCAGTTGAGCTTCTTCCTGAGCTCGACGTAGTAGGGGATGTTCATGTTCTGGTCGGCACACGGGTGCATGAGCACCGCGGGCATGCCAAGCTCCTTGATCTTCTTGTGAAGCTTTTCCATGTAGGGGTATGCGAACTCCTTGAACTGCTTGGGCGAGAGGATCGTGTTTGCCTCGACGGGTCCTCCGTCAAAGGGCATGCAGTGTTCGGGACCGTACGTCTCTGCGAAGTACTCGAGCGCGTTGACGAACATGTCGCTTACCTTGTCAAGCAGCATGTGGACCGCCTTTGGTTCCTTGAAGATCCATTTCAAAAACAGCGACGTCTCGGCGACGACCGAAGATGCGGTAAACGTGCTTCCCGTCTGAATGGTGGCAGGCATGCCCATGGCGACACATCGCTTGGCGACCTTGTCCGCTTCCTTGAATCCACCGGGAAGCTCCTTCTCGAACGTGGGGACCTCGAGATTCTCGATGTCCTCGATGCTCATCACGGGATGTTTCGTGACGGAGGGCGCGCTGTGTCCCTTGCCGTACGGAAACATGACCTCTCCCCCAAACTCCCACGGACCTAACGACGCATATCCGTACATGGGCGTCTGTTCATATCCGTGCAGGCGCATCGAGTTGAACATCGCCTCGAAGCACTTGTCCCCGTCAGCGTATAGGTCTCCTATCGATACACCCGTTATCTGGGCAGCGTACCCGAGGATGAAGGGTACGACCGGTATCCTGTCGGGCTTTTCGCCCATCATCACGGCGCCCATCCTCTCTGGTGATGTCATTCGTGCCATTTTCATGCCTCCGTTAACTTCTTGGCGACGCGGACTGCCGCGACCGCGTCCTTTCCATACCCTGCCGCACCGATGCTGTCTGCAAAGTCCTGGCTGATCGGTGCGCCACCGACGATCGTCTTTGCGCCGGAGTGCTTCTCCTTGAGCCCCTCGATGACCGGCTCCATGTTCATCATGCTTGTCGTCATGAGCGCGGAGATTGCTACAAGCTTGGCGTTATGTTCGATCGCCTTCTCGACGAAGGTCTCGACGGGCACGTCGCGTCCCACGTCGATGATGTTGAATCCAGCGACGTCAAGCATCATCTTGACAAGATTCTTGCCGATGTCGTGGATGTCGCCCTGTGCGACGCCGATGATGACTGTCGCCGGCTTGGCAACGGTGTCATCGACCTTCAAGTGCGGCCTGAGTATGTCGATTGCCGCATACATGGCATCGGCTGAGAGAAGTATCTCCGGTACGAACATTTCCTTTGCCTCGTACTTGTCGCTTACCTCTGCCATGCCCTTGTTACATCCCTGCATGATCGCATCATACGGGTCGATGCCGGTGTCCAGCGCCTCCTGGGCGAGTCGAGCTGTCTCATCCTCGTCGCCATCGATGACGGCGGCGGCCAATTTTTTAAAAAGAGTTTCTTTATCCATATCCTTACCTCTCCCCTGGGATGGGTGTGAAACTAATCTGCACTTGGTTGTTAAATAGATTCTTATGGATAATATATCCATGATAGAAACGATGCCTTTATATCAATCTAATCTGAATTTGCATATACTATTTCATTCCAAATGGTATACTATCCACTTGAATCGCGGGTTAGCATAGATGTCTCATTGATACCGATTTGTCGCGGACACGGTCATTTCGTCGTGATCGATGGTTTCTTCCCCCTCATCCGTGCAAAGAAAAAACAAAAAAACCAAAAGGTTTATAAAGTGTTTTGGGCATCTCCTTTCATGCTTTCCGTACAGCTTCAAAGGCGGGATTTATTTCCAGGTGAGTAACACTCTTATTTTCACGAGCTGTACCGCAAGCGTCATGTTCATATTTTCCGGTGATATTCTATGAGCGAGGATGAAGGCATTACTGTGAAGAAGGATGAGAACTATTCTGAGTGGTACAATCAGGTCGTGTTGCGCGCTGAGCTTGCTGACTTTTCACCCGTGAAGGGCTGCATGGTCATACGCCCCTACGGATACCGCATCTGGGAGAAGATACAGTCCTACCTCGACGGGCGCATCAAGGAGACGGGGCACATGAACGCGTACTTCCCTCTGTTCATTCCCGAAAGCCTCCTCACGAAGGAGTCCGAACACGTCGAGGGATTCTCCCCAGAGGTGGCGTGGGTGACCCACGGGGGTGACACGAAGCTCGAGGAGCGCCTTGCCATCAGGCCCACGTCCGAGACGATCATGTACACGATGTATGCGAAGTGGGTCCGTTCGTACCGCGACCTTCCCTTGCTCATCAATCAGTGGGCAAACGTCGTGCGCTGGGAGACGAAGATGACCAAGCTCTTCATGCGCACCCGCGAGTTCCTCTGGCAGGAGGGCCACACCGTGCACGCTACCGAAGAGGAGGCGGCAGAGGAGGTCATGCGGATGCTCCATGTCTACAAGGACGTCTACGAGCATCTGCTCGCGATCCCCGTCATCATCGGCACCAAGACCGACAAGGAGAAGTTCGCCGGCGCGAAGTACACCACGACCTGCGAACTGCTCATGCCCGACAAGCGCGCGGTGCAGGGCGGGACGTCACACCACCTGGGGCAGAACTTCTCGAAGGTCTTTGACATATCGTTTACCGACAAGGATGAGCAGCAAAAATATGCGTGGAACACGTCGTGGGGCCTTAGCACGAGGACGATCGCATCGCTTATCATGATGCATGGCGACGACAAGGGACTGGTGCTGCCCCCGTCCGTCGCGCCCATATCCGCGGTCATCGTGCCTATCATCTTCAAGAAGGACAGGGAGGCCGTGCTCGAGGCGGCACGTTCGCTTCGCGACGCGCTCTCGGGCTTTGTCGTCGAACTCGACGACCGCGAGGAGTATTCGGCAGGCTACAAGTTCAACCACTGGGAGGTGCGCGGCGTGCCTGTTAGGATCGAGATTGGCCCACGAGACGTCAAGAACGGCCAGGTCGTCTTCGTCCGCCGTGATACCGGTACCAAGCGCTCTGTGTCCATTGACAACGTCTCCGGCGAGCTGAGGCGCGAACTCGACGACGTGCAGACGGCGCTGTACGAGCGAGCACACACCTTCCTCGAGGAGAACACGCACGTCGTCAAAGACTATGACACGTTCATGCGCCTCATGAGCGAGAACGGGGGGGGCATGCTCAAGGTACAGTGGTGCGGCAGCACGGGCTGCGAGGAGGCCATCAAGGACGAGACGGGCGCAACGTCGTCGTGCATACCGTTTGGCGAGGAGCCGAGCGGCACATGCATCTACTGCGGCGAGCCCGCCCGGGAGGTCGTCTACTTTGCCAAACACTACTGATGCCGGATGCGATGACGTGGGCGCAGGGGACCTTCCCGCCATGGGACGCATCGGATTCATCGGCGCAGGCAACATGGCCGGCGCCATCATGGGCTGCCTTTCCAAGGAATACGACATGATGGCATCACGCCGCTCCGTCAACGCACTTCGAGCCCTTGAGAGCCAGTATGACATCACCACCACGACCGACAATGCAGAGCTTGCCACCAGCTGTGACATCGTATTCATCTGCGTAAAGCCCCAGTCTGCAGAGGGATTGATGAGCGAGTTGAGCGAAGTGGACTTTTCCAACAAGCTCGTCATCAGCATCCTTGCAGGCAAGCGGATCTCGTTTTTCACAGAGCGGCTCACGAACTGTACGCGCGTCGTGCGGGCGATGCCCAACCTCGGCCTTCTCGTTGAGAAGGGTGCGACGGCGTATGCCGTCTCGGACGCATGCACCCCCGAGGACGAGTACAAGGCGCACATCCTGCTCAATGCCGGAGCCTATGCGGTCAAGGTGGAAGAGGACGAGATCGATACGATCACGGCCGTGAGCGGGTGCGGCCCAGCGTTTATAAGCTACTTCCTCAAGTCGCTTGAGGACGCGGCCATACGCCACGGCCTTGGCAAGGGGATCGCACAGAAACTGCTCTTTCAGACAGTGCTTGGCACGTGTGAGTACCTGCGCACCTCGGATCTCGACTATGACGGATTCATATCCAAGGTCGCCTCGAAAGGCGGTGCGACACGCGCAGGCATCGACGCCGGGAAGCGAGAGGGCGTCGACGAGGCGATCAGCGCCATGGTCGATGCCGCGATAGTGCGTGCCAGAGAGCTCGGAAGGTGATCGCATACCCTCAGGGGACCTCCCGGCCGCCTTTCCCTTGCCCTAGAACGCTCGATGCATGTTATTTTCATGGCAAGGCTTTTCTTTCCTTGGCGCCAAATCCTATGCGTGAAGAAATACGCGGTCTTACTGGTCGTTTTACTCTTTATCGTGCCCCTTTCATGCTGCATAGGGGACGAACCAAGGATCATCGAGATTTCGTATGGTGACATCGACCCAGAATATGACGTCTTTGAGGTATATTCCCCTCAAGTGCACGACACCTTCACGGTTTACGTGATGATGCCCAAGGACTACGACAGCGACCACAGTTATGATGTGGTCTACCTGCTTGACGGGGATTGGTACTTCGATGACACCTACAGGATAGATGGCAACGGCGTCAGCGGCATCGTATGCACCCTTTGCGAACGCGATGTCATAGAGGATGTCATCCTTGTCGGTGTCGGGTACCCTGTTGGGAATCAGCGCGGCAGGGACTTTGCACAACATCCGGATTTGTTCTACCGATTCATCAAATATGAGCTCACCGATGTCTTGGAGAGCAGATACCTTATCGATGATATGCGCTCGCGAACCTTGATCGGGCATTCGTCAGCTGGATTCTTCTCATTCTACGTCTTGTTCAAGGGCGATCATTTCTTTGACGCCTACGTAGCGGTAAGCACGCCGTTCTATGATGCCAGCAGGCTGCTGTTCTCTGATGAACTGTCGTTTTACAATCGATTTGGGGACGAACGATTGGACCTACGTCTCTTCATGGCCGTCGGCGGCGACGAGGAGGATCGCTTCACATCCGCCCATGACGACATGGTCGCGCGCCTGGAGGCCAAGGACTACGATGGCATGGCCCTTGAGCACAGGATATATTATGGAAGGAATCACACGAGCGTCGTTTTCGACGCGTTCCTTGATGGGTTGGCATGGACGCTGGCGGGCGTTGATGACGTGGTCATCATCGAGTAATGCAAAAGGCGCTTGCACGAACGAGCAAGTGTCACGTCGTGATATGGGTATCCCCGAGCGTTGCACCCGGTGCGCTGAAAAAAATAAGAAATATTTATAAGGAACTGTCTTTTTGTAGCCGTAAGGTGTGTAACATGAAAGTTGACGAGATCATGGACGTGGCGCTGAGGCGCGGATTCATCTTTCCTGCTTCCGAGATTTACGGTGGCGTATCCGGGTTCTGGGAATACGGCAACCTGGGCACGCTCATGAAACGAAAATGGGAGGACGCATGGCGTCATCACTTCCTGTCGCTAGACCAGAACTATTACGAGATCTCAACATCAAACATCATGCCCGAGGCCGTCTTCAAGGGCTCGGGCCATCTTGAGCATTTCAACGATCCGCTCACGGCATGCACGAAGTGCAACCAGCGCTTTCGCGCCGACGACCTTATCACGGATGCGTGCGGAAAAAATGCAGAGGACATGACCACCGAGGAGATGGAACTTGCCATCAACGAGGAGAACATAAAGTGCCCCCGCTGCGGCGGCGATCTCGGTCCTGTGCAGCTCTTCAACATGATGTTTTGCCTTGACATCGGCGCCGCCGGCGGAACGAAGGGATACCTTCGCCCCGAGACCGCCCAGGGCGCGTTCATCTCGTTCAAGCGCATGTTCGAGGTGTTGCGCAACAGGCTCCCCATAGGCATCGGCATCGTCGGGCGGGTCTATCGCAACGAGATATCCCCCCGCCAGGGGTTTTTCAGATTGCGCGAGTTCAATCAGGCAGAGCTTCAGATCTTTTTCGACCCAGACACGTTCGACGAGCACACGTCGTTTGACGACGTGTCCGGTACGCCGCTTCGCGTGCGTCCGCTCGATCGCGACGAGGAGGTCGAGATGACCGCGGGCGACTTCCGGGACACCTACGGCATCGGAAGGTTCTACGTTTACCATATGGTCAAGATCCAGGAGTTCTACCTCGACGTCCTCAAGGTTCCCCGCGACAAGTTCCGATTCCGCGAGCTCTCTGAGCGCGAGCGCGCCTTCTACAACAAGGTCCACTGGGACATCGAGGTCGACATGGAGACCCTTGGCGGTTACAAGGAGGTGGCCGGTATCCACTACCGTACTAGCCACGACCTCTCGGGACACCAGGAGATGTCCAAGCAGAAGATGCAGGTCAACATCGACGGGAAGAAGTTCGTGCCCCACGTGCTCGAGCTGAGCTTTGGCGTCGACCGCAACTTCTGGGCGCTGCTTGACCTGGCGTTTGCCAAGGAGGAGGAACGCACCGTCTTCCGATTCCCGCCCCGCATGGCACCGATCACGGTGGCCGTCTTCCCGCTGCTCAACAAGCAGCCGCTCATCGAAAAGGCCACGGAGATCTACTCACAGCTCGCAAGCATCATGCAGACCGACTACGACCGTGGTGGTTCCATCGGCCGTCGATACAGGCGGCAGGACGAGATCGGCACGCCGTTTTGTGTGACCGTCGACTTCGACACGCTCGAGGACGGTACCGTCACTCTTCGCGACAGGGACTCAATGGAACAAAAGCGCGTTGGTGAAAACGCGCTGCTCGGAGAGATACTCTCCCGGGTGGCGCAGTGATCACTGATAGTGGTAATGAAAAAATAGTGTGGGAATGGGAATTCCATTCCTCAATTTTCCTTCTTGTTAACTTCGACGAGCGTGATCTCGAAGTTGAGGTCTTGGCCCGCCAATGGGTGGTTTCCGTCAAGGATGATCTCGTTTTCCTTCACATCGGCAACGGTAAACGGCATGGCGTCATCCTGGGTCGCGCCCACAAGCACCTGCTGGCCTACCTCAAGCTCGACGTCTTTGGGGACCTGTTCCTTGTCGATGGCCTGTACCAGCTCCTTTTGGTACTCACCGTATGCCTCCTCTGAGGGGACGGTGATGGACTTCGTCTCCTCTGGTGACATGCCGACGACCGCCTTCTCGAAGGCGGGGATGATCGTCCCGTCACCTACGACGAACTCGATCGGTTCCTCTTCTGTTGCATCAAAGACTGTTCCGTCGTTGAGCGTCCCCTTGAAATCAACTTTAACTGTGTCTCCTACTTCTGCTTCAGTCATGGTATCAACTCGAGGCAAGAAATGTACGCCACGTCTCCCGCACGGGGTCATGGCGCCTTATCCTCCCTCTTGTTGTAGGAATATCTGAAGGGCTTTTAAAAGTATTTTGGTCCATTTTTTTATTAATTTCGTATTTTTCGTCATTTCAGGGCAAATCCTTTCTCTTTTGAAAAGTGATACCCCTGGCAGTGGCAAGGCCTCTGACCGGCATGTGGCGCGCCAGGCATAACATATATTTATAAGGTGTTATCAAATTCTAGTGATTCTATACCTATCATCTTGAATAATACAGGATGGTGAGACAACAACCATGTGCGACACTGCACTCATGACCTTCGTTGATTATCCGCTGCCAGGATGCGTCGAACACGTGCTCGCGAGCGAGGTGGGCGCCCCGTCGGCGACGGTGCTCCATACATGCCTTGTCCTCGACACGATCACGCAGCTCGACATGCTGCGCCTTCCAACACATCTTTTCTATACTCCGCGTGGCAGGCGACGTTCGCTCGAGGTGTGGCTTGGTACAGGCTACTCATACGCGCTGCAGCGGGGAGCGTCGTTTGAACAACGCCTTGCACATGCGTTCGCATCGTTGTTTGACAAGGGGTACGGGCGCGTCGTGTGGGTATCCTCGAACGCCCCCGACCTGCCGTTTGCGTATTTGACCCTGGGCGTGCACGAGCTTACCCGGGCGGATGCCGTCTTCGGGCCCGGGCAGCACGACACACCCTATCTCATTGGGCTTACCAGGGATTCGTTTCGACCCCCCTTACTAGAAGCGGCGAGGTCATGCCCGCAGTTGGCATTGGCCATGGAAGGTACGGGTGCGCGCGTGAAGGAGCTTTCGCGGTGGGATATCGTCGAGTCGGTACGCGACCTGCATGCGTTGCGCAGACGCGCCGGAGCGACCGTACGCAGGTATTCGCTGACGCTTTCCTACCTGCGAAACAGGGAACACATACTCGGGGCACAGGCATCAAACGAGGCCGACGAATAACTCTTTAAATAATGGTCCCATATCATGTTTATGGAAGGCGAGCTTTATGCGCAACCTGTCGATGACATCCTTGAAACCCTCGGCTCTTCACGAGAAGGCTTGTCGTCGTCCGAGGCGTCAGCACGGTTGGCATCATATGGTCCGAACGTTCTCACAGAGGGCAAGCGCATCACCCCATTCCATATCTTTGTGCAGCAGTTCACCAGTTTTCTCACGATCATCCTGATCTTTGCCGCGATCATATCCATTGGTGTCGGCGAACTCTCAGACGCGGTCCTTATCATCGTCATCCTTCTTGGCAATGCCTTGCTTGGCTTCTTCCAGGAGTACAAGGCAGAGCAGGCGCTCGAGTCGCTCAAGGAGTACCTCTCGCTTTCCACCCCGGTCATCCGCGACGGCCGGCGCCAACACGTCGATGCGAAGCAGATCGTACCGGGCGACATCGTGGTGCTCGAGGCTGGCGACACGGTCCCCGCCGATGCACGCATCCTCGAGGCAAGCAATGTGAGCGTTGATGAGTCGATGCTTACGGGGGAGTCGCTTCCCGCGGAAAAACATGCCCGACAGCTCCCCAAGGGACAGCTCCTTGCCGACCAGCGAAACATGGCCTTCATGGGGACCAACGTGGTGCGCGGAACGCTTAAGGGCATCGTCGTCGAGACCGGCATGGGCACTGCCATCGGATCGATAGCCACCCTCATCGACACGCGTGAGCAGACCTACTTCCAAAAGAAGCTCGACGCACTCGCCAAGATGCTTGGAAAGGCGGTCATGCTCATCGCGCTTGTCGTCTTCGCGCTTGGTGTCTACAGCAACGAGCCCATCATCGACATGGTGCTTATCTCCCTGAGCCTCGCCGTCGCGGCGATACCCGAGGGCCTTCCCGCCGTTGTTACCATCACACTCTCGATTGGTGTGCGCGGCATGGCGCGGCTCAACGCCATCGTCAAGCGTCTGCCGGCCGCCGAGACGCTCGGGTCGTGCACGGTCATATGCTCTGACAAGACGGGAACGATAACGAAGAACAAGATGACCGTACGCTCGCTTTACATCCCAGAGCGCGAGGTGAGCATCGACGAGGCGTCGCCCGACATGGTGGGAATGCGCATCCTCCTTGAAACAGGCCTATACTGCAACACGGCATCGCTTGAGGAAAAAACGGGCGACCCCACCGAGATCGCACTGCTCGATGCTGCCAAACGTGTCGGCGTCACGGGGACGTGCGAGCGCGTATCGCTCACGCCGTTTGATTCCGATCGCAAGCGCATGTCGGTGACGTGCCGTCATGAGGACGGACTTCGCCTCTACTGCAAGGGGGCGCCCGAAGAGGTGCTTGCTGCATGCGACCGCGTGCTCGTCGAAGGCACCGTCCTTTCGCTCACCGACGAGGACAGGGCTCGTATCATCAACAAGAACGACGACTATGCGTCACGCGCGCTGCGCGTGCTTGCATGCGCCTATCGTCCTACCGAGCCTGGCGACGATATGGAGGAGCACCTCATATTCGTGGGGCTGCAGGCGATGATCGATCCGCCAAAGGAGGGCGTCAAGGAAGCCTTGCACACATGCAGGCGCGCAGGCATCCGCGTGATCATGATAACGGGCGACCATGCCCTCACGGCACAAGCCATCGCTGAGGAAGTGGGGATCTACGAGGACGACGACCTCGTTATCACCGGACACCAGCTCGAGGCGATGAACGAGGAGACGCTCTCGACCCGCATCGACCGCGTGAGCGTCTTTGCCCGCGTCAATCCCGAGCACAAGCTGCGCATCGTCGAGATGCTCAGGCGACACGGCCACGTCATCGCCATGACGGGCGACGGCGTCAACGACGCCCCCGCCCTCAAGAGCGCTGACATCGGCATTGCGATGAACAGCGGCACGGACGTTTCCAAGGACGCGGCCGACATGATCCTGCTTGACGACAACTTCACCACCATCGTCAACTCGGTCAAGGAGGGCCGCCACATCTTTGACAACATACGCAAGTTCGTGCGCTACCTGCTCTCCACAAACTTCGGAGAGGTATTTACCATATTTCTCGCAAGCATCGTGGGCTTCCCGCTGCCACTGCTTGCGGTGCAGATACTCTGGATCAACCTGCTTACCGACGGCCTTCCCGCACTCGCGCTGGCGTTCGAGCCTCGCGAGAAGGGCGTGATGGAGCGGCCGCCCAACAAGCCGCATGAAAACATCGTCGATCGCATCATGTCGATAAACATCGCATATACCGGCCTCATCATGGCGCTCGTGACGCTTGCGCTCTACGACTACGTGCCGCAGTACAAGGCGATGACATATGCGTTCACTACCCTCGTGCTCTTCCAGCTCTTCAATGTCTTCAACTGCCGCTCCACCGTCACATCGGTCTTCACGCGCGTACAGAACAAATTGCTAATCGGGGCCGTTGCCATGTCGTTTGTGCTTCAGCTTGCGGTCATCTACATCAAACAACTCAACGAGGTTTTCAGCACCGTGCCTCTCTCGCTTGGCGACTGGGCGCTCATGGCGGCCGCAACTTCCTCGATCGTCATCGTCGAGGAGATCCGAAAGCGCCTTGGGATATGGACGTCGGCGGGACGGGAACGGTTCAAGCAGTAGGCGTGACGACCGTCCCGGCGCCTCGCAACTTTTATATTATCATGCCATGAAGAAGTAGTATGGCCGAATCAAGTGATACATCGACCGATATGACCACATTGAATCGAAAGGTCATCCTTTTCTTTGCTACCGCATACCCCATGCCCGTTACCGACACCGAGATCCTCAACTTCCTGTCCGAGCTCGATATCGACACGACCCAGCCGCAGCTTGCGCAGGTGCTCCAAGAGCTTCACAAGGATGGTGTCATCACGCGGGATGCAGAGGGTGCCGAGAGGTGGCAGATGCCGCAGACCGAGGCCGTGCTCGAGCATATCGCCAAGGACATGCTGGAAAACGAGGAAGCGCAGGTCTTTGTTCAGTCGCCCTATGTGCGCCCCCTTTTGACAAAGGGGTTCTTGAACAGGCATGAACAACGATTCAAGGAGTCCCTTACCAATCTCTCACCCTATGTACTGGCGATATTTGATGTCGACGGGTCCGCCGAGAGCATCGACGAGCTCTTCTCATCACTGATCGAGGAGATGGAGCAAGACGATGGAAGCATCGCACCACATCCCGAGTTCATCTACTGGATGCTCTACCCTGACGAGATGATCGAAAAGATCGAGCACATACACCAGATCATGGGGTCGGAGTGCCTGGATGAACTGCTCGACAAACTCGATGAGGAAGAGCAGGAGTGAACGTGTCGATCTTCAAATGCGTGCAGTCCCATCAACGATACTGCATCACTATCACAGTATTCCCTTTTCCACTTCATCATGAGAATATGGGATAGGCCATGACCAGATATCTTTTCTTGTCTACCCAGACCTTTTTCCATATATATGTTCGAATATGACTAAAAAGACAATGTTTTTAAAGGGCAAATCTAATACAACTTTATATCATATTATTACCGTTCCATCCATTATAGGTGAATCCATGAAAAAAGATATTCTCGTGACCTTGTCCATCGTTTCTATATTGATTATTTCTCTTGTTGTTCCTGTATCGGCCGCCCAGACCGTTACAGTGTCGCCAGGCGACGATATTGCGGCAGCCATTGCTGGTATCGACGATGGTGGTACTATCTACTTTACGGCCGGGACGTACAATGTCAACATCGTGATTGATACGCCGGGCAAATCATTTTCACTAGTTGCACTTGATGGCCCAACGACAACAATACTCGATGGCGGTGCTACCACTTCGGTCGTGCGCATCGTTGATACACATGACCATCTCGTCTCACTCGAGGGATTCACCATTCGAAATGGGGATAGTAGGAGCACCACTGAGGTCGGCGGAGGTATGCAGGTAGCCTCTTCCAGCATTGTTGTTTCCAATTGCGTCATCACGAACAACATATCCTGTTTCGGTGGCGGGATGTATATACAATACAGCGCTGCTGATATACTCAACTGCACTTTTTCAAACAATCAATCATCGTCCGCCTCAGGCAATCACCATGCCGGTGCAATTTACAATTATGGATCATCACCATTTATCTCCAACTGCCTGTTCTCGGGCAACACCGTTCAGGACTATGGGTATGCCGGTGCCATCTACAATAATGAAGGGTCATCCCCCACTATCATTAATTCCATTTTCGATAACAATTATGGATACCATGGGGGTGCCATCGCTAGCGACGACAACTCCTCACCTGTCGTCTCTGACTGTACCTTCACCAACAACGAAGGGTATTCTGGCGCTGCGATGTTTAACAGGTACGGCAGCGAGCCAGCAATCACCAATTGCACGTTTATCAGTAACAAGGCAGAGGGATGGGGCGGTGCCATCTACAACATCAACGATTCTGATGATGACCCTACTGTACCGATCATCACAGGTTGCACATTCTACCTCAATGAGGTGAGCGAGAAAGGCGGTGCCATTGCCAACAACAATTCATCACCTGAAGTTGCAGACTGCTCTTTTACTGAAAATTCAGCTAAGGACGGAGGTGCCATCTTTAATACCAATGCCTCTCCAACGATCACGGACTGCAGCTTTTTGAATAACGATGCTAGTTATGGGGGAGCGATACGGAGCCAGGAACGCTCGGATGTCACCGTTTCACACTGTATCTTTGATAATAATAATGTCACAGGGTTCGGGGGTGCGATGTACTCGATCTCTAATACTGATATCACAATTTCAGAATGCATCTTCTTATACAACGAAGCCCAGTACGGCGCGGGAATGTATAATAATGGCACGAACATCGTTTCCGTTGAAAAATGCTTTTTCTATGGAAATGTGGCCAACTATGGTGGTGCGATATATATCACCCAATCACAATACATTGCTGCGACGAACTGCATCTTTAACGGTAATGATGCAGACTATGGGGGCGCTATAGATTTTGGACAACTTACGATGGGTGTTTTTAAGAATTGCACCTTCTATGACAATGAGGCCCTTACCGGTGGTGCTATACGCTATCTCACAACGCGTCTTTTCTATGTGACGAACTGCATACTCTGGAACAATGGTGACGAGATCAGTGATTATTTTACTAAAGATTCTGTAATTGTCACGTATTCGGACGTGCAGGGCGGCTGGCCCGGCGAGGGAAACATCGACGTCGACCCACTCTTTGTCAACGCACCGTTTGACCTGTCACTGCGATCAATCTCACCATGCATCGACGCTGGAACAGACACCAGCGATACAAATTATACTGGTACAGGTAGTGTCACAGATGACATCGTTGGTACGCCACGACCGCAAAAGGCAGCCTACGACATGGGTGCGTACGAGTACGCCGGCTCGTCATGGTCGCCCGTATCGATCATGCCGCTTGCCCGCACGCAACTGGCAAGCGCCACTGACGCATGGAGCGAGCTCTCCACACAGCTGCCTGAAGAGCTTACAGAGGAGATGACGTCCCTTGTCGAGGGGATACAGGGACACATGCAAAACGCGACCGGGCTCACGAACCCTGTCTACTCATCGGGCGAGCTCGCCCGTGCGCTTGAGTTGATGGACGAGCTGTCAGCGCTCATAGATTAAACCACATAATGCAGTCCGAAAGGGCTGCATACATTTTTTTGTTGTTACAATCTGTTTTTCCATCTTTTTGCACGTATCATTGAATTTAGTATGAAAATGATGGTCGTCATTACAATTTTATAGTGGAAATAAAATAATCACTGAGCATGGAGCATACACGACGCCTATGCATGTTTTTTATCGTTATAGTGTTCGCACTGTTTTGTGGCTGCATAGGTAATGACGTCGTCGAGACGAATGATGGTGCGCCGTCACAATCGTCACGTGAAAACGTTCTCTTCTCGATGCATCGCTTGAGTATGGGCGACTCGCTCTTCCTCGGTGATACATTCCTAGAATGCCTCGACGTGAGCGTGCATGGGACGAGCACGCTCCTTCGCATTGACGGCATGGAACGGCTCGTGACGTGTTACGACGCACCGCTTTTCGTTGGCGATGGGCACGCCGTGCTCGTGCGTCCTACCGCCGAGCGTTGCATCGATACACCTTCCATACTTCTGCATGCATATTTCGTCAGTTGATGCGGAGCCGAATGTCATCGATATCGATGCGCACCACCGCTACTGAATCGAGCGCTTCGGGCGCAAATCCATGCGGCTCACGTCCCCCATACTTGCCCACAAGCGCCTTGAGCGCGTTTTCCTTCTCACTCGCATCGTCGCAGCGGGTCGCCCGCCCCTCGCCGACGATGCTCTTGAACTTCATCGACCAGGTGCAGGGATCGCGCCCCTTCCTGAGCTCATGGTCGATGTCTACTTCAAAACAGACCTGCGGTTGGGCATCGATGCAGTCCATCTTCTTGCCGTGCGTGCGGGAGTGGAAGTAGAGCGCGTCCTCGTGGACGCAAAAGCAGACCGGCACGACGTAGGGCCGGCCGTCGCAGACGAGGCCGAGCCTGCACACGAGCGCCCGTTCTAACACGTGCCGTGCCGCTTTGTACATCTTCATCCCTTCCCATGGTGGTATGCGCTGTAGACCGAGGCAAGAGGATTGTGTCCCGTCTGCCGGTCCTTGACGATAAGCGTTGAGACCGGCGCCTTCGAGTAGTGCGTGAAGAGCATGTCGTGACCGATGCAGAGTCCGACGACGAGGTTGAACGTCGTTCCCGCATGATTCAGCAGTTCGGCCTGGAGCAGCGGATTGCACGCGGCCTCGAATGCGTCACAGTCGCCAAGCTTGACCTCCTTCGGAAGCCCGAGATCGCACTTGTCGATGGCTCCGCACTTGCACTGCACCGATTCGACGACGATGCCGTGGTCGCGCAGCACCGCGGCGATGGCGCGCGCCTCGCGCTTGAGCCCCATGCAAAACGCCATTCCAACAGAGTCGGCCTCGATCCTCTTGGCAAACGCGATGACCTCTGTCAGCCTGTCCCGTGCCGGGAGCGTCGTGCCCTCATGAGAAAGGTAGCCTTCCTTCTCGATTATCGCCGAGGGCCGTGCCAGCGTGCCTGCAAGTCCCTCCTCGTAGCGGTCCCTGACCTCGAGCATTGTCTGCTCGTACTCGCGCATGGGACAGAACTTCGGCTGGGTCCCCGTGCCGTGCGCACAAAACGTCCCGGGGCACCTGTCGCATGTGAAGCGTTCCTTCTTTTCATCATTGTTCATAACATCACCTGATAACTATTCTTTTTTTTGAATATGTATCTCCACTTAATGATAGTTTGCCCCATACCGCATATCAGTCGCAATCTTTTTATAGTGATTACGTTATGTTTTTCTAAAAATAACGGTGATGAACATGCACACGACTTCCAAGAGACATGGCGCCGTGATACTCGTCGTAACGCTTCTTTTATCAGTGTGTGCGCTGGGGTGTGTCGGCGGTGACGACGAGAAAGTGACGCTCAAGGTACTTCATGCAGGCAGCCTTACCAGCCCAATGGAGGAGATTAAGGCCGCGTTCGAGGAGGACAATCCCAACGTGACCGTCAATCTCGAGCCCGCCGGTAGCATCAGCTGCGTACGAAAGATCACAGACACCGGCATCGAGGCCGACGTGCTCGGCTCGGCCGACTATACGCTCATCCCCTCGATGATGATGCCCGACTACGCCGACTGGTATGCCATCTTCGCAAGCAACGAGATGGTGCTCACCTACTCTGACGACAGTGCGTATGCGGATGAGATCACGCAGGACAACTGGCATGATATACTTGGCCGCGAGGACGTCATCTGGGCTTTCTCGAATCCCAACATGGACCCGTGCGGCTACCGCACGCCGATGGTGATCCAACTCGCAGAGGACTACTACGGCGATGACCAGATCTTCGAGGACCTCGTAGAGGCCGACAGTGCGATCACGTGCGAGCTTGTCGACGGTGTCTATGTCATCACGACACCCGGGGACCTTGCGCCCAACACTGACAGGCTCACGATACGCGACAAGTCGGTTGAGCTCGTCTCCATGGTGCTCGAGGGCGGTCTCGACTATACATGGGAGTATCTCTCGGTCGCCAAGCAAAACGGCCTCAACTACATCACGATGCCTGACGAGATCAATCTGAGCGCCGTGAAGTTCACTGATACGTATAATACGGTGGAGGTCCACACCTCCGATGGGGGGATCCAGGTGGGAAAGCCCATCGTCTACGGCATCACGATCCCAAAGAACGCACCGCATCCCGACGTTGCGGCTGAGTTTCTGACCTACCTGTTCGGCGAGTTAGGACAGGACACGTTTGACGCACTCGGCCAGCCCCCCATCGTCCCCGCGGAGGCAAACGAACTCGAGGCGGTCCCGGACATACTGAAAGACTACGTACGTGAGATGTGATGGGAACGACAACGATCTTTGACAAGGTGAGGCAGCAGCCGCTCATGGCACTCTTCTTTTTCATAGGTCTCACCATCGTCATCTTCGTCATAGCGACGCTATTCAATCTGCTCTACCAGCAGCTCGTGCTCAATCCGGACAACTTCCTTGCGGTCTCGAGGGATTCGGCCGTGCTGCGCTCGATATGGTTGACCCTCTACACGTCGTTTATCGCCACGCTCCTTGCAATGCTGGCAGGCATCCCGCTCGCCTACGTGCTTGCGCGTAAGAACTTCATTGGCAAGCAGATCGTCGAGGCGTTCATCGACATACCCGTCATCATCCCGCATACGGTCGCCGGCATCGCGCTCTTCTCCCTTCTCATGAAGAAGGGTGCTGTCGGGTCGGTCTTCGCCTCGCTTGGCATCGTTTTCCAGGATTCGATGTGGGGCATCGTCGCAGCGATGTTCTTCGTGAGTTACCCGTTTTTCGTAAACTCCGCCAAGGATGGATTCGAGAGCGTAAGCCCCAATCTCGAACACGTCTCGCGAACGTTGGGCGCGTCGCAGTGGCGTACGTTCTTCTCGATATCCCTTCCTCTATCGTTTCGTCATATCGCATCAGGCGCCATCATGGCGTGGGCGCGCGGCGTGAGCGAGTTCGGTGCCGTCGTCGTGCTCGCGTACTACCCGATGATCGCATCGACGCTTATCCTCTACAAGTTCAACACAGGGGGCCTCCAGGAGTCGCAACCGATCGCGGTGCTGCTGATCCTCATCTGCTTTGTCACGTTCATATGCCTGCGCCTGCTCTCG
This sequence comes from archaeon, assembly GCA_004212155.1. Taxonomy (GTDB): domain Archaea; phylum Methanobacteriota_B; class Thermococci; order Methanofastidiosales; family NM3; genus NM3. The sequence goes on from RXIG01000009.1 coordinate 82,314, forward strand.
AACACAAGGAGGCGATGAGGATGATACACATTGAGAATCTTTGCAACACATGGGGCGATACGTTTTCCCTTGAGGACATATCACTTGACGTCAAGGATGGGGAATACTTCGTCATACTCGGACCGACAGGCGCGGGAAAGACGCTCCTGCTCGAGCTCATCGCCGGCATACACTCTCCAGAACGGGGGCGCATCATGATCGACGGCGAGGACAAGACGTCCCGTCCGCCGGAGCGGCGAAACATCGGGTTCATGTACCAGGACTATTCGCTTTTCCCCCACATGGACGCTAAGGGAAACATCGAGTTCGGCATGCGGGTACGTGGTATCGACCACGATGAGCGCGCCCGGCGCCTTGGGGAGCTTGTTGAGCTCTTTGCTATCTCGCCTCTGCTTTCCCGCGACGTGACGACGCTTTCGGGCGGCGAACAGCAGAAGGTGGCCATGGCACGTGCCCTTGCTTGCTACCCCAAGGTGCTCCTTCTCGACGAGCCGTTCTCGGCACTCGACGAGCGCACGAAGTCACGGCTCATACATGAGATGAAGGCGCTGCACCATCAGCAGCGCCTCACGGTTGTCCACGTGACCCACAGCCAGGAGGAAGCACTCCGGCTCGCCGACAGGATCGCCGTGATGATGGATGGCCGTATCGTCCAGGTGGGCACGCCAACGGAGATCTTCTCGCATCCAGCCACGATGGACATCGCCGACTTCGTCAAGGTGGAAAACATCTGGGCGGCACGCGTTAAGGAGTGTACTCACGACACGCTCACGCTCGACCTCTACGGCCACGAGGTCCGCATGGCCCGGCCCGAGCAGTTCGATTGTACCGAACGCGAGGTGCGTCTCCTCATTCGGCCGGAGGACATCGTCGTCGGGTCGGGTAACAGGACGAGCGCTCGCAACAGATTCCATGGCATGATAATGAAGGTGGAACAGCGCGGTTTCTACCACGTCGTGCGGATCGATTGCGGATTTCCCATCGTCACCGTCGTGACCAAAAATTCCGTGGAGGAGCTACGGCTCAGAGAAGGGGCATCAGTGGACATCTTTTTCAAGACCACCGCCCTGCATGTGGTATCAGTATAGGTGAGAACATGAAATATCTTCGATTGAGCGGATATGAGGAGGCCCGGGACGCGATCGCCCGCCTCGTGGCGATGCCACAGGATACGGAGCGGGTGCCCGTCGATGAGGCAGTCGACCGCGTCACAGCCTGCGACGTTCCCGCACCGATCGACATTCCCCATTATCCGAAGTCGCAGATGGACGGCTATGCCGTCAAGGTCGATGATGTGGCAGAGGCAAGCGAGGCCCGCTCCGTCACGCTCACCCTCATTGGTCATATCGATGCTGGCGCCGTGCCCGGCTTCACGGTCAAGCCGGGTACATGCGCCTACGTGGCTACCGGCGCCGCACTCCCCGAGGGCGCGGAGGCAGTCGTTATGCTCGAGGATGCCGATCTGTCAGATGGCACCGTGGTGTTCAGACGAAGCGCTGCCCCGGGTCAGCACGTCATGGCGCCGGGATTCGACATCGCACGGGGCGACATCGTCGTCAGAACGCACGATCGTCTTTCTTCCCGCCTGATCGGAGTCCTCTCCGCTCTTGGCATCAAACACATCGAGGTGGTGCGCCGGCCTCGCGTTGCCATCGTGTCAACAGGCGACGAGGTGGTCGCTCCTGGTAAGGTGTTGGGGCCGGCCTCGACCTACGATGCGAACGCCGCATACCTCGAAGCCAGGCTCACGCAGCTGGGATGCCATGTCACGCGCCATGGCATAGCGGCCGATACGGCGGCTTCGATAGGCGAAAAGCTCGATGAGGCACGGGGCGCCGACCTTGTGCTTCTCTCTGCGGGCGTCTCGAAGGGCAGGCGCGACCATGTGGTCGATGCCCTCTCGAAACGGGGCGAGATACACATACATGGCGTTGCCATCAAACCGGGAAAGCCGACGCTCGTGGGCACGATGGGCACGTCAGTCGTCATAGGCCTCCCGGGCCATCCCACATCGTGTGCCGTAATCTTTACCATGCTCGTCGCACCGGCCATTGCGGCCATCACGCGACGCAAAGGGCACAAAAGCCCCAATCCTTATAAACTCATGACTAGAATAACTTCGACTCGCGGGAGGCTTCAGTTCCTGCCCGTCCGTCTCGAGGGAAGCGGTGCCGTTCCCATCTTCAGGGGAAGCGGCGCACTTTCGAGCTTTCTCGAGGCCGACGGGATAGCGCTTATTCCCCCCTCGGTCGAATACCTTGACGAGGGTGATGAGGTCCTCGTCTACGAGGTGGATGATTGATGGTAAGTGCGAACGGCATACCCATTACCAACATACGCATCGCGTTGACGAAGCGGTGCAATCTCGCATGCGTCTACTGTCATCGCGAGGGCGAGCTCCCTTCGAGCGGGGCGGACAGGGAGATGTCGGTCGACGACATCGACACGCTTCTTTCTGTCGCCAGCGACCTGGGTATCCGCAAGGTACGATTCACAGGCGGCGAGCCGCTCGTGAGACGCGATATCGTCGACATCGTGGGTGCGGCCTCACGACACATGGACGATGTGTCGATCTCAACGAACGGCGTACTTCTTGCGCCCATCGCGACCCAGCTCAAGGAAGCGGGGCTCAATCGGGCAAACATCACGCTCAACACGCTCTCGGCCGAGACCTACAGGCAGATCACGGGCACGGATGCCCATGCAGACGCCCTTGCAGGCATCGAGGCGGCATACGATGCAGGTATCATGCCCATCAAGCTCAACATGGTGCTCATGGGGTGCAACAAGCACGAGGTCAGGGACATGGTGTCGTTTCTCAAGGAGGGCATGGTGCTCCAGCTCATCGAGCTCATCTCGTCCAAGGAGGAGGAGTGCGAAGCGTTCTACCAGGAAAACGTCGTCGACCTCACGATGTATGAAGCATGGCTCGAGGACAGCGCACTGCGCATCGAGGAGCGCCAGAAACACCGAAGGAAGAAGTACTACATCCCCCAGGAGGTGGAGGTGGTGCGCTCGATGCACAACACGACGTTTTGCGCCAACTGCACGAGCATCAGGGTCACAAGCGACGCCAAGATCAAAAAATGCCTTTTTGACGACAATCCTACACACAGCATAGAAGACTTCTCCGACAGGGAGGCGGTGCGCGAGGCGCTGCTTGCCGCGATACGCGAGAAACGACCCTACTGGTGTTGATATGGAGATAATCGTTCGCTACTTTGCCCGGCTGCGCGAGCAGATGGGCGTGTCACATGAGACGGTGGAGCTCGAGGAGGGTGCGACGGTCGCAACGCTTGTCGAGGTGGTCTCGAAGCGTCACGATGTCGACATCGATTCGTTCCCGCTGCTCTTTTCCGTCAACTGCGCGTACAGCGACGAGTCCGCCATACTCTCCGACGGCGACGAGGTGGGAATGCTCTATCCCGCAAGCGGTGGTTAGATGATTATCATACAAGAAGAAGACTTTGCATTCGAGCCGTATGTAAAACGACTGCGCTCCGAGACGACGGGCGCGACCGTCATGTTCATCGGCTCGGTGAAGACACCGGTCGACGGCGTCGACGTCGAGGCGCTCGAGCTCGAGGCGTACCGCGAGATGGCACAACGCCAGCTTGAGGCGCTCGAAGCGCGGGCACGGGAGAAGTTCGGTCTCGAGGACGTGGTCGTCGTGCACCGCATCGGCACCCTTAAGGTCAAGGATACGATCGTGCTCGTCGCCGTGAGCGCATACGAGCGCGACCGGGCGTTTGCCGGGGCCCGCTACATACTCGAGAAGCTCAAGTCCGAAGTGCCAATTTTTAAAAAGGAACATGCCAAAGACACTACATACTGGCATGGTGATAGATGATGTTTTCACATGTAAACGACCGTGGCGTGACCATGGTCGACGTAGGGGGCAAGCAGCAAAGCAGGAGGCGGGCCGTTGCAGAGGGCACGATACTTCTCTCGAAAGGGACGCTCTCGCGCATCCGTTCCCGGACCGTCGAGAAGGGTAACGTGCTCACCACGGCCCAGATCGCCGGCATCATGGCAGCAAAGCGCACCTCCGACCTCATACCCCTCTGTCATCAGCTCCCCCTCGACACCGTGACCGTCGAGTTCGAAGACGACGATGGGAGCATCGTGGCCCGGTGCACCGTATCGACGACGAGCCGGACGGGCGTCGAGATGGAGGCGCTCGTCGGGGTGACGCATGCCCTCCTTGCCATCTGGGACATGGTCAAGGCGCTTGAAAAGGACGAACGGGGACAGTACCCTGCGACACGGATACAAAACGTCCATGTCGTCAGGAAGGAGAAGTGAGCATATGTCAACAACCACCCATAAGGCCGCATCGCCGCAGGACCTGGCGTTTGCGGTCATCACGGTGTCTGACAGCTGCGCCCGTGGCGCGGCAGAGGACAGTTCGGGCAAGCATGCCGTCGAGGCGCTCTCACCCGATTACAAGTGTATCGGCCACCTTACCGTGCCCGATGACGTGGGGCGTATCAAGTCCGCCATCTATTCTGTACATCGCGATGTCGACTTCGTCGTGACCACGGGCGGAACGGGCATATCCCCGCGTGACGTGACGATCGATGCCGTGCGCGAGCTGGGCATACGGGAGATCCCCGGATTCGGCGAGCTCTTCAGGCGTCTCGGCTACGACGAGATCGGCACGGCGGCCATGCTCTCGGGCGCGCTTGCGGGCGTGCTCGATGGCAAGTGTGTGTTCTGCCTTCCGGGCAGCGAGCCGGCCGTTCGCCTCGGCATCTCCCTCATCTCGCACGAGGTCGCCCACATCATAAAGCATGCGAGGGAGTAGATGAAGAAGTTCAAGTCGCTCCTCTACTACGACGAGGCGCGTGCGCTGCTGCTTGAGCGCGTGCCGCGCATCGGTAGCGAGACCGTCCCTGTGGAGAGGTCGTTTGGCCGCGTCTGCAGCGCAGATGTCGCATGCCCCATGGACTCTCCGCCGTTTGACCGTGCGGCCATGGACGGATTCGCCGTGCGATCGCACGATACGTTTCATGCTTCTGAGGCATCTCCGCTTTCCCTTCGTGTCGTGGGAAGCGTCGATGCAGGCGGATCCCCCCCTTCGACCGTCGGCAAGTGCGAGGCGATGCGCATCATGACCGGCGCTCCGCTTCCCGACGGCGCGGATGCGGTCGTCATGGCCGAGCATGTCACCACCCGCGATGGTACTGTCGTGCTCTCGACAAAGGCTGCCCCCCACCTCAACGTCTCGCGTGCAGGAGAAGATATGTCGCGCGGGGACGTCGTCGTGAGCAGGGGGACGCTGATAGGGCCGCAGCACGTAGCACTGCTCGCATCGGCGGGGGTGCATGAGCTCGATGTGTTCGCAAGGCCCCGATTTTCCATCATCACCACGGGTGATGAGCTTGTGGCACTTCATGGGCCCTACCGCCGCTACGGCGTCTACGACTCGAACGGCGCGATGCTCTCCTCGCTTGTCTGCATGTGCGGCGGCGAGGTAACGCATCGTGCGAGCGTCCCGGACAGGCGTGATGACATCGAAGCGGCGCTCGAACGTGGCCAGTCCAGCGCCGATGTCGTCGTGTTCACCGGTGGCAGCTCGTTTGGCGACAAGGATCTGCTCTCCGAGCTCATCTCGCCGTTTGTCTTTCACGGTGTTGCCATTAAGCCGGGAAAACCACTCGGCTTTGCATCACTTGAGCGCCCCACGTTCGTCTTTTCCGGTTATCCGGTCGCGGCGTTCGTGCAGTTCTATTTATTCGTCATCCCTCTCCTCGAGCAGATGCTAGAAACGACACTGTGCACGCGCATAGATGTACCTGTTGACACCTCGTTCTCATCAACGCTTGGCCGCAGCGAGTTCGTGCGGGCCCGCATCTTTGAAGGCAGGGCGAGTCCCGTGCCCATCTCGGGCTCGAGCATGCTCACGTCGCTCACGCAGGCAGACGGTTACCTTCTGACGAGCCCTGAAGAGGAGGGCGTCAACGAGGGTGAGATGCGCACGTTCACCTACTTCCTGTGACCATCGTGGGTCAGCCTTATTAATTCTGGTGACGATACATGCCCATGCACATGCCTGATTACGAGGGTGCAAGCATCGTCAATCTCATGTCAAGCATCGCTACCCGTCATGAGGTCCCCATGACATATCCGCCGTTGCGGGATGTCGACACAACACCGCTTGACACAGCGCGCCACGTGGTGCTCATCGTGGTCGACGGTCTCGGATACTCGTTCCTTTGTGACCACGGGTCAGATAGTTTCCTCCGGCGCCATGTGAAGGGCAGGCTCACATCGGTCTTTCCCTCCACCACATCCGCGAGCCTCACGTCGTTTGCCACAGGGCTTGCACCCGCCCAGCACGCCATAACGGGATGGTTCGTCCATCTCCGCGAGGCCGGGGTCGTTACGAAGATACTGCCGTTTTGCCCACGTTACGGCGGCCCGCCACTTAGTGAGTTGGGAATATCGCCTCGCGACATCTTCGACAGACAGTCGTTTTTTGACAGACTGCCGATCGAGACACACTATGTCATCCCGGCAATGTTTCTTGATTCTGACTACTCGCTGGCAATGGCGGGGCGGGCGTACAGACACCCCTACGAGTCGATGACCGACTTTGCAGGAGCGATACGCGATATCGTGCGGGGCGCGACCTCAACGACGTTTTCCTATGCCTACTGGCCGCGCCTCGACACGCTCTGCCACACGCTGGGCCCATACGATCCCGGCACCGTTGACCACTTCCGCGCGCTCGACAGCACCATCGAGGGGCTCTGCCATGAACTCGACGGCACCGACACGGCGATCGTGGTGACGGCCGACCACGGGGTCATCGACGTACCCGGGTCGCACGTGTTGCACCTCGAGGACCATCCCCGGCTCGCAGACACGCTCTCGCTTCCCCTTTGCGGCGAGGCGCGCGTCCCGTACTGCTACGTGCGGCCGTCGTCGGTCGACGCGTTCACATCGTACGTGGAGGATGAGCTCTCTGACGTGTGCGACCTCTTCTCCTATGACAACCTTCTCAACGGGTCGTTTTACGGCCGCGGCGAGCCCCATCCGTGCATGCGCGATAGGGTGGGCGACTATGCGCTCCTCATGAGGGACAACTACGTGCTTATCGATTCGCTCCTGTGCGAGAAGGGCGTTGCGCTCAAAGGGTATCACGGCGGACTGAGCGAGGAGGAGCTTTTCGTGCCGTTTGTGGTCTGCGACCTAAAATAATCATAAAATCTATATACTTCCTTTACGCATGGTCACATGGTGACCAGATGAAGGAAGAAGCACTCAGGTCAGCACTTGAACTGTCCACCAATGACAGGATATGCGACCTTGACACCAACGTGTTCCTCGTTGAACGAGGCGACTCCACAACGCCCGCACCGGCATGCTCCTACGACTACAGCGATGAACGCTACATCGTCGTCGACGAGGCGGAACGCGACATGATGGCGTCACAGCTTTCCGGGTCAAGCGACCTGACAGATGAGCAAAAGAGGCATCTGCTTTCCTCGGACGGCATCGAGGCACGCAGCGGGAAGTACTATATTTATCGGTTCATCTAATGAGGTTACTTTTTCGAGGAACAACTTATAAGCCTTGGCAGCAGTGTCTATCACATGGATGCTACACCACGTGCCTTGCCGTCGCTTGACGATATCCTCGCAGCGCGCGAGACGTTGCGCGGTATCGCGCACATGACGCCGATACTCATGTGTGAGACGCTCTCAAAGAAGGCATCATGCCCGCTCTACCTGAAATGTGAACAGTTCCAGCGCGGGGGTTCGTTCAAGCTGCGTGGGGCCTACGTCAAGATGGCATCATGCCTCGATGACGCCAGGGCGCACGGCGTCGTTGCGTATTCGTCGGGCAATCACGCCCAGGGCGTGGCGTTGGCGGCGCGCATGCTTGGCGTCACGGCGACGATCTTCATGCCCGAGGACGCCCCCGGCATCAAGGTCGATGCGGTGCGCACATACGGCGCGGACATTCAGTTCGTCGGCACCACGTCCGATGAGCGCGAGGCGGCTGCTCGCGCACACGCTGAGATGACCGGGGCGCTTGTCATACCTCCCTTCGACGACCCGCACATCATCGCAGGCCAGGGGACGGTTGGCATCGAGATACTTGAGCAGTGTCCAAGCGTCGAGCGCGTTGTCGTGCCCGTGGGTGGAGGAGGGCTCATCTCCGGCGTTTCCATCGCGGTCAAGGCCTCGGCGCCGTCAGTCGAGGTCGTCGGCGTCGAGCCCGAACAGGCAAACGCGATGAGCGCATCGCTGCAGGCAAACGCGGTCACGGACGTGCGTCCGGGACCCACCATCGCGGACGGCCTCAAACCCACACGCCCGGGCGAGCTCACGTTCCAGGCGGCACGCGCACATGTCGACCGCATGGTCACCGTCTCAGAGCAGCAGATCCGGGAAGCGACACGCGACGTGCTCCAGCGTGCGAAGCTCGTGGTAGAGCCGTCCGGGGCGGCTGCCGTTGCGGCCTGTCAAGCCGATGTGCTCGAGGATGGCCGCACGACTGTTGCCGTTCTCAGCGGCGGGAACATCGACTTCCACTCGTTCTTTTGCACGCCCTAGGCTCAGGCGAGCAGTCCCTGGGCGCCGCTCACGATGAAGTAACCGCCAAACACGACAAGGATCGTTACCGAGATAAGCGATAGCGTCCTGGCAGCCTTCGGGCCAAACGTCTGGGACGACTTGTGCGACATGTAGGCGACAAATCCGAGCCATGCGCCGTCGCATGACTCGTGGGCGACTATGAAGAGCCCTATGCCGAGGAGACCGAAGGCCGTTGACTGGAGCACGAGATGGAACCCCACAGTGAGCCACCAGACGATGAAGTAGGGATTGAGCGAGCTCATGGCGATGCCCGTGAACACGCCGCGGGCGGGGCGTACCTCCTCGGGCGAGCTTTGGAGCTCGCGGTATGCATAGTAAAGGAGCACGATGCCGCCGATGAGCCCTATGGCAGACTGGAGCGAACTGGTCGCCGCCACGGTGCCGAAGAGGAAGAGGCCGATGATGATGGGCACCTCGAATATGGCATGGCCTAGCGTGATGAAAAGTCCTGCGAATCGATTCGCCCTTCCCTCCGCGATCGTGGCGGCAAGGAGGGGGCCGGGGGCCAGGACGCCGCTCAAGGATATCAGCACGACACTGGCAAGGAACGCAGCGAGCTCCATGGGATGAAGGGGAAGCTATGCGTTTATATTGTTTTCTTCAAGTGATAGATACTATTAGGGCATTTATTCTTCAGTTATTTCAAAAAGCGACATATTTGTGCGTATCTTGGCCAGGTAGAGCACACCAAGGAATATGAACAATATCGAGAGGACCAGGAATAGCGCCATACACCTACATCTATCGAGAGATCAAAAATGACCGGCCGTAAAAGCTCACCTAACGAAAGAGGAGCAAGTATCATGAAACCAGAAAGCAGCAAAGACGGAACCAAAAATGATGCTGTGTTACTTCCTTTGAGTGCCCTAAGAGCACATATGATGAACGCGGGCATGATGAAACAAAGGTCAAGTATGTAGATGGAAAATAAGAACTCGAGCTTTTCACCATCTTGTATGAGTGGTATTATCTGGCTTGACCATATGATATAAAACATGACGGCATTGATAAGGAGAAAGAAGGCCCCCACACGAAGAATTCGCGAATCAATTGATACATGTCGATGGGGAGTTTTTCCTATCGACATGAGTACCGATATGAGTGAATATGTGGCGAGTGCAAATATTGCCATGTATGCGAAGTACATAATGGTGTAAAGTTGTTCTATAACATATATGCCATATCCGTAGAAGAGATATATGAGGATGGCCACTCCGATTAATTGTTTGGTAGAATCATTTCGTTTCATGCGCATGCTTATCCATAGTAATGTCAGAGAAAGGGCAATGGTCATGAGGTCTTGGGAAAGAACTCCAGGCATAATGCTATCGGACACAACTGCATCATACATACTCCGATAGATGACCCCAGAAGTAGCTGTGAATAATGCTAGTATCGAGAGCAAGCCCCACATTTTCATATTATTTTCAACTGATGAAATCATGTGTTTTTTACCCCCTCGTAGTATGTGTCCTCTAAAAAAAGACCATACAAACGTCATTCGTTTTCAAACATTTGTTCGATTAATTTTTCAAATCGCAGATATGTTCAATTCTATATAAAGATATTGCTGAAGTATCTCTTGGCGTGTAATCACATCATGAATGCAGTTGTAAAGTCAAGACCAATTGCCCGTGCAATGATATTGATTGAACTAGCACAAACTTGACAACTTTCTTATATCTCCTCGACCAAAGTATATGACAACAACGCAATGGAGGTGGAACCGAATGAGTGTTGTGAAAGTAATAGAGTGTGTGGCGACATCGCCCACATCATGGCAGGATGCTGTGGAAAACGGTATCAAGGAGACGAACAAGACCGTCCGTCACATCGTCGGCGCCGACGTGCTCAGGTGGAAGTGTGAGATCGAGGATGGCAAGATCACCGAGTACCGTGTCGACATGAAGATTGCCTACGTGGTAGAGCGTTGATCCGTCTTCGTATCTACCTCTTTTCCTTTTTCCAGTTTCTTGATCTGCAGCCCCAGCCACGTCGCACCCACGGCCGCAGAAGCGCTGTGGCCGATGACCATCGCATACCATATGTTGGTGAGCGCCCCGTCGAGGACAAAGGCGTTGTACCAGGAGAGCGGTATGACGATGAGCCATGAGCGAAGCAGCGCGATGAAAAACGGCGGCACACCACGCCCGATGCCCTGGAATCCAGCTGCCGACACGATCGAGAGCGGGATGAGCGGGTAGGCAAGCACGTTGATGCGAAGATAGGTCTTGCCGATGCCGATGACCGGAGCTGCGTCGGTGAACACACCGTAGATGACATCGGGAAATATGTAGAAGAGCAGCGCGCACGTGCTCATGAAGAAGATGAGGAATCCGTATGCGAATCGCTGTATCGAGCGCAGTCGCTCGAGCTTGCCGCCGCCCGTGAAGTATCCCACCGACGACACGAACGCACCCGCCATGCCGATCATGGGGAGGAACGCGATCGACTCGATGCGAAACCCGATGCCGAATGCGGCAAGCGCGTCGCTTCCGTAGTGGGCAAGTATCGAGTTCATGAAGAAGAGCGAGACCGAGTATGAGAGCTGCGAGAGCGACGCCGGGATGCCCACGCCCACGATCTGCCCTATGATGCCGCGCGACCAGTGAAATGATGAGAATCTGAACTGCACGAAGCTTCCCTTGTATACGAACAGGTAATAGGCAAGCGCCCCCATGGTGATGCCGCGCGCACAGACCGTGGCGACGGCCGCGCCCTTGACGCCCCACCCGAGGCTGAAAATGAAGAGTGGGTCGAGCACGACGTTGATGAGTGCGGCAGACCCCATGAAGTAAAACGACATCTTCGTGTTGCCCTCGCCGCGAAGGATCGAGTCCCCCATGAGCGCTCCGAAGATGAACGGGGCGCCGAAGAGGATGATGTTGATGTAGTCAAGGGCGTAGTTGGTCACGGTGGGCGTAGCGCCGAGTGCCGAGATCACCGTTGTGATCGCAGCGATGCCGACAAGCGTCGTGGCGACGCCCGTGATCGCGGCGATGAGCATGCCGTGTTCCGCGGCATTGTCGGCGCTTGCGAGGTCGCTTCTCCCGATGGCGCGCGCGATGAGCGATTGCGCCCCGATGCCCAGGCCGCCCGCGATGGCGACCATGATCATTTGTACGGGAAACGAAAGGCTCACCCCTGCGATCGCATCGGGTCCGATGCGCCCGACGAAGATCGTGTCGACGACGTTGAACATGGTCTGTATGCCGAAAGCGAGCATGAGCGGCGCGGCAAGCTTGACAAGCCCCCAGTACGGGCGTGCGTCAAGTGTTGCATATTTGTCCGTGGTCGTCCCTCGTCGCTCCATTGGCCCCCAAACCCCCTTAAAGCTCGAACGTCCCTTTTATAAATCATGCGCTTTTCACATCGCAAATTACATAAGTGATGGCGATGAGTGCATCATGGTGATACTATCGTCGCACTGGATTCGACACTACCTTATCTTGGCATCACGGTAACAGACATCATCGTCGCAGTGGCGGTCCTTGTCATCGGCTGGATGCTCATACAGTTCGTCAAGCGCATGCTCGAGCGCACCGCCCGGAAGGCGCAGCAGTCCGAGGTCATGGAGCAGTTCGTCATACGCTTCATCACGATACTCCTCTATGTCGCGCTCCTGCTTGTGGTGCTCAACATACTCGGCGTGTCAACAGGCGCCGCCGCGGTCAGCATCTCGGCGCTGCTTGGTCTCATCCTCGGCTTCGGCATGCAGGACAGCGTGGCCAACATCGCATCAGGCATATGGCTTGCCATGCAGCACCCCATGGACGTGGGTGAGGCGGTCGATCTCAACGGCATCGTTGGGTCTGTCTCGTCCGTTGGCATCCTCTCCACACAGCTGCTCACGTTCGACAACAAGTACGTGACGATCCCGAACAAGGTGGTGTGGTCTAACGCCATCATCAACTATTCACGCATGCCGACACGCCGCGTCGAGCTCTCGGTAGGCATCAGTTATGCGGCCGACCTCAGGCGTGCGCTCGAGGTGGCCATGGATATTATGAAGTCGCATGAGCTCGTGCTCGACGATCCCGAACCGATGATACTTGTGACCGAGCTTGGCGACTCGTCCGTCAACATGTCGCTTCGATGCTGGACCGAGAAGGCAAACATCGTTGCTGTGCCGTCAGAGCTCTATCAACAGGTGTTCGAACGCTTTGCGGCAGAGGGCATAGAGATACCATTCCCGCAAATGGACGTCCATATGAAGTGATTCCCTTTTTTTCTCTTTTTTATGGCAATGTTTTTTAATATGTGGAACATATAACTAGACGGTGGTTACATAACCAAAAAAATCATTGCCATTATCCTTATCATCGTTCTTCTGGCAGTGTCGACACCATTTGTCATCTGGCAGTTTTCCGATACGCGCGAGCTTGATGTGGCAGTGCTTGACAACACCGTGCCCGATACGAGCTACCGCGAGCACAAGGGTCTGTTCTGGATGCTCAACAATCAGAGGTACGTCGAGTCAGACGGGTCGCGTTACGCGTCTCCCGAGGACTACTACGGGTTCATCCCGCTCGAGGACTTCCAGTATGAGATACGTGAGCTTCCCGATCCGATCGACGCCGACCTCGTCTACATCGCCGATTCGTACGGTGTCTATGAGCGCGAGTTTTACGGTGAGAACCCCGAGGGCGCACGCTCCGAGCTCATCTACGGGGGCATGGCGTCAGCCGAGCTGGACAAGATCGAGGAAGCATACAGCGCATCGACGCCCGTTGTCGCCGAGTTCAACTCGTTTGGAAGCCCCACCACATCGCCTGTCAGGGAGCGCATGTACGACCTCCTCGGTGTTCGCTGGACGGGATGGGTCGGCCGTTACTTCTTCGACCTCACCGAGGGCGTCGAGGTGCCCCAGTGGGCTGTCGAGAACTATGAGCGCCAGTACGGCGTCGAATGGACGTTCAAGGGTCCCGGGGTCCTCTTTGCCGACGAGACCGACCGCATCGTCGTCCTTGTCGAGGGGACCGACCTCGCCGAGGGTGTCTGCGAGATCGTCTTCACCGAGGCGGGCCAGGAGCGATTCGGCATCACCGACACGGTGCGCTACAACTACTGGTTCGATATCCTCGAATCCGTGGACGCATCACAGCTCGCACGATTCTCCCTCTCGCTCACCGACGTTGGCATCACCAAGCTTTCAGAGTTTAACATCCCTGCAGAGTTTCCCGCCGTGGTGCGCCATGAGGGCAACGGCACGTTCACCTACTACTTCGCCGGCGACTTCGTCGACATCGACACCATCCCCCGGCTCTACCGCGTCTACGGGTATGACACGTTCAAGGAATGGACGTCGCGCGACACGGGCATCAATGAGAACGAGGGATTCTTCTGGAAGGTCTATGTGCCCATGATGAAGACGATACTTGCCGAGGCATACGACCACGCCCACTCACCGTAGGCTCACGAACGCTTCGCTGCAGCCCCTGTCAGCTCGTGGTCGAGGTCCTCAAGCGCCTTGATGAGCTCGCGGCGTACCGCACCCGCGTGCCGATTGTAGGTATGCATGTCCTCGAGGAGCTGTCGCGAGTCGTTGTTGACGATGTCCACGACCTCAAGCAGCCGTGCGTGCGTCGCCGTCGATAGCGTCACACGTCCTATATCGATGGCCGCGAGCGCCGACCCCACGAAGTGCAGCAGCGCAAGCGAACGTGCCATCTGCACGTCATGTTCCTCGGGGGTCGTGACGATGACGGTCAGGCCGAGGCGCTCAAGGAATGTGCGCACATCGTCTAACGGTGCGTTTCGCACCGGTGTGAGCGCGACGGTATGGCCGGCGACCGAGTCGCGGGCCGTGTCGGGCCCAAAGAGCGGATGGCTCCCGACGCATCGCACGGTGGCGGGCAGGAGCCGCTCCATCACCGCGACGGGATGCTCCTTGACCGAACAGACATCGATGACGAGCGCATCTCCCTTCACATGCGCTGCGATCTGTTCGACGACCCGTTCGAACGCCGATATGGAGACGCTGATGATGACGATGTCCTGTCGTGCGCACTCCCCGAGCCCAACGAGCTGCACACCCATCTCATGTGCACGGGTTGTCCTGTTCTTTCTGCTGTATGCGACAACATCGAAGTGGGGTGCGAGGTGTCGTGCGCAGAGCTGTCCGAATCTGCCGAATCCGATGATGCCAACGGACGTCACGGACATTTCCCCCTGAAGGCAGGATATGACCCGAGTACCTTGCAAAACGAGGTCGTCTCCCTGAACGTGCGTAGGACGCGCGCCACGTGCGGGTCTCGCTCGTGGCCCTCGAAGTCGGCGAGGAAGCCATACTCCCATGGCCGTTCGGGTATGGGCACCGATTCGAGCCTTGTGAGGTTGATGTTGGCATCAGCGAGCGGGCGCAGCACAGAGAGGAGCGCGCCGCTCGCATGACGTGCGTTGAAGTAGATCGTCGTCTTGTCATCGCCCGTTGGATCGGACGGTCTTGCGGATATGGCAAAGAATCGCGTCATGTTTTCCTTCGAGTCCTGCACGCCGCGCTCAAGCACGGTGAGGCCGTAGAGGCGCGCGATGTCCTCGTTTCCCACGAGTGCCGCATGCGGGTCGTCCCTGACACCCTTTGCGGCGGCCGCCCCGTCCCACCAGGATACCGGCTCGGCATCTATCGCGCTCAGGTACCCCCTGCACTGGCTCAACGCCTCGGGATGCGCATAGATGCGCCGTATGTCGCCGATCCCGGTTCCCGGGCGCGCGATAAGGCAGTGGATGATGGGGAGCATCCCTTCCTTGCAGGCAGAGAGCCTCGAGTCGATCAAAAGCGAGGTCGGTTCCATGATGCGCCCCGTCTGTGTGTTCTCGACGGGGATGACCCCTTCATCTGCCGCACCGTTCTCCACGAGCGCGAAGACCTCGCCAAACGTCTTGCACGAGATCGTCTCTGGGCCGTCGAACAGGCGAAGTGCCATCGACTCGCTGAATGCGCCGTGGTATCCCTGGAACGCGACCTTCACCGCATCTCCTCCTGCCGCTGTTTGCTCATCTCGAGTATCGTGTCGAGGATGGAGAGCATGGGGCGAGGGTCGAGCCCGCGTCGCTCTGACTCGTCTGCCCATGCGCGGCGCACCGCGTCCTCCCGACCGGGCACGTGTGTGGGTGTTCCCTCGTTTCGTTTGACCTCTGCGATGCGCTCCACACAGCGCATGCGCCGTGCCAGTATGTCGATGAGGTCCCTGTCGAGGCCGTTGATCTCCGAACGCAGACGATCCAGTTCATTCATAGCGACGCCCTCCGTACGAGGTCTGCCATCGCCACGGCGGTCACATGTTCGATGACTGGTACGGCGCGTATGCCGATACACGGGTCGTGGCGCCCCTCTATCGTCATCGTCGTTTCCTCCATGGTGGCAAGGTCGACCGTTCGCTGCTCTCGTCCGATGCTGGGCGTTGGTTTGAGAGCGACGTCAAAGACGATGGGCATCCCGTTTGTGAGGCCCCCAAGCACTCCTCCGGCATCGTTTTTTTCAGTGACGATACGCCCCCCTCTCACGACATAGGGGTCATTGCACTCCGAACCTTGCATCGTGACGGCATCGAATCCGCATCCAAACGATATGCCCTTGACACCCGGAACGCTAAAGATCGCGTGGCTCACCACGCTTTCCACCGAGTCGAAGAACGGTTCGCCGATGCCCATGGGCATGTTGCATACGCGACACTCGATGCGCGCACCGACCGAGTCCCTTGCGGCCATGGCACGCTCGAGCGTCTCCCTCATGGGTGTGATCGCACCCTCATCGGCGCAGTGGAAGGGGTTCGTGTATGGTCTTTCCTTGATCTCTTCGTCGGAGAGGTCGTCGCGGACACGAACGTTTCCCATCTGCACCAGATGGGCATGCACCGTGATGCCGTGCATGGCAAGCACCTTCTTTGCCACGGCGCCGGCCATCACGAGTGCGGCTGTCATCCTCCCGGAGAAGATGCCCCCGCCGCGGTGGTCGTGGTGCCCGTGGTATTTGGCCCGAGCGGTGAGGTCTGCATGCCCGGGGCGCGGTGTTTGCGTGAATCGTTCGTAGACGGAGTCATCGACGTCCTTGTTCTTGATCCTCATGAGGATGGGCGCACCCGTCGTCACGCCGCGGTAGGTGCCGCTCTCGATGGCGACCGTGTCCATCTCGTTTCGCGGGGTCACGTATGGGCCCTTTCCTGGTCTGCGTTTGTCAAGTTCCTCCTGAACGTCGCGCTCCTCGAGCGTGAGCCCAGCGGGGCATCCCTCGACAACGGCGCCGACGCACGTGCCGTGGCTTTCGCCAAAAACATGGGTAATAAAAATCGTTCCAAACTTAAAGCTCATCTATATCAGCTCCGAGCGTTCGTAGGTCGCGCATGACGTGAGGATAGCTCTTTTCCACACATTGCGCATCATGCAGTATGGTGTCGCCCTCGGCGACAAGTGCCGCCACGGCCGCCGCCATGGCGATGCGATGGTCGTTGTGCGTCTCGATGTCTGCGCCGTGCAGCGGCGTCGGACCCGTGACGTTCATGCCGTCCTCGGTGACGTCGATGTGTGCGCCCATCACGGCGAGCTCGCGTGCCGTCGTCTCAAGCCGGTCGCTTTCCTTGTGCCTGAGGCGTCCGGCGTTGATGATGCGCGTCACGCCCTGCGCCTGGGTCGCCACGGCCGCGCATACTGGCACGAGGTCGGGTACGTGTGTGGCGTCGATGACCGTTGCGCCAAGGGGGCCTCGGCAAACATGGCATATGTCATCATGGTGTTTTATGCGTGCCCCGAACCCTTTGAGCAGTCCCACAATCCTTGCATCACCCTGTATCGAGTTCCTGTGGAGCGATGTGACGCGCACATCGCCCGCAAGGGCACCTGCTGCAAGTAGCGTGGCCGCCGATGAGTAGTCGCCCTCGATGACGTGGTCGGCGGGGCGGTATCTCTGTGGTGCGGGGATGTGGAATCCCTCAGCCGTCTCCGAGGACGTCACCTGGTGGCGCTCCAGTACAGTGCGCGTCATCTCCACGTATGGCCGTGAGACGAGAGGAGAAGTGAGATGCAGCCTCGTTGGCGCATCGAGGCAAGGACACGCGAAGAGCAGTGCACTGACGTACTGGGAACTCGTCGAACCGCTCATCGAAGTGGACCCTCCCCTCATCGGGCCCTCCACCGTTATGGGCGGACACCCGCCGGGGCTGCGGCACTGTGCGCCAAGCGCTTCGAGCGCACGTATGAGGTCTGTGGCCGGGCGTTTTCTGAGCGTACCGTCGCCGTCAAGCGTCACAGGACCTGGCGTGAGCGCCGCTATCGCCGTGGCGATGCGAAGCGTCGTTCCCGAGCCGCCGCAGTCGATATGTTCAGGGGTATCGAGCACCGTAGGGCCCGTCACGACGACCCGGTCGCTTCCGTGCGCCACCTTCGCGCCAAACGAGCGGCACATCCCCATGGTGCGCTGGGTGTCGTCGCAGGAAAGCGGTCCCTCGATCGTTGACGTCCCTCGTGAGAGGAGCGCTGCGATGAGGGCGCGGTGCGTATGGCTCTTTGAAGGTGGCGCACGCACGGTCCCGTGCAGCGTGCTTTTTCGCACTACAACGTTCATGGCGACACCCCTACGATGTCTATGATGCGCGCTGCGACCTGCCCCGGGTCGAGCCCCGATGTATCGACGATGTGGTGCGCCGTGCGCCGGTAGCGAGGCATGCGCTCTGTGATCATCTGCTCGCTGCGTGCGAGAGGGTCGCCTGTCCCCTCGAGCAGCGGCCGTCCGCCGTCGGTCTCGATGCGTTTGATCAATTCCTCCGGCCGGGCCGTGAGGAGTACCACCATGGCGATCCTTCTGAGCAATCGTATGTTGTCATCCCGCAGCACAATGCCGCCCCCGCAGCTGATGATGTGTCCCCTAACGCCTTTCATCGCCATGAGTGCGTCATGCTCCTCTTTCCTGAAGGCATCCTCTCCGTCGTTGCCGATGATGTCAGCCACCGTCCGGCCGCTACGGCGTTCCACCTCCTCGTCTAGGTCGACATATCGCATATCGAGAAGCTCTGCGAGCTCCTGCCCCACGGCGCTTTTTCCCACGCCCATGAATCCTATCAGTGCGATGTTATCCGCCACCGATCCACCCCCTGACCGCCGCGTCCATCGTTTCGATGGGTGCATCCGTTCCCGTCCATATCCTGAACGCCTCCGCGCCCTGGCATATGAGCATCTCCGTGCCGACGATGGTCAGGCATCCCGCTGCGCGCGCCTCGACGAGCAGCGGCGTGACAAGCGGCGTGTAGACGATGTCCATCACCGTCTGGTGCGCATTGAACATGTCTTGCGTGATAGGCAGCGGCGGGGCGTCTGTTCCCTGCATGCCCGCCAGGCTGCATTGAATGAGTATGTCGGTGTCCTGCAGTAGTTCTTTCAGGCCGTCAAGACCTCCCGCCTCAACATCACAGGTGGCAAACGGCCTGACGTGTTCTGCGAGGTCCTGTGCGCGCTTGGCGGTCCTGTTTCGTATGACGAGGCGCGCTATGGGTCGCGTGACAAGCGATACTGCCAGCGCTCGCGCCGCCCCCCCCGCGCCTATGATGACCACGCGGGTGTCTTCGAGATCGACGCCGTTACGGTTGAGCGCCATCACGCCGCCGATGCCGTCGGTGTTGTGTCCCGTCACGCGACCGTCGCGTGCATAGACCGTGTTGACGGCCTCACTGCGTCGTGCCTCGTCGGTCATCTCGTCGAGGTAGGGGATGATGTCTTGTTTGTACGGGTACGTGACGTTGATGCCCCACAGCGATCCCCGGCGCACCATGTTCACCACGTCGGGGAGTTCGTGTCTTTCAATCCTCATCTTCGTATAGGTGTAGGTGTCATCGAGGTCAAGCTGGCGCAGCGCCGCGTTGTGGATGAGGGGGCTTAGCGAATGCTCGAGCGGAGCGCCGATGACGGCAAGGTGCCTCATCGCCCCAACACCCCCAGTATCGAGCGCATCTCGTCGAGTGAGAGCTGTCCCGGTGCCGTTGACGTGCCCATGCTCACATAGGTGAACGGGGCGCCGTAGTAAAGCGATGCGATACGTGTGAAGGCGCTCGCCTCGCCCATGCAAAAGGCGATGAGCGGCAAGGGCGGGTCGTCCATGTAAAGTCCTAGTACGCGTTTCCAATCGTCTGCGTCATGGGCTGTTGGCACGATCTTTACCATGTCCGCCCCCAGGTCGTCTGAACGCTCGATAATGTTTCTCAGCGTCTCGTGCGCGGGCGTCGTGGCAAAGTTGTGATATGAAAGCATTGTCCTCACGCCACGCGCCCCAGCGTGCATGATAAGCTCTGTGCAGACGTCCGTCGGGAGCGTTGCCTCGACGTCGACGTAGTCGCATCCTTCGTCCATCGCAGCGACGAGGGTTGCCTTGAGCGTCTCGACGTCGCCAGCAAAGCGTCCGCCTTGCCCCTCCGTTCGCAGCGTTGCAACCACGGACGGCACGATGCCCGCGTAGAGCCCATCGATAGAGCCGATGTCGTTCATGTAGTCGATGCGGTGTTCGACAAGGTCGGTGTCTGCCCGTTCCATGCGGGCGCGGACTTGTTCAGGCGTTGCCTCCGCGACGCACGCACACAGCTTCATTTCTCTATCACCGTCTCTTCTGCGACATGGGTGCCGAAGTGGCGTCCGCCCTCCTCGAACCGGGCCATTATCGTGTCACCCTCGTTGAGGCCGGTGACGGCGACGCTTCCCGTCGGCGTAACGAGCTTGACGGTTTCGGCTTTTTGCAGAACGGCCTTGGCCGTCTTGTCGCCCGAACGCGCCTCCACGAGCACGAGCGGCCTGAGCTCGATCTTCGACCGTGCGACAAACGCCGTCCGCGCCGCACCTGCCTCGTCGATGATGAGCACATCATCACCCGCCTCGATCTCCTCGAGATAGCGCGTCTTGTTACCTGGTACGAGCGTGTAGAGCGATACGGCGCCGGCGTTCACCCTGAAGGGTCGTGGTGAGACGAAGGGATTGCTCTCGACTTCGGCCTGTATGAGCAGCATGCCCTGTGACGATGTTCCGACGAGCATACCCATTCCTCGGCGCATCATGTCGCATGTGTCGACGCAGACCCGTGCGCCCATGCCGAGGTCGCGCACGACGGTGACGCGAGCCTCCTCGAGCGCTAGCGTCCCGCCCGCGCTGACGAGTTCGATCGTGCGCGTGACCGTCGCCATGTCGTTGGTGGTGAGGACCACGCCGTCTGCGCCCAGCTCAAGCGTTTCAAGGACCTCACGCGCCTTCTCGGCAGTGCGCACCTGGACGTAGAGCTTGGTCCTTCCCCGCAGCTGCGCTATGAGGTTCTCAAGCGGTATGATCTCCTGGTCGGCAAACGTGATCAGGAGTGCGGGAGCGGCATCGGCCGTCTCGATGAGATGCTGTTCATCCTCCTTGGTCGTTATCGTCGCCTCGACGAGGTCGCCATGCTCTTCCCTGAGCCCAAGGCCCAGGAATCGCGCCTCCTTTTTCAGTTCTTCATCATCAGTGTCTACGATTATCTCTTTCATACTACCACCTTGTATCTTTTTATTAATAATGGTGTGCAACAATGGGAAGTGTGGGCATTATCGCGTTTGTCTGGCCGAACGGGGGCAGCCACAGTACCAAGAGTGCGGATGCGCGTGTCATGAACCGATGCAGCTTTTTTTAGAAAAACGTCGTTGGCAGCATGCCCCTCAAGGGTGTGTGACCATTGATACGTCTCTGGGGGGGTGTGTTGGACTGTGGTCTGGTGGTACCTACTATCAAGAGAAAAGACACCGCCGATAAAGGCGGTCCCCCCTTGTATCATCGTTACGTCCGGTTGACATTGTGCAATCCTCCAAAACAGGTGCGATGCACCAGGACAGGGCATTGTGCCGTGTGCCGTGCATGCATCAATAAAAGGTATATGAAAAGGAGCCAAAGCTAAAATCCATGCTTGTAAAGCGATGCGATGATGGATTTTGCTTCATATCCATGAAAATTACAACTTCTATAGCATATTTAAATCTTTGGGTAATGTTCGATTTTTAAACCTGGTGAATGAGACTGTGGGTATGCTTCTGCATCACAGTAAGTATTTTTATGGTGTGTGATACGTTCTCATGCAATATACATATCTTTTCTGCTCGGTGCCCTCACAGAGGCTTGGTGTATCGCTTGGGTCGACCTCGTGCCCTGTAAAAAATGCACGCTTGACTGCGCCTACTGCGAGTGTGGCCCTACGACGGACCTTACCGTTACGCGTAAGCAGTACGAGCCTACAGACACGGTCATCGATGAGCTCGACGACTACCTTGCAACGTCCCCTTCCCTCGACTTCATTACGTTCTCAGGAGCGGGCGAGCCACTGCTTCACAGCGGCATTGGCCGCATCGTCGCTCACCTCAAGGAGGAACATCCTGACTTCCGGCTTGCCCCCCTTACCAACGGCACGCTTTTTTCCGACAAGGCGATACGCCAGGAAGTGCGTGGTGTCGACGTCATCCTTCCCTCACTCGATGCCGCCACGCCCTCGGCGTTCGCCACCATCAATCGCCCGCATCCATCGCTTGTCCTCGACGATGTGAAGAAGGGGCTAACCGCCCTGTGCAGGGAGCATGAAGGCGAGGTCTGGCTTGGGGTGTTTATCGTGCCTGGCGTCAACGACACGCCTGAAGAGCTCGATGCGCTTGCCGAGGCCATCTCTGAGATGAGCCCCGGTATGGTGCAGCTCAATTCGCTTGACCGACCCGGTAGCGAGGAGTGGGTCGAAGGGGTCAGTGAGACGCGGCTTCGGGAAGTGGCACACATCCTCGGCATCGGCGACCCCATCCATGCCTACGTCTCGCGAAGGCACATCAAAAGCTACACGCCGGAGGCGGAGTCGCGCATCATGCAGACGTTGAAGCGCAGGCCTTGCACGGCCCGGGACCTGGCCGATGTGCTCGGATTGCATGAAAACGAAATTCATAAATATCTCGAGGTGCTCATACAGGAGGGTCACGTCACCTCCCGAAGGGGGACACGGGGCGTCTACTTCATTGCGTCTTCCTAGCATGCCTGGCGCCTTTCTCGAGGGCATCCTCGTAGGCGGCCACGACGTCTTTGCCATGGTAGAGGATCTCTAGGCCCATCATGGCACGTTCGAAGATATGGTCGTTGATGAGGCGTTCCTTGTCGGTCATCTCGACATCGAGGTTCGTGAGCACCTCGTCGTACTTGCGGATCAACAGGCGCCTGAGACGCTGGTATCTGTTCTTGTCCATGTCGTAGAGGTGCCCTTCCTTAATCTTTGTGTAGTTCACAAAAAATTCATCATAATAGCGTTTGTAGAGCTTGAGCAGCTCATCATAGAACACGACCTCTGCTATCATCGATATCTTCTCGTCCTCGAGCTCGAGATTTATCACGAGAGCGTCGCGAACGGTGACGATGCGTTCCCGTTCCTCTTGAAAGACGCTAAATCCCATATCCGTCGTCTCATGAAGCACCATGGTATCGTTCCCCATTTTTGCTTGCTACATTGACGTTATATTCTTTTCGTCTATGGCCCGGTCATGTTGTCGTTAGTAAAAATTATTTATACAAGTCATTAATATATAATATGTTATCATATTTTTAGTATACACATGGATGTGGTTATGAACATGCGTATCAAAAGCACTTGCAAGTATTTTATGTGTAGAAAACTATTTATACTCTTCATGCCTATATAATAGTGGTAGCAACATACGTGAGCAACGGGCATATGAGTGTCGTCGTTGCACCGACCGTATGGGCGTCCCTGATCTCTGTATCGGGACTTGTGAACTCCGAAAGGAAGGACCGAGAAGCTGCTACAAGGGCCAGTGCCTTAAACGAAGGGGTGGAACGTACTGAACGTGCATCCCAACGCCCATGTATGGGGGCACTGGTCCACCTTCTCCCCATGTTTTGTCTTTTATCTTGTTGTTCGTGGTATGCTGTACCAGTTTCAAACATTTTTTATTGATTGCTGACGCAGTGGTACCATGGACATGCCATCCTTCAACGACCTAGAGCGTTCGCTTAACTATGCGTTCAACAACGACCGATTGCTTGAACGTGCGCTGACGAGAAAGGCCTATGCGAACGAACGGGCTCAGCAAGGGCAGCACATCAAAGACCAGGAGGTCCTTCGCACCCTTGGCGACGCGGTGCTCAAGGCGATTCTCGTTGATAAGCTGATTCATGCAGGATACGAAACACGCGAACGGGTCACGACGCGCAAGATGGAGCTTGAAAGCGAGGAAGGCCTTGCAGAGATCGGACGTTCGATCGGCATCGGCGACCATCTGCGTCTTGGCATCGGCGAACGCAAGCTACGTGCGCAGACAAAATCGTACGTCCTGGCCGAAACGCTTGAGGCCATCATCGGGGCGGTCTACCTCGATGGCGGATTCAATGCTGCAACGGGCGTCGTAACACATCTTTTCGGTGAGCTGATGCCCCAGGATGAATAACTATTTTAGGAATGATGAGTATAGATATACAGGGGAGGATTCCGTGGACCAAGATCACTTCCATAGGCTGTATTCTATCTATTCTGAGGACCTGGATACGGTAATGTCCCTTTTTGAATCGTTTGACATCACAGACCTTGATGTCTTTGCCGCATACGTTTTCGAGTATACCGAAGACTACATGTTCGATGTCAGAAACATACGTATCCTGAGCCTTGCCCTAGACTTCGTGCTCAACACCATTCGTGGCGACGTCATGGATGAACTGGGTATCGACATCCTGGAGGGGTCGGGGTACTCGGTGCGCATCATCGAGGACGTGTCGGGCGTGCGGTATGCCAACGGCGGCCAACTGCGTTCGCTTCTCACATCTTCGGTGCTTCCGGCCCTGCAAGAGGGAAGGACGAGGGAGCGCGTTCTAACGCTCCTTGACTTCATCTAACCGGCCATCGTTCACTCAAGCTTTCGCGCTATTACTACGAACGCATTGCACCAGTTGCCATGATAGCTGTGAACAACTGCATCCTTGACGCGCTCCACTGCAAAGAGACCTTCAAGCAGGGCCTCGAGCTCATCCCGCGTGTAGTGGTGTGCACGGTAGAGCGGTTTTCCCTCCTTCTTGCCGCCAGCAGTGACGATGAACGTGCCCTGTTCGCCTGTTATGGGCAGATGGGCGTCGTAGCGTCGTTTGTAGGCTGGATTTTCCGGAGTGTATGCAAACACTCCAAGGTAGAGGATACCCCCCGCCACAAGGACGCGATGCGCCTCGGCCACGGCCTTCCTTCTCATACGTGGCTCGGCAAGCGTTGTTAGAAATGCCTGCATGATACAGGCATCAAACGACCGATCATCAAACGGGAGCGCTGCGGCATCTCCTGCGACATACCTGACGCTTTTTCCATGGTCCATTCGCTGGGCCAACGCCACCTCATCCTCGTTGATGTCGATGCCCGTGACAACATATCCTTGCGCTCCCACGTTGCGTGTCGTCTTTCCCGTACCGCACCCGATGTCGAGCACGCGTGCTCCTGGTTCTACCGATTCAAAGAAAAGCGTGTCTATGTCGAGGGTGGAAGGCGTCGTGCCTGCGGTAAACCGTTTCCAGTCGTTGCCGCTCATGGTGATTTCTCGCTCATCCGACTTAAATGGTTTCGCAATCCAGGGGTAAAGGATATATGCATTGGATGTGCATGACTTGTAATGGCGTGTGAAGATGAAGAACACTTCATGATGGTCGAGATGCCGACTTGGGAGGAGATATTCCCCTATATTCGCAAGATGTGCTCTCACGAGGAGGATGTCGACCGACTCCGCGAATGTCAGATCATCTACAATGAGATCCTCGATGCCCTCGAGATGTGGATGGAGTCGCAGGACATATGCTGCATTTGCAGAAAGGTGCCGCAGCGCTGACCTATTCCTGCAAGATGAGCGCGTAGTACGGTACTTGGCATCGGTGCGGTTTTGAGATGCCATGCAGTTCTGCCGGTTTTTTTATCAACATCGTGCAGGGGATTTCTTTTTCATCCTCGCGGTCACGTACTGTGCAGGGCATTTTCTTGGTCGCACTGCGGTTCAGGCGTTCGTGATGTTTTCGGACAAACGAGATGCACTCACTGTCGATGACCGCAGTCCATTGGCTCCCTATGAGCTCCTCGTACCGATACTTCGTTGCAGAAAGCATGTGTTCATTTACGTGCACAATCCTTCCCATTGCCACGATCATGACGCCGCGTTCATTCTGGATCTTGTTCGCATCCGCACTGACAATCGCTATGAACCGAGCGATGTTCCGTGTCCCCATGCCCTTGTCGAGACAAAATATCGCGCCCCTCTTGAGCGCTTCGCACTCGAGCATGCGATCGTTGTGTGCGGTGACCATGAATATCAGGCCGACGGTGCCATGCCTTCGCGCGATGTCGAGAAGGTCGAACCCGCTCTTGCCTGGCATGTCGTAGTCGGATACCACGACGTCCACCCCAGCGCCGCAGATGTGGCGCTCTGCCTCGTCGACCGTCCGGGCACATACGATCTCGTGGGGTCTCATCTCTTTTCTCAGGAAGTGGGAGAACAGTTCGAGGTAATCGGGGTCATCATCGACGATAAGTATCCGCATTGGAATCCCTAAGTGTTAGTTTTACTTATAGATAAACGTACTTTATTATAAATTTATTTGTGGTATGAGTATACTTTTGTATCGGTATTATCTATCTTCCACATCGATAGCATCATGCGTTGCGGGCATATGTGACCTGTCGTTCATGAACAATGCGCATCGATTAGGAATTATATTCACATATATTAGAACAATATGCATGGCATCGTTTTCAACGGAATGAAAGTGCATTTTTTTGGAATAAACTATATAAATAAAGGGTGTCACTATTGAGCAAATTGGCATTCTTTTGGACCGGGACTAATTGATACGCTATACTGATAACACAGTGCATGGGAGTATGTTCGATGAAATCAATGACATTTGCTCGACAACGATCGAAGGATTCTCATTTTTTTAGTGGTATTGATTTTGAACATAATCCCGTACTGTAATTCTAACTACACTGGTGTTCATATGGAAAAGACTGTGGACGATATCATAAGGGAGGGCAATGCGCTCGCATGCATACAGTGCGGTAGATGCACCGGCTCGTGCCCTTCTGGCAGGGAGTGTGGTCTTCGCACGCGAAAGATCATACACATGGCCAAACTTGGACTGGACGTGTACAAGACGGACGAGTTGTGGGACTGCACCACGTGCTTCACGTGCCAGGAACGCTGCCCCAAGGAAGTTAAGATTACCGACATCATCATCGAGCTTCGCAACCTCGCGGTGAAGAACAGCTACTACCCCACGATGGCCGACGTGCCAAAGATCATCATTCAGAATCTCTACAAGACGGGCAGCGGCCAGCCGCTCTCCCCCGAGGTGCAAAAGATGCGCTCGATCATCGGCCTCGAGAAG
>RXIG01000010.1 GCA_004212155.1 archaeon
GTCATCGACGTGGCCATGCCGCCAGATGTCGATACCGGCGCCATACCCATCGGCGGCATTGACTATATAGCACTTGACGATGTGCGGGACTGTTCGCGACGCATGCTGGAGCAGCGCTCACAACACATACCTCTCGCCCAGCGGATCATATCCGAGGAGCTAGGCGCCCTGAAGCGCGAGCGCCTGCTCAGGGAGCGGATGCGCCTGGCGCGCGACATATCCCTCCATGCAGAATCGATACGCAGGGACGAACTCGAGAAGCTGTTTTCCGCTCATCACGACAGCACGCCCGACTTCGACGCCTGCTCGAGGGCGATCGTCAAGAAGACGCTCCACAATCTTTTCTGCAATATACGGAACCTCGACCTTCCCATGGAAAAGCTTGCAGATATACGAAATCTCATACTTACCATACCACATGACGAAGACGAAAGGAGTGATTAGATGTTTCCACGCACGAGACCTAGACGATTACGATACAATCAGACGGTGAGGGAGCTCGTGGCCGAGACGCGGCTCTCGCGCCATGACCTTGTATATCCCATTTTCGTGAAGGACGGCCCGTCCAAACCCATCGCATCGATGCCGGGACAATTCCGTCACGGCATCGGCGACCTGCCACGCCTCGCCACCGACCTCGTCGAGAGCGGGGTGAGCAGCGTACTCATATTTGGCATACCCCCCTCCTCCGCGCCTGACGCATCACCGGCATTCGACCCGAACGGGGTCGTGCAGCGCGCCCTGAAGACGCTTCGCGATGCTACAGACGAGCTCCTCCTCATCACCGACGTCTGTCTATGCCAGTACATCGACACAGGCCACTGCGGCCTGATCGCAAACGGCAGGGTCGACAACGACGCGACACTCCCCGTGCTGGCAAAGGTCGCGTTGAGCCATGTCGAGGCGGGATCCGACATAGTGGCCCCATCAGATATGATGGATGGCAGGGTCAAGGCCATTCGGGATGCGCTTGACGGGGCCGGCCATGAACACATACCGATTATCAGCTACGCTGCAAAATACGCATCAGCATACTATGGGCCGTTCAGGGACGCGTGCGACTCCGCTCCGAAAGAGGGCGACAGGAAGTCGTACCAGATGGACCCCCGCAACGCCAGGGAGGCGATACGGGAGGTGCTCGGCGACATCGAGGAGGGGGCCGACATCGTGATGGTCAAGCCCGCGCTGAGCTACCTTGACGTCATATCCCGCGTACGTGACGCCGTCAACGTGCCGGTAATGGCCTACAACGTATCGGGCGAGTATGCGATGATCAAGGCTGCGTCAGCCCAGGGATGCTTCGACGAGAAGGCCGTCGTCCGGGAGACGCTTGAGAGCATCAAGCGTGCCGGTGCGGACGTCATAGCGACGTACTTCGCACGGGATATCGCAGGTGAGCTTGATGAGAAATGAGGACATGTTCAGGGAAGCGGGCAGATGGCTCGTTGGCGGTGTGAACTCACCTGTGCGCGCATCGATCAAGCCGTATCCATTCTTTACCGAAAGCGCCAAGGGCGCCTACTTGCTGGATATCGAGGGTTCAAGGTACTGTGACTACTGTCTCGCCTACGGGCCGCTGATACTGGGTCATGCGGACCCCGCCGTTGTCGAAAGCGTCTCAACTCAACTCGGGAAGGGCACCACCTACGGCACGCCGACGCCCCTTGAGGTCGACTATGCCAAGAGGGTGTGCGAACTGGCGCCGAACATCGAGATGATCCGTGCTGTAAACAGCGGCACCGAGGCCACGATGGCCGCCTTGCGACTTGCCCGCGCCGTCACCGGCAGACAGGCAATAGCCACCGTTGACGGTGGCTACCATGGCGCACACGACTGCGTGCTCGCAAGGCGAGAGGGGGCAAGCACCGTCGCATCGTCCCCGGGCATCATCGAGGGACAGATCAGCGCCACAAGGATCGTCGATTACAACGACATCGAGTCGCTCGAAGCGGCGTTGCGCGACAGGCAGGTCGCCGCTTTCATCATCGAGCCCGTGATGGGAAATGTTGGGTGCATCCCGCCTGACAACGGATACCTCGACGAGGTGAGGAAGGTATGCTCCGAGCACGACACGTTGCTGATATTCGATGAGACGATCACCGGCTTCAGGCTCGCACCAGGCGGGGCGCAGGAGTACTATGGCGTTGACGCCGACATCGTCACGTACGGAAAGATCGCGGGAGGGGGGCTGCCCATCGGCATCGTAGGATCGTCGCGCGAGACGATGGAGCGCCTCAAGCCCGTGGGCGATGTCTACAACGCCGGCACCTTCAGCGGCAACCCCCTTTCGATGGCCGCCGGCCTTGCCGCGCTCGACCTGATCGCCTCCGGGGGCGTGCTACCATTGGTGCACTCAAGCCACGAACGGCTCACGAGGGGCCTTGATGACGTGCTTCCCGAAGGCGCCGTGCTCAATCACGCCCCCGGCATGTTCCAGGTCTACTTCGGCCGAGATGAGGTTCGATGCGCACGCGATGCGCGCGCGGCCGACCAACCACGATTCATGCAGTTCTGGAAAAAGTTGTTTTCCAAAGGCTTTTTCCTCCCCCCTTCACAGTTTGAGAGCAACTTCATCTCCAGGTGCCACGATGAACGCATCATCGATGCCACGCTGGAAGCGATGGAGAGTGCGCTCAGATGATATGCGGCACGAGAGGGAGCCCGCTGGCGCTGGCCCAGACCAACATCGTCGTCGGCATGCTCGATGCCGCTGCGGAGGTGCGAGTGATCAAGACATCAGGCGACCTCTATAGGGGGCAGTTCGGAACGGACGGCGCCACCAGGGGCCTTTTCACCAAAGAGATCGACATTGCGCTCGAAGACTGCGAGATCGACATTGCCGTGCATTCGTTGAAGGACGTTCGCCTCGATTTTCCGTTTCACATGGCGATACCGCAGCGAGGTCCCGCAGCCGACGTCATGGTAACGAGACACCCGTCGTTCCATGCGATCCCCGAAGGGGGAAGGATAGGCACGGGAAGCCCCCGGAGGGTCACCGAACTGAGGCACATGCGCCCCGACCTTGAACCAGTGCCCATACGCGGCAACATCGGCACGAGGCTTGAGAAGGTCGAGGAACTCGACGGCGTGGTCATGGCAGAGGCTGGACTGCAGAGGCTTGCTCTGTGGGGACATAATGGATATACCTTCGTGCGATTCCCCCGGGAGCTCTTCATACCAGCCGCATGCCAGGGGACGCTAGCTGTGGCGTGCAGGAAGGACGATGCGGAAGCCAGGAAGGTGGTCGACACGTTACGCGACGAGGCCTCCACGGCATGTGCCATGGCAGAGCGGGAGGTGATGCATGCCATCGGCGGCAACTGCCACATCCCCGCGGGCGCCTGGGCGTCGGTGGTGGGCGGTGACAGGATGCGCATCTTTGCCGTCATCAACGACCCAAGGAACAACAGATCATATCGGGATCTCGCCGTGGGGCCACTCGCGTCTGGCCGCGCGGTGGCACGCACGCTGGCAGCATCCCTGCTGTCCAAGGGCGCAGACGACGTCGTGGGGCGGTTTTCATGACGGTCTTTCTGGTAGGCGCGGGCCCCGGGGATCCGAGGCTCATCACGGTGCGCGGACTCGAGCTCATAAAACGGGCCGACGTCATCCTCTACGACCGGCTTGCCAATCCGCAGCTTCTCGAACATGCGAAGGGCAGCTGCATCAAGGTCTTTGTCGGCAAGGAACCGCATTGCCATGCATGCTCACAGCACGATATCAACACCCTCCTCTCTAAGTACGGTAGGGAGCACCGGTGCGTGGTGCGGCTCAAGGGCGGAGACCCTTTTGTGTTCGGTCGGGGCGGCGAGGAGATGGATGCGCTCATCGAGCACGGCATCCCGTTCGAGATCGTTCCAGGGATCTCATCGGCCCTGGCGGCGCCCGCTTACGAGGGCATACCGCTTACCCGCAGGGGGCACAACGCGTCGGTCACGTTCATCACCGGCCACCGTTGGGACTCGTCGCGCATCAAGGACACCTGTCCCTCGCTTTCCGGCACGCTGGTGATATTGATGGGGGCGCGGTCGTTCCCGTCCATCGCCCGCGACCTCATGGAGCTCGGATACGCCCCCGACTCGTTCGTCTCGGCCATACACAACGCCACGACGTATTCGCAAACCGCGTTTAACGGAACGCTCGAGGAGATGGCCTCCCGAAAGATACCCTCCCCCTCCATCATCATTGTCGACGGTGCTGGGGCGGCATGTGGACGGGAGCGGTGGTTTAGAAATAAGCTTTTTGGCATCAAGGGAAAGCGCGTAGCCGTCATGCGCACCCCGGAACAGTTCGAGGAGACAAGGGCGCTGCTTGAGGAGGTGGGTGCAGAAGCGCTAAATGGTGGGACGTACCGTATTTCTCCCCTAGAGTGGGACCGCCAGGCGTTGGAACGCGCAACGCATGTGGTGGTCACGAGCGCCAATACCGTTTCACTGGTCAAGGAGGAGATCATCGCCAACAGTGACAAGACCTATGTTGCCATAGGTCCCGCAACGAGGCGCGCTTTGGAGGCGATAGGGATAATTGCGGAGATGCCCGATGAATACACCTCAGAGGGCCTCGGCATGCTTCTCAAAAGCATCACCACACATGGCGACGCCATCGTGGGGCTGCGTTCATCAATGGCTTCGGACATACTCTCTTCGATGCTTTCTTATCTGCACTATACCGAAATACCTGTCTACGACGTGGGGATAGGGGAGATCAACGAACAAGGTATCCGCGATGCGGATGTCATCTTCTTCACGAGTTCGGCAATGGCCAATGCGATATCGCACCTTGTGCAGGACGGGCACATCTGCATATCCATCGGTCCGCAGACGAGCTCAGCGCTAAGGTCGCGCGGCGTCAAGGTCGACATGGAGTCGTCATCA
This sequence comes from archaeon, assembly GCA_004212155.1. Lineage (GTDB taxonomy): Archaea > Methanobacteriota_B > Thermococci > Methanofastidiosales > NM3 > NM3. Next base: position 4,875 of record RXIG01000010.1, read on the forward strand.
AGCACCATTCCTTCGATGATCTCTGCAGCGATGGACGTGATATATTCCCGAACTGGTGGCGGCTAAAATAACATGCATTTGCGTGAACAGGCCGGAATAAGGTCTTGTCACCGCAGCAAGGCATGGCTCACGCCTTCATGCCCCTTATCACGAGAAACAATCCCTTGCCATGACCTTCCTCGAACGGTTCGACCGCACAGACCTTTTTTGGATTGCAAAAGATGTCTGGACACAGGAGAGGTCTGTAAATTCCGCCTGTTCATAGAACGCTATGACGTCCTGTGCCGAGTAGAAAGTGGCCTTTTTGTAAAAAAGGCTTTCTACCTTGCGTGCCATATATTTTGCGCCAAGGGGCGAGCCCCTGTCGACGAAAGCAACGATGAAGGCACCGCCTGGCCGCAGCACCCTGTATGCCTCGTCGAAAGATGCGGCAGCGTCGTCGAGGAAGCATAGTGTCGTGACCATGAGGGCAACGTCGAATCGTTCGTCTTCGAAGGGGAGGGACTCTGCAACGCCATCGATCACCTCTATTCCCTTTGTGCGTGCAATGGCCCTCATCTCCTTCGACGGTTCCACGCCCACGCGTATGCCCAACGGCACTGCAAAACGGCCGCTTCCAACACCAATTTCCACACCTTCACTTCCTGCTGGCAGCAATGTGCGCATCGCACGAAGCTTCGAAGCGTAGACGTATTCATTTTCATCAAACCACGCTTCATATCGTTCTGCATGGGTGTCAAATGGCGAGTATTCCTTCATCCTGCCGGCCTATCATTGAGGGGGATATGCTTCGCATATATGGTTTTCCATACGTTTGGTAGCGCACGTCATCACGTCCAACAGCTTTGGAGATCAATTGCAATCCAAGAGGGATCGAAGGCGCTACGCCCGCGCCTTCTTGAGCCCCCTGTCCGAGTACCACGCCAGTATCGGCGGCAGCACGACGATCGCCGCTATGAACGAGAAGACGAGCACGACGCCGGTAAGCACGCCAAAACGCATCAGTATGGGCATGCTCGAAAAGCCGATGATGAAGAAGGCGCCGGCCGTTGCGACCGTTGCTGTCGTCAGGGCCTTCCCCACGTTGAGCACAACGGCATGTATGGCATCCTCTGTGCTCCTGCCCAATGCCGTTTCCTCTTTGAAGCGCTGTATGATATGGACCGCGAAGTCAATGCCCAGTCCGACGATGAGCGCCGATATCATGATGGTGAAGAGATCAAACGACCATCCTATCGTGTAGAGCAGCAAAAACTCCCATGCAATGGTAAGTATCACAGGCAGCACCGACAATGCGCCAAAGACCGCTGAACGGTGTATGATTGACACCACGAGGAAGCAGAGCAGGAGCGCCAGTATCGTCGTTCGCACCTGGGTCTCGGTCATCCCCCCCATAAGGTCCGACATGATGATGGGCCCGCCCGCGGGGCGGTAGGTGGCATGCGAGTAATCGCCCGACGATGCTATCGCATACATCTCGTCTGACAGAGCGCTCATGTCGTTCTCGCTCTCAGCATTGATGGTTACCGAGATGACGCCAAGTTGCATGTAGTGTTCCGACCCCGGATCGATGACGAGGTGTTGCGCAAGATTCTGCATGCCCTGCTGGTCCGACATGAGCGATTGCGTGATCGCGTCGATGCGTTGTCGCGAGGTGGGCAGCTGTCCCTCGTTTGCCTGAATGTAGACGTCGACATACGACCGCACGTCGTATTGCGACCCTACGATGAGCTCTCCCTTGTCATTTTTCAGTGTGAGCGAACGCAGCGCCTGTTCCATCCGCGCTACTTCTGCCATGACATCTGGCGAGAGCGCATCGCCCTGTACCAGCATATAGGTGCGATTCGTGATAGAGCTTTCAAAGTACTGTTCCATCTCCCGCGACACCTGCATCGACTCGATGTCCTCCGGCAGCATGTCGTTCCAGTTGAGCGTCGTGTCGACCATGGGGGCAACACCGATCGATGCTATCGTCACGATGGCAACGATCCCAAGGACAGGGCGTTTGTGATGGAGCGCTGCGATGACGATGCTGTCAAGCGCCTTGGATACGCCCCGTGCAAGCGCTCGTTTGCTGGCTCCGTCGACGGATGGTCCCATGCGTCTGTCCCGCAGCACCGTCAAGGCAGGAAGGAGCGTCACGACCAGCACGAACGAAAAGAGGATGCCAAGCACGGTCAGGTATCCGAACTCCCTCATGGGGGGCAGCTCCGATATGAAGAATGAAGAGAATCCAAACATGGTGGTCACGGCAGATATGAAGACGGCGGTGCCGGTGTTTCGCACACACGTGTTGATGGCGGTAAGGGTGTCTTTTCCCTTACGGGCCTCTTCGCGGTACCTGAAGAGGATGTGGATGGCATATACCACAGAGATGCCTAGCATGAGCGGCACGAGCGCCACGAACATGGCTGTGAACGGAATCCCTGCATATCCCATGATGCCCAGTATCCACGAGAGTGCGAACGCTATCGTCACATACGGGAGCAATGTATCGCTTAGTTTCCTGAACACGATGAAGAGCACGACGAGAATGAACACCGTGGCAAGGGGCATGAGCACCGCATTGTCCCCGCTCATCGCATCGAGGTTGTCGATCATCTGCGTGTAGGTGCCAGTGATTCCTGCCTCTAGGCCGTTGTCGGCTGCTGAAAAGTCGTCTACGATGCTTCTCAATACCTCGACCTTCTCTCTTGCGACGTCCTGGTCCACATCGCCGTCGACCTGCACGAGCACGATGGTGGCATCAAGGTCGTTTGACACAATGGTTCCGACAAGCCTTGGCTCGCCCGATGCCATGTCCTGTTCGAGCACGTGCGCTATTGTCTGCGGTGTTGTTTCGTCAAAGGGCGGCGATATCGTGTCAGAAGCCATGAGCATGTCAAGGTAGCTCGTCGATGAAAGGACGAATCCCTCAAGCCGTGGGTCTGAACGTATCTCTGTCATCAACGACTGCAGCGCGTTGATGCCCTGCAGCGAAGTGAAGTCCCCCTTTAGCAGTATCGTCTCGTAGGCGTCGCCGCCAAACTCCTCGGAGAAGAGGTTCGTTGCCTCTATGGCCTCGTTGTCCTCTGGCAAAAAAGACTCCATGTCCGCCTTCATGGATATGTTGAGTATGCCCGAACCGAGGATTACGGTGACGAGGAGAATGACAGCGATCACGTGATAGGGTTTTTGCTCGCTAAATCGTGATATGGTCTCAAGTGGATTCATGGTCAGTGCCTCCTATGGGCGCATCCAGTACGAACTCCAGCAGGTCCTGAAACTTGAGGAGGTAGTGTCGGGTCTTCACACGCTCCCTCTCAAGCTCCTCATCTCCCTTCGCGGTGATGGTGTAAATGGTCTTGTTCCTGCTCCCCTGCGAGCCTTCGATGAGACCCTTGCGTTCGAGTTCCTTGAGTCGGAGATAGATGACGGCGTTGGAGAGCGCCTTGTGCTCGGTTATCTCCTCGAGTTCCTTTTTGATGTCGTAGCCGCATTTCGGGCCTTTGTGAAAGACCCATAACAAGTATAACTTCAGGAGCCTGTGTGGTCGTATCATGCTGTTCCCCCATAGTTTATTATATGACATGTCTTAAAATGACATGTCATTTATAATACTTTTTATGTGGCGCCATTTCCCACAACCATGCATGGGCAATGAAAATCATATATGCACCTATCATAGCTTATGAAAAAATGAATGGCCCTGATAGTGTAGTTTCATACATCGTTTGGTAAGGCGTCTGAAACACCAGGGATACTCTTAAAAATATTGAGATGAAGATAAGCAACCATGAACGTGACGTTTTTCAAATCGAAGGATTGCCCCCAGTGTCCGCGCGCTCAACAGGTCCTTGAAGAGACCATCGAGGAGCTTGGGGCTGACATTTCCGTACGCTATGTGGACATCTCCACCCAGGACGGGAGGATCGAGGCACTCAACAGCATGGTCATGAACACGCCCTCGCTCGTTGTCGAGGAAGAGGTCTACGGCAAGGACTACCTGCTTGACAAATCGCGCCTCAAAGAGATCCTTGCGGTGTGAACCATGGGCGCATTCTCGAAACGCAAGCTGCAAGAATACGTGAACGAGCGTGGTCTGCTCGAGGGATACATCGACCTCGATACACAAATCACGCCCAACGGCATCGACCTCACGCTCGCCTCCGTGGAGCGCTTCACCGCGCCGGGCGCCATCGATTTCAGTAATAAACAGCGCGTTATCTCCGGCGGGGAGGACATGCCATTTGGCACGGACGGATGGGTCTTCCTGCCGCGCGGATGCTACAGGATTGTCTACAACGAGGTCGTCACAATACCTTCCGATGCAATCGCTATCGCGCGCACGCGGTCCTCGCTCCTGCGATGCGGCGCAACGATAGAAACAGGCGTCTGGGATGCAGGCTACCGTGGACGTTCTTCCTCGATGCTCAGCGTTGAGAACGAACACGGCATCAGTCTCCAAAAGGATGCGCGCGTGCTGCAGCTCATATTCTTCGACCTCGATACGGAGACGGAACACTACGCGGGCGCCTATCAGAACGAGAATGTTGATTGATATGAACGTTACATTACTATCATACACCCCGGATCCTGAACGGACCTGTGCCGCAGCCGCACTCACGTCGTTCTGGCACAAGGGTGCCTCGGAGACGCATCATGTCCTGTCGGATGAGGAGATCGACGATATCCTTACGAAGGTCATGGGATACGGGCATGTGTCGGTCATCGAACATGCCACGTTCACATTTTCCCTCGAGGGCATATCGCGCGCCTGCTCCCACCAGCTTGTGCGACACCGTGTCGCTTCGTATACCCAGCAGTCGCAGCGGTATGTTGAGATCGAGAACTTCTCTCCTGTCCTGCCCCCCTCTGTCAGGGCCAATCGCGACGCGGCGAAGGTCTACGATGATGTGATGGGGTCAGTGAAACAGGCTTATGAGAAACTCATCGGCCTGGGCATCGACAATGAGGATGCGCGTTTCGTGCTCCCCAATGCAACCCCGACGAACATCGTCGTCACCATGAACGCCCGCGAGCTTCGCCACTTCTTCAAGATGCGGTGTTGCGAGCGTGCACAGTGGGAGATACGCGACGTGGCCCGACGCATGCTTGCGTGCGTGCGCCCCGTTGCACCCCGCTTGTTCCGCAGGGCGGGACCGAGCTGCGTGTGCGAGGGGCGTTGCCCCGAGGGAGACCTGTCGTGCGGACGGATACGGGGGGCAGCGGATGAAGAGGGATGACCCGCAGACGTACTTCTCCAAGATCGCCGCCCTTGTCGCGACCCGCTCCACATGCATCAAGCAGCATGTGGGGGCCATCCTCGTCAAGGACAAGCACATCATCTCGACAGGTTACAACGGGGCGCCGCGCAACGTTACCCACTGTTCGCGCGACACGTGCCTCAGGCAGGGGCTCTCATCACTTGACAAGGCATATCTGTGCCGGGGGGTGCATGCTGAGCAAAACGCAATCATCCAGGCTGCGCTCCATGGCGCATCGCCCGATGGCGCCACGCTGTACACGACGCACTTTCCCTGCATGTCGTGTGTGAAGATCCTCATCAACGCCAGAATAAAGGAGGTCGTCTACCAGAACGACTACGACATGGACAACAACATCAAGATGTCGCTTTTGCGTGAGGCGGGGGTCAGTGTTCGAAAAGTTGTGATATAATGACAGTAAAAAGTTTAGTGAAGATGTCGCTCACCGATTGGGACGGCAAGGTTTCTGCCGTGGTCTTCATGAGCGGATGCAACTATCGTTGTCCGTACTGCCACAACTGGCAGCTCGTCGAAGACCCCGATTCGGTCGATGATGTGGATTGGAACGATGTGCTTGACTACCTCGAATCGGCGTCCGGCTGGCTCGACGGCGTCGTCGTCACGGGAGGGGAACCGACGTGCGATCCCGTTCTCCCGTCGTTGCTCGAGGACATCAAGGACAAGGGCCTGCCCATCAAGCTCGATACGAACGGATCAGTGCCTGACGTCATCGAATCGCTGATCGAGCGAGGACTGGTCGACTACATAGCCATGGACGTGAAGAACTCGTACAAAAAGTACGATGAGACGGCAGGCGCTCGCGTGAACACTGACGACATCGCACGAAGCATCGAGCTCGTACGCTCGCTTCCCGACCACGAGTTTCGCACGACGGTGGTGCCGGGACTCGTAGAACCAGAGGACGTTGCCACGATATGCACATATATAAAAGGGACCAAGAACTTTATATTGCAACGGTTCCATCCCGAGAACGTGCTCAACAAGGAGTATTCCGAGGTCTCCCCGCCCAGCGACGAGGAGATGGATGCGCTCGTTGAGCTTTGTCCCGGAGATATACCGACGGAATGGAGGGGTTGATGCTGAACGAGGATGATAAGGAGACGCTCTTTGTCTCCGTGCGCCCCTACGTGGCCGATGCACGCGCCATCAGGGAGTTCCTTGACGGAGCCGATGCTGCGTCGTTCGAGGAGCTTGGTGAGGAGATTCAAAAGCGCGTAGGGCGGAGCGGCGGAACGCTCAAGACCGATTTCAAGATACTCCACGACAAATGGGAAAAGATGAAGTATCAGAAAAAGTAATGATTGCGGGGAATGTCAATGGTGCTCGACGAACTTTTGTCAATGATAGATATCGCAGCGTTCATCGAGGTATTCATACCGCTATTTATCATCATCAATCCCCTCGCCATACTTCCCAATTTCATCGAGCTGACACAGCGCCTTGACAAGAAACAGCGAGGCAGCGTCTCGTTTCGAACGAGCGCGTCAGCATTCATCCTTCTTTGCATCTTCGTGTTCATAGGCCGCCCGGTGCTTGGCCTCATTGGTGTCTCAACGGCGGCGTTCATGATGGCGTGCGGCATCCTCGTGCTCTACATCTCGCTTGGCATGCTCTCGGGCGACCCGCCGGTGACGCGCAACGTCGAATTCGACCGCATATCCGTCGTCCCCATGTCGATACCGTTGCTTGCGGGGCCCGGGGCCATTGCCACAACGATAGTGCTCGAGGGCACATACGGAAAACCCCTCGTGCTCTTCTCGCTTGTGATCACCATGGTGCTCTCGAAGGTGATGCTCGACTACTACCGACAGATCGTGCGCGTCATGGGCAAAAACGGCCTCAACGCGTGGATACGTCTTTCTGCACTGTTCTTTGCAGCCATCGCCGTCAATCTCATCACGAAGGGAATCCTCGAGATAGGGTGGTAATCGTGATAGGCCCCGTCATCGAGGGATTCATAGCGCTTTTTGTCATCATGGATCCCTTGGGCGTCATACCGCTTTATCTGCCGCTCGTGAGCGGCATGGACGACAAGGAACGCAACCACACCGTCTACCTTGCAACAGGATTCGCCACCGTGCTCCTGATCGTCTTCCTCTTTGGAGGGGGATTGATATTCGAATATCTTCAAATCCGTCTTGAGCACATCATGGTGGCAGGAGGTGTTGTGCTCGTCCTTTTGGGATTCGAAGCGATGTTCGGAGGGGAGGGGACGGCGATGAAAAGGGACAGTTCGATAGCCATCGTCCCCGTGGGAATGCCGTTCATGGCAGGTCCCGGTTCGATCGCCACCGTTCTTCTCCTGATGGCCGCCAACGGCACCGTTGTAACGATCATCAGCATCGCCCTTGTCATGGCCGTACAGTTCTTCATATACTTGTGGGCGACCAAGATAGTGCGATTTGCAGGAAAAAACGGTCTCAAGGTCATGGCCAACATCGCAGCCGTCGCGGCGGCGTCCTTTGGCATACAGCTAATGATAAACGGGTTCCGCGGCATCTTCTGAATCGCTGTCAAAGCGGTTTGATGGTCCAGATGATCTCTCGTTCCTCCCCATCAATCGTGATTCGAACGGGCAGATATATTGAGGACATCCTCATATGTTCAAGACCTTCCTGCACCTGTATGCAGCGCCTCCCCACAGCCTCTCCATCGAGATAGATGGTGTCATCGCCACCCGCCCGCATCGAAACCGTCCCCTTGTCGGTCCTCACCGATATCTCACGTGGCCGCTTTTCCCGGGGATCGAGGAGCGCATAGGCTTTCAAGAACTCGTTTTCGGGCGCATACAGCACCATGTCCTGCAATATCCCAGAGGGGGCCATTATTGTTAATTGTATTGAAAAGATATATTTTTTTCCCATTTTCTCAACAATGATATACGATATCGTGTATACCTTTCGCCATGGCGATGCACTGGATAAGCACATTACCCCTTTTAGTGCAACACCCGACGTACCATAACGTTTTTTAGTTCTACACACCAGGCGTGCGTATGCTCTCCATCCTTGCATGGATGCTGCTTACGTTGCTTGTTGTCTCCTTCACGGCCGTCGTGGCAAGCAGGCACGGCGTCGAGTACATGATCGGCATGTACGCAGCCCTTGTGGTGATAGCGAACGTGCTCGCATCCAAGATCGTGGTGTTTGCCGGCCAGGCGGTGCCTGCCGCCGTCATAGCATACTCATCGAGCTTCCTGCTCACAGATATGCTAAGCGAGTTCTATGGTGAGAGGGAGGCGCGCACGGCGGTATGGACAGGGTTCCTTGCAAGCATCGCCCTCGCCCTGAGCGTCGCCATAGCGATCTCATGGGAGTCGGCCCCGTTCTGGTCGGGCCAGGCAGCCTTTGAGAGCGTCCTTGGCAACACGCCGCGCATCGTCCTCGCCTCGCTTGCCGCCTACCTCGCTTCGCAACACCACGACGTGAAGAGCTACGCATGGTGGAAACGCCGCTTTCCCCGCCACCTCTGGTTGCGCAACAACGCTTCGACTGTGGTCTCCCAGGCGATCGATACGGTGCTTTTCATCTCCATCGCGTTCTACGGGCTCTTCCCTGTCATCCCGATGATGCTTGGACAGTATGCCGTCAAGCTTGTCATCGCATTGCTGGACACGCCTTTCATCTACACGGTCAAGCGGCTCAGAGTGTTTGATAAAAAGAGAGATTCTCCTCAGTGAGGTAGTGGACAGTGGTCTGACACGCGACGCTTTCCCCTGGTGCGGGATCGGACGCCACGTTCTCTGCACGTCGTTTGGCGCTTTCGAGCTCGATGTTTTCTACCTCGAACGTTGACTCCCTGCCCTTCTCCTCCATCGCGGCGATGAGACAGGCGTCTACCATCTCCGCCATGATGTTCTCCCGTATCTTTTCCATGGAATATCCTCGCGCGAGGAGACGCTGATGGAGCAGCATGGGCGGGCAGCGAATCACAAGGAGGGGGCTACCTTCGAACAGCTCGGCATAATGGGCGTCAACAATGCCCTCGGCCATGCCATTGATGTGGTCCTGCGCCGCTTCGATGTCGATGACAGAGGTCTCACGCTCTTCATCGTCCTCGATGATCCACCCCTTCTCGCTTGCCATCGACGAAACGTCGATATGTGGCACCCCGAAGCGCGTGGCCAGATGGCATGCGATCGTGGTCTTTCCTGCACCCGGTGTCCCGCTCACGCAGAGCTTCATCCGGATTCACCCATATATTCCCGTATCTCCTTGATGAACAGCTCGAGCTTCCTGAACTGGAGCTCGCTTATGGGTTTCGTGTGGGCCACGTCGTTTCGGATGTGGTTGAGCTCGATGAGGCGCGCCTTGATCCATCCGATGTTGACGAAGAAACGTTCGAACACGTTCCTCCAGTTGTCTATGCCGCGCTGCTCGTCCTTGTAGAGGATGATCGGAACGTAGAATGAGAAGTCGGAATAGTAGAGCAGCGGCATGAGTACCTTCTTTCGCAGCTGCGCGTTCGTCCTGCGCTGTTCGCACTTCGTGCGGACATAGGGCGGCACTCCCTTTTCCCACCAGTCGTCGCCGTAATGCGATTCGAGGGCGGACTTGATGAAGTTGTTAAGGTCGCGCTCGAACTCGGTGAGGAGCTCGTAGGCTCGCGAGCTGCTGTAATTGTTGTCAGGCCGGTCTTGCTTGCTAAGTGTCTTGGTGACGGCGTTAAGGACGTCGTCCTTGCGAAGCGGCTTGTTGATGAGATAGTCCTCGGCCCCGCCGCGCATCGTCTGGACGGCGGTCTCCTCGCTCCCGTAGGCAGTAAGCACGATAACGGGCATGTCGGGCTCTCGTTCCTTGATCTCCTTGAGCACGTCTAGGCCGCTTTTCTTGGGAAGCATAAGGTCCAGCAGCACGAGGTCGGGCGTTTCGGTGAACGCCTTTTCAAGTGCCTCTTCGCCGTCGGCGGCGGTGATGATGTCATAATCCCCGTGGCTGAGAAACGCTTTAAGCAGCTTGATGTTATCGGGTGTGTCGTCGACTATGAGTATTCGTTCTCCTGCCATTTCATTTTTCCTCCCGCGGCGATGTTGGTAGCGTGAATATGAACTTTGAGCCCTCTCCCGGCGTGCTTTCCACCCATATGCAGCCCTTGAGCATCTCGACATACTTCTTCGTGATGGCAAGGCCGAGGCCTGTGCCCTCGAAGTCACGCGTCTCCGTGCCGTCGATCTGTCTGAACTCGTCGAAGATCACGTCGAAGTCCTCTTCCTCGATGCCAATGCCGGTGTCCATGACCTCGATCTTGATGTAATCGCTATCCTCCTCGAGGTAGTTCACCGTGGTCTTTACTAGGCCCCCCTCTTTATTAAACTTGATGGCATTGGTGAGGAGGTTGATGAGTATCTGGCGCAGCTTTGTCTTGTCGACCTCTATCTCGGGCGCCACCTCGTTCTCGATGACCATCGTCACGTTCTTCTCCTTTGCCAACGGCGAGAGGAGTTTGTATATGCGCTTGATGAGCTCATCTATCTTCACTTTTTGGTAGACGACCTCCATCCTGTTGGCCTCGATCTTTGAGAGGTCGAGCATGTCGTTTATGAGCTGCAGGAGATTCTCGCTGTTTCTCAATATCGTATGAAGATAATCCCGCTGCTCATCATCAAGATTCTCATCGTCGAGCAGCACGTCGCTGAATCCGATGATGGCATTGAGCGGCGTCCTGAGCTCGTGGGAGATGTTGGCGATGAACTGGGATTTGAGGCGCGATGCCTCGCGCGTCTTCTTGTTGGCCTCCCTGAGCTCGTGCACGATGGCCTTGAGCCGCTCGTTGGAGAGCTGGAGCCGCCTTGTACGCTCCCGCACCTTGTCCTCGAGCGCGGCATAGCTGTTTTGGAGCTCGCTTGCCATCTCGTTGAACGAACGCGCAAGGAATCCGAACTCATCGTCGGATGGGACGCTGATCTGGTAGCTCAGGTCCTTTCGTGCGATGCGCCTCGTGCCCCTCACCAGGTCGCGGAGGGGGCGCGTGATCGTCTGGGTCACCATCACTGCGGCGATTATCGATATGAGCACAGCAGAAGCGATGAGAAGGATGAACGCCTGCCTGAACGACGCCACATTGGAGAACACGACGTTTTTAGGAATGACCTCCACAAGCACGAGGAACTCTTCATGCGTGACCTGTTCGAAGAAGAGAGGGGTGTAGGTCACGATCCAGTCCTCCTTGTTGGTGATCGTACCCGAGTCACCCGACGTGATGTCCTTGTTTCCAGAGAGGACAAACGTCGCTATCTCGACGATCTCGCCCGGGTCTATCTCCTCACCGACCCTGTGGGTAAGGTAGACGTTGTTGTTGGAAACGAGGAATATGGCAGAGCGCTGTTGCGGTTCATCGCCGGTGCTGTACGACTCCCGTATCGGCTTGAGGAAGTAATCAGCCGGCATTGTTGCAACGATGATGCCCTGCTTCGTGTTGGACTCGTCATAGACAGGCGTCGCGTACGTGACGAGCGTCGTCTTCGTCGATGGGTCGGTCGATGATGCGGTCACGAAGATTTGGTCCTTTTCGAGATTCATCGTCTCTTGGAAGTACTGCCTGTTCGATACGTCCATGAGCATGTCGTAGCTCGTCTTTTGGAACTGGTCGCCATCGTTTTCGATGCGCAGCACTTCCTCGCCATCCTCGTCGATGAATGCCACCTTGTCATATATCTCCCTGCTCTGACAAAAGATCAGTATGTGTTCCTGGAGGAGGCTTCTCCACCTTTCTATCTCGGTCTCGCTGTGCGTTGCCTTGGCATAGAAGTAGTCGCGCAGGGCAGGGTCCTTCGAGAGGAAGATCACGTCGCTTTTGTTGTAATTGATGAAATCGTATATTTCCTCAGCAGACGAATAGAGGTCATACTGCGTGTTTTCAAGTGTCATCGACTCGAACGATTCAGTCGCGAGATTGACCGAATAGAGGCCCGCTATCGATATCGGCAATACCGATATGAGAAGGAACGTGATGAGCAGTTTATGGGAAAGACGAGAAAATATACGCATCGTGTGACCCATGTTTTTTTCTGTTTTAAACCTTTTTGTTTAATTGGAAGTGGTAAACGTTATATTCGTGCCATATCATATGATACCATGTACCTTCTCATCGTTTCGTGCTCTCAGCGAAAAAATGATGCCCCGGGCATGCTCCCGGCCATTGACCGCTACGATGGGCCCACATTCCGAACGCTTCGCTTGTTGGATCGAAACAAATCGATTCCCTCGTCGCTTGACATATACATCGTATCGGGCAAGTACGGCGTTATACGATGGGACGAGCCATTGCCGTTCTATGATCAGCGCATGGACCCTTCGTCACAGGCCGCATCCGATGCACGAGAGGAATTAGCCGAACTCGTTAAACGCCCTTACGAAGATATATTTGTCAACATGGGCCGTGATTATCTGTCCATCTTCGGAGACATGCTTGAAGGGGCGAAGAAGGCAGAAGGGAGGGTCGGTGAGAAGACCTCCCATATGAAACGATGGATTCTTTCACTCTGGTGATCACTCATCGGTGCCCCGCTCTTGCTCTCGCATCTCCTCCTGGTAGACGACGACAAACTCCTTTGTCGCCTTTATGGCGATGCCCACGCATGAGCTGCATCCAAACATCGCTCCGATGGCGGCCGTCACCGCTATTGAGCCGTATACGAGCATGAGCACCTCCTCATCGTCGTTGAAGTCAACGCCGCCACCGCCACGTGAAGGGTCGAGGGGCGCAAAGTCTGCAAGGTCGCCCGTTTCGTCCCCGTCGCTGTCGGACGATAGGGGGTCGTAGCCAAGAGCTATTTCATCAGCATCGGTTATTCCGTCCCCGTCGCTGTCCCCTTTACAGGGGTTGGTGCCGTGCGCTTGCTCTTCCCGGTCAATGATGCCATCACCATCGATATCCTCATCATCCGTTGCGAAGGGATTGTCAGGATACATTGGCGCCGGCGTCCTTGTTGCCGGGATCCCTCCTGTTGGCGGGGTGGTAAAGCGAAACGATGCGGTCCCATAGCGTGCTTCGGCCAGGGTGCCGGCGAGAATGCGCCTATACATGCTTGGGCTCAGTGGGTTGCCTGAAAGTGCCGCTTCCTTTTCATACAGTGTGCATGAGAGTTCGAACAGTTCTGACCTTTCCTTTCTCAGCGTGTGCAGCAACGATTGCAGAAGGCCCGAAACATCGCGGGTCCCCATCATCAAGGTTGAGACTCGCCGTCCCTCCGGATACATGGACGCCAGTGCCTGTGTGACATCCTGCCTGTCGAAATTTTGATCGCGCGCGGCTGCAAGCGCACCCAGCGTGCTCCTTTCAAGACGCATCATCCGGTACAATGCGCTTTCCACATCACGCCTCCATGCTCCATCAAGGCCACGTGCGCTCGTGGCAAGATCGTCACGAACGCGCGCATATAACCGTGCTTCTTCCGCGAACTCTGAGAACACGTCTGACGTTCCCACCGGTCGTGGATATGTCAGTGTCCCTGGCCTGCATGCGGTCGTAGCTCCACTTATCATGGCAACGCACAAGAACCCTATCATACAGATGGTTGCTATTTCCTTTTTCATGGATTCACCATGTTTCAAAGAGGGTGCAAGGAACAAAATCAATAAGACAGGGGAATTCTATATCGTTCTATGTTGCGGCATCGGTCCATTACCAAAATATATATATGCGGTCTCCAAAAAGCGTAACAAAATGACCAAAGCCTTCTCCATGCTCCATCCCCTTGTCAAGGACGCACTTGAAAAAAAGGGATTCTATTCACAGACGTTGCCCCAGGAACGTGGCATACCCGCCATCGTGAAAGGCCGAAACGTCGTCATCATTGCGAGGACCGGTTCTGGCAAGACGGAAAGCGCCCTTCTCCCCATCTTCTCGAAGATTTTGTCGCTAAAGGAGCCGAAAAAGGGCATCAAGGCCATCTACGTCGCCCCGCTGAGAGCCTTGAACAGGGATCTGCTCAATCGATTGAAGTGGTGGGGGGAGGAGCTTGGCATCGACGTGCAGGTACGCCACGGCGACACGACACAGTACGAACGTCGCAAGCAGGCGCTTTCCCCGCCAGACATACTCATCACGACGCCCGAGACGGTCCAGGCCATGCTTACCGGACGGGTCATGCGGGAAAATCTCAAGACCGTACGCACAGTGGTCGTCGACGAGGTGCACGAACTCGCCCCCGACAAGCGTGGCACGCAGCTCAGTGTCGGTCTCGAACGCATCGTCAGGCTTTCCGGCGAGTTCCAGCGTATCGGCCTCTCCGCCACCGTCGGGGCACCGAGCGAGATAGCGGGGTTCCTCTGCGGGTCTCGCCCATGCACGATCATCGATGCGACTGCAAAGACGATGTTTGACATACGCGTCGAGTATCCCGTCCCCGAACCAGGCGACGAGGAGCTTGCCAACACGCTTTCCACAACGCCTCAGACCGCAGCCCGCGTGCGGCGTATAAAGGAGCTTGTCGACAAGAACGAGAGCGTGCTTGCGTTCGTGAACACACGTGAGATGGCAGAAGCGCTTTCCTCTCGTTTCAATCTGCTTACCGAGGACGTCGACGTCCATCATTCGTCGCTTGCAAAGACGGTGCGCATCGATACCGAGAAGCGCTTCAAGGACCAGGAGCTCAAGTGCATCATCTGTACGTCGTCGATGGAGCTCGGCATCGACGTCGGTACCGTCTCGCTTGTTATCCAGTACATGTCGCCGCGCCAGGTGTCCCGTCTGATCCAGCGGGTCGGACGGTCTGGTCACCGCTACGATGAGACGCCAACCGGCGTCATCATCGCACTCGAGGGCGACGACATCCTCGAGTCCGCAGTCATCGCCCGACGTGCACGCGCGCACGAGCTCGAGGCACCCCTCGTTTACGAGGAGCCCTTTGACGTGCTGGCCCACCAGCTCCTTGGGCTCTCGATGGATATGGGCGACGTCTCGCGTGACGAGGCATACGCACTCGTCACGAGGGCGTATCCGTACAGGTCACTCACGAGGGAGCGATTCGATGCCGTGCTCGAGCTTCTCGCATCACTGCGCCTCATCTGGCTCGAGGAGTCGTCGTACCACAAGTCGAAGTTCGCGCTCACCTACTACTTCGAGAATCTCTCCGTTATACCGGATGTCAAGAAGTATCGCGTCGTCGAGCTCGGTTCGAACAGATCGATAGGCGTGCTCGACGAGGAATTCGTCGTAGACAGGGCCAACATCGGCATGACGTTTGTCATCAAGGGCAGGGCGTGGAACGTCATCGACGTCGACGAGGGCGTTGTCTTTGTCGAGGAAGTGGCAAACATCGCCGCAGCACCCGCCTGGGAGGGCGAGCTCATACCGGTCCCCTACGATATCGCCCAGGAGGTGACCACGCTTCGCACATCCATTTCTGAAAAAGGGTCTACCATCGAAGGCAGGGAGGCTCTATGCAGCGAGTATGCCCTCGAGGGCGCAGCATTCGATGAGGCGGA
>RXIG01000011.1 GCA_004212155.1 archaeon
ATAATATGCATCGTCCTCGACCTTGTCCCATCGCATGGTGACACCGGTTGTAGTATGGTGTGATGTTTTTAAAGATTATCGTTATCTTGCTTTTGAAGCATATGAAGAACACGATGCAAAAGAATCTTATATATGCTTTTATTAGACGATATATTAATAAATGTACGTTGAAAGACTAAATAAGTTATTTTTTATTTGAGGGGAGAATATGAAAAAGGTAGCTGGTGTAGTAATCATAATTATCTTTGCTATTGCAATGATAACCTCTTCTTTTTCCATGATCGTGGCGGAAGAAGATGTAGAACCTATTCCTATTGACAAGGGCGAGGAAATTCGTGATTCGGATTATCCTATTGACACTGAATCTTTACTTGGTAATTCACTGCAAGGTCCTGCCCCGGGAGTAGATTGGGAGAAAGGGGACACTGCAACTTGGTTAGCACTGGATAATTACAATGGAGGATATTTTTTTACCGACTATACGTGCAAGGCTGAAAACTCTACAGCACAAGTATGGGTACAAAATGATCTTTCGTGGCCAACAGGTGACCCAAGAGCTACCCCTATAATAAATGAATATCAAGCAGATTACATTTTATCGGAATTCACAAATAATATACTACCAACCGATACAACATATTTTGGTACACCATATTACAGGGATGGCACATGGTCTCTTCTAGATCAATGGGGAGCAAAGCCTCACGAATATTATGTCGATAGTTATGGTAGATATATTATCCTCGTTTCCAATGTTCAAGATGAAAACTATTATGATTCATCCTATCCATATTATATTGCAGGCTTTTTCTCTCCTACATATGCTGCATACTTCGATAGAAATATTATAACGATAGATTGTTACGATTGGTTGAATAGAATGGGTCCAAGTGGGTCAAGACCATATCTATATGATGGTACAGTCGCTCATGAATTTCAACATCTAATACATAATGATATAGATGGTAATGAATCAACATGGCTAAACGAAGGATGTTCAATGTATGCAGAAACATTATGTGGTTACGGATTCCAAACTTCAGCAGCTAACCATTTCTTTTATACACCCGATAACTCCTTAATTCATTGGGGAGATCAAGGCGATATCAATATACTAGCAGATTATGGTCAAGCATACTTGTTTATGATGTATTTAAATGACCATTATGGTGGAACTAGTATAATAACAGATATTGCTAATAATAATTTGAATAGTATAGAAAGTATAACAGACTCTCTTCAGAACAAGGGTTTTTCTACTACATTTGAAAATGTTTTCAAATGCTGGACTTTTGCAAATCTATTAAGAAAAGACAGTGGTCCTTATGGGTATACATCATATGACATGAATTTGCTTGATCCAATCAACAAAAAAATGCCACCTATCTCTTCATTTTATGGTTCTTCGCTTGGCAACACTTTTAGTATGGAAGGTAAAGACACAGGTGTTTCCAATCTCGGTCCATGGGGTACAGATTATGTTTGGATAGATGGCGCAACAACAAAAAACATAATCGAATTGATTTTTGACGGACAAGATACACCACCATATGTATATAAATGGCAAGAAGTCAGTATAAATAATGACGATGCGTTTTGGAGCAATGCCTTTAATCTTTTAGATGCAGTATTGGCACAAAGAATAGATTTAGAGGGAACATCATCTCCAGAATTATCTTTCGATACCTTATATAATATAGAATACGAATGGGATTATGGATTTGTACAAGTATCTACAGATAATGGGTACACATGGACCTCACTGCAAAATACCACTACAACCAGTAGTATTGACCCAACATCCTATCCGAATATCATAGATAATCTTCCCGGATTCACTGGTCTAAGTAATGGGTGGAACACAAGCACATGGACCACTGAAACTTTTGATCTATCAGCTTATGCAGGACAAGAAATACTATTATCTTTCAGGTACATGACCGACTGGTATACAGTAAATAGTGGGTGGTACATAGATAACATATCCATTGATGATAATTCAACAAATATTTTCTACGACGATTGTAGCGATATTACTCAATGGATGTGCAAAGCAGAGGCATTCGGGTATGACATGGATTTCGATGTAAAATTCTACAATCCATACACTGATACAATAACAAACATCCCATTGAATGATATAAACGAATATGGCAGTATTGTTGATTCCCATTTAGGAGGTAATCTCCATTTAGGCAATGGCATTCTTATCATTAGCTATACACCAGCCCATGATATGCCAGATGAAGCAGACTATTTGGTTAACTTCGTTCAAGAGCCTGATGGAGGAGCAGCTACATCCAGCTTCCCCCCCTTTACTACTGCACTCAACAAAGCCAACCCATCATTAGAGTCTGCACTCGCAGCCATTGCAGCGGCTGAAGAGGAAGGTAAGGACACGGGCATCATCAACGAACTCATGGAGAACGTCAACGAGCACATTGCGAATTCATCGACAGGCGCGAACTACGTCTACAAGGCTAATCAGCTCAGACTTGCCATGCAAACACTTGAAGAAGTGATGTCACAGCTCGGCGAGCTGTGATCCTTTTTTCTTTTTAATATATTTTTTTAATTCTTGTTAAATATTCATCATTCTAGTGAATGCTAGATGAATAAAATATATCTAAAATTAGTAATGATTAGTTAAGATGAGAAGAGAAGTAAAGAGGGATAAAGGGAGACTTAGTCTCCCCAGTAAAGTCCTCTCATAAGTATTGGGAATGCCCAGAATATACCAAACATTATCCAGTCTTTCTTGGTCATTTGTTTCCACCTCTTTGTATCTTAATGGTACTATGGCCGTATTGGCTCTAGTCTCCCCAGTAAAGTCCGCGAAGGAGCAGTGGGAATGCCCAGAATATGCCAAACATGATCCAGTCTTTCTTGGTCATTTGAGTACACCTCGAAAAAAGTATAGAAACAAAACTATTTAAATATTTTGGCATATATTATAATAGTTTGGTATATGTGTACCTATACCTATTAGTTCCCTAGAATCAAGCTTTACTGGAAAAGATCGGTCCCTGGTACGCATCAAGGCAGGTATGGGGCATCTAGAACAATCACTGAATCAAAGGACAATGCTCCCGGCATATGCATGTGATATGGTCCCTCTATTGACTAGAGACAGTCATATAGTGTAATCAAAGGAAGTAGCTGAATTGATAATATACATAATTTTAATGATATTTAAATATTATTGCATATATTCTCATATTAAGGTATTATTGTACCTATAATTTATTAAATACAAAAACAAGTGTCCTTGATTTGAAAAAGAAAGAAGAATGAAGGATAAAAAAGATACTCACTTCTCAACTGCTTCCCAATCGGCAAGGAAGCGTTCGAGGCCGTTGTCGGTGAGCGGATGCTTGAACATCTTCTCAAGCACGCTGGCGGGAATGGTGGCGATGTCCGCCCCAAGCCTGGCAGACTCGAGCACGTGGAGCGAGTGCCTGATGCTTGCGACGATGACCTCGGTCTTGAACGAGTAGTTGCGCTTGATATCGTTGATCTCGGAAACGATCTCCATGCCGTAGTGGCCGATGTCGTCAAGGCGGCCGATGAACGGCGAGACATACGACGTTCCCGCCTTCATGGCTATGAGCGCCTGATTTGCCGAGAACACGAGCGTCGTGTTGGTGTGGATGCCCTCGTCGCGCAGGACGGGGAGCGCACTGACGCCCTCCTTGATGAACGGGACCTTGACAACGATGTTGTCGGACCACTGCGCATAGGTGCGTGCCTCCTCGAGGATACCCTGCGTATCGACGCTTGTAGCCTCGACGGAGACGGGTCCCTCAACGATGGCACAGATGTCCCTGATGATCGACTTGAAGCTGCCACCCTCCTTGGCGATGAGCGAAGGGTTGGTGGTAACGCCATCAACGAGACCCATGTCGTTCCAGTACTTAATATCTGCTAGATTCGCTGTATCGAGAAAGAACTTCATTGTGTCAACTCCTTGGCTATCCTGACTATCGTTTCCTCGGAGAGCCCGTACTTCTCATAGAGTGAACGCGGGCTTCCCGATTCGGTAAACGATCGAACGCCGATGCGTTCGAGTCGTGTTGGGTATGACTCGGATAAGAACTCGGCTATCGCGCCCCCCACGCCGCCGTAGGCGCTGTGATCCTCGACGGTGATGAGCCTGCCGCAGCGCTGTGCGACCTTGCGAATCGTTGCCTCGTCAAGCGGACGTAGCACCTGCAAATCGACGAGCTGGGGGGATATGCCCTCGTTTTTGAGCGTCTCGCACGCCTTGAGCGCCTCGTGGGTGGAAAACCCACATGTGATGATGCCAACGTCGTCACCCTCCTGCAGCACGTGGGAGCGTGTCGGGTCGAACGGTTCGCTTTCATCATAGAGGTAGTCAACACTGTCGCGGAAGAGACGCACGTAGCACGGATGGTCCGCCATGTAGATGTGCTTGATCGTCGTATAGGTCGCATGCGGGTCGCTGGGAATGTAGATGTCGATGTTTGGCAGTGCGCGCATCATGGCGATATCCTCATTGGCATGGTGGCTTGCACCGTCCTTGCCTACCGAGATGCCGCCGTGGGTCGACACGAACTTGACCTTCAGATTGGGATATCCGACGCACATGCGCACCTGGTCGAACGAACGGCCTGGCAGGAAGACGCAAAACGTCGAGACGAACGGGTGCTTACCGCATGACGCCATGCCCGCCGCCGTGGCGACCATGTCCTGTTCGCTTATGCCCATATTGAAGAAACGCTCGGGGAATCGCTTGCCAAACTGCGCCGTCTTGGTCGATGCCGAAAGGTCGGCGTCAAATGCCACCACGCTCAAGTCCTGCTCCCCGAGCTCTACAAGCGCCTTTCCGTAACTGTCACGCACGTTGACCTTCATTGTCCACACTCCCTGAGTGCTTGTTCAAAGGCCTCGCCCTTGAGCGGTTTGCCATGCCAGTTGAGCTGGTCTTCCATGCATGAGACGCCCTTACCCTTCAACGTGTCGGCGATGATGACCGTCGGTCCGTCGTAGGGCGTCTGCGCATCCCTTATCACCTTCTGCAAGGCGCCAACGTCGTGCCCATCAACGAAAAAGACCCGCCATCCGAACGCCTTGAACTTTGCATCCAGGGGCTCTATCGACTTGATGTCCTCCGTCAGGCCATCGCACTGGAGCTTATTCCTGTCAACGATGGCGATGACGTTTGAAAGCCTGTAGTGGCCTGCGGTCATGGCCGCCTCCCATATCTGGCCTTCCTGGAGTTCCCCGTCGCCGAGGAGCACGTAGATGCGAGACGAGGCATTGTTGAGCCTACATGCAAGCGCCATGCCGTTTGCCACGGAAAGCCCCATGCCAAGCGAACCAGTGGAGAAGTCGACCCCTGGCGTCTTGTTCATATCGGGGTGTCCTTGAAGCCTGCTGCCGATGGCACGAAGCGAGTAGAGCTCCTCACGAGGGATGAATCCCTTGAGCGAGAGGGCGGAGTAGTACACGGGTGCAGCATGCCCCTTGGAGAGCACGAACCGGTCCCTGTCGAACCTGGAGGGATCTTCAGGGTCGATGTTCATGATGTCGAGAATGACAACGCCGATAATCTCAACGCACGAGAGGCAGCTCGAGGGGTGGCCGGATGCAGCATCCGTGGTCATCCTGAGGGCATCAACGCGCATCGTGTCACACATCTTTCGTAACTCGTTCGTATCAATCATGAGTATCACATAGGTGTTCAAGTTCTATAAATGATTCCCTGGGCCGCTGCTTGAAGACGCCCGACCCAACGACAAAATGATCGGCTCCGCTGTCTCGCAGGGATACGATGTTATCCCTTCCCACGCCCCCGTCGACGAGTATCTCGAAGGGAAGGCCTGTTCGCTTGCGTATCTCATCGTAGCGTTGCACATGCTCGAAGGTCGACTCCTCGAAAGGGGCGCCGCCGAATCCTGGAAAGACACCCATGATGACAAGAAAGTCGATGGATGACAAGATGTCCTCATCTATGATTGAGGTGTCGGGATTGACAGCGATACCCTTGCGCGAATCCTCAGGTATGGACACATCGTCGGGGTGCACGCCTGTCTCGAAGTGATACGACACCCATTCCTGCGGCACGTCCTTGAACAGGTCGATATAGCGTTGGGGATCCGTCACCATGTAGTGAACATCGAGCTTGAATCCAAATTCCTCGTAGATCTCGCCTATGATCTTCGGACCGAAGCTGATGTTTGGCACGAAGCGTCCGTCGGCGATGTCGACATGTATGTGTGATGCGACACCACGAAGCTGCTCGAGCTGTTCACAGAGGTGAAGGTGCGTTGTAGAAAGTATCGAAGGCAGTATCATATGATCAACATAGCCCCGTTATAATTATTTGAGGCTTAGGGACATCTCTTAATATAATTTTTGGTAAATTCTTTTCAGGATGCTCACTCGATCTGTAGATGGCATGAGAACCCCTTGATCGCATGTCTTGCCCTTTGCTTGCATGATGGCTGATACGTATCAAAAAGAATAAATATACTCTTCATAAAGGGTATGCAATGACATACATACCCCGCTGCATGAGCACACAACATCCCGATAACGTCAATCCCCCCTTCTTTGCAGAGAATCCCGAGCTTGGTGGAGAGGACGAGATACAGGAAGCATATTACGTTTTCTCGCACCTGTGCTGTGATGAACAGATGTGGGATTGTGAGGGAAAGGAGGTCGACAACTTTGTCGTGAAAAAGCTCCTCTCGAGGTATGGCACATTCTTTCAGGACCACATCATGGGCGAGGACCTGCGCATCACGTTTCGGGTCCCGAACCCCACGCTTGAGAGGACCGAGGCAAAGATCCTGCTCGAGACGCTCGAGTCGATACCTCGCTCCTACGATACGGCAACGATGTTCTACCAGCGTGACGTGACGCCGATATTCGAGGTCATACAACCCATGACCACGTCGCACGAGGAACTCAACAACATCTACAACTACTACAAGGAGTTTGTCGTTGGGAAACAGAACAGGCGTATCGGCTCGACCACCATCAAGGACTGGATCGGCGACTTCAATCCCTCATCGATCAATGTCATCCCGCTCGTCGAGGATTACGACCACATACTCAACGTCGATCAAATCGTGCGAGACTACCTCAGCGACAAGGACCTCAAGTATCAGCGCGTCTTCCTGGCACGAAGCGATCCCGCGATGAACTACGGATTCTTCACCGCCATACTCCTCAACAAGATAGCGCTGCAGCGCCTCAAAGGTGTCGAAAAGGACACGGGCGTCAAGATCCACCCCATCATTGGCGTCGGGACGGCCCCGTTCAGGGGAAATCTCTCCCCCCATACAGTGGATAGATTCGCAGACGAGTACCCCTCCCTTCGCACCTACACGCTCCAATCTGCATTCAAGTACGACTACAATCCGATCGAGGTGGAAGAAGCGGTATTGAAGCTTATGAAAAAACCGGTGCGCAATCCGCGATTCATCGATGAGCAGGCGGCGCTCAACGTGTTGCAGCGATACGTCACCAGATACCAGGAAGAGGTCAAGTCGATAGCTCCGCTCATCAACTTGATAGCGAAGTTCGTCCCCTCGCGCAGAAAGAGAAAGCTCCATATCAGCCTGTTCGGGTATTCGCGCAGCCTCGAGGGAGTAACGCTGCCGCGTGCGATCGCGTTCACAGCAAGCCTCTACACACTCGGCTTCCCGCCAGAATTGCTTGGACTGAGCGTGTTAAGCAAAGAGGACATCGATGTGTTGCGCCGCATCCACTTCAATTTCGATGACACGCTCTCAACGGCGCTCTCCTACTACAATCCACGCTCAAGCGACCTTGTCGGCATCGATATCGAGGACAAGATTAAGATGCTCGATGTTGAGGTCAAGCCGCATGAAGAGCACCGCGCGCTTACCGACGCGATCATTGACTGCGTGAAGAAGAACCAGCTCGAGCCCGTCCCCTCACTGTGCATCCAGGCAGCGCATATACGAAAATTCCTCGGATGATTCAGACATTTGCTCACCGTATGGGGTGACAGCATCGTTCATTCCGCTCACGCATACAGGGACATCGAGATGTACTTCTGGCACACCATACCCCCTGGCTACATACGTTTAGGGGATATGATTTTTTCATGACTATGATGTGATGGTGCCGCGCCATGGAAGGTCCAGGCTCGCATGATCGATGCGTACATGTCCTTCTCGCATCGTTACGCGATGGTAGGCCGTTCAAGTAGGACTATATCCAAATCCATCACACCATAACAGCACGCCGAGCATAATCTTATTAACTCCGTAAACGATGTAAATCCATGGACTTAACTGTCAAGGCCTTTGATCTGGAGGCAGGAAAACGATACACCGTCATCCTCAATGAGCGAGACATGCTCAACGATCGCATACATCCCGGCGACCGCGTGAGCGTATCCGGTCCGGATGGCACCATCACGGCATTTATCACGTCAACAGAACGCATCATCAAAAAGGGCGAGGTCGGCCTCTACGAGGAGGTGACCGCTAAGACCGGGCTCAAAAACAAGGACGTTGCCACGGTCGAGTATTCTCCTCCGCCCTACTCCGTGCAGGCGATACGTCACAAGATGAAGGGAAAGAAGCTCACCAACGAACAGATCTTTGACATCGTGCACGACGTCGTCGAACAGAATCTGAGCGAGGCCGAGATCGCCGCGTTCCTCGTCGCACAGCAGACCGTCGGCATGGACATGGACGAGACGGAATATCTTACCAGGGCGATGGCCGACTACGGCCAGAAGGCCGATTACAAGAAGACGACGTTCACGAAGCATTCTGTGGGCGGCGTGCCTGGCGACTCGAAGGTATCCATCATCAACGTGCCCATCGTCGCTGCGGCGGGGCTGTTCATACCAAAGACATCATCGCGTTCGATCACGTCGCCTTCGGGCACGTCCGACACGATGGAGGTGCTTGCAAACGTTGAGTTCTCCATCGAGGAGATAAAGCAGATCGCACAGAAGTCAAACGCAGCTCTCGTGTGGGGCGGTTCACTCAACATGGCGCCTGCCGATGACCTGCTCATACGCGTCGAACGGCCGCTCAAGCTCGATCCGCTCTCCCAGATGCTCGCATCGATCATGTCAAAACAGGTCGCAAACGATGTTGACTTCATGCTGCTTGACATTCCCGTAGGGCCCGAGGCGAAGGTCGAGACCGAGCGGGAGGCGCGGGCGATAGGCGCCAAGTTTAGCGACCTTGCAGAACGCCTCGGCATCACGCTGCGTACGGTGCTCACCTACGGGGGACAGCCAGTCGGCCATGCGATGGGTCCGGCGCTCGAGGCCCGCGAGGCGATCCTCACCCTCCAGAACAAGGGACCGCCAAGCGTGACGGAAAAATCGATCGCGCTCTCCGGCGTCATGCTTGACATGGCGGGGCTGACACCCCCGGGGCAGGGCACGGAGATGGCGCGCGAACTGCTCACATCGGGCAAGGGCCTTGAAAAGCTCAGGCAAATCATAGAGTTGCAGGGCGGAGACCCCAAGGTGAAGGTAGAAGACATCGCTGTGGGCGACAAGACGTTTGACATCCTCTCCAAGGGGCAGGGATATATCACAAGCATCTCCAACAGCGCCATATGCAAGGTCGCCCACCTCGCAGGCGCGCCAAAGGACAAGGGCGCTGGTGTCTATCTTCACAAGAAGGTGGGCCACAGCGCGAAGAAGGGAGAGGCACTCTTTACCATCTACTCTGAGAGCGAGAAGAAACTCGATGACGCCATCACCTATGCCCTCAAGCACCAACCGGTGAACATCGAGGGCATGATCATAGGGGAGCTTTAGGGGGGCAAAAAGATGCAGATACAATGGTTAGGGGGAGCACGCGAGGTTGGACGCTCGTGCGTCTATGTGAAGGAGGATAATTTCAGCTGTCTTATCGACTGCGGCGTGAAGCTCTCGTCAGAGGACATGTACCCACGCCTGTCGGGCGTCAACTTCTCCGAGCTCGACGCGATCATCGTCTCCCATGCACATCTGGACCACAGCGGCTACGTGCCGTTCCTTTTCGAACACGGTTACGAGGGGCCCGTTTATGCGACGCATCCAACGCGCATGATATCAAAGGTCATCCAAGACGACTTCGCCAAGATACAAAAGCATGAGACAGGGTGGGCCCCCTACTGGCGCGATGACGTGCGAACGACGAAAAAGCATACGACCGCCCTCGACTACAAGGAAAAGATCGAGATCGGCGACAACATCTTCCTCAGCTTTCTTGATGCGGGCCACATCCTCGGATCGTCCCAGGTGCTCCTCGAGACGCCCTCGCAGCGCCTCCTCTACTCTGGCGACATCAACATGTCGCCCACGCGCGTCATGAACATCGCGGACACGAGCGAATGGGCCGACACGGTCATACTCGAGGCGACATATGGGGGGGACAACGACATACATCCACCACTGTCAGAGAGCGAGTCGCGCCTCATCGACGTGATAGCCGAGACGGTAAAAGAAGGGGGAAGGGTCGTCATACCGGTCTTTGCCATCGGACGGGCCCAAAACATTCTCATGACCCTCAAGGATGCGTGTGAGAGGGGAAAGATTCAGTGCCCCATCTATATGGACGGCATGCTCAAGCGCATCAATGATATCTATGACGATTATCCCGAATGGATGAACGAGTCGATGTATGCGCTCTTCAAGGAAGGCAATCCGTTCGAATCCCCTTTCTTTTCCAGTGTGGACAACAGGAAGAGGATCCTCAATCAATCGGAGCCGTCGGTCGTCGTTACAACGGCAGGCATGATGTCGGGCGGTCCCGTGCTCTCATACCTCAATCACTGGGCAAAAGACCCCAAGACAACGTTTGCTCTCGTCGGG
Organism: archaeon; assembly: GCA_004212155.1. GTDB lineage: Archaea > Methanobacteriota_B > Thermococci > Methanofastidiosales > NM3 > NM3. Next base: position 10,826 of record RXIG01000011.1, read on the forward strand.
TATCAGGTCGAGGGGACGCTTGGCCGCATGCTAATCGACGGCCAGCGCCACGTCACGGTCGACGACAAGCCACTCGATGTGAGCGCACGCATCGAGCATATCACATTCTCGGCCCATGCCGACCACGACGGGCTCCTCACGTATGTGGACAGCCTGCCGAAGCCGCCAGAGAACGTCTTTCTCAATCATGGGGAGGGCGAGAGCCTCGAGAGCATGACACGGGCGCTGGGTGACAAGGCCACCATCGCCGAACCACTCAAGGTCTATACGCTCAAAGAGTCGCGCTCCGGATTCGTCCCGATCGAACCCTCGCTCACCGAGGAGCTGTTGCACCTCGTGATCACGACACCGCGCGATGAGATCATCAAGACATACATGATACGCATGATCCAGACCGCACGCCAGACCGTGCGCATCGCGGGATATGTCGACACCGCCATCGCCAACGAGATGATCGGGGCGCTCAGGCGGGGCGTCGAGGTAAAGATCATCTACCGCCATCTCACGCGGCCATCGAATCGCGAGGCGTACAATCTCCTCTACGAGAACGGGGCGAAGATACGGGAGAACAGGGACATGCACGCCCGTATCGTGATAAGCGACAACAGGTATGCGTTCATATCCTCTGCCGACCTCACGCGCGACAGCTTCTATGACCACTATGAGGCAGGATTCCTCGCCAAGGAGGACGAGGTCGTGCGCAAGACGGTGTCGTTTTACGACAAGGTGTGGGACGAGTCATACGTGCCATAGCCGTCCCCAACGGCGCGTTCGACGCCCGTGACGCTTCGCAGCATATGGTCGGTCACGGCCACGTCGACACACCGATCGAGACCGATACGCCCTTTTATGCCTACGACGAGCGGGTAGGTGCCGACCTGCCTGCCAAACGTCGTCTTGCCGTCATAGATCTCCGTGCGAACGCCGCTAATGGACGTGCCCGTTGGCACGATGCGCCTGAGCATGGGGAGATCGATCTCGTGGCGTACCTCTGAGCGCCACTTCCAGTAGCGTTTTCTGTTCTTCTTGAGATATTTCAGCCCGCATTCGCGCTCAAGGCGCGTGCCGGGAAAGACGACGACCTCGCGAATGTTGATCCTGCGCAGCATCAGCCCCTCGTCATAGACGGCGCGAAGCGACGAGAGATTCTCCTCGTGGGTACGACGCGACTCGCCCATGAGCCCGAAGAGGAGGTTGATGCCGGGAAGGAACGAAGGCATCCCATTCGCACCACGCCGGGCACCATAGCGATTGATGATGCGGATCGCATCCATGATGACCTCAGGCGAGGTCGAGAGGTCGTTTCTGTCGATGACAACGGGGTCGAAGCTCTCGACGCCCAGGCTGGCCACGTTGCCGGGAGAACAGTACGCAACGAGCGCCTTCGTCTTGTCCTCGGTGACATAGAGGGGATTCGCGTTGTCGACATGGAGCACGTCACAGAGCGGCGAGAGCGATTTGAGAAGCGTTGCGAGCTGCTGGTACGAACCGTACGAATAGATGCATGTCTGCTTGCCGAGGCGCACGTTGCGCAGGCCTGCGCGCGAGAGTGCGCGGACCTCGTCGACGATGTCCCGGGCGGGTCTCCTGCTCACCTCGGGGCTTTTCAAATGCTCGGTGCAAAACGAACACGGAGGGTTCTTTTGGCAACCGCTCATCGTCTCGACCTCTGCGATGTGAAAACGAAGGTCGTGCGGGAGGTGTGAGACGATGCCCGCGCCGCGAACGGCGATGTCGCGAAGCGCATCGTAGCCAATCGCGACGTCGACATCGTCAAAAAATCCGTTCATCATGAGCTCGGCGACCTTGAACTCCACATGTGCCACGACAAGGTCGTACAGTGCCGTGTCCGTCGAGGTCGACCGCGCACGCTTGCCGCCCCACAAGCCGGATCCGCCAAGCGCTGCCGGGCCAGTCAATACGGTGCGTCCACGAACGTCAAGCTGCAAGAGGAGGGCGTGTGCCTCCTTGGACGTGCCGGGGTATGCAGAGAGGTACTTGCCGGGCGAGTGCACGCCGGCGATGACGAAGACGACATCGCTTGAGGCGAGTGCCTTGTGCGCTACGGGGGCCGAAGGCGTGATGTTGCGGGTGGCAATCGGCGTCCTCATGGCCTGTTCGAGGTCGGTCGTGCCGCGCACAGCTGCACGGAGGTCGTCGATGGTGAGATAGAACGTCTCGACACCTGCCATGTCAAGCGCGCCGAAGAGGTAGCGAGGATACGTTCCTATATAGGGCATCACGCCCAGCCCAGAGGGCTCGTCGGTATAACAGTCGACTATCGTTGCGCGCATGTAGTACACCACACGATGGTCACGCTCAGCTCTCAACACGGAAATGGCGCATATCCTCAAACGCCGGGTCGGTGCGGATGCGCTCCACAAGCGAAGCCTTGAAATCCTCCATGTCGGATGGATCGGCCGCCGAGACGTGGTAGTCGGCATCGAGTTGCTCATGGTCGAGGTCGATCTTGTTCTGTATGACGATGCAGGGCATGTCGCCGAGATTGGAGCGTATGTCGGCAAGGAGGTTCCACTGCTCTTCAATCGTATACGCGCTGTCCCGCGACCCGTCGATGACAAAGAGTAAGATGTTGGCAAGATGCCTGATGGCAGAGATCGCCTTGCGCTCGATGGTGTTGCGTTTGGCAAGCGGCCTGTCGAGGATGCCGGGCGTATCGATGACATAGACGCGTTGATACTTGATGTCCATGGTGCCGATGTTGATGCCGGTGGTCGTGAAGGGGTACGATGCGATGACGGGGTGCGACTCGGTCAGGGACGAGAGCAGCGACGACTTTCCAACGTTGGGGTACCCTGCGATCACCACCGTATAGTCCGATGATGAGACGGGCGGGATCTCGTTGAGCCGCGCAAGCATGTCGTTGAACTCCTCGATGGTGGGCGAGAGGCTGCGCATGAGCGATGCGTACTTGCCATACGCATCCTTTCGGAAGCGTATGATGTTTTCCTCACGGGCGGTCTTTTTGATCTTTTTAAGGCTTGTTTCGCGCACCCGTTCGATGGCAGTGATCGTGCGCCTGAACGTGGCGAGATGGTCGTAGACGACACCCACGCCAACAAGCGTATCGACCATTGCCCAGTTGAAGTCGTCGAGGCGGTCGATGTCGGGGAATCGGTCAAGGACCTTGTAGAGCGACCCGACGATGACGCTTCCCGCACGTATGACCTTCTCACTTTCGCGTTTCTGGATGGCGCGCAACCCGCGGCCCTTCACCGAAATCTTCGCGCCGCGGGAGAACGCCTTGTTCACGATGGTGTCTGCAGAAATAAAGGGGACGCTACGAAACATCAGTAATCACCCACGATGCCAAAGCGCGCGCTGTGCAACCGTTTGCCGAAGTATGCGACAATGCCCGGAGGGTCGATGCCTTCAGCACACCTGAGGGCAAACGACGCCTCACAGATACGTATGATCGTGAGGGAACGCGCAAACGGCGAGTTGGCGATGGCGCCCTCGAGCTCCGACCGCCTTGTGCCGGCAATGAGGATGGTACCATCGATCAGATATCGCTCCATCCATTCCGCGGATGGCCTGGCCCACACGCGCTCGGTGCCCACCTCGACCTTCGTGAGCTCGACATCGATGCACAACCCCTCGACGAGCCCGTAGTGGGCGATATAGTCCCTTGTGGACCACTGGCCGCCAAAGGCCTCGCGCAATGCATGAAGGGGTATGAGGGCATCGGTGTCCGACCCTATGTCGCAGTAGAGGCCAAATCCCACCTTTCCCACGTCAACAAGCTTTCCAGTATAAACGGAAAGCGTCAGCTCGGAGAGCGGGTGACCTACCCGGTAGGTGGTCGCGAGGTAGTTATACATGACCTCCTCGTCCTCGCCTTCGAAATCGACGATGGTGTATCTGTCCTCATGTTTTACCGTGAACGTCACATCGAGATCGAGTTGCCGTTCGATGTCATGGCGCGTCACGGGGTCTAGTAGCGCGATTTTCACGTATAGTGCTCGCTGCCCCCCTTTATAAGATTACTTATAGAAATGAAGCGCACATGAGGGATACAGTATGGATTGCGGCGAGTGAAAAGCACAATGAACGTATAAAAAAAACGAAGCGGCAAAGGGTAAGAATTAAGAAAAGTGGGAGATCAAGCGATCTCGGCCTGGCGTTCCTTGAGATTAGAAATCTCCTTCTCGAGGCGTTCGATGATCTTGGTGTTATCAAAATACTCGAGCGACTCGCCGCATGTGGGGCACTTGAATCCGACATCCTGTGCATCGGTGAACGAGAAGCGCAGGCAGTTGTTCTTGCATATGAAGTACATGCTTGCCGTCTCGTGCTCGAGGCGTTCCTCGAGGCGCTGGAGGTAGTCTGACTCCATGCCCTTCACAATGTCGGGTGCCTTGTCGAGGTCGAGCTTCCAGTAATAGATATACCAACCCGTGTTCTTGTCCCTGGTTCGCCTGTACGAGGCCAGGCGGTGGTCATACAACTTGTACAAAACCTTTCGAACATCGTTAATCTTCATGGTCGTCTCTTCGGCCAACTCCTCGGCCGTGGATTCCTTGGTGCCGATGATCGAGGCGATCTCGACTCCTCCCTCTCCAAGGAGGTCTTCTAAAAACTCGAAAATCATAGTGTCAACATCATTCATGAAATCACCGAAAATGCGTACGAAGTACAAAGAAACTATATATAAATTATACGGTTCGCCACTATTTATATTTTTCGTAAAAACGTGGGGCACAGACCTTATTTATTCAACGATAGACGTACAAAAATATCCCAATAATAAAAACCAAAACCTTTATATATGCATACGAAGATAGATATTTTCAATCTTAAATAAAGTAAATACATGAATTATATCAAAAAATAAGCATATATTTTCTTTTTTATGTACACACTACATATATAGGCAATCCACGATTATGATAAGAAGATTATATGGTGAAAAACGATGATAGAGATAAAGGACTACAACGAATTGAAAAACGAGGGTGCCGAGATTTCCCTCGATGATATCGTCACGTTCCTCCACGACCACCTCGACAGATTCAGGGATTCGAAGCCAGACATCCGAAAGGCACTCGACTATGCGCTCTCCGATGCCGAGGGCATGGGAGGATTCATCCTCATTGCGAGGGAGGAAAAAGACATCGTCGGCGCACTGGTCATGAACGAGACCGGCATGTCGGGCTATATCCCTGAAAACATCCTCGTTTACGTCGCTGTTGACGCCTCGCGCCGCGGCAAGGGCATCGGCGGAAAGATCGTCAGGGAGGCGCTCGAGCGTGCGAAAGGCGACGTCAAGCTCCACGTCGAGCACGACAATCCGGCAAAACGCCTCTATGAACGCCTCGGATTCACCTCAAAGTATGCAGAGATGCGCTACAGCAAGAGGTAGACACGATGGCGACGCTCAATATCTACCCAGAGCGCATCATATCAAACATTGAAAAACTACAGGACCACCTCACACGACACGGGAAGAGCTGGACGCTTGTCACCAAGGTATTGAGCGGGCACAAGAAGACGCTCGAGGCACTCATCAATCACGATGTTTTCACCCACATTCATTCGGTCGGCGATGCGCGCATCTCGAGCCTGCGCACCATCAAGGATGTCAATCCGTCGGTCAAGACGATGTATATCAAGCCGCCCGAGCTTCGCTACGTGAAGCAGGTGGTCAAGTACGCAGACTATTCTCTCAACACATCGCTTGACACCATCAGGGCGCTCAACGAGGAGGCGCGCCAGCAGGGAAAGACACACCGCGTGGGCATCATGATCGAGCTGGGCGAGCTTCGCGAGGGCATCCTCGGAGAGACCGTCACCGACTTCTACGAGAAGGTCTTCCAGATGTCAAACATCGAGGTATGCGGGCTTGGCACGAACCTGGGCTGTATGTTTGGCGTCGAGCCGACAAGGGACAAGCTCGTGCAGCTCTGCCTCTATCAGCGACTCATCGAGGCAAAGTACGACCAGTACCTCGGCATCGTCTCGGGCGGAAGCTCGATAACGCTGCCGCTTCTCAAGCTCAAGAAGGTTCCGGCGTGCATCAATCACTTCAGGATAGGCGAGGCTGCCTTCTGTGGCACGTCGCCGTTTGACAACAAGCGCTTCTCCAAGCTCTCGACGAACACGTTCGAGTTCACGGCCGACATCATCGAGCTCTACAAGAAAGAGGTCACGCCCGATGGCATCATCAACGAGGGCAACGTCGGCCATGTCGCGCCCCTTGAGGACGACAGTGGAACCGAGAAGGCGTACAAGGCGATACTCGACTTCGGGATGCTTGACGTCGATCATTCGTCACTGCAACCAAAGAACAAGGACCTCTCGTTTGTCGGCATCAGCTCCGACATGGCGGTCTATGACATCGGAAAGAACGAGAAGAGCGTCAGGGTGGGTGACAAGATCACGTTCAATCCCACCTACCTCGCCGTTGCCAAGCTGATGCATTCGAAGTTCATCGCGAAAAACATCATATCGCGCTAATGCTCAAGATTGTCGCAAAGGCATTGTTCGGTCTCAAACGCGATCGTCACGTGCGTGATGCCGAATCGCTTGCGCAGCATCTCCTGCATATCCCTCACTATTGGGTCCGTGTCCCGAACCCTCATCTCTGCGACCCTCACGTGTGCGCTGAGCGCGTAGTGGCCCGGGCCGATGACCCATACGTGGAGGTCGTGAACGTCCCTGATATCGTTGTGGGCGAGCATGGCCGCACGCACGTCCTCGATATCGATATGTGACGGCACCGACTCGAGGAGAATGTCGGCAGCCTCCTTGAGCACAGAGTACGCACCGGAGAGAACGATAAGGCCGATGACGATGCTGATGAGTGGGTCGATGAGGTAGAAGTCAGTAAGGGTCATCACGATGCCGGCCACGAGCACGCCGCCCCACCCAAGCGCATCCTCGCTCATGTGCCAGTAGATGCTTTTGAGATTCACGTCATGGCGCGAGGCTCTGCGAAGGCGCCAGACGATGTATCCGTTGGCGACGATGCCGATGATGGCGACGGCGAGCACGTAAGTGCCCTCGACCGGCTCGGGCGAGAGGATGCGCCCGTAGGCGCGGTAGAAGATGAAGAGCGTGATGAGAACGAGTCCAATGCCGTTGACAAACGCCGCGAGTATCGTCGCACGGTGATATCCCCATGTCCTCTGATTGTCAGAGGGGGTCTCGGCGAACCGCGTGGCCCACCAGGAAAAGACGAGTATCAGGGTGTCGGTGAAGTCATGCGCGGCATCGCTGACGAGGGCGAGGCTGTTTGCAAAGATGCCGACGACAAGCTCGACGACGGTAAACAGCCCGTTGACGATGATGCCCTGGAGGATCGAACGGCGGGACCTGCCGTATTCATGCTTGTGCATGGCCCCACCCCACTTCACGTATCGTCATGTGCCCCACCGTTGTTCACGCCAACAACGTTTTTGCCCCGGGCGCAGGGTTCGATGCGCATCTGTGCACCCGGATAGCGCCTCGAGAACTCGGCGCCCTTGAAGTACCTGTCGAGGAAGAGTGCCAGCGCAGAGACCTCTGAGTGTGGTTGATTGCCCACGGCGAGGTTATGGGTCGCACGCTGGTAGATCTCGGGCGGCACCTTCTCGGCGCCTACAACGATGCACAGGTCGCCTGGAGCATCGCGGACCTCATCCATTGCTTCCTCAAACGGCACGCCATACATCGTCAGGTGCACCACCGTCCCATCGAACGTCGAGAGGAACGAGCGCCAGGACTTGAACTCGACGGAAAACGAGCCACCCCACGACCTGACGACCGATGCGATGGTATCGCGGATGCGCTCGTCATCCTCGGAGATCACGATCCTATCGGCGCCAAAGGCACGTGCGACAAGAGCCACATGCGTGGTTATGCGCTTGTCCCGCTGCGGGCGATGCCCGATGCGAAGTACGGTGATCATATGCTATCGAAGGAACAGGCCCATATAAATCTCACGTTGATAGCGGGCGCACCTTCGTGCCCAGCACCATCACGAGTGCCATCGACACGGCCAGGACCATCGACACGCCAAAGATCAGCGCGTATCCGTCAAGGCCAAAAAAGATCCCCATGAGGACCGGCCCGATACTTTGCCCAACGCGAAGCGTCGACGAATAGAGCGCCGATATGGCGCCTCGCGAATCGGACGATATCACCTCGATGATGACGTGCTGCAGCGAAGGGATGTTGGCACCCTGCCCGATGCCATAGATTAACACCGCGACAAGGCCCTGCCAGATGGCCGTCATCTGCCACATTATCGCCAGTCCAGCGGCATAACAGCCAAACCCGAATATGATGGGAAGGTCGTTTCCAAAGCGGGTGATGAGCCGGCCCGCCTGGGACGATACGATGGCAGTCGAGACCGACATGCACGAGAGCACGACACCAATCTCAAACGAGCTCGCCCCGAAGGAATCATCAAGGAACTGCGTGAAGAACGTGAGGTATGACCCGTAGAGCAGTATGAACGTCATGACCGCGGCGGCAAGGTAGAGCATCAGCCGAAGCGAGGAGATATCGTCTTTTACCTCGCGAAGATAGGTGCGAAACGACGTGGGCCGCTCAGGTCCGTCGATGTCGAGGAAAAGCAGTATGGCGATGCCGATGGGGATGGCGACGAGGAAGACGTAGAACGGATAATACCAGCCGAACGTGGCAAGTATCCCGCCGATGAACGGATAGGTCGCCGTGCCTACCGAGAGCACGCTTCCGTTGTATCCCATGGCAGCAGCACGCTCGTCTCCCGTGAAGACGTCGCCGATAAGCGCCATCGAAAGCGTCGACAGCCCCGCGGCGGCGGCGCCCTGAATGAAGCGAAGCGCAAGGATCGTCATGAACGATGTGGAAAACGCGATCGTGGTGCCGGAGATGCCAAAGAGCAGAAGCGATGAAACGGTCAGCGTACGGCGGCCGTACGTGTCCGAGAGCACGCCGATGAGTGGGCTCATCACGATGCCTGGCACGGTGAACATGGTGACAAGCAGGCCCACCTGCGTCTCGGAGAGGCCCAGTTGCCCCCTGATGAGCGGGAACGCGGGCGTGATGATCGAAACGCCGATCACCGCCATGAGCGTGACGCCAAAGATCAGCTGCAGTCGTCGGTCTCGGTATACTGCCATGGTGTCGCCCACGGCGCCATTGGAACGACGGTATAAAGGTGTTTTCATGATTGCCCCTCATTTCTTTATGGGGGCACGTGGCTTGAAGTGGTTGCACCAGCCCATGGACGATACGCTGCGTTTCCACAACGAACATGTGCCAAGGTCGCAGGTCGTTGGGGTGAAGTAGACGCAGTCCGCGCAACGCTCGCCATACGGCAAAGAGGGATGTGGTGCACGGCCACTTCCGCGGCGGCGGCCCCGGATGTCCTCATCGTTGGTGTGGGGAATGTCGGGATGGCCCATGAAACTGGATGTGAAAGACATCTATAAATAATACGCGGATGGCGCCATGCCGGCATGGTCGCGTAAAACTGCCGTTGCGTGTCAGAAACGGGGAAAACACGATAAATCAAAAGGTTTATATAAATTCTAGAGATAATGGGGGGTGGCGAGGGGGCTATGATTAAGGTAAAAAAGGAGTACTGCAAGGGATGCGGGTATTGTACGCTCGTGTGTCCCACGGGCTCGATCAAGATGCCAGAGGAACTCGACAAGGAAGGCAAGCGCATACCCATGGTCGTCGACGAGGACACGTGCAAGAAATGCCACCTATGTGAGCTCTCATGTCCTGATTTTGCCATCTCAGTGGAGGAAGATTAGATGGATGTCAACAACGTGCTCGGTCCGTCCCAGCAGTTCATACAGGGCGACAAGGCGTGCGTCTATGGTGCCCTGCTCGCCGGATGCCGCTTCTTCGCAGGCTATCCCATTACGCCGGCCACCGAGATTGCCGAGGAGATGTCGCGCCTGCTTCCGCGCCTTGGCGGGACCTACCTTCAGATGGAGGATGAGATCGCATCGATAGCTGCCATCATAGGCGCCTCGTGGACAGGCACCAAGACGATGACGGCGACGTCGGGCCCCGGATTCTCGCTCATGCAGGAAAACATAGGGTATGCGATCATGACCGAGACGCCGTGCGTCATCGTCAACGTACAGCGGGGCGGCCCCTCGACCGGACAGCCGACGATCCCGTCACAGGGAGACGTCATGCAGGCAAGATTCGGCTCTCACGGCGATTACGAGATTATCACGCTCTGCCCATCGAGCGTTCAGCAGACGCTTGAGCAGATGATACGTGCGTTCAATTTGGCAGAGAAGTACCGGACGCCCGTGATACTCCTCACAGATGCGGCGATCGGACATATGAGGGAACGCATCACGATACCCGCCAATCCGCTCGTGGTAACGCGTGACTACGTCGACATCGACTATAACGACTACAAGCCGTTCCGGACGGGATATTTGCATGCGACCAAGATCCCCGAGTTCGCACCGTTTGGCTCGAAGTACAACACGTACGTGACGGGCCTTACCCACAACGATGACGGGCACCCCATCACCGACGACTGGAACGTCCATGCCAAGCTCATCAAACGCATCACGTCAAAGCTCACCGACAACATGGAAGACATCTACGACATCGATACGCGCTATACCGATTATGCCGAGATAGCCGTCGTGTCTTACGGCATCTCTGCACGCCCCGCGCTCGAGGCGGTCTACATGGCACAGCGCCTCGGACGTGACGTGGCATACATCAATCTCACCACGCTCTGGCCGTTCAACTATGAATATTTCTCAGAATTATCAAAACGTGTCGACAAGATCGTCGTCGTCGAGATGAACATCGGCAGCATCTATCACTGCGTGAGGGAGGCAACGAGCGGACGCTGCGACGTCGTGCTCGTATCATCGCTTGGCGGACGCGTGTCGACCCCGAAGGACATATGGGAGGAGATCAAGTGATATCTAACACCGAGCTCGATGAGAAGTATCTGAGAAAGGGCATGATGCCCTCGATCCTATGCGCGGGATGCGGCAACGGCATCGTGCTGAACGCAACGCTTCGCGCGATCGACAAGCTCGGGATGGACATCGACAACATGGTCTTCGTCTCGGGCATAGGGTGCTCCTCTCGGCTCAACGGATATATCAAGGCGGACGCGCTTCATGCGACGCACGGGCGCGCCATCGCGTTTGCCACCGGCATCAAGGCGGCCAACCCCGATCTCGACGTCGTTGTCTTCACCGGAGACGGCGACTGTGCAGGCATCGGCGGAAACCACCTCCTCCACGGCATCAGGAGGAACATCGGCATCACGGTTATCACCATCAACAACTACACCTACGGCATGACGGGGGGCCAGTTCTCCCCCACTACGCCCCAGACGTCGCGTTCGACGACATCGCCGTTTGGCACCATCGAACATCCTTTTGACCTCTCCCGCATCGTCGTCTCCGCCGGTGCGCCCTATGTGGCGCGATGGACCGTGGCACATCCCGTCCAGCTCCAAAAGGCGATCCGCAAGGGATTGGATAAGAAGGGATTCTCATTCATCGAAGTGCTCTCGCCGTGTCCCACCTCATACTGGCGCCGCAACAAGGTCTACTCGCTTGAGAGTGTGTATCAGTGGTACAAGGACAACACCGTATCGCTCACGAAGGCTGACGATCACCCCGAAAAGATCACGATCGGCGAGTTCTACGATGGCGAGAAGGCGGAATGGACCGAGCTCTGGAAGAGCCTCGTCGGACAGGTGAGGGTATGAAACACGAGGTCCGCATCGCAGGAAGGGGCGGACAGGGCATCCTCCTAACAGGCGTCGTCCTGGGAAAGGCGGCAACGATCTTCGATGGAAAGATGGCCACGCAGATGCAGTCCTACGGGCCCGAGGCGCGCGGCGGTGCGTCCAAGACCGACGTCGTCATATCCGACGACCCCATCAACTACCCGTTCATACTCATGGCAGACGTATTCGTCGCCCTGTCGGCGCCCGCCTACCAGAAATATCGCCGCGAGGTAAAAAAGGACTCGCTAAGCTATGTCGACCCCCAGCAGGTCCCCTCATACAGCACCCGGTGCGTCGAGATACCCGCAATGTCGCTTGCGCTCGAGCTTGGTGCCGAGATCGTGACCAACATGGTGATGCTTGGCGCCGTGACAACGCATGCATCCCTCGTGTCGTTTGAAGCCCTTTCAAAGGCGATCACATCGTCGGTGGCTCCCGACTACGTCGACCTCAACATACGCGCCATAGGGAAGGGAAGGGACTATGTGGAACACCACCTGATAGAGGAGAACAAGAATGTCTGATGAAGCATGTAAATTCTACTTCGGACCGCAAGACGACAAGACCGACGAGGACATACGTCGCATACTTGCCCATGACCGCATCGCCATCGTGGGGCTTTCTGACAATCCTCAAAAGGACTCCAACGCCGTGGCGCGCTACCTCATCGACCACGGCTACGACATCGTTCCCGTGAATCCGAACCACGAGACGATACTCGGTCTGCGCTCGTATCCATCGCTTCGCGACGTTCCAGGACCGGTCGACATCGTGAACGTTTTTCGCCGCCCAGATGCCGTTTTTCCCATCGTGGAAGATGCGATAGGCATTGGCGCCCGCGTCGTCTGGCTGCAACTGCAGGTCGTCAATCAGGACGCCTATGACAAAGCGGAATCCGCAGGGCTCGAGGCGGTCATGAACCGCTGCATCAAGGTCGAGCACGCACGATTGAAGACGTCTGATTAATCACCTTCATCGCCGCCGTCATCATCCTGGTCGTCGGCCTGTTCCTCATATCTGTCATGGTCATCCTCCCATTGCGTGTCCCTGTCCGTGTCGCGCCTGCGCCGCTCTTCTTTTGAGAGCTTTCGTTCCTCCATAAACAGCGTGAGCCCGCACAGTATCGCGCCCGCCCATCCGACATAGAATCCGGACCCAAGTGACGATAGGCCAGCCGTCCCGTCACGATAGAGGGGAATGAGGGTGAGGATGATCATCGCCGCAGGGCCGGCAAGCGAACCGCCGCGTATATGGAGCACCCCGAGGATGCCGCCTATGAAGAGGAGGAAGAACGAGGCGATGACAAGGCCGAGTATGAACCCCGACGTGCCATAGCTCGGGCCGATCTGCAAAAGGAGCGCCTCGAGATAATCATAATCATTAAGATGCGCCAACACGTCACGCATGAGGGAAAAAAGCGATTCAGAGGCCCACGTTTCATATCCGTAGGGGAGAAACGACGCCACGACTAAAAGCAAGCCACCAACGGCACTCATGGGTCTTCGTACATCCATCATTACACCTGATCCACTTTTTCGCGAATGAATAAATACATTGCGGGAGGAAGGCCTTATTCAAACTCGATTGTACCATCGGGGTGCATTTTCCTGATGCGTAAGAGTGAATGGATGGGTACGTCCTCTCGCTCAAAACGAGACCTGCCGTCCAAAAAGACCTTCTCAATGGCAGCGCCGATGCCAACGAGCGCGGCGCCTGAGGCGTCGACGATGTCACAGAGCGCCTTGATCGTATGCCCCCATGCGATGAAATCATCGATGATGACGACCCTGTCGGAGGGCAAGAGGAACGGTCGCTTGACGATGAGCTCCATCACCTGCTCCGTCGTCGCAGAGCGCGCAGTGCCGCGATAGACGTCGCCGCCCATTGTCGACGGTTTCGTCTTTCGCGCATAGACGACGGGTATGCCAAGATGCATACCGGTTGCAAGCGCTGGTGGGATGCCCGAGACCGCGGCGGTCAAGACCTTGGTGGGCCCGCATTCCTCGAATATGCCGGCAAACGCGCGGCCCATCTCATCAAGCAGCACCGTGTCGACCTGATGATTGAGAAACGAGTTGACGATGAGGATGCGTTCCGAGAGGACGACCCCCCGTTCGCGAATGGCATCCTTGAGCGATTCCATGTGCACACCTAGCACGGTTCTATCGTCTGGGGCGGTTTGTGGGAGATGAAGTATGAAACCGAGACGACGTCCTCGATCTCGTTGGTGATACGCGTGCTGATGCGTTCGAGCAGGTCCCATGGGAGTTTCACAAAGTTTGCCGTCATCGCATCGACCGACTGTACGACGCGAAGTCCGACGACACGACCAAACCGGCGCTGGTCGCCAACGACGCCGACGATACGGTCCTCGAAGAGCACGGCAAACGATTGCCATACCTGCTGGTACCATCCGGCGGAGCGCAGCTCGTCATCAAGGATCGCCGACGCCTCGCGCACAATGCGAATGTTGTCGTCAGTGACGGGACCCGTGATACGCACCGCAAGGCCTGGTCCTGGGCACGGGTGCTGATTGACCACCGAATCGGGAAGCCCGAGTTTTGCTCCCACCACGCGCACCTCGTCCTTGTAGAGCTCACGCAGCGGCTCGACGAGGCCGGAAAAGTCGAGCGTCTCGGGAAGGCCCCCCACGTTGTGATGCGACTTGATCGTATCTGCATTGTTGGTGGAGCCGCTCTCGATGACGTCGGGATAGATCGTGCCCTGCACGAGATAGGTGGCGCCGACCTTCTTTGCTTCCTCCTCAAAGACCTTGATGAACTCGTTGCCGATGATCTTGCGCTTCTCCTCGGGGTCGGCGATGCCCTCAAGCTTGGAGAAGAACCGGTCCTTGGCATCGATGACGATGAGATTGAGCGAGTCCCCGAACGTCTTTTCGACAAACGCGCGCTCATGCTTTCGCAGCAGGCCATGGTCGACGAAGATGGCATGCAGGCGCTTTCCAAGCACGTTGGCCGCAAGCATTGCTGCAACGGACGAGTCGACACCGCCTGAGAGCGCGATGATGGCCTTCTCTTTGCCGATGACATCGGCGATGCGACGCTGTGTCTGTTCGATGAAGTCCTCCATCGTCCAGTCGCGGTCGATACCCGCGATGGTAAGGAAGTTATCGAGCACCTTGAGGCCATGGGGCGTGTGATTGACCTCTGGATGGAACTGCAGCGCGAAGAACGGAAGCCTGTCGTGGCGTATCGCGGCGGGAACGTCGTGTGAGGTGGCGATGATCGAGAAACCATCGGGCAGGCGTTCCACCGAATCGCCGTGGCTCATCCATGCCTGTTCCCGTCTGTCCATGTCAAAGAAGAGCGGGTCATCTGTCGTAGTGATGGTCGCGATGCCGTACTCGCGGCGTCCCTTGCCAACCGCGCCGCCGAAGAAGTGAACAAGGTGGTGCATGCCGTAGCAGATGCCAAGCGTGGGTATCCCCTTGTCGCGAAGATGATTGATAAGCGCATCGTTTCGCGGCGCGTTGGCATCGTAGACGCTCGCAGGGCCGCCCGAGAGGATGACCGCATCGGCGGTGACCTCCTCTGGTCGCACCGAGCTCTCGCGGACCTCTGAATAGACGTTGAGCTGGCGTATGCGCCGGGCGATGAGATGCGTGTACTGACTTCCGAAATCTACCACTAAAACAGTGCCCATATAACCACGTTCATTGTAATAGAGAAAACTTTAAAAAGTTTATTAGTCACAAATATGCTTATGAATATGCTAGAGAGCATGAAGTACAGGATGCGTGCGGTGCAAGTGCTCAAGATGCTCAAGCGGTGGTACACCTACAACGAGCTCTCTAGGCAACTTGACCTTCCGACCACTGTGCTCAATCGCTACATCATGGGGCGCGTGCTTCCCAACGAAGAGCGTGCACGCGAGTTCATAGCGTTCTATGAGTCCCACTTCAAGCTCGAGGACGAGATCCTCAAGCGCATCAACTTCGACGAGTACGGTTACTTCGACAACTCGAGCATCCTCTACGATACGCAACTTCTAAACAGTATCGCCACGAGGGCGCTCGAACGGTTCGAGAACGTCAACAAGGTCCTTACCTCCGAGACTGACGGCATCCCCATCGCATGCCACGTTGCACAGGCGTTTGATGTCGACATGGTGTTTACCAGGAAGGAAAAGGAAGTGGGAAGGCTCGACTACGTCGAGGAGACCTACATCCCGTCGTCGATGGGCAAGCTCATGTCGCTCTACCTGCCAAAGCGTTCGGTGAAGAAGGGAGAGCGCCTCCTCATCGTCGACGATGTCATTCGCAGCGGTGAGACGCAGCGGGCCCTGCTCCGGCTCGCCAAGAAGATGAACGCCGAGATCGCCGGCCTCTTCGGTGTCGTCTCCATCGGCGAGAAGGGCACGAAGGCGCTCGAGAACGAGCTCGATCCTGACAAGCTCGAGATATTGGTGAAGTTATGATCCCGCTCGAGATCAAGGCGGTCGCCGACCAGGCGCCGTCAGTGACGACACTCTTTTTTGACAAGGAGATAGGCACGATTCCCGGCCAGTTCGGCATGTTCTGGCTGCCTGATGTCGGGCAGCGCCCCATGTCATTTTCCCGAAGCGACGCCATCACCGTACGGGTGGTGGGCCCGTTCTCGCAAGCGCTCGCCTCGCTTGAGCCGGGGGACGTGATATCGATGGAGGGCCCCTATGGCAACGGATTCTCGCTCTCTGGAGGCAGGGTGCTCCTCATCGGCGGAGGATTCGGCATCGCCCCCTTGCGCTTCCTGGCGCAACGATGCCACGAGAGGGGCGCCCGCGTGACGACGATGCTTGGGTTTCGCTGCCAGGACGACCTGTTCTTCGAAGAGGAAATGAGCTCGTACGGCGACGTATGGGTCGCCACCGAGGACGGTAGCTGCGGCTACGAGGGGCTCGTGTCATGCCTCTTCGAACAGGTCGGATACGACTTCGACCAGGCGTACTGCTGCGGTCCTGAACCGATGATGAAGGCCGTGCTCGACCACTACCGCGACC
The DNA here is from genome assembly GCA_004212155.1 of archaeon. Lineage (GTDB taxonomy): Archaea > Methanobacteriota_B > Thermococci > Methanofastidiosales > NM3 > NM3. The sequence continues at coordinate 27,549 of RXIG01000011.1, forward strand.
GCGTGCCGCTCCAGCTGCTGCTTGAACGCTACATGAAGTGCGGCATGGGGCTTTGCGGCTCGTGCGAGATCGACGGCATGCTCGTATGCAAGGACGGGCCCGTCTTCACCCCCGACCAGCTCGGACCGTCGTTTGGCGCGTGCAAGCGCGACAAAACAGGACGATTGATCCCGCTGGGGTGATGGCATTGCCAGACCCACCGTATACGACTGGATCGATAAGGACGCCGCACGGCACGATACGCACGCCCGCGCTGATCCCGGTCGTCGCCACATCCTATGGCATATGGGACTTGTGGATCGACGGTACGTACACGGCGCCGTGGGACCTTGCACAGGCGACCATCCTCTCGCTCTACCACGTTCTCCAGTATTCCCGTGCACAACAGGTGCGCACGCGCGGCATACACGATGTTCTCGGTACGTCGCGTCCGGTCCTGATGGACAGCGGGGGATTCCAGTACATGAAAAAGGGGACCGAGCTCGACCCCATGGACGTGCTCAGCTTTGAGCGGCAGAGCGGATGCGACATCGGCATCACGTTCGACTACCCCATCACTCCCGACCTGGACGACGCTCAGCGAAACACAAGACTCGACCGTAGCATCGAAGCGGCAAATCTCATGCTTGAGCATGCAGACGGCATGGAACTCTACGGCGCCATCCACGGTTCCTCGCCACGTGAGATCGAGACGTACGCCGAAAGGCTCGATGAGGGATTCGGCGGGTATGGTATCGGCTCGCTCGTGCCCCGAAAGGGACACTACGCACACCTTGTCGACATCATGCACACCGCCCGCACCCTTACCACCCTTCCCATCCACGCGTTTGGCATCACCGGCTTTCCGGCGCTCTATGCACTATCGTACCTGGGCGTCGACACGTTCGACTCGTGGACATACGTTGTCGCAGCAGCGTACAAGGAGTACATCGACCCCGAACGGCTTACCCGGGTTAAAAATCTCAAGAAGCTAACGAGCCTTCCGTCATGCGACTGTCCAGTATGCCAGGAGCACGGGCTCAGGGACTTCATCGAGCCGACAAGCGAGGGCGAGGTCCTCCTCTCGCTGCACAACCTCCACGTGTACCTGAAAGAGATGGCATCGATACGCGAGGCGATGGAGCAAAACGAGCTTGAGGCATATATACTATCCAAGGGAGAAAGTGGCAACAGGAACATCAATCGTGCGTTCAGAGCCGCACAAATGAAAGTTAAAGAAAAGAAAGATTAATAGAGATAGGTGAATCGCACGCCCATGCCCTTGGGCAACTTGTAGCGGATGTTCATGCCAATGATGAGCGCGGTCATGCTCTCGACGATGCGGCAGTTGCATAGGTTGCCGCCGTTGAGGCCCCGTACACCGTCAATCTTGTCGGCAAGCGCCATGACCTCCTGGCGCGCATCCTTGTCGTCTGAGCACACAACGACGTCGTTGTCGACAGTATTTTCGATGTCGAGCAACCGCGCTGCACAGACGTTGTGGAAGGCACCAACAAGGGGCACCCCTTTGGGGACCATCGCCGCGGCCTGCTCGGCCGCAGAGCCCTCCCACGGAGAGACGACCTGCGTGGGGCGCCCTCCAACGGCGTTTGCCAGGGGAACGCATAGCGAGACCACGATCTTGTCAGGCGTCAACTCCGACTTGATCGACTTGATCGTGTCCGCCATGTACTTGTAAGGCACGGAAAGCAGGATGATCTCGCCGTTCTCGACGGCCGCGTTGTTGTCCATTCCCTTGATATCGGCCTGGGGAAAGCTCTCCTGCACCTGTTCGACGGCGATGTTGGCCTTCGTTTCGTCACGTGAACCGATGATAACGGGTACGTTCGCCTGAGCGAAGCGCAGGGCGAGGCCCAATCCCTGGTCGCCCGTACCACCTATGATAGCCACCCTTTTCATATTAGCACCGTCCCCTTATACGTTGCAAGACGATTATAAGCTTTATGGTGTTGAAGTGTCCGAATGTGGAAAAACGCAAAGAATGTACAAAAGTTATAAAATCGTGCATGATGAATCTAATATAATGTTTTCCAATATCAAAAAGAATGTCGAATATATCAATAGATACCGGCAGATCGCCAAGGTCATGACAAAGCACGGGCTTGGATACTTCGTCGAGCAGATGGGCCTAAGCGAGCTTTTGCCCCGATTCAGGCGCGACGAGCTCACGAAGAAGAAGCGCAAGCAGTCTCTTGCCGTCACCTACAGGCTCGTGCTCGAGGAGCTTGGCCCAACGTTTATCAAACTGGGGCAGATCCTCTCGACCCGCCCCGACATCATCTCGAAGGAATACGTCGAGGAGTTCTCGAAGCTGCAGGACCAGGTAAGCCCGATACCCTACGAGGAGATCGAGAAGGTGATCGTGCAGGAGCTCAAATCACCCGTCGACGAGGTCTTCTCCGAGATCGACACCGAGGCGATATCGTCCGCATCGATCGGACAGGTCCACAGGGCCGTGCTCAACTCCGGTGAAGTCGTGGCGCTCAAGGTGCAAAAACCCAATATCAGACGCACGATCGAGATCGATATAGAAATCATGCGCACGCTTGCGCGACGCATGTCCGGCCTCGTCGCACAACGATCGCCCTATGAACCGGAGGAGATCGTCGACGAGTTCGCCAAGACGATTCGAAAAGAGCTCGACTACATGCTCGAGTCGGCCCATGCCCGCAAGTTCTACCATATCTTCGAGGACGACGATGAGGTGCGCATACCTCGCATCTACACGTCGATCACAACGAGACGGCTCCTTGCCATGGAGTATATCGACGGGGTCAACATCAAGGAGCTGCTAAAGGAAGGTTACACGAAGGAGCAGAGAAAGAAGGTCGCGCGTGTGGGCGCCCAGGCGATGCTCAAAATGATATTTGACCATGGATTCTTCCATGGCGACCCCCACCACTCCAATGTCTTCGTTACCAAAAACGATGTCGTGACATTCCTTGACTTCGGCATCATCGGGCGACTCTCAAAGCGAAGCAAGGAGCATCTTACCGATCTGCTCATCGCCATCGTGCGCAAGGATGCATCGCAGGTCACATCCACGGTCGTAGCGATGTCTGAAACAAAGGACATCGACACGCAGGAGCTAACATGGGATATCGACGACCTTCTGGAACGCTACTACGGCAAACCGCTCGACGAGATCAACATAGGGAACTACATCCAAGACCTGATGACGGTGGCCAAGCGCTACGGCATCAAGGTGCCCTCCAACTACGCGCTCCTGGGAAAGACCCTGATCATGATAGAGGGGATAGGTCGCCAGCTCGATCCCGAATTCAATACGGTGGAACATACGAGACCCTATGTCGAGCGCATGGTGCGCGAACGCATGAGCCCCCTCTCCACCATACGGGACTGGTACGAGCGCCTCTCTGAGTCGTCGAAGATGGTCGTTGACATACCCTCGAAGCTGGACAGGGTCATGGCAGATATCGCAAAGGGCGACTTCAAGGTCGGCATTGAGCGCTCAACGATGGACGAGATGACCCACAGCTTCGAGAAAACGGTCAACAGGCTGTCGTTTTCCATCGTGATCGCAGGCATGGTGCTCGCATCGTCGATGCTTTTCATGGCAAACCTAGGTCCCGAACTCTACGGCCTCCCCATCTTCGGGTGGGTCGGGTTCATGATATCGTTCATGCTCGGCATATGGCTCATTGGGGCGATAATACGGGGGGGAAAGCTCTAGCCCCCTGCCCTCCTATTCTGAGATGAGCTCGATCGTCGTGTTGACGCAGGTGCGCTGCGCATTGCCGAAGAGGTCGTCAAGGATGTTGTAGACCTCGAATATGTTCTCGACGTTGACATCGGCGATGCCGCGCAGGCATTCCTTTGCCTGATACGCTATACCGAGGTCGGCGGCCTGGATCATCGGGATGTCGTTGGCGCCGTCGCCCACAGCAACGACCATGGTCGCACCGGACGCTCCCTTGAACCTGTTGAGCCAGTCGCCCTTGTTGCCATCAACGCGCAGCTCGAATCCGCCGGTCAACATGCCGTTGTGTATCTCAAGCTTGTTGGATGCGACGTAGTCGATGCCGAGCCGATGGGCGTGTCGGTGCGCTACGACATCGAAACCACCGGTGATGATGGCCGTCTTCGCACCTTCCGCCTTGAGCCGTTCGATTAGTTCCTCTGCACCCTCTGTCATGGAGGAATGCTTGAAGACGGTGTCGAAGTTGTTGATGTGCAGTCCCCTAATGAGGGCCAGACGCTCACGGAGTGACTCCTCGAACGTCATCTCGCCACACATTCCGCGCTCAGTGAGGTCGGCCACTTCTTCGTAGCAACCGTGCACCTTCGCGACCTCGTCTAAAAATTCACAGTTGATGAGGGTCTTGTCCATATCAAAGGCTACAAGTACCCTATCGTTACCTTTCCAAAACTTACCAGTCATGCTACACACACTCCCTATATGCGGTTTCCCGAGTACAAAAAAGCACTAAGGGAGTGCCCCGGTATTCACACATACTATTTTCATGATGAACTCTCAGATTAGGGCGACATATAAATCTATCGCCGCGCTTAGGCAGTTACATGTCAAAAAACGAGCGTCACAAAGTCTATTGTAATGCGTATATGACCATTTTTTATTACAATCGTCATATTTCTTTCAAAAACCTTTAATAATTATGCTCTTCTCGAAGAAGGCATGATTGAAGACCTGGTCAGAAAGGACATCGAATCCCTGCGATTCGCACACCCTTACGTTCCTAAGAAATATATCAATCTTTCACAAAACGAACCGTTGCGCGGCATCATCGGCGACAAGTACGCCACGCGCTACATCGGGCCCCATTACTATGAGCTCAAGGACAGGCTTGCGGCATACTTCGGCCTCAAGCGGGAAAACTTCGTCATCACGAATGGTGCCAATCACGGCATAGACGTCTGCTGCAGGTGCTTCCTCGAGCCGGGCGACAGCGCTGCGATGTATGACCCGAGCTACGGCCCCTACTTCATGATACCGATGATCAATGGCCGCTCGGTGGTAAGGCTCACCCTTGACGAGAACTTCGAGCCTGACTGGTCGCTGTTTGAAAGAAGCGATGCGAAGATGGTCTACATACCCAATCCTGGCAATCCCACGGCCAATCTGCTCTCGCTTGACACCATACGGGAAGGCCTCGACACGGGAAAGGTGGTGGTGGTCGACGAGGCATACGCCGAGTTCACCGACGTCACCGCGGTCGACCTCATCAACGACTACGAGAATCTCGTCGTGCTGCGCACGTTCTCAAAGGTATGGGCGCTCCCTGGAGCACGCGTCGGCTACACCATCGCCTGTGAGAAGACCTCTGATTACCTCGAACTCTCCCACATCCCTTATCATATGGCAAATCCATCGCTCAAGCTCGCCCACGACGTGCTCGACCATCAAGAGGAGATGGAGCAGCTCGTGCGGGACACGATCGAGCTCCGGGAGGAACTCCGTGAGGGATTGCGCGCACTGGGGCTTCACCCCTATCCCTCCTATACGAACTTCGTGCTCGTCGAGTTCCCAAAGGAGGTCGATGCATCGCGCATATTCCATGAACTGCTTGAACGAAACATTTTTGTCAACAACGTCTCGGGCCAACCGCGCATCGAGAACTGTCTGAGGATTAGCGTTGGCCTCAGGGAAGAGAACGAGGCACTCCTGCGCGAGCTTGGCGCCGTGCTCGAACAGTGGGCCGACTCCTTTAACACCGTGGTACGATGAATACGGCCGTGGTCTTTGACATGGACGGCACCCTCGTCGACGTGACCGGGAGCTACAAACAGGCGATCATCGAGACGGTCTGCCACTTTCTCCCCGACGCGTCGCCGGAGGACGTAAGCGATGCGCGCGATGCGCTTCGCGGCGTGCCCAAGTTCAACAACGACTGGGATGCGACCTACTTCATACTGCAGCAACTGCGCGGGCACGACCCCGTCCTGAAACGAGATGAGGAATGGGGAAGGGTACGCTCCGTATTTCAGAGCATCTACCTTGGGGAAGCGCTCTATGAACAGGCCTATGGCACAGCGCCGCCCTTGAGGCGCGTCCATGGCCTGATAGAGGCGGAACGGCCCTTGATCACTCGCGAGACGCTCGAATGCCTAACAGGCGTTTTGCGCGGCATCGTGACGTCACGACCGCGATTCGAGGCGTCACACACGGTCTCATTGAGCTACCTCAGCGAGTTCTTCACCGATGAGATGATGGTGACGCTTGATGACGTCGAGAACGAGAAGCCGCATCCCGAACCGCTCCTGCTCATGAAAAAGAGGATTGACGCTTCGAACTACTTCTACGTTGGTGACACGGTGGATGATGCCTCGGCGGCACGCGCCGCCGGCTACACGAGCATCATCATCGGTGCCCCGTGGGGCGATATTGCGATCGATACGGTAAACGACCTTCCACAGGCGCTCAGCTTATGCGATAATAGGTAACCTTTTCCAGTTCGACTGAAACACCCTTTCCTGTCTCCGGGCGCACGACGTCCTTGACCTTGGCCGTGTTGACGAGCGCGAGTTGTACACGAGCCGTCGTTATCTCGTACTCATCGAAGTCCATTGCCTGGCGCGTGTTGTGCACCGATGCCGACTTGACGATGGCGATGATGCCTTCGGTCTCTCGCGTCATGTCCTCCCCGGTCTTGCAGGTGATAAAGACCGCCTCGCCGACGTCGACCTGGGTAAGGGAGTTGATGTTGTGCGCACTGCGCAATTCGAACGTCTTGATGCCCTGTGTAAGCAGTTCCTTGTACGCCCGTGGCGTGATACATGTCAACGCATACATTGTCTCACCTCAAATATACATCGAACTGTAGTCCTCACTCTTCGACTGTTTCTCGACGTCCTTGCTCAGCTCGGCCAGTGTAGCCTCGAGCTGCTCTGCCTCCTTGATGAGCGATTCGGTGTTAATCTCCCTGTCGATGAGCCGCCCTATGACATCGAGGAGGTCTGAGGCGCTGCGTGGATCGGGACGATTCCCGTACGTCTCTGCAAGCAGCGCAAGAGAGGGTATCGACTGGCGGTAGCATTCGAGCAGGAGCGCACCGCTTCCGCCGGATATGCTGCCCATGGGCAATACCTCGACCTGGTTGTCCTTGAGCGTCTGGAGCATCTCGTCGTTTGACCCGACGCCATAGACCGCACCCGAGGGCGAGTTTGAACCGATGCCTGCAAGCGAGATCGACATGGAGACGCCAATGTCTTTCATGAAGCTTCCCAGTGAGTCGGCCATGTAAAATGTCTTGTTGTCGGGAAACGCCAGGTCCGAGACGAACACGATGAGCCCCTCGTTGCCGTAGATGCGCACGGGTGGGAGCACCTTCCCGCCAAAGACCATCGAGATCTGGGGAAGCATGTCGGTGCGGATGTATCCGATCTCGGGCACTTCAAGCTCGTTTACCAGGTACGTCGCAGCAATATGTCCCACCAGTCCGACACCGGGAAATCCCTCGATGACGATGGGGTTTTTAAAAGAAACATCTTTTTGCACGATGATATCGATCATGCTATCACGTATGAACTAGGGCAAAAGAACGTATTAATAGTTTTCGTAGTATGGGCTTTGCACAGCTCGTAGGGAGATCTGACGCTTTCCTGGGCGCGGCCATCATACTTTGCCGCTGCGCCATGCAACGCACACAGAAGGGCGCTGCACGTATCATGATCCCCAGATATAAGGGGTAATGGGGGCATGTGTCTTAAGCTACCAAGAGAAAAGAAAATACTTCGGTATGTCGACGTACTCATCCACAACGCGCAATATGGCCGAATCGCCCGTCGCGACGACACCTTCGGTGTGCTTAAGGTCGTGGTCCACCGATGAGGAGAGGACAGTATCGGTATCTACCGGCCATTCGTATGACCGTATGAGCGATGCCAACTCGCCGCTATGCGACACATCCTTGTCGATCAAGAAAACAACTTTTGCAGGAGAGGTACGCCGTACGAACTCGACCAGCTTTTCGAGCGCCGCATACGTTGATTCTGAAACCTCATATGCCCCGAACACGCCCGCATCGTCGCGTATGACATCGTCATCACAGACGAGAGGATCTCCCTCGAGCACTACCTCGAGCGTTATGAGCACATTGTAAGTATCGACCAAAAGCCGCCTGCCTGAGAGGGCGTTCGGAGAAAGTGCCTTTGTCCTGCGCTCTGCACCCTCCTCATCCGAAAACGTTGTGCGCACCAGCAGATTGCGCTCATCACGCGTCAGCTCGTAGTGATTCGATATGAACTCGACAGCCGCCTTCTTGCGGTACCCTCGATTGAGGAGGTAGCGCAGTTCTTCACGAGCATCATGGAGGGACATGGCATCGACCGATATGACATAAACAAAAAGGTGCCGGCGGCGTCTCGGGATTCCCACCGAGGGTAGTACAACCCGAATCGCAAAGAGGCTTTACTGCTGGGTTCGGAATGAGACCAGGTGTGGCTCTCTTGCTGTGACCGCCGTACAGTGCTGGATGAAACAAGGTGTTATAAAAAGGTATCGGTCGTTCTGTCATCCCCGAATGATTGGAGAAACTTTTACCATCATAACCAGGTTATAATCCATATATTTTATAGTGGAGGATAATTATTCATGAAAACATGGTAATTAGCGGAATAATATTTAAAGATGTAGTGGCATATAATACCATCACTTCTACAATGGCGATCCCATGGAACGGAAAATGGTCTCATTTGTAAACCTCTTGGCGCGAAACTGGCTAAGCAGACGATTAATAGGCAAGCTCGACCATTTCGATGAACGAACCGGGGAAAAGCGCATAGAGAAGGTTTTGAAGCGCTATGTGGGGGAGCCCACGTCGTTTGACATGACATGCAGGGTGTACTATCCTTTCGTCAAACGCATCATAGGGTATGGGGGTGACAGATTCGACGTATCTCAAGAGCGCATGAAGGAATTCTTCACCGATCCCATCAAACGCAAGGGGCTAGGAAATGTCGTGCTCAGCATCGCGAAGTACGGCATCACGAAACCGCAAAGGCTCAGGGCTCCTTTCCTCGTGGTGTGGGACATCACCAAGGCATGCAATCTCAAGTGCAAGCACTGTTACTCCTCATCCGGTAGGCGATCGCCAGACGAACTGGACACCGAAGATGTCAAAAGGATCATCGACGAGATGGACCGATTGGGCGTCGTTGCCATCGCATTCTCCGGTGGCGAGCCGCTCATGCGTCCCGACTTCTATGATATAGCAGCGTATGCGTCTCGCAAGAACATCTATACGGCGCTCGCGACAAACGGCACCCTCATCGATAAGAAGGTTGCCCGAAAGATCAAAAATGCGGGCATACGGTACGTCGAAATCTCTGTCGATGGCGCCGATCCGAAAACGCATGACGATTTCAGAGGTGTTGAGGGTGCGTGGGAGAAGGCGGTGGCAGGTCTCAAGAACTGCAAGGATATGGGACTCATGACCGCCATAGCATCGACCGCCACTAGCTCGAACATTGACGAGGTAGGGAACATAATCGACCTTGCCGAGGAGATAGGTGTCGACCGGTTCATCGAGTTCAACTTCATCCCAACGGGCAGGGGGAGGTTCTCGTTCGAGGCGGATCTCTCACCAAAGCAGCGCGAGGAACTGCTCAAATACCTCTACAAACGCTCTCAAACATCGCCCGTCGAGATATTCTCAACGGCGCCGCAATATGCCCGCATCGCTATTCAGACGATACACAAACATGGAGACGGAAATCTTTCATTCACGTTCTACGGTGGACATGTGGAAGGGGATCTTTTCGAGATAGCGGAGTTTATTAGCGGATGTGGCGCTGGCCGGCTCTACTGCGCAGTCACGTCGTCCGGAAAGATAAAGCCCTGCGTCTTCATGCCCATAGTCGTGGGAAACCTCAAGAAAGAGTCGTTAAGGGACATCTGGAACGATTCACAAGAATTGCGCGACCTTCGTGACCGTTCCAATATCAAGGGTCAATGTGCCCAATGTGACTTCAGGAACGTCTGTGGGGGATGCCGCTCACGCGCTTACGGCTACTACGGCGATATGGAGGAGATAGACCCTGGATGCATCTACAATGTGAGTGAATACAGGGAGATAATGGAGAAAAATGGTATAAAAATGAAAAACAAGGGCTAGAAGATACCGATACCAAGGTTCTCGAAAAAGCCCTTCTTCTTTTCCTTCGGAGCATTGCCGAACGTCTTTGCAAGCTTCCTGATGAGCTCCTTTTGATCATCGGTGAGCTCGGTTGGCACGTCGATGAGCACGCGTACGTGCTGGTCACCGCGACGCCCGGTGCGCATGTCGGGCATGCCCCTGCCCTTGAGGCGCAGTATCTTTCCGTGCTGCGTCCCCTTCGGCACGGTCATCTTGACCCTGCCATCGATCGTTTCGACGGTAATCTCGTCTCCGAGGGCTGCCTGAGGGAATGTGATCGTCTCCTCCGAGAGCAGCTCCGTGCCCTCGCGGGCGAATCGCTTGTCCTGCTCCACGTGAACGACGACATAGAGGTCTCCTGGCGGCCCCCCTGTGGTGCTCGGGTTCCCCTCCCCTGCAAGACGGATGTGCGATCCGTTCTCAATGCCGGAGGGTATGCGCACCTTGAGCGATTTCTTGCCGCGTACGCTGCCAGTGCCCCGGCACCGAGAACATGGGTCATTGACGATCCTGCCCGTGCCATGGCACGCATCGCATGCCATGACCGTGGCAAACTGCCCGAAGGGCGTGTTCCTCACAGCCTGGACCTGCCCGCGCCCGTTGCACTTGCTGCACGTCTCGGGCTCAGACCCGCTCGCTGACCTGGTTCCCCCGCACTCGGGGCATTCCACCATCTTCTCGAGGGTGAGTGTCTTCTCCATGCCCTCGAACGCATCACGCAATGTGATGGAGATATCATAGCGAAGGTCGCTGCCTCGCTGGGGGCCCCTTCGAGACCTTCGGCCGCCGCCGAAGAACATATCAAAGATGGACCCGCCGAGGTCTCCGAAGATATCCTCGATGTCCTGGTAATGAGTGAAGTCGGACCACTGGAATCCACCGGCGCCACCATTGAAGACGCCCTCCTTGCCATACTGGTCGTAGCGTGCACGCTTCTCCTTGTCCATCAGCACCTCGTAGGCCTCGGAGATCTCCTTGAACTTCTCCTCCGACTCCTCCTTGTTGTCCGGATTGACATCAGGGTGGTACTTGCGTGCAAGCTTCCTGTATGCCTTTCGTATCTCATCCTCGGAGGCGTCCCTTGATACGCCGAGGATGTCGTAGTAGTCCTGCTCACTCACATGCTCACCCATTATGTAACGGCCTTATCGGTCCTCTTCATCGTCGTCGACGACCGTATAGTCGGCATCGACGACGTCGTCATCGCTGCGCTTCTGCTGTTGTGAGGCGTCCTGTCCTTGTTGCTGCTGGGCCTGCTCCTGTGCCTGCTGCTGGTAGAGTTCGGACGATATCTCATACATCGCGTTGGTAAGCTCCTCGGTGGCATTCTTTATCTTCTCGATGTCGTCGGCATCCTTGACGGATCGAAGCGCCTCGAGCTTCTCGTTGATCTTCTCCTTCTTGGATTCATCGACCTTGTCGCCAAGCTCCTTGAGCGTCTTCTCTGTGGTGTAGACGAGCGAGTCGGCCTGGTTCCTCGCCTCGACTAGTTCCTTTCGCTTGCGGTCCTCCTCTGCATACTGCTGCGCCTCGTTGACCATGCGCTCTACCTCGCTGTCCTCAAGGCCGGACGATGACTTGATCGTGATCGTCTGCTCCTTGCCCGTGCCCTTGTCCTTGGCGCTCACGTTAAGTATGCCGTTAGCATCGAGATTGAACGTGACCTCGATCTGCGGCACGCCTCGTGGCGCGGGGGGGATGCCCTCGAGCATGAAGCGTCCAAGAGACATGTTGTCCTTGGCCATCTGCCGCTCGCCCTGGAGGACATGGATCTCCACCGACGTCTGATTGTCGGCAGCTGTGGAGAAGATCTGCGACTTCTTCGTCGGGATCGTCGTGTTGCGCTCTATGAGCTTCGTGAATACCCCGCCAAGCGTCTCGATGCCAAGCGAGAGAGGGGTGACATCGAGGAGCAAGACGTCCTTCACATCGCCGGCAAGCACGCCGCCCTGTATCGCGGCGCCCATGGCGACACATTCGTCAGGATTGATGTTCTTGTAGGGCTCCTTCGCAAAGTACTTGGTGATAAGATCGCGCACCGCGGGTGCACGCGTCTGGCCACCGACGAGAAGGATCTTGTCGATCTTTTCCGGCTCGATGTTTGCATCCTTCATTGCCTGTTTCATCGGATCGAGCGTCTTTTCAAGCAGGTCCTCCGTCAAGCTCTCGAGTTTTGAACGCGTCAGCGTCATCTCCAGGTTCTGCGGAGTACCGTCCTTCATAGCGATAAAAGGAAGGCTGATAGAGGTCTCCTTGAGCGTCGAGAGCTCGATCTTGGCCTTCTCGGCGGCATCGGTGATGCGCTGGAGTGCGACCCTGTCCTCCGAGAGGTCGATGTCGGAGTCGTTTTTGAACTGTTCCACGACCCACTTGACGATGCGCCTGTTCCAGTCGTCTCCGCCAAGCTTCGTGTTGCCCGAGGTCGACTTCACCTCGAAGACCCCATCGCCGATCTCAAGGATCGAGACATCAAACGTGCCCCCACCCAGGTCGTAGACGAGGATCGTCTGTTCATCCTCCTTGTCGAGACCGTATGCGAGCGTTGCCGCGGTGGGCTCGTTGATGATGCGCATTACGTTAAATCCTGCGATCTGGCCGGCGTCCTTTGTCGCCTGGCGCTGTGAATCGTTGAAGTAGGCTGGCACCGTGATAACAGCATCGTTTATCGTCTCGCCAAGGTAGTTCTCTGCATCCGCCTTGAGCTTGGAGAGGATCATCGCAGAGACCTCCTGGGGCGTATACTCCTTCTCGCCGATTCGAACCTTCTTGCTGCTGCCTATGAGGCGCTTTATCGATCGAATCGTCTTGTCTGGATTTGTCACGGCCTGGCGCTTCGCGACGGAGCCTACCAATCGCTCATCTCCCTTAAATGAGACCACAGATGGCGTCGTTCGTTCGCCCTCGGCATTGGGGATGACCGTTGCCGATCCTCCCTCAATGACGGCCATACATGAATTTGTCGTTCCTAAGTCTATTCCCAAAACCTTTGCCATGTTTACTCACCTTCATAGTGTTGTGAATCCTTGCGTACCTTCACTTTTGCGTGTCTGATAACTTTGTCCTTGTACGTATATCCCTTAACGAATTCGTCAGAGACGATCTCCTCATCTCCCTCTGTGCCCTCCTCCATGACCAAGGCTTCATGGAGCGTCGGGTCGAACCGTTTGTTGAGACACTCAATTTGCTGCACTTCCTCTTCTGAGAGTATCTTGCACAGTTGATTGTATATCATGGTGAATCCTTTCAGATATTCATCCGGGAGATTCTTTGCACCGTCCGAAGCGAGTACACGCTCGAAGTTGTCCTTCGTCTCGAGCAGCTTAAGGATGAGCCGCTCGTTCGCATAGGTGGTGATGGAATCGATCTCGCGTTCAGTACGCTTTTTATAATTCTCAAAATCCGCCTGGATCCGGCGCATCGTATCGAGATAATCCTGTATCGTCTGCTCCTTTCGCTCCAGCTCTTCGCTTAGTTCCTTTACTTGCTGTTGAAGATCTTCGGAGGACAAAGCATCTGTTCGCTCCTCTGATTCCGTCTGCTCGTTCGAGTCGCACATTGTGTCTCCCTCTCATAATAATAAAAAGTTAGGTTAATAAAATGTGAATTTATATCGATATAAAAATTTTTCGGTAAACGGGGCTTCAGACATACCATGGGGTACGAACCATATGGTTGATAATGATCATGACGCGCTTATCCATTCCCCATTTTGTTACACATGGTTGTTGGCGTGGTCAGTTTATTTATTCTTATTATTCGTAATATTTGTATACTGTTATTATGAATGGTCGTGTAGGTCGAACCCCCTGTGAAAGCCAATTCATTGCCCCCTGTAAATCACTGGTTTTGGAAAAACAAGTTCATGAATGTGCCAAGCCCCCATGTTTTTAAGAACGGAGAAATACAGTAAATGTCGATGGACGAGACCAGAGGTACTTTCGCGCAAGCGGTGGAAAGGATTATGTCACACTATGACACAAAACGTTGGTGGCCCCACGAGTCACGATTCGAGATCGTGGTCGGCGCCATCCTCGTACAACGTACACGATGGGAAAACGTGGAAAAGGTGATCGAAGCGATGCGGTCAAGAGGCGTGCTTACTCCCTCGGCCATCTCTACGTTGGATGTCCTTGAACTCGAGCGAATGGTGCGCCCCACAGGATTCTTTCGACAAAAATCACGACGCATCCAGCGATTGGCGCACCATATTCATCTCTATCACAAGGGGGATGTCACATGCTTTCTCAAACGCCCTTATCAAGAGCTTGCCTCAGACCTAGAACGCATGGATGGCATCGGACCGGAGACGCGCGATGCGATACTGCTCTACGCCGCTGGCCATCCCGTTATGATTGCTGACACGTACGCGATACGCCTGTGTGACAGGCTGGGCCTCTTGGACCCTGTGACACCTCATGCAATCAAAAACCATTTAATGCAACACCTCCCCACTACACCACAGACATGCAGGCGGGCGCATGCCGCCATCGTCGAACACTGCAAGAAACGGTGCTGCGCCGTTCCTCGATGCAGTGGGTGTCCCCTCCTCGATATGTGTGAACATGGTGCAACAAAATGAGATTCTCCCGAACGGAGCTGCGCGATCTTGCAATAGCCTGGGTCGTCCTCGGAGTGATCCTATCACGATTCTCAATCGAACTCATCCCCATGAGCTTCGTGGCCGTCGGCACGGCATTCGTCTGCCATGAGCTGGCCCACAAATATTACGCTCAGCGCCATCACCTCTTCGCCGAGTTCAGGATGTGGACGAACGGCTTGGTGCTGGCCATTGCCATCGCGCTCATATCGCAAGGGCAGTTCATCTTCGCAGCCCCGGGTGCCGTCTACATATATGGATATAACATCAGCCCGTCCGTAAACGGAAGGATATCCTTTGCCGGACCCGCAGTGAACCTCTTCGTTGCCACGCTGGCCATGCTCCTCTACCTCGTGTTCCCGACATACTTAGTGGCGTCGGTCGCCCTCATCAACGCATTCCTTGGGTTCTTCAATCTTCTGCCCATCCATCCGCTCGACGGGGGAAAGATCATGAACTGGAACAAAACGGCATATGTGGGAGCTCTGGGATGGGCGCTCGTCATGGTGTTTTTGACGCAATACCTCCTCGTATGATTGCGAATTGGGCCCATTGTACGTCCAGTCTCGTGGTTGTCCCACCAAGTATCTCCATGCGTAGGAAGGGTGATTAACAAGGGTGCGTTCATCGCCCGTCGATGAGGATGGGGGAAATTATATATAGATATAATAATGAATGTAGACATGGTGGTAAAGTGACAAAACCCCTTATAGAGGACATCATCGACACCGACATTCTTTTGATGAAATCTACTAGCACCGTCATGGAGGCGGTGCGAAAGATGCATGAGAAGAACACAGACTACGCACTCATATGTAACGATGGGGCACCGGAAGGCATCGTCACCGAACGTGATGTGATATCAAAGGTGCTCACGGCGGGACTCAACCCTGAGAAAGTCCCACTCTATAAGATCATGACGACACCCGTCACCACCATCGAGAAGAACGCAGAGGTCATAGATGCATGGAATCTCATTTCTGAGTCGAAGATAAAGCGCCTCATCGTGACTGAGAACGAAAAGGTTGTGGGAGTGATAACCTCTTTTAGCATACTCTCAATCGCCCCAGAGATATTCACGCATGAGGAAGAGCTTTCCCGACCAGAGGGTGGCTTCTGTGAATTTTGTGGCAACTATTTTCCAAGCCTAAACGAAGTGGAAGGTAAATTTGTGTGCGATAGTTGCAAAGATCAGCTCCTTGAGGAGTGATCATTTTGAATAGAGGAGGCACTAGATGAAAATCTCAGGCATAGTTAAGTCAGTTCCATTCTTGAATGGAAACGATCTTGCCACAAAAGCGCGACAACTTCTTCGTAATGAAAAGTTGTTGTTTGTCGAGAAGGATGGAAACTTCAGAGGTATGATCGACCGTACCACTGCATTACAAATCACTGGCGACAAGTCAACGCTGACCGCACTCGACATCGCCAAACCCCCGCTATACCAGACGACTCCCGACGACACGGTAGAGCACGTGGCCCGCAAGATGCTTAAATATAACACATATATACTGCCCGTGTTCGATGGGACGCACCCGATCGGGTATGTGGGGCTCTCGGAGATCCTCGCCATCCTCATTTTGGAAAACGAGCATGTTGCCAAGATGCGCATAGGGGACATGATGAGAACGTACCCCATTTACGTGGATGCGGAGGATTCTATCGTAAAGCTGTGGAACATCATGGAGGAAATACAATATTCTGGCGTGCCCGTCATACGGGTGGCAACGTCGCGCAAGGACCGGTTCAACAAACTGGCAGGCTATGTGTCCAAAAAGGACCTGCTTCTTTCTGGAAACGTTCGAAAATCGATTCATGCGGGCATGAGCCGCTCGAATCAGCCAAAGGTCGAAAAGATCATGAACAGGACACCCATCTTGCTTAGCGAGGACGACACGGTATCCACGTTCGTGGAGAAGATGATTCAACACGACGTGTCGCGCATACCCGTCGTCAACGAGGGCTACGAGCTCAAGGGTATCGTGGGAAAGATGGATGTCCTCAAATTATTAGTGGAGGGATGGTAATGAGAGACTTCATATACGGGAAACTTGACAGAGGGCCGATTGAATTCGGTTCACGAAGGGCCGAGAAGGAACGCGAGGTCATGAAGATTGCCCGACGGAATGTCGTGACCGTGCCGCCAACCATCAATATCAAGGGCGCTGCTGAGACGATGCTTGAATACAATGTTCGACGACTGCCCATCGTGCAGCCCGGAACGTCGGCGATCAAGGGCATCGTTATCACGAGAGACATTATCGACTTCCTCGGGGGTGGTGAGAGCTACAACCTCATAATGCAGAAACACAAGGGCAACTTCCTTGCTGCAATAAACGAATCGGTGCGCGAGATCATGTCAAATGACGTCATCGCCATCAGAGACGACTACTCCGTTGGGGCCACACTCAACAAGCTTGTTGAGAAGGGCGTCGGGGGATTTCCCATCCTGAACAAGTACGACAAGGTCGTTGGCATCGTTGAAGAGGAAGACTTTGTCTACAACATCGCTGGCGTTTGGTCCGGCATCTCGGTAGCAGATACCATGACATCAGATGTCATCACGATCACCCCAGGGACGACTCTCAAGGACACGTCACGCATCATGATCAAGAATTACAGAAGACGACTGCCAGTGGTGTCCGATGGCGAACTCATAGGCGTGATCTCCACATTCGACATCATGGACTATTTCGGGTCGTCCCTCATGCTTGAGCGAATGAAGACGGAGAGTGCCGAGGATGCGCTCTCGATACGCATACAGGACATCATGAACAAGACCCCCATCACGATAGCGCCCGATGCCGACATCGGACAGGCCGTAGACCTCATGAAACGAAGCGGCATAGGATTCTTACCTGTCGTCCAGGAGCACGACATACGGGGTGTCATCACGGAAAGGGACATACTGCTCAAGCTCATAGAAGAGGAATACGCATGAAAAGGGAACTCAAGGAAATCGCACACGAGGCCATCGTCATCGACAAGGACAGACGTCTGTCGTATGCCGTCGAGGAGATGGAGAAAAACAATATCGCACGGCTCCCCGTGACAGAAGAGGGCGAGCTTGTTGGCATCATCACCGAACGCGACATCGTGGAGAAGATCGGCTCCTCGCGTAGCCTGAACATGAGGACGTCATCGTTCCATGTTTCATCCTGTATGACCTCAGATCCGTTCTCGCTTTCAGAGGACGCAAAGGTCATCGAGGCACTCCTCGCGTTCAAGGAACGTGGCATCTCGGGCATTCCTGTCCTTGGAGAGAAGATCGGCATCGTGACAAAGACGGACCTTCTCAAAGCATTCGACTTCGAAGGCTACGTCTCGGAGCATATGAACACTAAATTCCACGCGCTAAGCCCTGACGACCGCGTGATACATGCCCGCAGGATCATGCTCGACAACGACATTCACTCCCTTCCAGTATGGGATGGAGAGGCCGTTGGCATCGTAACGATCCAGGACATTCTAATCGGTCTCAACCTCTTCAGGGAAAAGACCCCTGGAAGGTATATGGACAATCGCCTCAAGGAGTTCACCGTCGACCAGGTCATGACGACGGAGGTCGAGGTAGCCTCTCTCGAAGAGACCCTCAACGATGTCAAGAGAAGACTGGTAGAGCATAACTTCTCATCGATGCCCGTTACGAACTACGAGGACAACATCGTTGGTATGATCTCCAAGGACGAATTGATAAACGCGTTATAATCCTCTCACCTATTCTTTTTTATTCCTATTTTTTCAAAGTTCAAGGACAATGTGTGAAAAATAATCACACAAAAACCAGAACATTTTTATACTTACCACCTGGTCTAAAAAAGGTGAACCTTATGCCAAAGGTAATTGTTGATGAGGACTTATGTACGGGCTGTGGCATTTGTATTGACGAATGTCCTTCCGAGGTATTTGACCTAGAAGATGATATTGCTCGCCCGGTACGGGTCGATGACTGCACGGTATGCAGGCTATGCGAGATGGACTGTCCGTCTGAAGCGATCGTCGTCGAGGACGACGAGTAATCCCCCCTCGATAGTTATTTACGGGGTGTACATATGACGTGGAAACAGGCCGACGAAATGCTCAGGTCCCAACTCGAAGCCGCGCTCTCGGATGAGGACTATGAGGAACAGAAGATGTATGGACTTCATCTCTATTCTGTGAAGGATACGATATTTGCGGGCATCGGGGACGACACCCTCTTCCTTCGCCTTGACGACGACACCGTCTCACAGTTCGAGAGCGAGTATGGTTACATCAGGGCATACGAACCTGAGGAAGGAAGCGTTCTCGCAGGATTCTACAAGGTCCCAGACAACATCATTGCACGGGAGCCAGACCTGATGCGCATGATCAGGGCAGCACATGGCTACGCAGCTTCGGACGCCGACGAGTAATCTACGCACTTCTCTCTTTTTTCGAAATATTGTTCGTGCAAACCAGGACAATATTTATATACTTGTGGCTTGAACGTAGCAACTGCGTGATATCATGCCAATAGACCATTGCCCCTACATCGAATCAAAACCAAACAAATTCTTCATTGGACACGAGGAGTACTGCACGCTTTGCGGCAAGCGATTGTCTGACATGCACATCAAGACGATACGAACAATGTGCTATGGAGAATATGAACAGTGCGAAACATACAGGTACCAGCGGGAAAAGATGATAAAAGAGTCGCTGCACGTGAAGACGTGACATCACGTCTCGAGCTTTCCGAGCACCTCTCTCAGGAATGCGATACCTTCTCCGATAAGTGTTTCACCGCTCTCTGTGATGATATAATACTTTCTCTTGACCTTCGTGGAGTCATCGCCACGTACCTCGGTACGGACATATCCACCTGATTCAAGCTTGTAGAGCACTACATACGACGTGATTGTGGTCGGAGACCAGTTGAAATGGTTCTTTATCTGGTCCTTTATTTCATAGCCATACATAGGACGTTCCTGTAGGAGCTTGAGTATGTAGAGCCACATGACCTCCTTGGTAAGTTTCTGACGTAATCTGTCGAGTGGCATGCGTATCATACGGTGTTTATTATATGAGTATAAAACATTTATTGAACCCACGCCCATTCGCACGAGATGACGGCTCATGTGCTACGCCATTCTTGCACCATGCCGCATGGCGCGGGTCCCGCCAACCGTGGTGAACTTCTTCCCTGAGAAAATGGTGTGAATAGATAACGAACAACACGATACTTTTATATGGTGCCATAGAAAATGATAGGCATGAAACAGGTTACCAGACTTCTCGTGCTTTCGCCTGATTCAAAGCTCTCGCCTTCGTACCTGGCACGAGAGGTCTCTACACTCTCATCGTCACTTTTTGTCAAACAGACTTGTTATGGTGTGCTTGTAGAAGGGGATGAGGACGAGGTAGACAACGTGGTAACGGAGATCAAGAAACTCGACCCATTGAGAATCTTTTCAAAGGTGAGAGCATTTCCAGTGGGTGACAAGCGAAGGTGCAGGGCCGTTCGAGGAGCGGCACGCCCTGGCTTTTACTTTTTGGAGCAGGAAATCGAGACGCTTCCCCTTATCGTCAAGGCGCTCGAATGCATGGGCGGGGAGGAACATGCCCCCCCGGAGGTGCCATCCTGCCTAGATCCCGACACGCTAAAACGCATTATAGAGGAATCGACATGATCAAGATATCAAAGGACTCGAGGTCGTGCGAGCTGTGCAAGATAGCACTTGCGATACATGAGCTTTCAGGGAAGCTCCCCATCACGATGCGATCAAAATACAATAAGGGTGTTCGCATCGAAAAAGGCAATGTGGTCGATATGAACTACACGGGGCCAATACTCGAGAAAGTACTTCAATCGGGGATCACCCAACGTGTGACCCCCTCAAACGGGGTATACCGTGGCGTACCCGTATGCGTCGTGCCCATCAAAAACGACCAGGGCGAGACCATCGCCGCATTGGGCGTTGTCGACATCACTATGGGCATATTCGAGGACCTCATCCAGATCACCTCGCGTCCGGAGATAATGCGTCTCAAGAAAAGGAACATGTTGTAAGGTGAATATGTTGAAAGTTGCAATATTTCCTCCCAACTCATTAATTTTATCTGACCTGGTCGAACGTGCCGGGCATGAACCGCTAACGATCATGGAAACGATCTCAAAGAAGGTGCGAGACGTCGAGATTGATTCGCCCCCACTCAACATCACCGCCGAAGAGCCCAGCAAGGGGCTTCAATACGCCTCTGCCGAGGCGCCATCGGGAGTGCGCGGCAGGCTTTCTGTCTTCGGTCCCCTCTATGAGAAGGCCGACGCCATCATTGCGCTCAAGGATGCCCCAATGAACTTCGGATGCCTGGGATGTGCCCGGACAAACGAGTTCCTCCTCTACATGATAAAGAAATCAGGCATTCCACAACTCGTCCTTACCTACCCAAAGACGGAGGAAGAGGCGCGTTCGGTCGTATCACGCATACTCGCGTTCCTCAAGGAGGTAGAGGGGAATGATTAAGATCGCTCAGCTTGCCTGCGGACCGGAGTATAGCGGGATACAAAAAGAGATCGAAAAGGCGGCGCACATGGTGAACGCGCAAGTGATATTCCCGGATGTATCATACGAATATATAAAAGAGACCACAGATATCACCGGATTCGAGGCGCAATCACCAGGCCTGCAGCTCATGTTCGCGCGAGCGCGAGCCCTTGTCGAGGGACTGGTCGAGGCTGATGCAGTATTCCTTGCAACGTGTTTTCGATGTGCAGAGGGCGCATTGCTCAAAAACGAGGTGCGACGTTACATCCAGAAAAACTCCAATCTGCCCGTCGTCATGTATTCGTTCACCGAGAACACCAAAAGCGATGAGCTTCTTACGCGCATGGAGGCACTCCAGACGATTGCGGAGCGAAAGCAGCTGCTTGGGAGAAAGCGGCAAGAGGGACTCACGCTTGGTCTCGATTCCGGCTCTGCCACCACGAAGGCTGTTATCATGCGGGACAACGAGGTCATAGGCACGGGATGGCATCCCACACAGGCCGTCATCAGGTCGGCCAACAAGGCAGTGGATGACGCGCTCTCCGAGGCCGGTGTCACCATCAACGACCTCGAGGCCATTGGTACGACAGGATACGGCAGACACACGCTAGGGAAACACTTCAACGCCAATCTCATCCAGGAGGAGCTCACGGTCAACTCCAAGGGGGCCGTCTGGACCGCCGATGTGCTCGAGGGTGAGGCGACCGTCATCGACATCGGTGGCATGGACAACAAGGTCATCACGATCAACAACGGCATACCCGACTCGTTCACGATGGGGGGCATATGCGCCGGTGCATCGGGACGATTCCTTGAGATCACTGCCAATCGAGTAGGTGTCGACATATCCGAGCTAAGCGAACTTTCCATGAAGGGCAACCCAAAAAACGTGCACATGGCATCGTATTGTATCATTTTCGGCATACAGGACCTTGTCACAGAGCTTGCTGCAGGCGTGTCAAGGGAGGATGTCGCGGCCGCTGCGTGCTATTCAGTTGCCGAACAGGTCTATGAGCAGCAACTACAGGAGGTCGACATCCGCGAACCGCTCATACAGGTCGGTGGCACATCGCTCATACTGGGACTCAACAGAGCGTTTGAGGACATCCTGAAGATCAAGCCCATCGTTCCGAAACACTCGCAGTTCATCGGGGCCATAGGTGGCGCGCTCCTCTCGTCCGCGTTCATAGGTGAAGAATGATGGAAGTGGAAGTCCGAGGAGGCAAGGATGATGAGAACACCCAGATCAAGAAGCTTGCAGAGGAAACGCTCAAGAATCTGGGACTTGGAAAGAAACTGAAAATCATGCTCATAGAATCAGACATTGGTCTTCCCGCCTTCTACGTTGCATGTAAGTTCAAAAAAGATGTGCAACCGCTATCGCTTGGATCCCTTGCCACATTGCGCGAGTCGTCCAAGGGGGTCCGCATCAGCGTCACGCATGAACGGTATTACGACCAGATATACTCCACCCTACAGGAACGAGTAGGTAAGGAGAATGTTACCCAAGATGAACGAAACATCCTCTTTGTCTCCAATGCCCCGCCCGACCTCGACTCAATCACCATCTACGACTATACTGAAGAGGTGCGCGACAACATCATCGATGCGCTCTGGCACATACTGCCGGAGGGATTCAGGGTGCGCAGATTCAAGCACCGCGAGGATGGGTTCATCGTCGTAGCCACCGACATACCGCCCATGACCGAGTTCACGAACAAGGTCGACGAGCTCGAGAAGGAGATTTGGGGTGAGGCGGATGTATAAGATGTATGTCTTCAAGGGTGGCATCTACCGCCATGACGAGATGCTCGATAAGATACACGACCTGGGCGGGATCGTGATGCAAAAGACACCAATGCAGACAGAGATCGACATCGTTTTCGCCCTCCCCGGATATGACCTCTCAACGCTTACCGAACTGGCACACAAGATCAAGGGCGAGATACACGAGATCCCGTTTGGCGATATGGAGATCGCCGTGGTCGCCCCATCGCTTTCACGCCACCACCTGCCCCACCCCGTCTGCGACATAGCCGAGTTCCTCAGGCGCTACGGTGCAACGACAAACATCGTGGGACTTGCGCGGGGATATGGGAAAACGATATTCCAGATATCTGACAAGGAGCGGCGCATGATCGCCGAACACGATGCCGCCATTTTCTCGTTTGGTGCCTTCGAGTCGTGCATTCTGGAAAAGGTAAAGGAGACAAGCTCCATCAAGGTCCCCCATATCGTATGCGGCGGCCCTCGTGCGCTAGACACGGTTGAAAACTATGTTGGCAACGTGGGGCGCAAGTCGGCACGCATGCGCTCTGTCGAGGACATCGCAACGCTCGAGGAGATCAAACGTATGCTCATGGACGAGACGGAGTCGCTCAGGGAGGAAATACAAAAGGACCCCCCACCCTATGCGCCAGCATATGTGAAGAAAAAGATCGAGGAACAGCTTGACATAAGGGGCACGCTCGGAGACAATCCTGTCGTGCTGCACCTTGATGGTGTGCGGGTGAAAAAACCGTATGACTCGTTCAACGGACAGGTCCGCGGGGTGAAGATCGGCGATACGACCCTCGGGGACATCGCTGTGATCTCACGGTCGGACATGAACGATACGATCATTGTCAAACTGCTGCCAGAAAGCCAAACGGGAGGTGGCACACAATGAAGGTGACCATTGACGGTAACGAGGTCGAAACGAACGGCAGGACGCTGCTGGAGCTTATCGAACGAACACCAACAAAATCGCGCCCCATCATCATGGAACGCAGGACGACAAAGGAAGTTTCCGTGCATAACACGTATGTCATCACCACATCGAAGGGTGAGCTCACCATGGAAGCATACGACAATCGATTCCACGAGTTCTTCGCATCCAACCTCGACAAGTTCGCAGGGCTCAAGGCCGTCTGGACTGACAAGAAGAGCGTCAACTTCGGGACGCTTGCTCTTCCCTTCGAGATAACTCGCAAGCAGTTCACATACAATCGGTATGAGGTCCTTTTCGGATTTTCCGGATTCGAACGCGGCCAGGGCGTGCTCACGCTCTCTAAAGTCGGCTTCATCGGAAGAAACGGCATCGAGAAGTCCGCGTTTGGCCGCATCGTGAAGGGGCGCCACATCCTCGAAGCGCTCGAACCCAATGACGTCATCGAGTCCATCCATGAGAAACGAGAGCGTTCGGAGATGTATGACTACACGGTCGTCACGGGCGAGAACGTCGAACTCGAGGATGGCGACACCATCATCACGAAGCTTGGCGTCGAGATGAACGATGCTGCCCCTGTGGGGAGCGAACACTTCCTCTTCCTGACGAACAACGGGTATCTTACCATCAGGGAACGACTCGCTACCTACTGCAAGGACGATACACTAAAAGGGGTTGACATACCCTCCGAAACCATTGCAGCACGCTCGAGGGGTTCTCTGAGCGTTCGCACCTCTGGCAAGCAGGTGGGGAGCGTCTACCTCTATTTCAAAGATACCATAGAGGATGACGCCCATTCCGTGATAGGCCGTGTGGTCAGTGGCATAGAACTTGCCGAGCAGGCACACGTAGGACAGGAAGTGCGTGTCGAGACGACGACACCGCGGCTCAACACACTGGGCATGACGCAACGGGAAGCCGAACGAATGCTGGCTTCCCAGGGCCTGAACCAGCAACGAACGGGCGAGAAGGATGATGATGCCATCGTCATCGAGCAGGACCCCGAGCTTACCGTAGAGGCACGAGGCAAGGGGGCCGTAGAGACGAGGGGTATCGACCCGGCATATGTGTTTACCGTGACCCTCTACGCCGAAGAGGCACCAGAGACCGTAGGATACTTCAAGACGGTCACCGGGCTCAAGACCCGTGCCCTAGGCAGGCTCGATGTGTTTTTCGCACACGAAGAGCTTGACATGATACTTTTCTCAGGCGACACCAAGCTCGCGGGATCGCTCCACCCGGAGCATATCCCCCAAGGCACGGTCCGTAGGGGCCAGATAGGCATTACGAACATGGCGTCCAGGCAGCGCGGTGTCATCGGAATACGGTTTGACGATAATGCGGAATATGGTCCCACTGGCGAAGATTTCGAACATACGAACCTTGTTGGAGAGATAGATGAAGTGGAAAGGCTCCGTTCACTCTCCGAGGGCGATAATGTATATTTCATACTGAAATAACTTATTAATAACATAAGATATACAAAAATATAATCTAATATAGTACATTTTAGAGTCGTTCATAGTTTTTGGAAAAACTTTATAAATAAACGATTGGTGTTAGTACTGTAGTCTTATGCAGAACTTTATCCACTGTATAGGGCGTAATGAATATAGGAGGGAAATTGATGCCAAAGTATCAAGATAAGATAGATCTTTTTGACAACCGAGGAAACGTCATCGAATCCGATGTACCTTTGGAAGCTATCAGCCCTCTCCGAAACCCCGCAATCAAGAAGATTGTGTCGCTGGTTCAGAGGGCAGTGGCCATAGATCTAGAAGCTATCCAGAAATCCATGGCATCAGCTAAGTTCGGCAAAGCGTTCCAGATTCGTGGACGCGGCATAGACAAGCCACTTGTTGACGATGCTGAAGCTATAAAAGCACGGGTTTTTGACATTCTGCAGGTTGAAGAAGGAGACGACACGCGCGTCGAGATCATCTCTGATGGACGAAGGCTCCTCCTCGAGGTACCCTCGAGCCGTGCTCAAGCCGAATACTCAGCAGGTATCACTGCTGCAGCTGCCGCAATGACGCAAGCCATTGTCGATCAGTATGACATCCCCATGTATGATGTTGACATCGTCAAGGCAGCAGTATGGGGCTCATATCCACAGTCAGTAGACCTTGCAGGCGCAAACATCAAGACCATCCTCGATGTACCACAGAAAAACGAGGGTCTTGGCTATGCTCTGAGAAACATCATGGTCAATCACATTGTAGCTATCACCGACAAGCGTGCACTTGAGGCAGCCGCACTCTCGGCAGTCTTCGAGCAGACCGCCATGTTCGAGATGGGTGATGCGCTTGGTGCGTTTGAGAGACAGCATCTTCTTGGTCTGGCCATGGAAGGTCTTAACGCAAACAATCTCGTACTCGACATCGTGAAGGAGAACGGCAAGACAGGTACCGTCGGTTCCTGTATCGAGTCTCTCGTATCCCGAGCCATCGATGACAAGGTCATCCAGCCAGGTAAGACGCTCTCATCTGGTTACAAGCTCTACGACACGAAAGACACAGCCCTGTGGAATGCATATGCCGCCGCAGGCATGATGGCCGCAACGATGGTCAACTGTGGTGCCATGAGGGCAGCCCAGGCAGTGCCATCAACGATTCTCTACTACAACGACCTCATCGAGCACGAGACAGGTCTGCCAGGTGTCGACTTTGGACGTGCACACGGTACGACCGTTGGTATGTCGTTCTTCAGCCACTCGATCTACGGTGGCGGTGGACCCGGTATCTTCAACGGTAACCACATCGTGACGCGACACTCGAAAGGCTATGTGATCCCCGCGATTGCAGCCGCAATGGCACTTGATGCAGGTACACAGATGTTCTCACCTGAACTCACATCAGGCCTCTTTAAGGACGTGCTTTCTACAGTACCTGAGTTCAACCAACCCCTCAAGCACATCGCTGAGGCAGCGGTTGAGATTAAGGGAGGTCTTTAAGGGAGCTTTCTATGTCTGATATCAATCCCGAAGTACAGATATTCCCGCTCAGGCTCGTTTCTGAGGACAGGGCAAAAGCGCTACTTGCCGATCTTAACACAATTGACAACGTAAAGAAAACAGAATACAAGGGCTTCTTATCCCAGGACAAGTCCGTCTTCAAGGTAGGATGGATATGGGTAGAACTTGCAACAGAGGAAGAATCAGTTCTAGGCGAGATCAAAGACGTCTGCGATCGGCAACTACCGTTCGGGTATGATATCCAGCGTGGCCGTTTTACGAAGTATAGGGCCACAACTGCTGACTATCTCAGAGGCTCAGTTAAGGAGGAATGAGAATTATGGTTTACAAAGCACAGTTTGTTCCCGGAGAATCGATCGTCTCAAAGAACAGGAAAAAGTACATGGACCCCGAGTACAAGTTCAAAAAACTCAGGTCACTTTCCGATGAGGACCTCGTCCTCGTTCTTGGACACCGAGCACCCGGAGAAGACTTCAAGAGCGTTCACCCGCCACTTGATGAAATGGGAGAACCTGACTGCATCATACGTGAGCTCGTAGAACCCACGGAGGGCGCAAAGGCAGGAGACAGGATCAGGTACGTACAGTTCACCGATTCAGTCTACTTCGCACCGATCACCCCCTA
This sequence comes from archaeon, assembly GCA_004212155.1. Taxonomy (GTDB): domain Archaea; phylum Methanobacteriota_B; class Thermococci; order Methanofastidiosales; family NM3; genus NM3. Next base: position 55,072 of record RXIG01000011.1, read on the forward strand.
CCAGCGTGCGTGGGCGTATCTGCACCGATACCGTGGTATCGACACCGGTACCCTTTCGGGAAGGCAGATCATCGAGGCTCGCGAGCGCGATGTGGAAAAGTATGCAAAAGAGCTTATCGAGTCAGAGACCTTCGACCCGGCTCGAACAGGTATCCGTGGTAGGACCGTTCACGGTCACGCCGTCAGGCTTGATGAAAACGGCCTCATGTTCGATGCCATGCAGCGCTACATCTTCGACGCCGACAGCGGCGAGGTAAAGTACGTGAAGAACATGGGCGGAGAACCTATTGACAGACCCGTGTCTGTCGGAAAACCACTCCCCGATGAAGAGCTCGAGAAGATGACCACCATGTTCCGTGCAGACGGCGTATCCATCACCAAGGACCCAGAGGTCCTCGAGGTCGTTAATGCCGTGCACTGGGGCAGGACCTTCGGTGGTTACAAGAGCGTTAACAGGGAGGGACAGTAAATGGTAGATAGTAGGAAACTTTACATCGACTCCATGAAGAAGAAGTTCCAGGAAAAGCCAGAGGACAAGAAGACGCAGTTCTACAACTACGGCACCTGGAAACAGTCAAAGTCAAAGTCAAAGTTCGTCGAGTCGTCAAAGAAAATATCGGCTGAGAGGGGCATTCCCGGCTACAATCCCGACGTGGGTCTTGCTCAGGGCCAGCGTTTGCTCATGCCTTACCAGCTCAGCCACACCGACTACATCGTCGACATGGACGACATCCACTTCATGAACAACGCTGCGATGCAGCAGTTGTGGGATGATATCCGCAGGACCGTCATCGTCGGTATGGACATGGCACACAACATCCTCGAGAAGCGACTTGGTAAGGAAGTGACGCCCGAGACCATCAACCACTACATGGAGCTCATCAACCACACCATGCCCGGTGGTGCGGTCATCCAGGAGCACATGTGTGAGGTCAACCCAGAGCTTGCCACAGACTGCTACGTGAAGATTTTCACTGGCGATGATGAGCTCGCAGACCAGCTCGACAACCGCTTCCTCATCGACATCAACAAGGAGTTCCCCGAGGACCAGGCACAACAGATCAAGGAGAATATCGGCAAGTCGACCTACCAGGTCGTGCGCGTCCCAACGCTCGTTGGCCGCGTCTGCGACGGTGGTACGATCTCCCGTTGGTCTGGTATGCAGATCGGTATGACGATGATGGGCGCCTATAACATGGCGGCCGGTGAGGCGGCAACAGCCGACTTTTCATATGCTGCAAAGCACGCATCGGTCATCAACATGGGTTCATTCATGCCTGCCCGAAGGGCACGTGCGAACAACGAGCCCGGAGGCATACCGTTTGGTGTAATGGCGGACTGTGTACAGTCATCACGTCTGTACCCCGACGACCCTGGTCGTCACACGCTTGAGGCGATCGCCGCCGGTGCGGTGGTCTACGACCAGATATATCTCGGTTCGTACATGAGCGGTGGTGTCGGATTCACCCAGTATGCATCCGCGACCTACACCGACAACATCCTTGAGGACTTCATCTACTACGGTATCGACTACATCAAGGACAAGTACGGCGACTTCTGCGCAGCACCGACGACAAAGGACGAGATCGAGAAGATCTCCACCGACATCGGCGTCTACTGTCTTGAGACATACGAGAAGTACCCCACCGTGATGGAGTCACACTTCGGTGGCAGCCAGCGCGCAGCATGCATCTCGGCAGCATCCGGATGCGCGACCGCCATGGCAACAGGCTCGGCCCAGGCAGGTAGCAATGCGTGGTACCACTCCATGATCCTCCACAAGGAGGAGATGGGCAGACTCGGCTTCTACGGCTACGACCTGCAGGACATGTGTGGCTCGTCCAACACGTTCTCGTTCAGGTCGGACGAGGGTCTCCCGTTCGAGATGAGGGGTCCAAACTACCCCAACTACGCCATGAACGTCGGTCACATGTCGGCATACACCGGTATCGCGACAGCTCCGCACGCCGCCCGCGGCGATGCATGGACGCTCTCGCCGATCATCAAGGTGGCTTTCGCCGACAAGCACCTGAACTTCGACTTCGGGCATGTCACCGACTGCTACGGCAAGGGTTGCATGAAGGAATTCATGCCCGCCGGCGAGCGAGATGCGATCATACCGTAATCTTGCATCTCTTTTTTTTCTTTCCCTTTTTCTTTCCCATTTTCTGGACCGGCGTTGGTACAAAACTAATCCCGATCTTTCCGTTCCAAGCGCAGACTGAGGATTATGCCCGCAAAGTATAGTCATTAGAAACGTGATCCTCGAGAGCAAGGGCCCGTACAGGAATTAGATGAACTACTATGCAAAGAGCTACCATACGGGCAGGAAGTATGGCGACATGAAAGCTGTCGCCAAAAAGAATAGATACATTTTTATATCCCCCTATAAATCCCAATAGTTATTTTTTTTCTATTACTTTTTTGGTTGGGGGGCTGCAAATCATCACATAATACATAACCTTTCGGGCTTTTCAGGCATATGATGCATCTGCCCTCATCAGTTCCATTGCCCGCATTCTAAGATTTATTATCATTTTCTTCTTTTACTTCTTCTATCTCGAAATTGCAGCCACATGACTTTTCTTTGGACCTCTTTTTTTCGGTCAAACGCCCGATAATGCTTTTCTTGTTCTCGTTTCCCATTATGGTCACCTCCTTTATTCCATAAAATCCATACTTAGATAATATAGTTAAAGAAATATCCTGCTATGACAGCAGTAGAGAAGATAACTGTTACAATGGCCACCATCAATTTCTTCTTGAATATCTTCGATAGCATGCTCATCTCAGGGATGGCCATACCAGCACCACCGATGATTAACGCTACCACAGCACCGATGCTCATACCCTTCTGCATCAGCGAGATGCCTATGGGTATGGCAGTCTCCGCCCTGATGTAGAGGGGGATCCCAATTGCAGCTGCGAAGGGGATAGCTAATTTATTAGTTGGACCGGCATACTGTAACACAATCTCCTCCGGCATAAATCCATAGATACTTGCACCCACCCCAACTCCGACGAGAAGGTAGCCCAGGATGCCCCTATAATCATTCAAAGCGATAGTGAATGAACGTAATAATACCTCCTTCCTTCCCGTGGACGGTGCATCCTTACCATCGACATAACATCCATTCTTGAGCCTGACGTTCTTTACCTGCGACATCGCCCCCGTCTTTTCCAACATCTCCCCAAAAATGATTGAACCTGTAAATACTATGATAAAATATGCCACGCATACCCGAAGACCCATCAAAGCCACCAGCATTCCCAAAATAATGGGATTAAGCAGGGGCGAAGCTATTAAAAAAGACATGACTGCACCAATTGATATGCCAGCTTGCAGAAATCCAATCGTCAAGGGGATGGTAGAACATGCACAAAAGGGCGTTAAAGCCCCAAATAGAGCTCCGATAACATTACCAAATATCCCTTTGTCCGCCATAAAGCCCCTGATTTTCTCATCTGGCGCATATGCTAATATGAACGCTACCATTGTGCTGATTACAATAAATAGTATCGTAAGTTCAGTGGTTATAGTAACAAAAAATCGTATTGTGTCGCCCAAAGAATTCATGGATATGTCCCCCTGTTATTTGCGGATACTTCCCAGTCCTTGTTGGCGCAATGCCGACACAAGAGCGTTAAGCGTGTTATTTATGTTTGAAAGTGTTTGAAGTTCCTTGTCTTTCAAGGATTCTCCAAGGAAAGATGCATATCGATTATTTATTTCCTCAACAGTAAATTTTCCTTTTTCTGTTAGTTCAATACAGCAGATCCTGCCGTCCTTGTGGGAATGCCTGCGGACAGCGTAGCCCTTCGTTTCAAGACGGTCGATAATGCGTGTCGCCCCGCTTTTGGTGACGTTCAATGCATCCTTTAGGAGCTTAATGGGGGGATTAGTCTCTTGGGATATTTTCCTTAATGCCCTATACTCAACAAAAGAAATATCGCCACAACACTCGCCGTTGATATCCTGACATCCAAAGTACCAAGTAAGCTCATGTAAAGATTCATAGATGTCGCACAAATATCGTTTCATAAATATCATCTCAATATAGTTGATTAAATCAACTATAATATATAAATATATCGTATCCTGACCTTAACAGTTTGCTAGTAAAAGATGTGTCCTTGCATTGTTTATAGGTAAAGTAAACACAAAACAAGGAGACTTTTACTTACGCCAAATGACAATAGGGATTACGATTAAGTAGCTTTTCTCTTTTATCCTTGCCATAATCAGGTGTTTTCTAATCTCTTATCATTTGCATTCAATATGTTCCATTGGGAGAAAAATTAAGATCAATTCAGTGCAACAATTAATATTCTTTTAGAGCAAAATAATTTACATGCCAATCATCATCTAAAGAACGGAAGGAACGCCAAAAAGGTTGAGAGGACAGTCATAGAAAAGATGTAATCAATAACTGGTCGAAAACAAAAATTCATAACAAATCAGCCATTATTAAGACCGAAAATAAGAAAAGAAAATAGGAGGGGTTTTATTTATGGTTCATTTTCGAAAGAACATTTAGGACGAGAAAACGATTCACACGTTACATATAAATATTTGATTATATTTGTATTATATTAAGGTCATATTCAAAAATTCACAAAATAATCTTAGTAGGATAAAACAATTATCAGAGATTTTCAATATATGCCATATGATAGAAACTGGATGAGGATAACGGACGGTGGCATATACCCCACGTAAGTAAAGAAACGTTTGCTATTTATCCTCTTTCTTCGACTCTTCGATGTGGTCCAATCCGCGCTCTACAAGATAGCGTATGAGCGATGACCTAGACCGAAAGTCCTTTCCTTCCCCGCATAGCTTGTCCATCCGCCGGATGGTGTATGGGTCGAGATCTATCGTGATCCTGTTCCTTTCAGCCATATAATCAGGACTACATGGCACCGTAGGATTATAAAATTATTCTTTATACATCCTATTGTCTTAATTATGGATGCAAACATTTATATAGTATCCCGATATAATGTCTATCAACATCCAATAGTCATTATATAGGATGTATTAGGTGGAGATATGGATATTGAAGAATGGAAGGAAAAAATCCTCGAAAGCGTCGAGGCGCGCTGCGGGGCGACGTTTGCCAATCTGATGTTCGACTTCGGCGATGATGCTAAGGGCGAGTATGACCTGTTCGTTCCGGAATCTACAAATCTTGTTATGTGGTCGGGGATGAGCAAGGGCTTCTCGATGGCCCTATCCGAGTTGCACAAGGAAGGTCGAATCAGCTTCAAGCCGGATTCGGCATTTCTGTACATGATGGACGGCCTTGTCCTGTCGCTCCCTATCGCCATGAGATCAAGGACTACCCCACCATGCACTGGTGTCCCGTAGCCATTTTCTCGACTTCGCCCACGGGATAACTGGGGCAGCGCCGCATGACAGGCGGGACGGAGCGTGAGATCATCCATGAATATATGCTGAAAAAAATAAAAAAATTGAAAAGAGATACAACTATATACATATTATGTCCATATAAGACGGCGTTGGGACAAAACTAACGCGGCACTCGTGTTGTGAAGACATTGTGCAGGATGGCGATGCCCGCCATCGCCGTCTCCCGGCGGTCCTCCCGCCGCTGGCGGACCGTCCGCCCGAACCGTCCCTTGTCGCACGCGTACATCGTCTCGCACAGATTGCGCTTGTAGTACTCTTTCAGATAATCGTACGGGTTACCAGGATCCGCTGGTAGACCCTGCTCCACTCCGGCCCGAAGCGTGCCTGCCGGCGCTTGGGCAGCACGTACGGCCTCGCCGTGCCAAGCGCCGAGAGC
>RXIG01000012.1 GCA_004212155.1 archaeon
AAGTCCTTTTCTGGTACGCTTGTCTCCTCGGCGGTGATGGCTCCCGCCACCGTCGCGCCGAGCAAGGCAGCGCCTGCCAGAACGGCTCCAACTGTTTTCAGCTTCATAATTTCACCTTTAGGCTATTTTATCGTGTCCTTATAAGCTGTAAAGAAGCACAGCCAATGCAAGAAATAACGGACTTGCATTAATGCTTGCATTTTTAATATAAAAACATATTGGAAACAAATAGAAAAATGGATAATTGAAAAAGATTCGATGTAAAATCAAATTAAGTACGAAGTAGAAAATTCACTAAATGATAAAATAAAAATGCAGAAATATAAGGGGAAAAAAGGAATGATATACGATCTGCTCAACGTCGCTCGTTGAGCGACTTGTAGCGCTTCGTCGCAACATAGTTCGTGATGTCAGTAACGAGCGAGGACATATTGATAGCAAGATTCTGGATGTCCACGAGCGTGAATCTGAGCACCTCGGGATACTCGATCGACATGGCGAGCGGACTGAAGTGGAGCACGACCTCAAAGAGCGTCTCGATGTTGGGAACGATCGCCTCAACGGCTGCCAGGCCGCTGAATCCATCCGACTGGTCGCCGTCCTCCTTCAGCTTCACCTTGTTGACGTAGGTGCCCATGACGTTGAGCACGCGGAGGATGTCACGGGTGACGATGTCCTCGTCGCCTGCCACCTTCGTGACGAACTTGAAGTGGATGTATCCCTCATCGAGGAACTCGTGGAGCTCCTCCTCGTCGATGCCCGGCTCCCTCTGCTTCTCGTCGCCGAACTGGGTCTCGGGCATGGGAAGGCGCACTCCCGCCGACTCGCAGCAGCCGCCGATGATCTTGCAGACGTCGCCCATCACGTAGAGCGCGTCGTTTGCAGGGATCTCCTGCTCACCTTCGAGGATCTCCATCGACGACGGGGTAACGCGCATACAGAGGCGAAGGAACTCGCGAAGCGGCGCCTCGAGCGTCATCTCGACGAACGACGAGTAGGCGACGTTGTCCTCCACCTCGTCCTTTTCCTCGTCGGAGACCTCGTAATCCACGATGTTGACGCCCGATGACTGCATGTCATCGACCATCTTCTGAAGTGACCTCATTGCAGCGCCGGGCTGGTTCGCCTGCGCCTCGATAAACAGCGTAGCTTGTACCATACCTACCCACATCGGGACGCCATTTAAATAATTTTACTGCGCAGGCATCATTTCCATACGCCGTAGAGCTTCGCGCCGCACTGCGGACACGTGCCGTCAAAGGCAGGGCCGCGAACGGAAAACCCAGTTCTGTCCAGAAGCTTCGTCCCGCACGATGGGCACGTCGTTGATGTATCGCGCTCCCAGACGTTTCCAAGGTAGACGTAGTTAACGCCTGCATCCTTTGCAATGGAAGCCGCTTTGTCCAGCGTATTTATCGGCGTGGGAGACACACCGGTCAGACGGTAATGAGGAAAGAATCTCGAGAAGTGGAGCGGGATATCCGGCGAGACCTCGACAAGCTCACTGCACAGCCTCCTGAGGTCGTCCTCGCCGTCGTTATGCCCCGGGATGATGAGGTTGGTCGCCTCGACGTGCACACCGGAGTCGTATAGCGTGCGCACCGTCTCCATCACGTTCTTGTACGGCGAGTGGCACAGCGTGCGGTAGAACTCGCTTCCGCCCTTCACATCGACGTTGGCCGCATCGATGTGGGGAACGAGATGCTCGAGCGGGCCCTCGTTGATATAGCCGTTGGTGACGATAATGTTGTCCTCCCTGTTGATCTTCGAGGTATCGAGGACGAACTCGTACCACGTGAGCGGTTCGGAGTACGTGTAGGCGATGCCGGAACAGTCCTCCCTTCGCATGGCCTCGACGACCTCTTCGGGCGAGAAGGTCACGCTTGGCGGCGACTCCGCCTGTGATATCTCGAAGTTCTGGCAGAAGTCGCATGCGAGATTGCACCCGTACGTACCGATGGAAAAGACGCGCGATCCCGGTTTGAAGTGGTAGAGCGGCTTCTTCTCGATGGGGTCGGGCGCATACGAGGTCACGCGGCCGTACGACTCGCTCACGAGCACCCCCGAATGATTTGCCCGTGCCTTGCAAAACCCCTTCTTCCCAGGGAAGATGACGCATCTGTGCGGACAAAGTACGCACTGGACATTCTTGTCGGGCAGGTCCTTCCAAAACAGTGCCTCCTTCATAGCTACCACGCACTATCTATTCTGAAATCATGGTATAATAATATGATGCATAAATGAAAAGAGGAACAGACGTGTCAATGTATGAACGTCTTAAACTTGCCAAGAAGCTTGATGTTGGTCTTTGCCACCGCCTTGAGCAGCTCGAACTCGGAGAGTGTCTCGAAGTTGCACTTTAAAAGCGCATCTGCCGCATCGTCGAGCTCCTCGTCAGACATCGAGACAAGCACCTGCTGTGCCTTGAAAAACATCTCGAGCCTGTGTCCGAATGCATCCTGCCATAGCCTTTGGTAGCGCGCGAGTGCATCTTTGTCGTGGCGCCCCGCCGCGACGGCCTGAGCCGCGACCGTGCCTGCGTGTTTGCCCGAGACGACGGCGGTCGATATGCCCCCGCCCGTGAGCGGGTTGACGACGCGTGCTGCATCGCCCGCAAGGATGATGTTGTCACCGTAGGTCTCTTTCAATGGGCGTGAGACCGGAACGCCCCCGGCGTTGATCTCAACGACACGCGCGTTTCTGAGGCGCGGTGTTTGAAGGAATTTATCAAGATAGTAGCGTGCGTTCTTGTCGGTAAGCGACGGTATGATGCCGATGCCGACGTTGGCGGTGCGCTCGCCCTTGGGGAATATCCAGACGTAGCCGCCGGGTGCGACCTCCTTGCCGAAGTACATCTCGATGGCATCCTCACACTCGAGATTGGTCATCTCGTACTGCACGCACGACTCCATGTGCTTGAGCGGCACGAATGTGCGTATCCCAAAGTAGGGCCCAACGCGCGATGCAACGCCGTCGGCGGCGATGATGATCTTTGCGTCGATGGTGACGTCATCGCCGAAGTTGCGCGCATGGGCGCGCACCAAGCCGTTGCCGAGGCGCTCGCCGGAAACGAAGCGCGTCTTCAAAAGGACGTTGGCCCCTTCCTTGGCGGCGAACGTCGCCAGGTCCTTGTCAAAGACCTTCCTGTCGAGCACGTAGCCATACTTGATCTTGGCGACCCGCTCGTCGTTGAGGTCAACGACACGCCCGCCGGGCGAAACGAGCTTGACATAGGACACGTTATGCGATATCCAGCGTGTGTCGGGTTCGAGCTCGAGCTGCGAGAAGATGCTTTGTGATACCCCCTCGGCACACTGGATAGGCGTCCCTATCTCGGCCCGCTTGTCAATGGCTATGACGTCTGCACCGTTTCTGGCCGCAAAGCGGGCCGCCGTGGACCCGGCCGGTCCGAGGCCTACGACGAGCACATCGCAGGTGTGGTGTTCACTCATGCAAGGCCCCCATGGGACACGCGCGGGCGCAGATGCCGCAGTCGTTACAATCGTCAGAAAGGATGATGTCCATCTCGGTCACCTCGATGCACTGTGTCGGGCACACGGCCGCACACGTCTGGCACAACATGCAAAGCTCCTTTTTCACATTCATTCTCGCTCACCATGTCGCAGGGTCCTATATTTCAAAGAACTCGGAAATGTCAGATATCACGAAGTCCATGGGGAGATTCATCCATGTGACGACGAAGCTGTCCTCCGTCGATACGGCATACTGCATCTCGGGCTGTTCGCTTGAAGTCTGCGAGAACAGCGTCTCGAGGACGTCAGAGAGCATCGATGCGTCATTTGCCGTGGGGAGCATGAAGACCATCGTCATCTCCCCGTTTTCCGTGTCAAACGAAGATGCCGTGGCCCTGACCTTGGAGAGGATGCTAAATGGGCTCTCGTCATCGATTGGCATCGTCTGCTCGGGTACGAGCGAGTAGCTCACCATGTCGTATGCCGGGATGTGGCCCATCACGCCGGAAAAGGTCTCGTCCGAATGGAGGGCCGCGTTCCTGCCCTCGTAGGTATCGATCGTCGTTTGCAGCGATGTGAGGTCGGAGAGCACGACGACGCCATCGAGGGTGACGTATCCCACGTCGGTGCCGCACATGTGCATCATGGTGTCCTCGTAGAGCGTGTCGGTGGTGGGGCCTATCTTTTCCTCGAGATGGGCCGCGAGCGCCTGCGTATCGTCCGTTTCCAATGCCATGGCGAACAGTCCGTCGTCGCTCCAGCCGTAGAGCGTCATCGTGGAGACGTCGCCTGCGAGCTCATCGATGGAAAGGGAGTACGGAAGACCGAGGGTGCCTGCATCCTCCATGTTTGCCTGGAGCGCCGCCACATCGAGCTTTGCATATGTAGACACCGTATCGGGCACGAACTGCTGCTTGTCCACCTCCCCGTCATCCGCGGAGGTGACATACAATCCTATGGTGAGACCAATGATGATGATAACGACCAATGCGCCGGCATACGTGAACAATCCCATCGAGCGCTTGGCCTTCTCGTAATATGTGACAAGATAACCACACTGGGGGCACATGTCCACATCATCGGGAATGACTCTTCCGCAACTAGGACATTTCAAGAAATCACCTTTCGCTTACTATTTTATGTGTATTTTTATACTTTATGGTCTGTGTTGCGTCATTGCACATTGGGCCATCTGTTTTGTTCCATGCGCCTCTATGAGGAAAAGCGATGCTTGAAGACGCTGAGACGGGAAAAATGATGACAAAACTTACCTTGGCGACTGTATAGGCGCCGCGTGGTGCGGGACGTGCGCAGTATCTGGCACACGTGTTCCGAGGCTGCACGATCATACGAACTCGATCGTCAGGGGGCCTTCCTTTTCAACAAGCGACTTTGCCATCATGCCCGCCTCGAGCCAGCAGGCGTTGAGCACGGCGCACGGGACGATGCAATTTGCGCTGCATTGGAGTTCTTGGGCCGCAGCCATCACTGGATTGTCCTTGATGTCAAACAAGGAACGCTGGGGGATGCGCATACCGTCCATCTTCTTTATCTTCTCGCAGTTCGTCTTGATCTTCAAAACAAATACTGAACCTTCCTTGAGGGCCTCTATCTCGTGATCGTAGCCGCAGATCGTCGAATGTGCTATAACCTTTTCCATTAACGTCCTCTCCCATGTGCACGGATTCGGTTCAACAATGCACTACTGGCGCCCCATGGGGGTACAACATATTAAGACCAAATGGCGCATTGATATAAGCACATTTGCATGCACTAATATATAACACTTCCTCCAAGATTGCACGGCTCAGATCTCGGCCTATCCACGTGAACGCCATGCCAAAAAGCGACCATCTAAAACGCTCGATGAAACAAAAGCAAGTGACGACCATCGGTAATCGGCACTGCAGGAGGAAGGAAAGCCAGTGGAAATGCCGTTCGAGGCCAGGAAGGGGGCCCACAGGAATGGGCACAAGGGGTGTGTAATGGATCGCCCCCCTGCGGCACCAACAGCCCCGGGCCAGCAAAGCCCCTACCAAAAGCTTATATAGATAAAATCTGAAATCCGTGTCTCAATGAACGACGTCATTGTATTGGATAATCCTATTCTGAAAAGCATTCTTAGCGACTTGCGCGAAAAAAGCACGAAATCGACCGATTTTCGACGCAGTCTACGTGTTGCCGGCAATCTGATGACATATGAGATCGTCGGGCGCGAGTGCTCCACGAAGGAGCGACCCGTCACCACCGTCTTCGAGGAAATGAAGGGCGAGACGCTGCGCGAGCGCATCCTCCAGATCATCGTCATGCGTGCCGGACTGCCCTTTACCGAAGGCGGCTCGCGGCTGCTCGACGAGGTCGAGAGCCAGCGGGACATCGGGGTCGTCGACGCCAGGCGCATCGAGAAGGGTGGACTCGACATGGAGATCGAGATCAGCTCGTTCAAGGTTCCCGAGGTCAAGGACGACAGCATCGTCATAATCTACGACCCGATGGTGGCAACGGCCTCGACGATCGTGGAGGTCGTCAGCAGGCTCGAGCACAAGGAGCGGGCAAAGAAGATCATCGTATGCTCGATCCTCTCAACGCCCTATGGCATCAAGAAGCTACGCGAGCACTTCGGCAAGGAGCTGCAGATCTACACGCTCACCATCGACACGGGCGCAAACGACGGCCTTGACGAGAACGGCTACATCGTGCCCGGCCTTGGCGACTGCGGAGACCGCGCGTTTGGGACGTATTGAGATTCAATACGTTCTCAATCTTATTTTTTAAAAATAAAATAGAAAGGGCAGGGACAACCTTAGAATATGGGATTCCCGAGCCCTTTGGGCGAAGTTTCGCAAAGGTCGTAGGTCGCTATCTTCTCGCCCGTCTGTGCATCGTAGACGGTGATGGTGTCCTGGAACACCACGTATTTGGGGACGCCGCTTTCATACGTGCCCCATCCTGCGCTGTATGCACCGCCTTGGGCATATCGCTCCCAGGCCTGCTCATCGTCGCTTACCTTCATGACCTTGAGGAATTCCTTGACCTTGTAATCGGCCTCGGGCGAGGTCTCCTCGTTCCACGCCACTCTTGTATCCCAGCCGAACCATGTCTCTTCCTCATAGTCGTCGCTGTACCACGTGAAGTGATTGGTGCACCATGCGCCGATGGGCTGGTCGGTCATGGGATCCCAGTCCTTCGACCACTTCATGAGCAGCCACGAATCGCCAGTACCTCCCTCGATGTCCCTGTCATAGTGGCCGTACCACCCATTGAACAAACGGGCATGGTCGTTGTAACCGAACTCGTCAAAGCCTCTGTTGTCCGGTTTCTTGGCCGCGGCCATGCCTGCCAATCCGGCAAGGAGGAACATGCCCGCGATGCATAATGCAACTATTTTGCCTTTCATGATGCATCCCTCCAAACACAGATTTAGGGATGAAAAAATAAAAATATTTTCCATAAAATGCAATTAATTGATTAAAAAGGTCTAGAATTAATATATATTTAATGATATAATAAAAAATTAAATAATTCTAAAATAAATATAAAAAAGAAAAAGATCAGGCATTGCAGTCAATGCCTAATCCTTCTTCTATCTCGTTCATCACGGCCAGCGCCCTGCCCAATTGCCCACTTGCATAGACGGGATTTGAAAGCGAGGTCGCACCCCCCATGAACGTCGAGACCTCATCGATGAGAGCGGTCATCTCTTCAGAGGGATCCTCAGGCAGCGATTCCTGGATGCAGCTCCACCTCTCCGTTGCAGAGGCGAGGTTCGTGCGATAGAGGGGCAGAAGGGAAACCGGCGACCAGTCGTTTTCGTGCACGGCCGGGATGTTCATGGACTCGGCAGACGTTGTTATGTACTGGGTGAAAGAAATTGACCCGCCTGGCGCCAAGGTAATGGCATTGTCACTATCTGGCCCATAGATGAACGCCACGCCGCTGTCATCATTTCCGCCCGAAGGGACATATCCCCAATATCCCACACTAGACCACTCTCCATAGATGAAGACATCGGGCATCGACGAGGACGCGACGGTCGAGTTGAATGGAACGTAGATTGAGAAAGTACTTAGCGGTGGCGCAACGTCTGTTACCTCCAAAGCGACAAATGAGGGCGTGTTCCACGATTTGAACATGCCGCTCCACGCCGTGGTCGGTTGTATGGTGCGGGAAATCGCTTCATCATTAAGTGCGATCATCAGGTCCCACATCTCGAGATATCCGAATGAGATGTCATCTGATGAGGAAGGATTGGTGAATGTCGTTGAAATGCTGATATACGAAGAGTTGAGGGTAGTCCCATGAATTTCGTGCTCACGTTCTATATCAAGTATGCTCCCTCCACCTGCTGCAGGGATCACTTCATATTGCGATGTGATGACATTTCCTGAAGTATTATTAGAAATCAATTCAATAGCGCTACCAGCATAATACTCAGCATTGTCCGGATATGTCCTTACGCTAAAAAATGAGGTCCCAGGTAAACTAGATCCGCCACCATAAAGAACGTTGGTATTAGGCGTTGGATGCAAACTTCCTGTGCCAACAGTAAAATGACCATCAGTATCATCGACGTACACATTATAATAACCATTTGAAACGGTCTGAAGGGCCGATACCGCTGGCAACAATACCATCAATGCCACGAGTGTGATTGCTATGTATTTTTTCAAGGTAACACCAGAAAATATTTCCTGATATTCTTTATAAATAGATTTCTATAGTTTTTAAAATAAATTTATATATGATGTGATATTCAAATGAAATAATCAAGAGTTTTTTGATTAACCCCCTTCTTCCATTGGTTAATTTTATATAGTTCGGTTTGCATGGTTTCACATGGTATCGTTTGAGTCCTACATCCTCAAGCAGCAGTACAAGAAGGTCGCCGCCCTCGGCGACAGGCTCTCCCTGGTCGACGAGCTCATCAACTGGCACCCGTTTCGAAAGATCGTCTCAGGCATCTACGACAACGCGTCCTCCAAAGGCGGACGGCCCAACACCGACCCCATCGTCATGATCAAGCTCCTGCTCCTGCAGGCCTGGTACGGCCTCTCCGACCAGGAGATGGAATACCAATCGACAAATCGCATCGACTTCATGCGATTCCTTGGCTTTCCGGACAGGGCGCCGGACTACTCCACCGTCTGGCGCTTCCGAGAGCGGCTCGCCAGGACGGGAAAGGACCGCGAGATCTGGGACGAGCTGCAGCGCCAGCTCGACGCCCGCGGCCTTTCCGTAAGGAAGGGCGTCATGCAGGACGCCACGTTCATCACCGCCGACCCCGGCCACGCCAAGGCCGACACGCCGCGCGGGGACGAGGCCAAGACGCGCAGGAACAAGGAGGGGACGTGGGTAAAGAAGGGAGGACGCAGCTACTACGGCTACAAGCTCCACTCGAAGGTGGAC
>RXIG01000013.1 GCA_004212155.1 archaeon
ATACCCGCCTTAAGCGACGTGGGCACCACGTTCACGATCTTCTTGGCACCGCCTGTGAATGCCATGACCAAGAATATGATGGCCATTAATGCCTGCAGAGCACACATTGCCTGTATGGCTTCAACCTTGCTAGCATCAGTCGCATATGTGGCAACAAAGGACATGTACAACGGTATGCCTGCGGTGATCCATCCAGCCATACTCGGATCGCCGAAGCTGGTGTGCAACAGGTACATAAAGTTGTTGATAATGACCATAGTCAGACCGACTTCATAGCTGATGCCAAATGAAGCCTGCATAGCTGCAATGACGCCCATAGGTACGACACAGAGAATAGCACCCTGGATAAAGTCCGGCCACTCCCACGGATAGTGGATGAAAGGCAGACGCAGGCGCAGAGAACCGCCCCAGTAAGGCTGTTCCGACTCTCCGGGTTCTCTTTCTTTTCCTATATACCAACGCATAGTATTGTTTCCCCCCTATTATTTTTTCAGCTTAGTGTATCTTCGCTTTTTTGCAAAGCTGACGATACGTAAATAGCTGATTAACGTGATTTCCTAATTCTACGTATATAAGCGTTTCGGTATATTTTTCTCTATATAAGGGTTATATGCATAATTATTATTTTACATTTTATTCTACTTATTTATTATTTCATGAATATATTTTTGTTATATGTGGCATTATATGATATTAATATATATTATTCAATTATTTATAGAATTAAATTTATAATTTTTTATTAATTATAAAATTCTTATATGAATACATTATTAAGAATATTATTCATATTTATCGGATATTATTTTACAATTTGTAAACTTTGTCCCCCGACAAGACAGCCCTCATGCCCTTGTTTTAAAAAAGTTGTGTCAGGCATCCTACGATGTGTAAGAACCGTCCCTATTATACCAAGGGAATGATTAATAAATAAGTAAAAATGAGAAGTATTTCTACTTCTCTGGAGTGACATTCTCTTCAGGAGTTTCTTCTTCTTGAAGCCTATCTGATTTCTTCTTCCCAGTTGTGCCCCATACAAGAGCAAGGTAGAAGAGGACACCCATGAGCAGAGCCCAGGTCGCACCACGTGTCGCGAGGATACCGCCAGTCATGCCTGCGATACCGCGCTCAATATTGGTCGTCACCATCTCCATGGCCAAATAGGTACAGAGGTACCCCTGAATGGCCATCGTGAGGCCGAAGCCGTATGGGAGTGCCGGTTTCACTGCGAGCACGATCGGGTAGACGAGCATGATGGATGCCATACCCCAGTACATGCCTGTTGCACCGCCCCAGTACGAGTAGAACTCTTCTGGTTTGGAGTTCTTGAACCTGTTGACGACAAGCGCCTGTCCTGCTGTCCACTGTGGACCGCATAGTGGCAGATATGGCCATATCAGTGCTTTTATCAGGTTGCGAATGCCGACCCAGAAGTTCGTCCTGTTGGGGTCGATGATGACGAGTTCGTCCTTTCGGGCATCGTTTGCCTCATCGATGATGGCCTGCGCGACAAGGATGTCGCCGAATGCAAGGATGTATGCAACGATAGCTGTAGAGATTGCACCCACAAACATCGATGCTGATGGCCACCCTATCACGAATGGTGACATAGCGTTATAGGTTTCACTTACGTGGGGCACGAAGACCCATCCACTGTCGAAGACGCCCGTTGGTTGGGGCACCTCTCCAAGTGCGAGACCGATGATGTAGCCGATGATGAACGTCGGGGCGATACCATATTTAGCTATCCATGCGAACCATTTGTGTTCTTTTCTATAAGCAATAGCTCGAGGCGACCACAAGATGAAGAACGATAGCACCACTGCGATTAAGAACGAGACCGATATGGGGCCGATTCCGAGTTCCGGCGACCACTTGGCGACGCCGTTTTGGATACCGTTGCTGTTGTTTTCCCACGTCCTGATGATGGCAGCGATACCTGCACCAAGCAGGATGCCAGCCTTGATGGATGTGGGAACAATTTCTGCAACTTTTTTTGCTCCACCACTAAATGCCATTCCAAGAAATAGTACTGCCATCAATAACTGCAATGCGCACAATGCTTGTATGGCCCCTGAATTAATACCGCTCCCAGGCGTGGCATAATCTGCTACGAACGCCATGTAGAGGGGTATACCCGACGTAATCCATCCCGCCAGCGTGGGATCACCAAAGCTGGTGTGCAATAAATACATAAAATTGTTGATAATGACCATAGTGAGTCCCATTTCGTATGTCACGCCGAGGGATGCCTGCATTGCCGCGATAACACCCATTGGCACCACACAGAGGATGGCTCCTTCAACGAACTCAGGCCATTCCCACGGGTAGTGGATGAACGGAAGTCGAAGTCGCAACGAACCTCCCCAGTAAGGCTGTTCCGACTCTCCGGGTTCTCTTTCCTTACCGATATACCATCGCATATAATTCCTCCTATTCACGATCTGCCGTAATGTCGACAGAGGTGTAAAGCAACCTTTGAGGCGGCGTATATAAGATTTTTGGTAGATAATTTCTTAATTTGTCAAATTAAAGAATAATATTCATTAAGATTAAAGAATATTTATATTAAAATTACTATATGCATATTAATGGAGAATATTATTATTTTCTTTCTCAACCATATCATAAAAACAACATAAAAAATATTATAAGTATATATTAATACTACATTTCATATTTGGTGGTGTAAGATGCACAGCAAACACATTGTATCCCTCGTACTGCTCATCATGGTCATCGCTACGTTGCCCGTAAGCATTGCCCAGGAAGATGTAGACGTACTCTTTGACCTCTCTAAAGAGCATGATGCGACATATGGCAATCCTATCGTACAGTCGGATAGGTTATGCTCCTCCCTTGCCGATGACGGCATAACGTATGGATTCATTGAAGAAGATGAAACTCTGTCCCTCGCATCTCTTGTCCGCGCCCGTATCCTGGTCATATGGGACCCGGATGAGATGTATTCATCTGAGGAAATGGAGGCGGTACGCGCTTTCGTTGAGCAGGGGGGCGTACTCATATTTGCCGGCACGTCGTTTTTCGACACGCCTTCAATGGTATTTGACAACATCAACGAGCTTTTGGACCCATTTGGCATCCAGATGGTCCATGAACGCGTCATTGACCGGACGAACTTCGTAGGATGCCATTGCGGCACGACGCCTGTTGCCACCGTATTCGCACCCGACAGCTACTTCTACAACATCGAGGAGATCGCTTTGAGCCACTCGTGCTACCTGGAAGTAGAAGAGAACGTGACCGTCCTCGTGAAGGGGGACGATGACGCATTTGTTGACAAGAACAATAATGAGGTCCATGACGAAGACGAACCGCAAGGCGACATCCCACTCATTGCTCAAACTGTGTATGGAGAAGGGAAGGTAATAGTGCTCCCTACTGAAAAGACGTTTGAGCGCATCTCGATTGGCAGGAAGGACAACATGAAGTTTGCTGTAAATCTCTTTGGTGACCTTGTTTCGGGCAGCCGCCCCACAGAGGAATCGTCGATCCCGATTCCATATGTGGTCGCCGGTATAGCTGTCATCGCGGTCTGTGGAGGGGCGGTGGTCATCTTCATGAGGCGCCATCAGAAATAAGCAATTCGTAGGCCTCTGCGAGGGTGACATACTCGACGTTCTTGTCGTGAAGGTATTCGAGGAAGGCGACGAGGCGCTGATACGTATGTGGTCCACATGATTCCTCGATAGCCCCGTATTCTTCGG
The DNA here is from genome assembly GCA_004212155.1 of archaeon. Lineage (GTDB taxonomy): Archaea > Methanobacteriota_B > Thermococci > Methanofastidiosales > NM3 > NM3. The sequence goes on from RXIG01000013.1 coordinate 3,729, forward strand.
GAAGGTCGAAGTTGCATAGCTCCCAGGGGTGAAGTCCTATGACGACGATTGTTTCTGGGCGGTCATTTTGCATATTGATGACATGTTCGAACGGTATGCTCCACTCCGTATCATGATAGTAGAATGGATAAAAGTAGTCCGGTGCGTTCGATGCTGGTATGCGAAGCATATTCATGTCCCCAACTTCAGTCCAATCGTCCCAGGAAGGATGGTACGGGTAACTATCGCCTTGATAACACGAGGCTTCCACCGTGTATCCCAAGCCTTCAAGTATGCGTATGACTTCGGTGTCGCACGAATGCCCAGGGGCACGAAATGATGTCGGTTTGCTTCCCGTCACTGATGCAATGATGGCTGTCGCCTCTTCGATGCGTTCGACCTTTTCCTGATATCCAAGCGATGAGAGCGCGACATCATGGTACATGCCGTGGCACCCCACCTCATGGTCGTATGCGATCTGTTGCACTACGTCTGGATAATTCTCTGCTACATGACCTGTTACAAGGAATGTGGCGCGTACGCCGTGTTCCTCGAACAGTGATAGAAGCAGGGGTATTCCCTTCTCGATGCCCGAGCTGCCCTCAAGCAGCGGCGGCACGTCTCGTTCGGTATCGATGGTGAACACGACGTAGATGGGATCTGGTTCATTGACCCCGGAGGCGAACGCAAGTAGCACGCCTGCGACGACAAGCACCGCAATCACTACTGCATGCGACCGTTTCATGACCTCTTCCTCCACAACAAGGCGATTACGATGGCCGCGACAAGCCCGATGGGCGCATATGGCAGTGGCAGGCGCTTTTCGTCTGTTGAAAAGGAACCTGTATTGTTCTCTTCGTTCGATTCGACGATCCTGTCGCGAGGATCAAGCACGTATGAGACGGGAGCACTCTGCACGTTCATCTCTAGGGGGGGCATGCCAGTTACCGTCATGGTCGACCCGTCTTCCAAGGTCACACACGCCTCGACGGGCAACACCATTACCTTGTTCGTAGGTTCGATAATCGCTGTCCCATCATCATACGTAGCTTCATATGCTATTATATCGGGCAATGAATCGCTTCTTAATAATACATCGAAGAAAGTATCGAGTTCCTTTTCGGGAATTCTGGTCATGAATTCGTTCTCAAACGTTGCAACATCGATGATGCCAAAAGTGTGTTTGTTGTAGATGTCAGAGAGCGCATCGTAGAACTCATCAGACCCTACCGTCCATCTGAGCATGTCAAGCACGAGGGGGCCTTTCCAATATGCCATTACCATGTACTCGTAATCGCTACCATACTCTTCTAGCGATCTGTCGATGATGTCAGAGATACCTTCTTTTCGCGCTCGATCGTACGGATCACGAAGATAGTTCTCATAATACGAAGTTCCGATCAGATCGCCATGCTCCTCAAAATATGCGAGTGTCGAGAGCTGAGCAAGGGACTCATCTATGAATGAATGGCATACCTGATCGTTACCCACGACGCCATACCACCACTGGTGAGCGACCTCATGGGCGATGATCACCTCAAATATCATATCATGGGGCGATGTATAATACTGTTGGTCGACGAAGATGAGGTGGGGGTACTCCATGCCCGCAGCACCCAGGTGTGTTTCGGCGATCGAGAAGGTGTCATAAGGGTATGGGCCGAATATGTCCTCATAAACATACATCGCTTGTCTGGCCAGCTCGCACGCACGCACTCCTCCCTCCTCATGCCCGGGGAGATAGTACGAACGTATCGTCGTGGCACCGTGCTGCAGCGTGGCGACCTCATACCGCTCCGAGCAGCTAAAGGCAAAATCCCTCGTGTCCGGCGCTACATAGGTCGTGGTGAATGTGGATTCTCCCACGTCCTCGTCGATTGGTGTACCTGTCGAGGCGACCGTCCATCCCGTAGGCGCTGTGATGGAAACGCTCCATTGCGCAGATTCGGAATAAAACGGGTCCCCTCGCGCTGTATAGGGATGTCGGACCCATCCCCCTTCTTTATAGGGGCAGACGAGTGGCAGGCAGTTGCCTGCGTATATAATGCCATCATGATATCCGAATCTATGAGTGAGGTGAGGCACTTTAATATCGAAGTTGAGTTCGATGTTGACAGATTCTCCTGGCGTGAGGGGATCTGTGAGATCGATCCTGAGGAATGTGTCATCTACGACCTCGTACGTCCGGTCGATGACATCGACCGTTATGTATCCAGGGTCAAACCCCTCCGGGTATGATACGCTGGCCGGTGCGATGAGCGGCGCCTCCCCTTCCTCATCAAATGCGTTGGGATAGAGCGTAAGGTAGAGTGAATCCAGGGCAATGAGTTCTCTATTACAATATATTATAGTAGAAGTGCCCTTTATGGCGTGTCGTTCAGGATCGACCTCCAACGTTACCTCATAGTGCGTTGATGATGGGGCATCATACGCTGCATATGCCATCGTCGGGGCGATTGCCACGATCAGCATGACGATTATCATGAGGGTTCGTGTGCCTGACATCATACAATGCTTACCAATTGATTATTTATAAACTACATGGCCTGTCCGTCGGGCGTTGCACAAAAATTCCTATATTCTTTCTGTGCATTGCACACAATGCATATTGGCGCGTATGCTGGATGCAATCTGACTTCTTCGATCTTTTCCTTACGTATTGGAAAATGTTTTTTACCATTTTACAGGCATCGTTCACATCATCTGCCACACAATGTCGCCCGGCGCGCATGTTAAGCACTTAAGATATGAACTAGATACATATGCATAAATTGTATGTGTAGGCTAATACGTATAACAATTGAGGATATGCACGGCCCTATAGGCATGCATTATGTGTATTATTGCTTGGCGCTACCTTGTGAACAAGGTTCATCATTGGGTAAATATTTTATTGCATAATCGCTAAGGTGGCATATGCGCATAGTCTTTCTGGGCACGGCGAGCTCCAAACCCACCACCGATCGCAACGTGTCAAGCATCGCCCTGCACTACCGCGGAGACATCGTCCTCTTCGATTGTGGCGAGGGAACGCAACGCCAGATGGTTCGCAGGGTCAAGCAGTCGCGGATATCCAAGATATGCGTTACGCACTTCCATGGCGACCATTACCTCGGGATCCCTGGTCTTCTCATGACGATGTCGCTCAACGGCCGTAGACGTCCGCTCTACATATACGGGCCGCCAGGCACGGCCACGTTTCTCTCCCATCTCCTCCATTCCGGCTATATGGATGTTGGATTCGATGTGCGTGTCGAAGAGGTATACGATACGATGATACCGTGCAAAGGGTACTCGATCAGGGTTTTTCCCGTTGACCACGGTGTCCCCGCAGTGGGATATGCATTCATCGAGGATACGCGCAGGGGCACCTTTGACAGAAAGAAGGCGCATGAGTTTGGCATCCATGGTGAGATGTTCGCAGAGCTTGAAAAGAAAGGTGAGATTACCGTTGATGGCACGAAAGTAACGCTTCAGGATGTGACAGGCCCCCCCAAGAAAGGCAAGATCGTGACATATTCGGGCGATACGCGCCCTGTCTCATTCCCACCGGAGACCAAAGGATCATCCGTGCTCATCCACGAGGCCACGTTCATCTCTCCAGAGGACCGTGACGGCACGTATCATTCAACCGTCAAGGAAGCCTGCGAAGCAGCTCGTTCGATGGAAGCGCCCCTCCTTGTCCTCACACACCTCAACTCACGTTACGAGCCGGAGCAACTACAGCGGGCGGCTGATGAGCATTGTGACGATGCCGTGGTCGCATATGACTTCCTGGAGATTGAGATATAATTATGCACGTCATGCAAACGATAGGAACGACGGATACACACCTCTGTGTTGTGCAATAATTTTATATATCACAGAGCGTTTTTTCTCATTACCAAAAACTTTTTAAATCACATGCCAAACATACGGTAGGCGCAAGAAATGGATAGGATTATCCATACCCTTATCGGGGATGTGGTGATGCATCATGTTCCCTGAGTTTATCTGAAAAATGATTGTGTAGTATTTAGAAATAATGTGGAGGTAAGGCAATGGGAAGCAGTAGTGGTCATAAGCACAAACCAAGGTCAGGATCATTGGCCTATACGCCCCGTAAGCGGGCAAAGAGTCCTCTGTCCAGGAATACGAGTTTCGGACAGTCCGATAAAGTCAAACTCTTAGGATTTCCGGGGTACAAGGCTGGCATGACCCATGTGTTGAAGCTAGATGATAGGCCTCACGCCATCACGAAAAACAAGGAAATATTCGTTCCGGTTACTGTAATAGAGACACCTCCTGTAGTGCTTTGCGCGATACGTGGATACGAATCGACCAGAGATGGGGAGAGAGTTGTAAGTGAGGTATGGGCCCCTGAGGTTTCCAAGGACCTTGAGAGGATCATGTGCGTACCAAAAAAGAAGCACGATCTGGAGGCCTTTGAAAAGCTCATCTCAGAGGGCAAGGTCACGTCCATCAGGGCGCTTGTCCACACACAACCGCGTGTCATCAAGATGAAGAAGAGACCAGAGCTCATGGAATATGCAATAGGCGGTTCATCGCTTTCCGAACAGTTCGATTACTGTAAGAACAACTTCGGAAAAGAGCTCAAGGTCCATGACGTCTTTGAGGATGGTAACTACATCGATGTGAGTGCTGTATCGAAGGGCAAGGGATTCCAGGGCCCCGTGAAGCGTTGGGGTGTAAAGATACAGAGCAGGAAGACCAACGATGCCCGGAGACACGTGGGATGTATCGGTCCGTGGAACCCCTCGCGTACGATGTGGACCGTGGCAATGGCCGGTCAGATGGGATTCCATCAGCGCACCGAGTTCAACAAGCGTGTCTTGAGAGTGTACTCATTGAATGAGAAGGATATCACGCCAAAGGGTGGATTCATCCATTATGGCGTCCTTCGTTCTGATTATGTATTGGTGCGAGGCTCGGTCCCGGGACCGACGAAACGTGTGGTGCGATTGCGCGACTCCTTGAGGACGCCGATGCACGTACCGAAGGGCAAGCCTCAGATTACCCACGTATCAATGGCATCGGCTCAGGGTGATTGAAAATGAAGTGTAACGTGTATTCGCTTGATGGAAATGTAACAGGCGAGATCGAGGTGCCGATGGTGTTTAGCACCGAGTATCGCCCTGATTTGATCAAACGTTCAGTATTGTCATCGTTTACTGCCCGGATCCAGCCGTACGGACCAAACACCCTGTCAGGCAAGAAGACAAGTGCAGAGTCGCTTGGCAAGAACAGGGGCATCGCGCGTCTTCCGCGCATGAAGTCGGGTCCGCGACGCGCAGCGTTCGTGCCGCAGGCCGTTGGTGGACGAAGGGCGCATCCGCCACTCGTCGACAAGGTGCGAAGGGAAAAGATCAACAAGAAGGAGCGCAGGCTCGCACTCATGTCTGCCATCGCAGCGACCGCTGATACGGAACGCGTGAAAAGGCGCGGACACCGTATCGACAATATATCCTCCCTGCCCATCGTCATAGAAGACGACTTCGAGAAAGTACGAAAGACGAAGGAGACAAGGGAAGTATTCAAGATCATCGGCGTCTGGGACGACATCCTTCGTGCGCGTGAGAAGAAGATTCGCGCAGGAAGGGGCAAGACGCGCGGTCGCAAGTACAAGAAGAAGAAGGGTCCTCTCGTGATCGTATCACGCAATCAGGGCATCTACTTTGGTGCCCGCAATCACCCTGGCGTAGACGTCGTCGAAGTTGAAAAGCTTTCGACAAGCGACCTCGCGCCCGGATGTGAGGCAGGACGCCTCGTGGTCTGGACCCGCTCGGCGATTGAAAAATTGAACACATTTGTAGGAGGCAACTAAATGGATCCCTACAATATCGTTTACTATCCCCTTATCTCTGAAAAGACCGTTGGGATGATGGAGCGTGAGAACAAGCTCGTTTTCATCGTTTCACGACGTGCAAACAAAGAGGAGATCAAGGAAGCGATCGAGAATCTCTACGAGGTAGAGATCGAGAAGATATCTGTCATGATTCAGCCTGACGGCAAGAAGCGAGCATTCGTACGACTTAGGGAAGAGTATCTTGCCGATGAGGTAGCAACGAAGATGGGGGTATTCTAATGGGACATAGAATAAGGTCACAGAAGAGGGGCAGAGCGAGTACGAAGTACCGTGCAAACTCAAAGAAGTACAAGACCCGCATCCGCTATACCCACGGCTCTGAAGGCATGAGCGCTACCGTGCTCGATGTCAGGCATGACAGCTCCCGTACCTCGCCCATCATGAAGGTGCGCTATGAAAACGGAAAGGATGACCTTCTCCTCGCACCCGAGGGCATCAAGGTCGGTGACGTGATACACATCGGGGAGAAAGGCTTGCTGCAGGTAGGAAATGTCTTGCCACTCGCCGAGATCCCCGAGGGTACGTTCATATATAATATCGAGAACGCGCCTGGAGACGGCGGAAAGATGGTACGTTCGGCTGGTACGTTTGCCACCATCGTCTCGCACGATGTGAAGAAGACGGTCGTGCAGCTCCCCTCGAAGGTCATGAAGACGTTCAACGGATCGTGCAAGGCCACGGTCGGGGTTGTTGCAGGCGGCGGGCGCCACGAAAAACCGTTCTTGAAGGCGGGTAAGAAGTACCATCAGCTCAAAGGCAGACCAATCATATATCCTCGCGTTTCCGCGACGGCAATGAACGTTGTCGACCATCCATTCGGTGGCGGAGGCCACGACCATGCCGGTCGTCCAACGACCGTGTCACGTTCGACCCCGCCAGGAAGGAAGGTAGGACAGATTGCAGCGAAGCGAACTGGGAGGAGAAGGTAAATGGCGAGAAAGAAGTTTGTTTACAAGGGATACGAGCTGGAAGAATTGCAGAAGTTACCAATGCAGGACTTCATCTCTCTCATCCCTTCACGGCAGCGCAGGTCTTTGCGCAAGGGATTCTCTGAGAAGCAGAAGAAGCTCCTCCTTCGTCTGAGGAAAGCCAAGGAGGCAATGAATGAAGAAAAGCGCGTAGTCATCAGGACGCACTGCAGGGACATGATCGTCCTTCCCGAGATGGTAGGCCTTACCATAGGCATACACAACGGGAAGGAATTCAAACTCGTTGAGATCGTCCCTGAGATGGTCGGACACTACTTTGGCGAGTTCGCCTTGTCACGAGGCAGGGTGCGCCACAGTTCACCGGGTGTCGGTGCGACCAAGTCGTCGATGTACGTGCCGCTGAAGTGAGGAGATGATATCAATGGCTGCATACTCATACACGAAGGACCTTGACGAGACGCGCACCGCGAAAGTGTACGGAAAGGACCTCAGGATCTCACCGAAACATGCTGTCGAGCTGGCTCGAGAGCTCAAAGGAAAAAAACTCGACACTGCCAGGCAATACCTTGAGGACGTCATCGCCAAGAAACGGGCGGTGCCATTCCGCAAGTACAACAAGAAGGTCGGGCACAAGAGAGGATTGGTCGGTTGGGATGCTGGACGATACCCCGTAAAGGCGAGCAAGGAATACTTGAAGCTGCTTCATCAGCTTCAGGCCAACGCCGAGTACAAGGGGCTCGAGGCGGACAAGCTCCGCATTATCCACGCCTCCTCATACAAGAGCCGAGAGATACCCGGATTCCTCCCACGAGCCTACGGACGTGGAACGCCGTTCAATCAGGAGCTGACCAACATCGAGATGATTGTGGAGGAGAGGTAATGGCTATAGAGAGACGATTCATCGAAGAGAACATCAAGAACGCCAGCATCGACGAATACCTGGCAAAGACACTGGAGCGAGCCGGGTATGGTGGAGTGGACATCAAGCGAAGTCCGCTTGGCACCCGCATCATCGTTCGTGTCGAGACGCCGGGAGTCGTGATAGGCCGCAAGGGGCGCTCGATCCGAAAGCTCACGACAGACCTTGAGCAGGAGTTCAATCTTGAAAAGCCGCAGATTGAGGTGGAGAACCTACCTAATCCGGAATTCAACGCCAACGTTATGGCCAATCTCCTCGCATCCGATCTGGAAAAGGGCCTTCACTTCAGGAGGGCCGCGTACTTCCTCTTGCGAAAGATCATGAACTCCGGGGCAAAAGGTGTTGAGATACTCATCTCTGGTAAGATCACGGGCGAGCGTTCACGTTCGGTCCGATTCTATCAGGGCTATATCAAGAAATCAGGCAATCCTGCGCTAGAGAACGTATCGACTGGCTATGCAACTGCAAACAGGAAACTCGGTACGATAGGCGTACGAGTGAAGATCATGCCTGAAGAAATATCACTTCCTGATGAAGTAACGATCAAGGACATCGATATACCCGTGCCCCACGAGGAGGAAGTCCCTCCCGAGGAAGCTGAGGTGGAGATGACCGAGGAAGAAGCGGAAGAGCCGCTCCCCCAGGCTGAACAGGCACCTGAGGAAGCATCTGGGACGGAGGAAGAAGAACCCCTCCCCGAAGCTGAAAAGGCACCAGAACCTGAGGAGCCAAAGGAAGCACCAGCAGAGGAGCCAGAAAAGGAAAAAGCTAAGGCTCCTGCAAAAAAGAAAGCAAAGAAGGCTCCCTCCAAAGCTGAAAAGGCACCAGAACCTGAGGAGCCAAAGGAAGCACCAGCAGAGGAGCCAGAAAAGCAGAAGGAGGAGGGTGCATAATGGCAATACTCAGAAGCGATGACATACGCGAGCTCAGCGAGGAAGAGATGGTCAACAAGCGAAATGAACTACTCTTCGAGCTGGCACGAGAGCGTGCACTCCTTGCTACAGGGTCTGCGCCCGAGAATCCTGGACGGATTCGTGAGCTTAAGCGGACCATCGCCAGGATTAATACTATCCTCAACCAAGTCAAAAAAGATAAGGAGAGTTGAGTGGAGAATGGCTGAAGTATGCCCAAAATGTGGACTTCCAAAGGAGTTATGCGTTTGTGAAGAGATCGCAATCGAGGATCAGCAGATACGAATAACGACGGTACGTCGCCGGTTTGGAAAGATCATGACGATTGTCGAGGGATTCGATAAGGACATCGATGTCAAGGAACTTGGCAAGGACCTCAAGGCGCGTTGCGCATGCGGCGGGACCATGAAGGACAACAAGATCGAGCTGCAAGGAAATCATGCAAAACGGGTGAAGTCCATCCTCGTTGAGATGGGGTATTCACCGGAGATGGTCGATGTCGATGAATCGCGAAGTGCTGGTAGGAAGCGACGCTAAGGTGATAGGCAGCAGCAATCCTTCCGATGTTGGAATCAAGGGAACGATCGTCGATGAAACTGCACATATGCTGGACATTGAGGATGAGAACGGAACCATACGGCGCATAATAAAGAAGAACGTTATCTTGGAAATAGATGGAGTCCATGTTGATGGCATGACGATACTAGGAAGGTCTGAAAACAGAATCAAGAATCGTATAAAACTTAAAAGGAGATAATAATATGATCGGACTTAATGTCAAAGAACCATCCACCACGTGCGACGACAAGAACTGTCCGTTTCACGGCTCCTTGTCAGTGCACGGGAGGGTATTCGATGCGGAGGTAGTAAGCGACAAGATGAGGAAATCGGTCGTTGTCAAGCGAGAGCACATGAAGTTCGTCGATAAGTATGAACGGTACGAGAAGAGGACATCGCGCCTCACCGCTCATAACCCTCCGTGCATCGACGCAAAGGCGGGAGATCGGGTACGCGTAGCTGAGTGCAGGCCCCTCTCCAAGACCAAGAGCTATGTTATCGTTGAGGTGATGTGATATGGCAAAGGGTGCAGGAGCGACGAGGGGAAGGTCCCCCGTGCGTCCCGGAAGGGCGCTCACGACGGGATCACGCCTCATATGCGCAGACAACACCGGCGCCAAGGAGCTCGAGATTATCGCGGTCCTTGGTTACAAGGGTAAGAAGCGCCGTTACCCCAAGGCGGGAATAGGCGACATGGTGTTTGCCTCAGTGAAGAAGGGACGCCCAAATATCAGGAAGACCGTGGTCAACGCCGTTATCGTACGACAGAAGAAGGAGTACATGCGCCTCGACGGCACACGTGTGAAGTTCGAGGACAACGCAGCCGTCATCACGGGCCTCGATGGGGTGCCCAAGGGATCGGAGGCGCGCGGACCTGTCGCTAAGGAGTCGGTGGAGCGCTGGCTCAAGATATCTGGCATTTCCAGCATAATCGTGTGAAGGTGATATTATGGTTACACGCTCACCCAGGAAACAGAGAAAAAAGTTGTATAAGATGCCACAGCATCGAAGACACAAGGTGCTACAAGCACCGCTTAACAGCGAGCTTCGAGGCCAGTACGGGGCCCACTCGATGCCTGTTCGCAAGGGCGACAAGGTACGTATCACGAGGGGCGACTATGTTGGTCATGAAGGAGAGATCACGCACATTGACCGGAAGGCCACGAAGATTAATGTCGAGGGCGCGACAATCGAGAAGACCGACGGAACCGAGCGTTCCTATTCGATTCACCCATCCAACGTTGAGATCACACAGTTGGGAACTACTGATGAAATGAGAAAGAAGAGTATAGAGAAGAAGGGATGGTGAGCACGTGGGAAGAAAAGGAGACGGTAAGAGTTTGAAGAGGTCATTCGCACCTCGGCAATGGAAAATACACAGGAAAGAGAACGTGTGGACGATACGCAATATGGCGGGTCCCCACTCTTCGGAATTATCCATTCCTATAACGTTCATCCTCCGCGACTATCTGGGCTATGCCCGCAACGTGCGCGAGGTGAAAAAGATACTCAATGAGGGTCTCGTCCTTGTCAATGGTAAGGCTCATAAGGACTACCGCTTTCCCGTTGGTGTCATGGACATAATCGAGATACCCCGCACTGAGGAATACTACCGTGTGGTGCCCGACTACAAGGGGTCGCTCACGCTCCATCCGATCAGTGCTGATGAGAAGGACAAAAAGCTGTACAAGATAAGCAACATCATAGCCCTGAAGGGCGGAAAGTACCAGCTCAACTTCCACGACGGGAATAACTACGTCACGACCAAGAAGTACAACACCTACGAGAGTGTCATCTTCGACCTCGACAAGAACGAGATCGTCGATACCGTGCCCCTCGAGGAGGGGAGTGTTGTGCTCATCGTTTCCGGCCGTAACGTCTCGCATATCGGCAAGATCGTGGAGATCCAGAACTTCGGCATGAATCCGGACACGGTCACGTTGGAATCGAGCAAGGGGACGTTCCAGACGCTCAAGGACTACGTCATCGCGGTCGGCACGGGCTCAAAACCCATGATTTCACTACCGGAAGGTGAGTAAGGATGGCTATCACACAACCGCGCATTCACAAGGTCACGGTCCATATGGGAATTGGCGAGTCAGGCGACATGCTACAGAAGGCGGCCAATCTCCTCGAGGAACTCGTTGGCCAGAAGACCGTCATGCGGGCTGCCAAGAAGACCAACAGGGACTTTGGCATTCGCAAGGGAGAACCAATCGCTGTCATGAGTACCCTTCGCGGTGAGAAGGCAGATGACTTCCTCAAACGCGCGTTCGAGGCGGTCGAGAACAGGATACCCTCGTCGAACTTCGATGACCATGGCAACTTCGCCTTTGGGATCAGGGAACACATCGACCTTCCCAAGGTCAGGTATGAACCCAAGATAGGCATATTCGGCATGGACGTCTGCGTGACGCTCGAACGTGTTGGATACCGTATTGGGCGAAGGAAGCTCCAGAAGAAGAAGCTCACGTCTCGTGTGCGTCTCTCTAAACAAGAGGGTATCGATTTCATCAAGGAGAAATATGGAGTTGATATAGCATGAGCAGTGATTCATTCGGAAGGGGCAGCCGCAAGTGCAGGCGATGTGGAAGTCATGGGCCTGTCATTCGACGGTACGGGCTCATGATTTGCCGCAGATGTTTTAGGGAAATAGCGCCGAAGATCGGCTTTAAGAAATATAGTTAGGTGATGCCGATGTTAAATGATCCGTTGGCCAATGCATTATCAAACATTGCAAATCATGAGAAAGTGAGGAAACCTTCGTGTACTATCCCGGCCTCCAAGCTTATCGGGAACGTCTTGCGCATCCTTCAGAAGTACAGCTTCGTTGGAGCATTCGAGTTCATCGATGACGGAAAGGCGGGACAGTTCAAGATCGAGCTCCTCGGTAACGTAAACCGTTGCGGTGTCATCAAACCACGGTATGCGGTTGAGAAGGATGGATATGAGAAGTTTGAGCGACGATACTTGCCCGCACGCGGGTTTGGCATCCTCGTCGTCTCGACGCCCGAGGGCGTGATGAGCCACGAGGAGGCTGCCGAAGTAGGACACGGCGGTCGATTGCTTGCGTATGTATATTAGGTGATGACGATGTTGGTAGAAGAGTTAAAAGAGGAAATCGAGATGCCCGAGGACGTCACGATGACGCTTTCCGGTCGCACCCTCGTCCTCGAGGGTCCAAAAGGAAAGCTCGAGCGGACGTTCAAGTACCCTACCATTTCCCTTCATTCGAAGGATGGGTCGATCGTGCTTTCAGTGGCATATCCCCGCAAGCCCGACAAGGCAGCGCTCTACACATTGCTTTCCCATATCCGTAACATGATACATGGTGTCGAGGGCGGATACACGTATAAGCTTCGTGTGGTCTATGCACACTTTCCGCTCAACATCAAGGCTGAGGGCGACAAGGTCGTCATAGAGAATTACCTCGGGGAGCGACATCCCCGTATTGCCCGCATCGTGGGCGATACGAAGGTGAAGATCTCAGGGGACGAGATACTGGTCGAAGGCATCAACAAGGAACACGTTGGACAAACGACTGCCAATCTCGAACACGCGACGCGCGTGATCAAGCGTGATCCTCGCGTGTTCCAGGACGGCATCTACCTTGTTGAACGCAACGGCGTACCTCTGAGGTGGTGAGACAGATGAGTGAACGATTATTGAGACTTCGCAAACAGGCGTCAAGGAAACGCCCCGCGTTCAACCGACAGGAAACATGGAAGTTGAAGCGATTCAAGAACAACCCAACATGGAGGAAACCGCGCGGACATTCGTCGAAGATGCGACGCAAGCTCAAGGGCAATCCAGCCCTCGTTTCCATCGGCTACCGCGGTCCGAAGGCGGTCCGTTACTTCCATCCGAGCGGTGCTCCTGAGCACTATGTCACCAACGTGGCAGAGATGGAGAGAGTGCCCGAGGGCACTGTGGCCCGCATAGCCTCCGCGGTGGGCACGAAGAAGAAGGCCCTCCTCATGGCCAAGGCGCATGAGCGGGGCATCAGGGTCGTCAATCCCCGCGTGAAGTTCGTCTATGTCGATTCGGTCGAGGCGCTGGAACGCTATGCGCCGCTCAAGGACGTGATCACGACGTTCAAGCTGGCCAAGGTTGGGGAAGAGGACGAACTGTCGATACGGGACAGGGCCGATGAGCTCAAGATACCACTTGAGGAGGGAGTGTGAACACGATGGATCTGAAGGTACAGAAGAGAATAGCGTCTGATGTGCTCGGATGCGGTCTTGGCCGCATCTGGATCGATCCGGACAAGGCAGAGGAAGTGAGCATGGCCATTACACGCCAAGACATCCGAAGACTCGTGTCAAACGGCGTCATCAAGAAGAAGCAGGAGAACGGCATCTCGCGCCACCGCGCACGAAAGAACCATCTCCAACGCAAGCGTGGACGCCGCCGCGGTCACGGAACGCTCAAGGGTCCGAAGTTCTCTCGCTACTCGCGTAAGGAACGCTGGATGAACACCATTCGCCCGCTTCGCAAGGAGCTCAAGAGGATGTATGGCGACGAAGAGATCACAACACCCTCGTATCGCAAGCTCTACCGCATGGCAACTGGTGGCGCGTTCAGGTCGATCGAGTACATGAAGACGTACATGAAGGACCACAATCTCTATGAAGGAGGAAGTAATAGATGAAAGGACCACGTTATTCAGTTCATTTCAGAAGGCGCAGAGAGGGCAAGACGGATTTCCGTTCACGACGCAGCATGCTCTACTCGGGCAAGCCGCGCCTGGTGGTGAGAAAGTCGCTCAAACACATATGGGCGCAGATCATCATGCCCGGGGAGAAGGGCGATAGCGTCCTTGTCTCATCGCACTCAAAGGAGCTTCCCGCATACGGGTGGAACTGTTCCTGCTCCAACACGCCTGCCGCGTACCTTACAGGTCTCCTTTGCGGGGTCAAGGCTCGCAACGCAGGCATCGAGAACGCGATACTCGACATGGGTCTTCGCGATGTCGTCAAGGGCTCTGCGGTGTTTGCCTGTCTCAAGGGATTCGCGGATGCGGGCGTTCCGATTCCATTCAATGAATCGGTCGTTCCAAGCGATGATCGCCTGACCGGACAACACATCGTGAACCATTACGAGTCGCTTGACGAGGAAGAACGGAAGAAGCGATTCGGTGGCTATCTCAAGAACAAGGTCGATGTGAACGCAATCCCGGACTTCTTCGAGAAGACCAAGGAACAGATATTAAGCAAGCAGGAGTAAAGAGGGATCACATGGCTAGAGAAGATAAGTCCAAAAAGGAACAAACGCGCGTTGATGATTCATGGGTCCCCAAAACGGAATTGGGAAAGGCCGTCAAATCAGGCAAAATCAAGGACATTAGCGAGATATTCGAACGCAATCTCCCCATGTTGGAAACTGAGATCATCGATTATCTCCTCCCAGAACTCTCGGAGCGAGAGTTCCAGGAGGTTCTTTCCGTCAACATGGTGCAGCGCATGACCGACTCGGGCAGGAGGGTCAAGTTCTCCTGTATCGTCGTCATCGGCAACAAGGACGGATATGTCGGCCTCGGACAGGGCAAGGCGCAGGAAGTGGGGCCTGCCATCCGAAAGGCAATCACCGACGCAAAGCTCAATTTGATTCAGATCAAGCGCGGATGCGGGTCGTGGGAATGTGGCTGCGGAAAGCCGCATACCATCCCCTTCCAGGTTCGCGGTCGTTCATCAAGCGTCTCCGTGACGCTCCTTCCAGGCCCGCGCGGCCTTGGCATCACCATGGGCGACGTCGGCAAGAAGATACTGGGGCTCGCTGGCATCAAAGACGTCTGGTCACGTTCATACGGCCAGACCCAGACGACGCTCAACATGGCACTTGCCATCTTCGACGCGCTCAAGCAGACGAACAACATCAGTGTGCAGCAGCGTCATGTCGAACGGATAGGCATCATGCCAGGCAAGTCTAGGGAGTAGTGAGGACAATGAAACGAATGGTCGCTATAAGAATACGGGGCACGGTCGGCGTCAGGAAGACGATCAAGGATACACTTGACCTATTGAAGCTTCCCCGCGTGTCCAGCTGTGTGGTCATTGACGACAGGGAGTCATATCTCGGCATGCTGCAAAAGGCAAAGGATTACACAACCTACGGCGAGATTTCCCATGACGCCCTCAAGCAACTCGTCCTCAAATGGGGAAGACTCCCTGGTGACGAACGCATCGACGAGTCGTTCATCAAGGAGAAGACGGGCCTTTCGGCCGACGAGTTCATCACGGGCGTGCTCAACTTCGAGCATGACCTCTCAGAGTTAGGCATTAAGGATACGTTTCGACTTCATCCGCCCCGTGGCGGATATAAGGACACAAAGCGCGGATACTCCCAGGGCGGATCCCTCGGAGCGCGTGGTGATACAATAAATCACCTTTTGGAACGCATGATGTAGGTGATGTGGATGATACGCAAGACGAGAAAGATCACGAAAATGAGGGGGTCACGGACCTGTGGCGGAGGATGCTCAAAGAAGCGGCGCGGTGCTGGACACCGCGGTGGCCGCGGAAATGCTGGCTCCGGAAAGGAGAAGAAGCAGAAGAGCACCTGGTTCCAGATACACAAGCCGGGACACATCGGCCGCTATGGATTCCAGAGGGGCGAGTTCCTTCGCTCTGACCAGTCGGGCATCAATGTCTCCGCTATTGAACAACACCTCGCGGCACTCACCGAAGAGGGATGCGTCGAGTACGACGGCACGACGCCGGTCATCGACGTGTCACAGGTCGGCATCCGAAAGGTGCTTGGTAGCGGACGATTGTCAAAACCCATGGTCATCAAGGCCCCCATGTTCAGCAAGAATGCAAAGGCGAAGATCGAGGAAGCTGGCGGCGAGGCCATTACCCTATAGGTGTTAGCTCATGTCGTTTATCGAAGCACTAGCCCCAATCGTTCGCTTCCTTCCGGAGGTCACAAGCCCCAAACGACACATATCGTTCAAGGAGCGCATCACGTGGAGTGCGATCATACTCGTTGTCTACTTTGTGCTCTCAGAGATACCGCTCTATGGGCTTCCAGCCTCCATAGAGGACATGTTTGCGGGATTCAGGACGGTGCTTGCGGGTAACAGCGGCTCGTTGCTTCATCTCGGTATCGGTCCGATAGTCACGGCCGGTATCGTCATGCAGCTTCTGGCCGGGTCCGACATCATCAACTTCGATCTGTCGACCCATCGCGGTAAGGCCCTTTTCCAGGGTACCCAGAAGCTGCTTGCCGTTTTCCTGTGCTTCTTCGAGGCCATACTGTTCGCGTTCGCGTGGCGCTATCAGGTCTCAGGCTCGATGCTGGCATTTCTCATCATACAGATGGGTATCGGAGCAATGTTCCTCCTCATGATGGACGAGGTCGTCACGAAGTGGGGGTTTGGGAGCGGAGTGTCGCTTTTCATCGCGGCGCGCGTGTCCGGCCAGGTCTTCTGGCAGGCATTCAGCCCGTTGCGCGATGAATCAGGACAGTTCCTCGGTGCGATACCGGACTTCATATCGAAGATCATAGGGGGTGAGACGGCAGGGATCTTCACCCGACCTGCCCCCTATCCCGATGTCACGTCGTTCATGTTCACGATAGTGGTGTTCCTTATTGTCGTCTACTTCGAGGCGATGCGTATCGAGATTCCCCTTGCATACGGAAAGTACAAGGGCATACGTGGTCGATACCCCATAAAATTCATCTATGCATCAAACATCCCAATGATACTTACCGTTGCGCTGTTCGCAAACGTTCGCGTCCTGGCGCAAGTGACGGGGTTCAACATACTTGGCACGTTCGGGCAGGGTGATTCCATTACTGGCGGTCTGCTCTACTATCTGACGCCACCGAGGTCCATCTCGGCAGTGGCGGCAGAGCCGTTACGGGGACTCGTATATCTCGTGGTCGTCGTGCTGTTCTGTGTCATGTTCGCCAAGCTGTGGATCGAGCTCACCAATATGGGTCCGAAGGCCGTTGCAAAACGGTTGCAGAGCTCTGGCATGCAGATACCGGGATTCAGAAAGGATATACGCATCCTCGAGAAGATACTCTCGCGCTACATCCCGCATGTCACCGTCATGGGTGGTGCGTTCGTGGGATTCATAGCGGTATTTGCTGATTTCACGGGCGCGCTTGGTACCGGTACCGGGATCCTGCTTACCGTAGGTATAATATATAGGATGTATGAACAACTGGCCAAAGAACAGGCCTCTGAGCTGTTCCCAGCACTCAGGCAGTTCTTGGGCAAAGAGTAGGAGGTTATGACTCATGGGCATTATGGATAGTGTATATGGAGTGCTTGACAAGGTCTTCGGATTCCTTCCGATCGAAGATCCGAGTCAGATGTACCTTGTCGTCATCGTCCTGGCCATCATCGTCGGTACGTTCATGACGTTGATCCAGCATTTCATGGTCGATCAGCAAGAGTTGAAGAAGATACGAAAGGAAGTGTCGTCGTTCCAGGGCAAGATGCTCAAGGCACAGCGTGCCAACGACAAGAAGGCGATGCGCAAGCTTCAGCTCCAGAAGCCGCAGATCGACCAGCTCAATCAGCAGATGATGAAGCAGAACTTCAAGCCGCTCTATGTCACCATGGTCCCCGCGATAATCTTTTATTCGTGGTTGCGTCATACCTACTCGCCCATGGCCGCGGAGGCGGTGGTACACCTTCCGTTCTCCCTCTTCGACCTCCCTGTGCTCTCCTATCTTCACGATGGGACGATCGCAGCGAACGAGCTGGGAGCTATCGGATGGTATATCGTATTCGTGTCATTCGTGAGCAACAGCATACGCAAGATGCTCAACATGGCGTGAGAACAATAAGGAGAGTGTGAGAAACATGGTACGTGGAATGTATAGATCAAGGTCACTAAAGAGGAAGTTTACCCGTGTCCCCGGTGGAGGCAACGCGCTCCACTACAAGAGGAAGAAGACATCGCCCCACGTCTGCGCCGAATGCGGTGCGAGGTTGGGCGGCATTCCGAGGGGGACGCCGCATGAGATGAAGAAGTGCACACGCTCCGAGCGCACCGTCTCCCGTGCATACGGGGGGCAGCTCTGTCCTTCCTGTCTCAAGCGCAAGCTAATACGGGAAACTCGAGAAAAGATGGGTCAGCAATGAGGATCACAATCGGGGGACCTCCCGGCAGCGGGACCACGACGGTGGCACAGAAGGTCGCTGCCGAGTTTGGTCTCACGCACATATATGCCGGAAAGATCTTTCGGGACATGGCCGCCGAACGGGGCATAAGCCTCGGTGATTTCGGTTTGCTGGCCGAACGTGACGACAAGTTCGACCGTGAGGTCGATAAACGGCTTCATGACATGGCTGTGGAGGACACGATCACGGAAGGGCGCATGGCAGCATTCGTGGTGAGCTCACCGGATCTTACCATCTGGATCGATGCACCCCTTGACGTGCGTGTCTCACGCATCGCTAGACGGGAGCCGTATACTGAACAACAGATTCGCGAGATGACGCTCGAACGAGAGGAGAGCGAGAAGCAGCGCTATAGCGCCTACTATGGCGTCAACATATATGCGCTCTCCCACTACGATATTGTCATCAACAGCGAAAAATGGGACTCAGATGGGGTCTTTGCAATAGTGAAGTCTGCCATCACCTCTCTTGCGAGGGCGACCCAAGAATAAGAAAAAAGGTGATGTAAAATGGTAGTAGAACGCGGAAGAGTTTGTACAAAGCTTTTGGGAAGAGAAGCTGGCAACATCTGTGCTATAACGGAACGTGTGGACAAGAACTTCGCAATGGTCGTTGGTCCAAACGTACGCAAGCGCAGATGCAACATCACGCACCTCGAGCTGCACGACACAAAGCTCGAACTGCCTGATGAGGCTAGTGACGACGACTTCATCAACGAACTGACCAAGATGATCCAGTGATGCACGCCGAGACAGATCCAGCGGGCACGACTGCGCCACGCATCATAGAACGCATCGTCTCGACGACGAATCCGCGATACGGGTGCGCCCCTGAGCACAGGTCAATCGAAGATATGTTCAGGCGCAGCATCATCATCGTGGACAAGACGCGCGGCCCCACTTCGCATGAGGTGGTGGCATGGGTAAAGGACATCCTTTCTGTCGGGCGGGCGGGCCACAGCGGTACGCTCGACCCCAAAGTGACAGGTGTCCTTCCCGTAGCACTGGAAGATGCCACGAAGATCGTCAAACAGCTCCTTGACATCGGCAAGGAATATGTCTGTCTGATGCGCCTCCATGGCGACGTCGATGACGAGGCCCTCTCGCGCGTGTTCAAGGAGTTCACGGGCGTCATACTTCAGCGACCGCCGGTCAAGTCTGCCGTGAAGCGCCAGGTGCGCCCGCGGGAGATCTACGAGCTGGAGATGCTCGAGCGTGAGGGAAGCTACGTCCTCGTGCGCGTGAGCTGCCAGGCGGGAACGTATGTGCGAAAGCTCGTATACGACATCGGTCTCGCGCTTGGGTGCGGGGCCAACATGGCAGAGCTTCGACGCACCCGTGTTGGCGAGTTCACCGAGGACCACCTCGTCACGCTCCAAGACATTGCCGACGCGCGGCATGCGTACCTCGCTTCCGAAGACGAGGCGCCGCTTCGCCGCATGCTCATACCCATGGAGCGGGCAGTCGACCACCTTTCCACCATATGGATAAAGGACTCGGCGGTCGATGCCATATGCCATGGTGCTGATGTGGCGATACCGGGCATCGTGCGTCTTGAGGACAGCGTAAGGAAAGGCCAGCGTGTCGCGGTGATGTCTCTCAAGGGAGAGCTCGTTGCCCTCGGAACGGCTCGGATGTCCGCCCATGCCATAGGCGGCGGGACGGAAGGAATCGCCGTTACGACGACGCGCGTGCTCATGGATCCTGGGACGTATCCCTCACACTGGAAGGGGTCAGTATAGGCATGAAAATGAAGATAGAAAGAATTAAAAAGGTAAATGAATCGAGAAAGATAAGTTCATGGCCGGGGTTGCCGAGCCTGGTAAGGCGCAAGCCTGGAGAGCTTGTTCTGTATTCACAGAACCAGGGTTCAAATCCCTGCCCCGGCGCTCACTGTCATATGACACAATTCATTACATGAACATCAAGCATGGGGTGAAGATACATGGCTGAATTTAGGCACATCGTTCGTGTCGCTGGTACAGACCTTCAGGGTGACAGGCAATTGATGCTTGCCCTGACCGGTCTTAAGGGAGTTGGGCAGATGTTTGCCCGTTCGATAGCCTTGGCTATCGACCTCGATCCGAGCGATAAGATGGGCGAGATCTCAGATGAAGATGTTGGAAAGATAGAGGCTATCCTTGAAGATCCCATTGCGCACGGCATCCCTGCATGGATGCTCAACAGGCGCAAGGACATGGATACCGGAAAGGACGTTCACGTGGTCGGTTCAAAACTGGCCATATCACTGCGAGAAGATGTTAACAGATTGAGAAAGATACGGGCGTACCGTGGCATCCGCCACGAATCGGGATTGCCCGTACGCGGCCAGAGGACAAAGTCCTCGTTCCGCACCGGCGGCACGCTTGGCGTGAGAAGGAAGCGCAAGGCAGAGCAGAAGTAAGGTGATTGACATGGGTGATCCAAAGAAAAAGAAGAAGCGTTACATGACTCCCACTCATCCGTGGCAGAAGGACCGCATCGATGACGAGAAGGAGCTCAAGCGCAAGTATGGATTGAAGAACAAAAAGGAGATCTGGAAGGCCCAGTCACTGCTCCGTAACATGCGGGGACAGGCTCGAACGCTCCTTGGCACGCATACGCAACAGGCTGAAAAGGAGACAGAAGACCTCCTTGGCCGATTGAAGCGGCTGTCTATATTGAAGGAAGAGGCAGAGCTCGATGACGTGTTGGCCCTTACCATCCAGGACGTGCTCGACCGACGCCTCCAGTCCGTCGTCGTCAGGAAGGGACTTGCACTCAACATGCGCCAGGCCCGGCAGATGATATCGCATGGCCATGTCGTCGTCGATGGCCGCAGGGTCTCGATACCTAGCTACATGGTCAGCGCGCTGGAGGAGGAGACAGTAGCATACTCGCCGTCATCGCCCTTCGTGGGCCGCGAACTGCGCCAGCAGCGCACCATGGAGGCGCCTGCGGCACCGGCCGAAGAGGCTCCAGTAAAGGAGGGAGAACAGCATGGCGAGTAAGGATCCCAAGTGGGGTGTCGCCCACATCTACGCATCGTTTAACGACACGATCATTCACATCACCGACCTATCGGGCGCTGAGACGATCACGCGCTGGTCCGGCGGTATGATCGTCAAGGCTGACAGGGAGGAGTCATCCCCCTACGCTGCCATGAAGGCTGCCGCCAAGGCTGCCGAGGAGGCGCTTGAGCGCGGCATCGCCGGTGTGCACATCCTCGTTCGCGCCCCGGGCGGGAACAAGTCCAAGAATCCTGGCCCCGGTGCGCAGGCCGCCATCCGTTCGCTCTCGCGCGCCAAGCTCCGCATTGGCAGGATCGAGGACGTGACTCCCATTCCTCACGATGGTACCCGACCGAAGGGAGGAAGAAGGGGGAGAAGGGTATAGGCATGAAGGTCGATTATCTTCCCTCCACGCACGACAACGTCCTCTCGATCGTCATCGAGGGCGTTACTGCGCCGTTCGTGAACGCATTGCGGCGCGCCATACTGTCAGAGCTGCCCGTCTACGCCTGCAACGAGGTCGTATTCTACGACAACTCGAGCCCGCTCTTTGACGAGACCATCTCCCACAGGGTCGGTCTCATACCGCTCACGACACCGGTCGACTCCGACGAGGGCAGCCGCATGGTCACGCTCAGCATGGAAGCCGAGGGGCCACGCATGGTCTATTCAGCCGACCTCGTCTCGGACGACCCCGAGGTCATGCCGATCGATGATGGATTTCCCATCGTTAAGCTCGGTGAGCGCCAGCGCCTTGTCTTCAACGCCGAATGTACGGTGGGGTACGGACGCGACCACGTGCGATGGCAGGCAGGTCTAGCTTCCTACAAGAACTATCCGGTCATCACGATCGACACGGAGCAGTGCAACCGCTGTGAAAGCTGTGTCAAGGCATGCCCCGTTGATATCCTAGCCATCGAAGACGACGTGCTCGTCGTCACTGATGCAACGAAATGCACGTTTTGCCGTTCTTGCGAGGAGGCGTGCGCCAAATCGAACGAAGAAACGCTCATATCCGTTTCTTTGGACCGTAACAAGTTTATATTTACATTAGAGTCCTTTGGCAATATGTCTGCAAAAGATTTATTAACAACTGCCTTAAAGGTGATGGAAAACAAGTCATCTGAACTTTCGAGTCAGTTGACCGGCTAATTGCGGGGGTTGCCGAGATTGGTCAAAGGCGCAGGGCTTAGGACCCTGTCTTGTAGAAGTTCGTGGGTTCAAATCCCATCCCCCGCACTAAAACGTACGCACACTGGGCGAGCGGACGAGGTCCGCTACCGAGTTCGGGAGTGTTAGAGATGAAAAAACTGAGAAAGACGAACGCAACATTGTTGCAGCTTATCGAGACCATGCGGTCAAAAGGATATTCGGAGGGCGTGCCGTTGTGGGTGGCCCTTTCGAAGAGGTTGTCAAAACCATCACGCCGCATGAGCGAAGTGAACATATCGACCCTTAACAGGTATGCGAGCGAGAACGAGATCGCCGTCGTCCCTGGCAAGGTACTTGGCTCCGGAGAGCTTGACCACAAGGTCACGGTCGCCGCGTTCAAGTTCACCGAGTCGGCCCGACGCAAGATCGAAGAGAACGGAAAAGCGTTGACGTTAAACGAGCTCATGGAGCAGAATCCCACAGGGTCCAACGTGAGGATTATAGGGGGATGAGTGGCATGAACATCGACGGAGACAACATGATACTTGGACGGATGGCCAACGAGGTCGCACAGTACCTGCTTGCAGGCCAAGACGTTACCATCGTGAACGCCGAGAAGGTCATCATCACGGGAAACAAGGAGAACATCTTCAAGCGATTCAAGCACCGCACGGACCTCTCCGACAGGGCGAATCCGACCCACGGACCGTTCTTTCCCAAGACCCCCGCACGCATCGTTCGCAGGACCATTCGCGGCATGCTCCCATGGAGGAAGCCTTCCGGGCGAGCCGCATACAGGCGATTGCGCGTCTTCGAGGGTGTCCCCGAGACGTTTGAGGGGTCAGATTTCACGAAGATCGAGAATGCCGACGGTGCCAGGCTTGGCACACACAAGATCATGAGGGTAGACGAACTCTCCAGATATTTACGGGGTGAGTAGATGAAGATAGTGCAGTCAAGCGGAAAGAGGAAGAGGGCCGTTGCCCGCGCCGTCGTCACAGAAGGCAAGGGCCGTGTCCGCGTCAACAGAAAGCCCCTTGTACTCGTTGAACCAGAGATGGCAAAGCTCAAGATGATGGAACCCATCTACATCGCAGGCGACATCGCCTCCTCATACGACATCAACATCAAGGTCTATGGCGGTGGGATCATGGGCCAGGCCGATGCATGCAGGATGGCCATCGCGCAGGGCCTAGTCGAGATATCCGGCGACATGGAGCTCAAGGACCGGTACATGGAATATGACCGCTCCATGCTCAAGGGTGACACCCGACGGACCGAACAACACAAACCAAACAAGTCATCACAGGGTGCACGCGCCAAGCGACAGAAGTCATACAGGTAGATGCAATGATATTTCCAATACGCTGCTTCACATGCGGGAAACCAATAGGGCATCTCTACGAGCCCTATATTGAGCGCATACAGGAGGAACCCCGGAACAAGGTCTTGGACGACCTCGGGGTCACCCGTTATTGCTGTAGGCGCATGTTCCTTACGCATGTGGACCTGATAGACGAGGTACTTGAGTTTAGCGTGTAAGACAAACGTGGGGCCGTAGGGTAGCTTGGACCATCCTCTCACCTTGGGGTGGTGGACACTCGAGTTCAAATCTCGGCGGCCCCACCATACCGATCATCTATGCGTAGCGAGACAAACGAGGCAGTGATAGAGTGAGTGTGATTGAGGACTTTGCGATTCGAACGCTCTATGGCGACACGAGAGATCTAGTAGAAGTAGACCTCTTTACCGCCAGTTCGTTCGGACGTGCACAGGTCCGTGCCTCGCTCGATGTCGACGACCTCACGACGGTCGCGGCACCCGAGCTCGTCGGTCTCAACGTCCTCGAACAGCGGCTCTTTGACGATGTCGTAGAGGAGGTAGCCGAGGACCCCAATGCTCGCTTCGCGTTCTCACTGGCATGTGCAAAGGCGGCAGCGTCCTATATCGGGCTTCCCCTCTACCAATACCTTGGCGGCGTCTTCAACGTGAGCACACCGTCGATCGTATACGGTGACTCAGAGGTGGACACAGCGTTCAACGTGGTGGCGCCGGCGCCCCGTATCGACTACAGCGAGCTTGCAACGTTGAGCTCACTTTCCACGCAGGTGCCGTTAACCGGCGGCCTGCAATACGTCGAGGAGGGCAGCTGGCATGTCGCATGCGGCCTTTCATACCGCTATGTAGAGATATACAAGAAAGAAGATATTAACGAGCTCTTAAGAATAAAGGAACACATGACGGAGGTGTAGAGATGACTGATGAATTATTGATCCCTCTTGACCAATACCTTGCATCCGGTATTCACATCGGTACTCAACAGAAAACGAAGGACATGGAGCGATACATCTATCGCGTGCGACAGGATGGGCTCTATGTGCTCGATATCAAGGCGACGGACCAGCGCATCCGCTCGATCGGAAAGCTCTTGGCAAAGTACGATCCACAGAAGGTGCTTGTCGTCTCGACCAGGGTATATGGTCACAAACCGGTACGGAAGTTCTCCGAGCATACCCACTGCAAGTCGGTGGCGGGACGATTCATACCAGGGATGTTGACGAATCCAAGCAACAGCCAGTTCATGGAGCCCGAGCTCCTTATCATCACCGACCCCCGTGCCGACTATCAGGCGCTGAGGGAGGGTGCAAGCATAGGCATACCCATCGTGGCACTATGCGACTCAGAGAACATGATCTCAAACGTCGACCTTGCCATACCGACCAACAACAAGGGACGCAAGGCGCTCTCCTTGATATACTACCTGCTTGCGCGCGAGATGCTTCGGGCCAACGGCACGTTGCCAGACGACGGCGACATCGACTTCGAACTCGAGGACTTCAAACAACCGTAAGCTTCGTAACATCATGACCTGGTCGCTCATCTACGGTTATGGTGGTCCGGGTCCTCTAGCGTGAGGTGGCATGAGGTCCCCTCACACAACCTTCTTTTTTCATAGTTCATGCTCTAGCGGCCTAGTCGCCAGTACGAAACACGCACTAATCAAGAAATATTTTTATAGCTGCGCCCGATGGTATGGGTACGCGCGGGGGTTGCCGAGCTTGGTCAAAGGCGCTGGACTTAAGATCTAGGCGTGCACTGTTGTGCACGATCGTCATCGGGAGTGCGTCTTTGGATAAGAAATCCAGTTTCGCAGGAATCCGCGGGTTCAAATCCCGCCCCCCGCACCTTTTTGCATTGCATCGTTCATTGCTTTTTTCAGCTTGTATCGTTGTGCAATCCCTTGGCGACACAAACCATTTGGGATGGGGCGTGTTATTTGTTTGCAGCAATTGAACGAAAAGGTGTTCTCATCAGGTCATGCATGGCCCCCATACACAATTTTTTTATACTGGCATGACGCCTTCCTTTCATGGAGCTATTCGAGCTCATCCTCATTGGCGCGCTTCAGGGCGTATTCGAATGGCTTCCCGTGAGCAGTGAGGGGATCGTCTCCATCGTCTCGACGCAGCTTATTGGGGAGGATGTGTTGACGTCGGTGCATATGGCAATATGGCTGCATCTTGGCACCATGCTGGCAGCTACTCTCTATCTTCGCGAGGACGTTGCCTCACTCGTCCGACAGGTGCCCTCATACATGTCAGGCCTGCCCCATGCGAGGCCATTCAGTGAAAGGGACAGCGCGCTTCTTTCGTTTATCATCATAGCGACGTTGTTTACCGGTATCGTGGGTGGGTTCCTCTATCTTTTTGGCATCAGGATGCTTGCGGGATCGCCTCGCCTCTTCACGTTCATCATGGGCCTCGCACTCATTATTACCGGGGCGCTTCGTACCTATGGGCCAGCGCGGGAACGTTTCGCCGATGACACAACGCTTGCCGATTCCGTATTTGTCGGCATATTGCAGGGCCTTTCGGTGATACCAGGCATTTCAAGGTCAGGATCGACCGTCTTTGGGCTCCTATACAGACGATTTGATGCAAAAGAGGCGTTTCGATTATCATTTCTTCTTAGCATTCCCGCGGTCTTGGCCGCCAACATCGGCATAGAGCTCACATCCGGCATCGAAGTGGACGCGGGCATGCTCGTTGCCATGTGCGTTTCTTTTATCGTTGGTTACGTTACCATCGACATCGTGCTGCGCTTTGCAGCACATGTCCGTGTCTCGCTTGTCTGTTTCATCCTGGCCGCGATGCTGTTTGCGTCTCTAGCCCTCTGATACCCTTGGTCCGCCCCCTTAGTGGAAATGTTATTAAGATTCGATATACATACTAATGGTGCTAATCATTTTGGAGATGATCATATACGCCGTATTGCTTTGTGTATAGCACTTCTCGTGCTCATATCACTTATCGGCGGATGCATTGGTGGCGATGAGGAATCGACAACAACGCCCGCCCCAACTACCACGCAGCCACCCGTCACGGACCGTGATGGAGACGGGGTGCCGGACGCCTCCGATGCATGCCCCGACATACCTGGCGATCCTGCCAATGAGGGATGCCCCACCACGACACCACCACCGACCACCTCCGCACCGACGACGACCGCGCCACCGACCACCTCCGCACCGACGACGACCGCGCCCCCTGATTACTATCGCGTAACATACCATGATGCTGTCGAGGCCGATGTCTTTGGCCAACCATATATTTACAATGATGCCATTTTGAGATATTTGGAGGAGGAGTATGAGGAGACAGAAGAGTTCTGGGGAAAGTACAATTTGCACGAGTTGACCCTCTCATCTCTCAACGATCGTACGACTGATTTCTTCTATGGCGACGAGAATATCGTGATGCTCGCATCGGATGCCCTTTACATACCCGTCGACGATCCGCAATATTTTGGCTACTACTGGAACATCGATACCGAGAAGCGCAAGGACCTCATGCTCAAGTCGCTTGAGGACTACGATGACGGATGGGGGACGTATCGCCTTCGAACTGGGTCGTACTGGCAGATCTACACCCGCGACATTATGGGGGGAAAGTCATACCAGGTAACGACAACGAACACCAACAAGGAAAGTCCTCGCCTTCATGGCACGAACGTCATATATTGTGAATACATCAGGGATTGGGACCTCATGCTCGCTACGCTTACGGGAGGGAGTAACAGGACACTGTCAAATATGGACGGCGATGAGATAAAGCCTCTCATCCATGAGGATCTCGTCGTCTTCGTGCTCGATAATGCAACGCCACACCTTTACTACATGTTCCTTGATGACAAGGATCCTACACTTTTATGCGAGAACGTGGGGACATACGTCATCTCCGAGGACCGCATACTGTACTACGATGTGGAAACGACGAGATGGAACATCATCGTCTTTGACGACAAAGCCAGAAAACGGTTCTACACACCGACTGGACGGGACGATACCGTCAACGTTGCGATATCGGAGAGCTGGGTCTATATCGATGGCACGGTCTATAAGATCAAGGCTCCCGGCGAGAGCTAACACAACGGGTGAGCGGAGGTCATAAGGAATATTGTTCCATGTTTTATGGATAAAATTTATATATGAAAAGCACAAATAGGATATGGGCGGGTTAGATACCCTCCTAAGGATCTTATCCTCACCCGTCCTATCCACCTTTTCTTTTTTCCCTTTTTAGCCTATTTTTAGCCTATCCTACTGGCAGCACTTCGCGTCCGTACGTCTCGTTGATCACCTGGGCTGCTGAGAGGTACAAGGCGCTACCGCCGCACAGTATTCCCTCAAATCCTGCGAGTTTGTGTATACCTGGTGAATAGACGCCGATGGCGAGCATGAAAAACAGTATCGTAAGCGTCGCGAAGACGACGAAGAGCGCGCGAGGCATCTTGAGGGTCGGTATCGTCATGTAGAGGGTAAATACGCCCCATCCTGCCAGGAAGAGCGCAAGACCCGCATCGGGCACTATGTCGATATAGCCGTTGGTCTCCAAAAGCAGCATCGTTGCGAGCGCTAGCCAGAATCCGCCATAGGCTGTAAAGGCTGTGGCACCGAACGTGTTGCCTATCTTGGATTCCCAGCTTCCGGCGATGAGCTGTCCCAACCCTCCGAAGAACAGCCCCATGGGAAGGATCATGCCCATGGCATCGCTTGTCACGATGCCGGAGTTAATGAAATTAAGCATTACGGTCGTCAAACCAAACGCGGCAAGTCCGAGGACTGCGGGATTAGCATTCTTTTGTTCTTGCATTTTTGTGAAACTATTTTATGTATATAAAAATCTTATTTCTTTTAAAATGAAATTATGGTGATCAGGTGGTCGAAGCCTCCGTGCAGTGGTGGAAAAAATGCCACACCCAATACAAACATTTATAAAGGCATGTGACATGCTAAGCCATACTCATTATCTTAGTAGAGGAGTGCCAGAGGATTTCCCAGGGTGTTCGCTAGTGAGAAGGTGTGGGTAATAACCGATAAAGAGGTGAACATCAATGGGTTACAATGACCGAAGGCGAGACAACTTTGGCCCGCGCGAAATGCACAAGGCCGTTTGTTCAGATTGTGGCGAGGAATGTGAAGTTCCGTTCAAGCCGACAGAAGGACGACCAGTTTATTGCCGTGACTGCTTCCAGAAGAAGAGAGACTAAATATCCTTTAGTTTCTTATAATCTTTTTTTGTTTTAAATTTAGGTTCGTTTCTATCCCCTCAGGAAGAAACGAATCCTTACTTACCAATACTAGCTTAATAATATACGATATAGTAGAAAGAACCAAAATCAAGCGATGATTGCACTACAGCATCTCACCATCACTATACGGACTGTACGATTGGATCGTACCGACGAGAAACGTTGGTATTACTTTTAGTGGAATCGTCATCATATTTACCTTAATGAGTTGTTACAAGATGAAGTTTGAAGAATTAAGATTGGATGGGGACCTCCAAGCGTCCCTTCACACGATAGGATTCGTGGAGATGACCGATATACAGGAGCGCACCATACCTCTTATCAGGGACGGACATGATGTGTTCGGACAGTCCCAGACAGGCTCTGGCAAGACCGCAGCCTTTGGTATCCCCCTTGTTGAGAAGGTGCAGAGGGGAAGGGGCGTGCAGGTGCTCGTGCTCGAACCGACGCGAGAGCTGGCAAAGCAGGTCTCAAGCGAGATGAAGAAGTTCTCTGCGAACAAACATGTCAAGATCGCCACCATCTACGGCGGCGCATCATTCAACACACAGATACAGGCACTGAAAAAGGCCGAGGTCATCGTCGGGACGCCTGGCCGTGTCATCGATATGATGAAGCGGGGACACATCGAGCTGGAGGGCATAACAGCGTTCGTGCTCGATGAGGCGGACAAGATGATCGACATGGGATTTTTCGAGGACATGATGTTCATATCGGAAAAGATGCCCCGTGACCGCCAGACACTTCTTTTCAGCGCCACCATGCCGGACAAGCTCAAGCATCTGCGTTCCAAGTTCTCACGCAACGCACATACCATCAAGACATCGTCCAAGGTGGCAGAGGACGTACTGAAACAGTTCTACTGCGAGGTATCATATACGCGCAAGTTCTCCCTTCTGACCCACCTTTTGGAAAACGAGCGCCAAGGGCTCTCGATCGTCTTTTGCAACGCGCGCAGGGAGGCAGACGACGTCGCACGCAATCTCAAGGAAAGCGGCATCAACACGAAGTCGCTCCACGGGGGCATGCCGCAGAACAAACGCGAAAAGACCATGCAGCAGTTCCACGATAAGAAGATCGATGTTCTCGTTGCCACCGATGTAGCGGCCCGTGGCCTTGATGTCAAGGATGTGACTCACATCTTCAATTACAGCATCCCTATGAACGCCGAGGATTATGCAAATCGCATAGGGCGCACCGCTCGTGCGGGGAACAGCGGCATTGCCATCTCGCTTTTGAGCAGGAACGACCACGATGCTTTCCGAAAGGTGCAGTCGACGTTCTCATACGACATCGAGGAGATGAATGCGCCGCAGTTCAAGGTACGTCCGTTCAGGAAGCACAATTATTCGTATGCAAAGGGCGGTGCCCGCGGGCGTTCACAGCGCGCATACGCGAATTAACCGGTGCGTACAAAAACGAAACCAAACAAGCATCTGCAGCTATCACGGCATGTGAGC
The DNA here is from genome assembly GCA_004212155.1 of archaeon. GTDB lineage: Archaea > Methanobacteriota_B > Thermococci > Methanofastidiosales > NM3 > NM3. The sequence goes on from RXIG01000013.1 coordinate 34,222, forward strand.
GCTGCATGCATTTTTTCCCTTCTGTTCAAGATCGGGATGGATCTTCATCCCATCATTTCTTAAAAAGCTGCTCATCCCGCTTCTTTTCCGTATACGCTTGTCGTAATTTCGGAGTTCTCGATGTAATCAAAGGGTATGACGTCCGTCCAACCTGCACGTTCGAACATGTTCATGAAGCAGACGCCGATGATCACGGTGTCATCAGAGCGTATGGCCTCGATCATCCTCTTGGCATCTGCGACATCGCATTTGTTCGGCATTGCAAGGCCCCCGAGCAAGATGATGACGTCGACCTTCTTCGTTTGAAGGTCTGCTGACTCACCGATCTCCATCGAGTAATCACCCAACGATATGGAGCGTGCCTCCTCCAGATGCGTATAGGGAACGTAGTACATATCAGCACCGGAGTCCCTGAGCACGTATAAAAGGAACTCGATGATAGGGGTGCACGTATGGGGCAGGCCGCTGTATACGATCGTAGCGCTGCGTGGAACGGCCTCCATTACCTTCCTGAACGACTGCAGCATCCCTTTGATGCCACGAGGGTCTGTGAAGAGCTCTTCCATCATTATCACCTGTATGTCGTTTTCTTGATGAAGCGCCCTTAACTATTTTCGGGTATGTTTTCTCGTTAGCGTTGCATACAAGCGATGTGGCCAATGCGTATAAAAACGAGGAATATATGTCCAATTGGCGCAAGCCACCTGTTCCAGATGACGGGCTCATTTCCTGTACGTGCCCCTTTTCACAAAAACCTTTAATACTCGGGCACATCGTTGTATCGATACGATGAAGCATCTTACCATTGGCATCTTTGGAGAACAGGAACACGCACTGCTCAAGAAACTTGGCAACAAGGGCACGCTCAACGACCTTGAGTTCCGCAACGCCTCGGGCAACGACCATGTGTTCACGTTTTGTTCCCCGCGTTCGGAGAAGGTGACGTCGCTTCTCCAGGCCATCGGCGCCATCGACGTTCCTGTCGTCGTGTTCGAGGAACCAACACCTCAGCTTGGGGAGGCCGTGCTTGCGCTGGATGCGGCAGGATTTGATCATGGTGTGATATGCGTCTCCCCCTCGTTTGACAAAAAGCTCATGGACCGCATCGTTGGTCCCACATCGCTTTCCGATTACACGGTGCTTCCCCTCGACCCCGATGCGGTGATGGCGCATTTCCTCGATGACCAGCAGTATGCCTTACTGCTCCCCGATGATGGGCCTGTCAAGGTGCCTATTGACAATTACTTCCAGGTAAAAAGCGTCGGTACCGTTGCGCTGGGCACCGTCAAACAAGGCGAACTCGGCGTCTATACCAAGCTGCAGCTCTATCCCGACGGCTCCGAGGTACTGATCAAATCGATACAGTCACAGGACAAGAACGTGAAGACGGCCACAACGCTTCAGCGTGTCGGTGTCTCGCTCAAAGGGGTCAAACCGGACGACCTCAAGCGCGGCAACATCATCGCAGAGAAGGGAAGCCTCACGGTGGCCGACACGATAGCTGTCGACATCTCGTACAACTCGTTCTCGACGCCCCCTAAGGAGGGCGACTCGCTCTTTGTTTCAATCGGCCTTCAGGCTCCTGTGGGAAGGGTCGAGGCCCTCGATGAGTCAATGATCAGATTCTCCCTTGAACGCCCTGTTGCATTCAGTCCGCATGACCGCGCCATCGTGGCCCGCACCACGCAAACGCCTCCGCGCATCGTGGGCGGCGGCACCGTCCTTCCGGCCGGATAGCGGCGACGGCATCGCATGCAGTAGTGTGAGAAAATGGTCCCGACGGCCGGATTTGAACCGGCGATACGTGGATCTACAGTCCACTGCCCTAGCCAGACTAGACCACGTCGGGATGAATTTTGATAGGTAAAGTTGTATTTTTAAAGGTTTCGGTTTTGCGTTGTTTGGGTAATATTGGGGGATTCAGGCGCCATAGACCGTCAGTATGGCACTCCCTGCTCCCACAGGTAGTGGAAGTTGCGTCTGCACCAGAAGACGAACTCCTCATCGATGCCGACGATGTAGTTGGTGAAGTCGAACGTGCCGTCCTTGTCAAGAAACGATATCTGCGCCTCATGCGCATCGATGATGCGCCCATGCATGTACATCTGGCCGCTATCGACCAACCGTATCTGTATGTTGTGGTCGATCTGTTCCTCGATATAGCTGCGCGAGTCGTCCGATGCGAGGCTTTGTTTCGCGTAGATGAACTTCACGGGTATCTCGTTGATCTTGTCCTTGATGAGCGAGAGGTCTATCTTGATGACGTTGGGCGTGATCGCACGGTACTGGTGCTTGCATGCGAGCAGTGCGTCACGCTCGGCGGCGAGGTAGTCGGTGGGGATCATGCGCTTGAACGAAACGTGTTCCCATATCCCGAAGTCCTTGAGTATCATCGGGGGGATTCGGTGTATCTGGTGATGGGCGACGAAGTCCTCGAGCACCCAGTTGTCAAAGGATGGCAGTGACGATATCCTCGTGATGAGGAAGTATCCCTTTTCCGTAAGCACGTAGCCAGTGCCGATCTTAGATACGACGCCCATCTTGAGCAGATTGTTGAGCTCTGCCGAGGTCGTCTGCCACGACAGGTCCGTCTTCGAGGCGATGTCCTTGCTCCTTTGCGGAGCGTCAATCGACATCGATTTCAGGATTTTTATCCTGTTCTTGCTCGAAACTAGGTAACCGTAAAGCTTCATATTCTTACCGTGTATTTAAAAAAGAACCAACCATATAAGAATTGTGGTCGAATGAAGGAGATGCGCCCAGTCGTAACATCGTTCCTTGCCAATGGCGGGGCATACCTTATTCTCAAGCGCTCTGACAAGGTCTCATCATACCGCGGCAAGTGGGCCGCGGTGTCGGGCTCGATCGAAGAGGGGGAGTCAGTCCTCGATGCCGCATACAGGGAGATACGTGAGGAGACAGGATTAGGTCCCGACCACCTTGACTACCGTGTTCAGGCGCCGGAAATACGGATTCCATACGGCAACATCACGTGGTGCGTCCATCCCGTGCTCTACGATTGCGATACGAGGGAGGTGCGGCTGGACTGGGAGCACACCGCGTATCGGTGGGTCACGCGTAGTGGGATCTCATCGTATGATACCGTCCCTGCGCTCGTAGAGGCGCTTGACATGGTCCTTGAACTCTCGGATTAAAGCCATCATATGTGCACAGACCCCCCACATATACCCGTACATTTTTCAGAGAGGAACAACAGATGTATACATGGGAACTGTCACGTACGGACAGGCGGTGGCGAACGCATCAATTTGCCTTCTCACAGAAAGGCTTTTAAGAACATTGGTGCATCATGCTCAGCCTACGTCCCTATGGCGTTGCATCCGCCGGACCGCTGCCACTTCGCGACGAGGCCCACATGAAAAAAGACCGCCAGATATACGCAGGGCAAGGGCATTCATCTCGACGGTGATGCAGCCTGATGCGTTCGTGGCCAAAAGGTGCCTTCCAGTGACGTTGCCCTAAGCACAGTGCACTGGAAGCAGGCAGAGGTGAAAAAATGAAGGTTATGGACACGATGAAGGATGGAGTCACCAACATATGGTACTCCACGCGAAGTAATCTGCCCCTTTCGCGAAGGAAATCCCCCATGGGAAGCATCCTCGTCTCTTCTACACAGTACAGTACCCCCCGTGACAAGTTCTACAAGGGGAGCATTGAACGTATGGAGAGCAGGGATCCCAGGATCTCCGAGGAGATGGATGCCATGGTCAAGGAACTCAAGAGTGCCATCACGGTAGACCGGGCCATCTTCGACAAGGCTGGAACGAAGTATGTGCTCGACACCAGGATGCACTCGAAAAACTTCAGGTACAAGGTCTCCAAGAAGTGGGAGGTAAAGGGCAAGAAGCGAAAACCAGTGAGCATGTCGATCAAGGCAGTGGGCATGTACACGGAGACGTTCGAAGATGATTGGGACATATCCAACCTGCGCACCTTCGACCTCAAGGAACTTCGCAAGCTTGGATTGCCTACAAGTACCATCGTGCAGATATATGCGCTCCACCTCCTCACTGAGGACTACATGCGACAGTGATGTCGCATTCTTCTTTTATTGTTTTCTTCCTTTTTGTACCTATCGGGGTCGCGCTCGCGACACCCCCTGGTAGATGCCATCCCTTGACAAGCATTGTCGCCATTACTTGTAGAATTGGGGTGCTGCATCATCGATTTTTTTCATTGCGTGTACGTGGGACCACCACACGCCCTGGGACACGTGTTTAGCGGGTGTCCCGCAGACAGCCTGGGACGAATTCATTGTCTGTGGTGAACGTCTTTTTCATGCATTCGCCTGAGCTCACCACCCAGGAGTGTTTTATCTACGAGCCTGCATTACCGAAACATTTAAATAGTTGAACAATCTTTCAAATATTAGTAATGGGAGTCAGTATACTATTCTTAAAATATAAGATTCATGAAACAGAATCCAAAGGTGTGAAGCGGTGAATAGTATCTATTGCGATGTACCGCGTAACGTTGCAAGATGCCGCGAAAACTTTTTAAATCATGAACGAAAGTACGCTTTAATCGTTTGATTTCTTGTTCAATAGAAAAGAAATTGTTTGATTTTTCTGGGAGGGAGAAACAGTGGAAAACACATTTTGTACCAAAGAAAACAAAATATATGACATTCTTAAGGATAACTCCGTTTTCTCCCTAATAAAAAACCTCGCAAGAATAGACGTTGGACGTGAGATTACTACACATTACCGACTCTAGTACGAAGGTGAAAAAATGACGGAACACAATGTATCGACATACCGTCTTGGATGGAGTGAAAAGATGACTGAAAGCAGTGTACTGGTCATAGGTGCCGGTATCACCGGCATTCAGGCAGCACTGGATCTGGCAGACAAGGGGTATTCCGTATATCTTGTCGAGAAATCTCCTTCGATCGGCGGGGCAATGGCCAAGCTTGACAAAACGTTCCCTACGAACGACTGTTCAATGTGCACCCTTGCTCCCAAAATGGTCGAAACATCGAGACACCCTAATATACATTTATATACATACTCCGAGGTCGTTGGACTTGAGGGTGAGAAAGGGGACTTCACGGCATTGATCAAGAAAAAACCCCGATATGTCATTGAAGAGAAATGCACAGGCTGTGGCGACTGTATCGCCAAATGTCCCATTGGAAAGAAGGGCGTGGACAGCGAATTCGACCACGGCATGGGAAAGCGTGCAGCCATCTACATTCCATTTGAGCAGGCCTCTCCACTCGTTGCGACCATAGACGAGGAGAGCTGCCTGAAGTTCAAGACAGGTAAGTGTGGCATATGCCAGAAGGCGTGCCTCGCCGATGCGATCGACTTCGAGCAAGAGGAGGAGATCGAGGAGGTAACGGTGGGCGCTGTCATCGTTGCCACTGGCTACGATGTGCTCGAACCTACGATGAGGACCGAGTACGGATATGGTAAGTACAAGAACGTGATGACAGCCATTCAGTTCGAGAGGCTGATGTCCGCATCAGGCCCTACGATGGGCCATATCAAGCGACCGTCCGATGGCGAGGAGCCACAAAAGATCGGATGGATACAGTGCGTCGGCTCCCGCAGCGACAGGTTGGGAAACCCGTACTGTTCACGCGTGTGTTGCATGTACGCCACCAAGGAGGCGCTTGTCACCAAGGAGCACTCGCCACACATCGAACCATACATATTTTACATGGACCTTCGTGCTTACGGCAAGGAGTTCGAGGAGTACTACAATCGCGCCGGCGAAACGGGCGTGCACTACATACGAGCACGACCCGCCGAGGTCTGGGAGGAGGACAACGGCGACATCACCATCAGGTACGAGGACACGTACACGGGAGAGATCAAGGAAGAGACGGTCAACATGCTCGTGCTCTCGTCTGCCATCGTCCCGGCTCAGTCGAACAAGGAGCTTGCAGAGGCGCTAGGCGTCAATCTTGACGGGAACGGATTCTTCTGCGAGCGCGAGGTCGTGACAGGCCCGATGGAGTCCTCACGCCCCGGCGTGTTCCTCGCTGGCTGTTCGCAGTCGCCCAAGGACATCCCCGACTCGGTCGCACAGGCATCTGCCGCGGCGGCGAAGGTCATGGACATCCTTCCCAAGCCGGAGCGCATTGAAAAGGAAGAGATCGAGGAGACCGAGGTCCCCTCCGACGCTCCGCCACGCATTGGCGTCTTCCTCTGCAAGTGCGGTAAGAACATCGCGGGATACATGGACATGGACGACTTGATCGAATATGTCAAGACACTCCCCAACGTCGAGCACGCAGATACTCTCATGTTCGCATGTTCACAGGATGCGCAGGGAAAGATCAAACAGGCCATTGCCGACAGCGACCTCAACAGGGTCGTCGTGGCGGCATGCACACCGCGTACCCATGAGGGCCTCTTCCAGGACACCATCAGGGAGGTCGGTCTCAACAAGTACCTCTTCGAGATGGCAAACATCAGGAACCAGTGCTCATGGGTCCATTCCAACGATTCCAAGACGGCGACCGAGAAGGCAAAGGAGCTCGTGCGCATGTCGGTAGCCAAGTCACGCCTGCTCGAGGCGCTCTCGCAGGGCGAGATCGATGTCGAAGGTTCGGCTGTCGTCATCGGCGGCGGCATCTCCGGCATGAACGCAGCGCTGGCGCTCGCCGAGGCGGGCATCAAGGTATCGATCATCGAGAAGAGCGACAAGCTCGGCGGCATGCTCAACAATCTCACGACGCTCTACCCGAGCGACGTCAAGGCACAGGATGTCGTCGACGAGATGGCCAAGATGGTCAATGAGAACGAGAATGTCACCGTCTACTACAACACATACCCCGAGGACATCGAGGGATACATCGGTAACTTCAATGTCAAGCTCAAGGACCACGAGGACACCTTGCATGCCGGTACGCTCATCATCGCCACTGGCACCGAGCCCATCGATGCGACGGGTCTTTACAACTACGAGAACAGCGACAAGATCATCACACAGGTCGAGCTCGAGGAGATGCTCAAGAACGGCACCTTCCCCAAGGACGTAAAGGAAATCGCAATGATATCCTGTGTCGGGTCACGTGAGGACACGGGCCGTACCTACTGCTGCCGTGTTGGATGTGGCACGATGCTGCGCAACTCCAAGGCGATCAAGAAGCTCTCTCCAGACACGGAGGTCTTCGTCCTGTTCAGGGACATGCGCTCGTTTGGCAAGAACGAGGAGGAGTACTACGTCGACGTTCAGGAGAACTACGGCGTGAAGTTCCTCAGATACGAAAAGGACCAGAAACCACAGGTCGACGTCGAGGGCGACAAGCTCGTGCTCACAGTGCACGACATGCTCCTTGGCGAGGATCTTGAGCTCGAACCCGACATGATCGTGCTCACGACGCCCACCGAGGGCAAGAACGCCGAGCTCGCCCAGATGCTCAAGGTGCCTGTTTCCGGCTCTGGCGGTTTCTTCATGGAGGCACACGCCAAGATACGACCGCTCGACTTCGCGACCGACGGCATCTATGTCTGCGGATGCGCACACGCGCCCAAGGGTGTGGCCGATGCGCTCGCACAGGCCATCGGCGCGGCATCACGCGCGGCCGTTCCCATCTTCGAGGAGCGCGTCAAGGGCGAGGCCATCGTAAGCAGCGTCGACCCGGACAAGTGCATCGGTTGCGGCATATGCGCAAGCCTGTGCCCGTATGGTGCCATCGAGGTCGTCGAAGGAAAGGCCGAGTCGAACAAAGCATTGTGCAAGGGCTGTGGCACATGTGCATCAGCATGCCCGCAGTTCGCCATCAAGATGCCGCATTACACCGATGTCCAGATCGTTGAACAGATCAGGGCTGCCTGCAACAAGGCGGGGGGTGCGTAAGATATGGCTGAAGAAGAGAAGTTTGAACCAAAGATCGTAGCATTCACGTGCAACTGGTGTTCATACGCAGGTGCCGACCTTGCCGGTACCTCCCGTATACAGTATGCCCCCAACTTCAGGGTCATACGCGTCATGTGTTCGGGCAGGGTGGAACCAACCTACATCCTCGAGGCACTGCAAAACGGTGCCGACGGCGTGTGTGTGCTTGGTTGCCATTTTGGCGACTGCCACTACATCAGCGGTAACTACGAGGCGAAACGAAGGATGGAACTGCTCACCAAGCTGTTCCGCGACACCGGAATGGACGAGCGCAGGATCATGATCGAATGGGTCTCCGCCTCGGAGGGTGAGCGATTCGCAGAGGTCGTCAACGACTTCACGGAACAGATACGTGATCTGGGACCTTTGCCTGAAGATTACCAAGAGAAACTCTCTCTCATCAAGGGAGCACTCGAAGCAGAACGACTGAGGATCGTGCTCGGCTCGACCAAGCGCGCCTTTGCAAGCGGCGGTGTCGAGGAGGAACGCTACAACGAGGCCCTCTATACCATCGCAAAGGAGGAGATCGAACGGGTCTTGCTCCTCGAGGCACTAGAAAAGAACGGACCAAGCATCGTTCCCGAACTTGCTGAGTACGTCGGTGTCCCGAAGACGCGCATCTGGAGACACATCCTCGCCATGACGATGAAAAACATCATCGAGGTCGTCGGAGAGAGGGACCACTACATGGAGTACCAGAGGAGGGGTCAGTAATGGCCATCAAACAAGATGAGATGGACTTGGAGTTCTCCAAGAAGCTTGCCAAGGAGATTGGAGACAGCTTCCAGAAATGCTTTCAGTGTGGTACGTGCACCGCACGCTGCCCGGCCGGCAACGTTTCACAGTACCGAGTACGAAAGCTCATGAGAATGGCCCAGCTCGGTCTCAAGGAACGCATATTCGACTCAGACGAGATATGGAACTGCACGACATGCTCGACATGCAAGATACTTTGTCCATGGGGCGTCGACACCGTTTCAACGATCCTGCGACTGCGTGCAGAGGCGGTCGATGCAGGCCACGAGAACAAGAAGCACGACCCGTTGGTCAAGAGCCTGCAAAGCTATGACAATCCCTGGTTGCAGCCTCGCTCTGCCAGGCGCAAGTGGTACAAGAAGCTCGATAACGTCGTCGACCTCTCGAAGAAACCGGGAGAGGCCGATGTGCTCTACTATGTCGGATGCACGGCAACGTTCGACCCGCGGCTGTGGAACATGGCGCAAAGCGTCGTCAAGGTCCTCGCCAAGGCGGGCATCACCGTCGGTGTGCTCGGCAAGGAGGAGAAGTGCTGTGGCGGCACCGTGCGCGGTGTTGGCCACCCTGACATCTTCGAAGGTCTTGCCAAGCGCAACATCGAGGACTTCAACAATTCTGGGGTCGACACGATTATATTCTCGTGTCCGGGTTGTCTCAACACGGTCATGAACGCTTACAAGGACATAGGCGAGATAAAGCCTCGAATGGTCCATGTCGTCGAGTACGTTGCCGAACTCTTAGAGAAAGGCAAGCTCAAGCTCGACAAGGACGTCGGAAGGATCATCACCTATCACGATCCATGCCACCTTGGCAAGCATTGTGAGGTATTCGATCCGCCACGGGATATCCTCAAGGCCATCCCAGGCGTCGAGTTCAAGGAGATGGACTTCATACGCGAGAACTCATGGTGCTGCGGCGCCGGCGGCGGCGTCAAGACCGCATACCCCGACCGTGCGACCGAGCTTGCTTCAAACAGGCTCAAGGAGGCCGAGGATACCGGTGCGGACACCATCACGAGCGCATGTTCATTCTGTTATCAGAACTTGCTTGACGGCATAAAGCAGAGCGACTCGAAGTTAGAAATGAAGGATATAATGGAAATCGTTGCGGAGGCGATTGAAGAATGATTGGCGTTTTCATCTGCTTTTGCGGTAACAACATCGGTGGTTACATTGATGTGCAGCAACTCACCGACTACTTCAACGAGGAGTATCCAGCGGACGATGTTGTAGCATTCAACACCACCTTCCTCTGTTCAGAGATTGGACAGGACTTAATAAAAGAAAAGATAGAGGAGCTCAATCTTGACGCCGTCGTGATCGCGTCATGCTCACCCAAGCACCACGGTGCAATCTTCCAGGCCTGCATAGGCGAGAAGATGAACCAGTACCGCTGGGAGTTCGCAAACATTAGGGAACAATGTGCATGGGTGACACCGAACAAGAAGAATGCCACCGAGAAGGCCAAGGCGATTATCAGCGGCGCCATAGAAAAGTCACGACTGCTCGAGGACATCGGGTCGACGCGCGTACCCGTTACCAAGGATATCCTCGTCATTGGCGGGGGAATTACAGGCATGCACGCTGCGCTTGAGCTCTCTGCCAAGGGTTTCCATGTGCATCTCGTTGAGAAGAAGGAGACTGTTGGCGGTAACATGGTGCGCTTCGACAGGGTATTTCCCACTGATGACTGTGCCATGTGCACCAGCTCTCCGATACTTGCCGAGGTCGCCATGGACCCGCTTATTGACATCTACTCCCTTTCCGAGGTCACCGAGGTCAAGGGTCGACCTGGCGAGTACGATGTGACCGTCGTGAAGCAACCGCGCTACATCGACGAGACGAAGTGTACGGCGTGTGGCGACTGCACAGCCCACTGTCCCGTGGAGGTATGGAGCGAGTGGGACGAGGGCATGGGCCTACGTGCCGCCACCTACAAGCCGATGGCACAGGCAGTGCCGCTCAAGAACAGGATCAACATGGACTCGTGCATACGCTGCGGCACATGCGAGAACGTATGCAAGGCCGAGGCGGTCATGTACAACGAGGAGCCAAAGGAGTTCACTATGAAGGTCGGCGCGATACTCGTCGCGACGGGCTATGAGCTCATCGACCTCAAGAACACCGAGTACCACCAGGAGCACCCCAACGTGATCAGCGGCCTGCAGCTCGAGCGATTGAAGGTCCCTTCAGGCCCGACGGCCGGCGAGATACTACGGCCTTCAGACGGCAAGATGCCAAAACATCTTGTATTCGTTCAGTGCGCGGGTTCGCGAGACCGGCGCTACAACGTCTATTGCTCGAAGATTTGCTGCATGTATGCGACTAAGAACGCGCGACTCATCAAGTCCGAGAACCCCGACATGAAGATAAGCATTTGTTATATCGACATGCGTACCGCTGGACGCGGGTATGAGGAGTTCTTTGACAAGGCTCGTGAGATGGGAATCAACTATATACGTGGCAATGTGTCAGAGATTGTTCCTGACGGAGAGGACCTCATCCTTAAGGTCGAGGACACGTTCACAAGCGAACCCCTTGACCTCAAGGCGGATCTCGTCGTGCTCTCAAGTGGCCTCATACCCTCGCAGGGGACCAAGGACGTGGCAAGCACGATACACCTTGTCTCAGGTGCCGATGGCTTCCTTGCACCTGTGCACGTCAAGATCGCTCCGGTAGACACTGCTACGAAAGGCATATTCATCGGTGGCACGACCGAGGCACCAAAGCCTATTCAGGAATGTATCACCGATGCAGGCCTTGTAGCTTCGCGTATTGCTTCGTTCCTCAAGGACGACGATATCGAGATTGATCTCACGACATCAAAGATTAATCCCGAGATATGTATCAAGTGCGGTACATGCGCCGAGAACTGCGTCTACGACGCTATCGACACCACTGGCGAGAACTACGAGGTGCTCGACGTGTCGTGCATGGCGTGCGGCAAGTGCTCGGTCACATGCCCCACCAACGCTATCGACCTATCGCTCTACACTGAGGACCAGGTTATCAAGCAGATCGACGGTATCCTTGCGGAGGACCCTGATAGCATCATCGGGTTCTCGTGCTACCAGTGCGGCTACAACGCAGCGGATCTCGCAGGCACTGCAAAATCGTTCATCGACCCCAAGATCAAGGTCGTGCTCGTACCCTGTTCGGGACGTGTCACGATGCAGCATATGCTCTATCCCTTCTTCAAGGGTGCACGGGGTGTATTTCTCGCTGCATGCCTTGAGGGGCAGTGCCACTACATCGATGGCAATCTGCAGGCAAAGGAGAAGGTGAAGCTTGCCAAGAAGGCGCTTGACGTCATGGGCGTCGGCGGCCACAAGCTCAACCTCTTCAACATGTCCTCTGCAGAAGGGCCTAAATTTGTCGCAGCTGCGAAGAGGATGGTGGAAATATGCCAGTAGAGGGTGCTGAAAAGGTTCAAAATGAAGCAGCAGAGTACAAAGCTCAATCTGGTGAAAACGAAATGGACCAAGAAGCGAACAAGACACCGAAGGTAGAAGGGTGTGAATTCGGCGATGTTGTCGATTGTGTCACATGCAAACGCTGCTCACTCGTGTGCCCCACCGAGCTCGATCTTGAGAGGGTCGTACGGATCCACCGATATATCAAGGACTCATACGGGCAGGTAAAGGGGTCCCACAGGGACGTCTTCCGGCTCGCCTCGAAGCTTTCGGGCATGGCCGACGCCCAGGGATGGCTTACAGGCATCGATGAAGGCGATGACATCGTTTTCTTCCCCGGCTGTGCAGCCCTATTTGATTTACTCCTCCAGCGAGACACCAATTACAGCGGCAATGCGAAGGCAGCGGCGCTCACGCTCAACAAGCTCGGCTACAAGCCCGAGATCGTCTACGGCTGCTGTGGGCACGACCTTTACTACTCGGGCGCACTCGATGAGTTCGAGTTGATCAAGGCTGAGAACATGGAAAAGCTCAAAGGCAAGAAAATCGTCGTCAGTTGTGCAGAGGGCTACCACATGTTCAAGAACATCTACGGTCTTGATGTCGTGGGATTCGAGGAGTTCGTTCTCGAACACAATCCAGAATTCGTCAACACTGATTTAAAGACCACGTACCACGACCCGTGCAGATACGGCCGTTACAACGAGGTATATGACGCACCACGTGAGGTGCTTAAAAAGGCCTCAGACTTCCGAGAGATGGAAAACATCCGCGAGGAGGCGATATGCTGTTCCGTATCGGCTTGGATGAACTGTAACAAGTACTCAAGGGACACGAGGAAAAAGCGTCTCGAGGAGGCCAAGGCAACGGGCGCGGACTACCTTGTTACCGCCTGTACGAAGTGCAGTATCCACCTCGACTGTATTCATTTCGAAAAGAATAGTGAAGATGCAGAGGCGCTCGAGGATATCAAGATACTTGGTACCGCCCAGGTCGTAGGCTATGCGCTTGGCGTGTACGACCCCTTCAAGGAGGAAGTAGATTACATAGTTCCAGAGACTGCAGGCAAGTTCCTCGAACCACTCAAGATACAAAAGAACGTCGATCAGTATATCGATGATGAACTTCTCGACAACGCATTCCTCTGCACGACATGTAAGAACTGCACCATCGTTTGCCCTAATCATCACGATACGGCAAGCATGATGGAGGAGTTCAGGTCGGAACTTGTAAAGAAAGACCTTGGGCCTGAAAAGCATAGCAAGATCGCAAAGGCAATCATGAACACCGGTAACGCATTTGGCGAGAAGGAGCCGATGACGCCTCATCCCAACGAGAAGGCAGAGTACATTTACTACCCGGGCTGCGTTGCGAACTACCGTCGAGATGATGTTTACCAGGCCACCAAGAAGATTCTTGACCTGCTAGACGTCGACTACGAGATCCCAGAGGGTCTCGTGTGCTGCGGCTCTGTCCTTAGAAGGGCAGGCCACGAGGACGAGTTCCAGGACATTCGAGAGAAGAACACGGAACTGCTCAGGGGTAAGAAGGTGATCTGTTCGTGTTCTGGTTGCTATGCAACGCTCAAGAAGGACTACGAGGGACTTGACGTCTACCACATCACCGACATCGTGAAGGAAAACATCGACAAGCTGCCGCTCAAGGAGGTCAAGAAGAAGGTCATGTACCATGACCCGTGCCACCTTGGCAGGAAGTTCGAATACTACGACATCCCTCGAGAGATCATCGAGGCAGTCCCCGGCGTCGAGCTCATCGCCTTCGAAAAGGAGAAGGAGAACGCCCAGTGTTGTGGTGCTGGCGGCGGTGTGAAGTCGGCAAAGCCCGACATCGCAAACAATCTCGCGAAGAAGAAGATGGACGAGGCCAAGGAGAAGGGTGCTGACATGGTCGTTTCGGCATGTCCGTTCTGTGAGCTCAACCTCAACGACAACTGCGAGGAGATCCCTGTGGTCGACATCCTCAATCTTCTTATGGAGTCGCTCGGGGAGGTGAAGGAATGAGCCAGGAAGCAGCGGTTGAAGAGAAAAAGAAAGACGAATACGAACTCGACGAGTTCCAGAAGATCATGGATCAAAGCAACATCCTCAAGTGCGTCCAGTGCGGCAAGTGCACGGCAGGATGTCCTGCAGGACGGGAGTCACGCATTCGCATACGTGAGCTCATCCATCTTGCCCACGAGGGAAAGGACCTCAAGGACGCGCCCGAGCTATGGTACTGCACAACATGCTACAATTGCCAGGAACGATGCCCCAAGGGTGTCGACACCACCGAGGCAGTGATATTCCTGCGCAACAGGGCAGTCCGTAAGGGTCACCACAACTTCCCGGACCTCCACGTTACCGCCATCACGTCACTTCGCGACCAGGGCGATGGCTTCCCACTGAGTCCCGAGGTGGAAAAGATCCGCTCGGTCATCGGCCTTCCGCGAAAACCTATCGACCTGGCCCATGACGAGGAGTTCCTTAAGGACTTCCAGAAACTCATCGACGAACTGGGCATCCTCGACCTCGTCAAAGAGGCACAGGCCCAAAAGAAGGAAGAAGAGGAAGGTGAGGAAGATGAGTGAACAGCAGGTTACTCAGGAACAAAACGAGTCACAGGAACAGCAGGTGGCCCAGGAGCAAGTGCCGGAGCGATTCTCGCTCTTCCCTGGATGCATCGCCAAGAACATGTACCCATCGATCGAGAAGTCGACCCGCATCGTCTTCGAGAAGATCGGCATCGAGCTGCTCGATCACAAGTATTCCTGCTGCCCGGCGCCTGGTGTGTTCCGAGGATATGACAGGAACACCCACATGACCCTCGGAGTGAGAAATCTCGTCATGGCCAATCAGGACGGCGTGGACGTCCTTACGATATGCAACGGATGCTACGGATCCCTTTGGGAAGCCAATCACATGTTCAAGAAGAGCAAGGAGAATCAGGAGTTTGTCAACAAGATGCTTGAAAAGATTGGACTCTCCTACGATGGTTCCACAGAGGTCTACCACTTCGCCGACATCCTTCACAAGCACCTCGATGACATTAAGGCCAACAAGGAGATCGACCTCGGCCTCAAGGTCGCTATCCACTACGGATGCCACTACCTTCGTCCGTCTGAGAAGCATCCCGACATCAATCCAGAGGCCCCCCATATCGTTGAGGACATCGTCGAGGCGCTCGGATGCGAGAGCTTGGAGTTCAAGAACAAGCTTTCCTGCTGCGGTGCAGGCGGCGGCGTGTGGAGCGGGGCAGAAGATGTTGCGCTCAAGATACTTGATGACAAGATGAACAAGATCGAGGAGGTCGGAGCAGACTGTGTCGTCAACATCTGTCCGTTCTGCCACCTGCAGCTCGACCAGGGCCAGGCGAAACTCAAGACGCACAAGGTCCCCGTGCTTCATCTCAGCGAGCTCATCGGTCTTGCGTTCGGTGTGCGACCCAAGCACCTTGCCATGCACACGCACATGGTCTCCACACGTGACATCGAGAAGAAGGTCAAGAAGGCCAAGAAGGAATCAGACTGATTTCCTTCTCTATTTTCTTCTTTTTCTTTGATTATTTTTTATTTTTGAAATAATTCAATTCAAGATTCTTTTCTTAGGATATTACTCAGTTATACTCCTTTTCTGCACATGTTAGGCGCTAACTATTAATATTTCAATCTCCATAGGTAATATGGGAGGGGTGTATGTGGAAACGATAGAGAAGCACATCTGCCCGCAATGCGGGAATGAGATGAGCTATTTCGTAAACCCGTGGAGCCACGAGAAAGAGTGGTACTGCGAACATTGCGACATGGAGTGATCCTGTCGAACTGCGATGATAAGCGCCTTTATTTTATTTTTTTATATTTTTAGGTATCGCAATACCATAAAATTTATATACTCATATTAATACTATACTTAGGTGTAACAATGAATAAGAGATCACTACTCGTATTTGGATTATTTTGGGCACTGCTCGTACCCATAGTGTCGGCCGGTGCAGTAGCATGCGACGGACTCTACTGGGGTGACAGTATAGGTGAGCCGACTGGGACCGCGGACGTCGGAAATGGCCACATGAAATGTCTATCACCTCCTGGGGCAGAACAGGCCATGAACAATGCACCGATAGAGATCCCACCGTTCCAAGGGCAAGACGATATTGTCACGATCACGAGCGGTCTCTACTGGGGCGATTGATCGCCCCTCTCTTAACCTTTTTTTCGTTCTACTTCTTGCCATTTTCCACTAACCGCATAGCGATATAGCGGGGCACTGAGTAATCTTCTATGCAATCTCTTGCTGATCTGCGTAGCGTATGTGCCATATGTGAATTTGGCCACAAGAGGGGACCTTTTACCTTCCTTTCTGTCGAAACGCCGTTATGCACCGTCTGTTATGTGGAAGCTCCTGCTCTTAGAAAAGGTTATTAATCATCCATACGACATCGTAGTAACAATCCCTGCGGTGACACAATGGCTGATGATTCTCAATCCACCTCCCTCTCTGGCAGTTCTATCTACAAGGCACTGGACTTCCACAAGGTCGGCCTTATTATCGGCCTCATCGTCTTTGTTGCCATTGTGCTCGCACCCCATCCCGCATCCATGGACCGCAGCGGTTACAATGAGCTTACCTCTCGGCTGCCTGATGAGACACTCGTTCGTATAGACAATGAGTTCGGGCCCGTCAACGAGGACAACTTCAAAGAGTTCCTAGAATACTCCAAGACCATACGCGTGGCCACAGGGTCCACCTCACCGCGCTTCATCACTGAGGAGGCCTACCATGCGCTGGACGACACGTCGTCGTTCAAGGGCCCCACAACGCTCTATGAGCTCATCAAGGGGCAGGGGAGGGCGCAGATGCGGGTGTTGGCCCTCGCCCTGCTCATGGCCATCTGGTGGATCACAGAGGCCGTTCCCGTACCGCTCACCGCCTTGCTCCCGATGGTGCTCCTCCCCATGTTGCGCGTGTGCAACTTTCGCTACGCGGTCTATCCTGGGTACTTCTCGGCCTTCGAGCAGTATGCCCACTACCTCATCTTCCTCTTCCTCGGCGGGTTTGTCATCGCAGCAGCGATGCGCCGCTGGGGCCTGGACAAGCGCATATCGCTTACTATCCTTAGCATCTTCGGCACGAAACCCTCGCGCATCATCCTCGGATTCATGGTATCGACAGCTTTTCTTTCGATGTGGATATCAAACACCGCGACGACGGCGCTCATGATGCCGGTCGCGCTGGCGGTCCTCACACAGGCGAAGGTGCGGCCTGGCGAAAGTGGGTTCGGCCTTGGCCTCATGCTCTCAATCGCCTATGCGGCATCGATCGGCGGCATAGGCACGCTCATCGGCACGCCGCCCAACGGCATCGCCGCCGGGTTCATCTCTCAGTTCGTGGGCAAGGAGGTGACGTTTGCCTCGTGGATGCGCATAGGCCTTCCTCTCGTCGTGATATTCCTTCCCATCGCCTGGCGCTACATCCTGTGGCGCTGTCCTCCTGAGACCACGGAGCTAGAAGGGGGAAAAAACGTCATCAAGGACAATCTGGGAAAGCTCGGCGCACTCTCGCGCGGGGAAAAGAACACCCTGGCCGTCTTTTTGGTCACCGCCGTGCTCTGGGCGACCCGTTCGTCGATCGTCATCGGTGATACGACGATCATCATAGGTTGGTCCACGTGGTTTGGTGGCTACTTCTCGTGGGTGCACGACAGTACCGTCTCGATACTTGCGGTGATACTTCTCTTCCTTTTGCCTGTGAACTTCAGGAGCGCCACGTTCACCATTGACTGGAAATCAGTGGAAAAGTATGTCCCGTGGGGGACTCTCCTGCTCTTTGGCGGTGGCCTGACGCTCGGTCAGGCGGTAGCCAATACGGGAATGGCATCATGGGTCGCATCGTATCTCACGATGCTTGCGTCCGTACCAATCATCATACTCCTCTTTGCTATCGTTGCGCTCTCGGTCCTGCTCTCGGAAGTCACCTCCAACACTGGCACGGCCTCGATGCTGATGCCGGTGATGTTTGCCCTGGGCACTGCCATGGGTAGGGATCCTTCCGCATTCATGATCACAGCCGCTGTCGCCACGTCGCTCGTGTTCATGTTGCCGGTCGCGACACCACCCAATGCCATCGTCTTCGGCACAGGCTACGTCAAGATCGATAAAATGGCAAAGACAGGCATCTTTCTTGACATGATCGGCATCATCGTATGGACGCTCGTGCTCTACTTCATCGTGGGCAAGTTCTTTGGCATCGTACTCATCTAGGACGCATCCGTTTGGTGATGCCCGTGATGATGTCGTTGGAAAAGTCGAAGAGCACGCCGCGCTCATCGCCGAGCGTGACCTCCATTCGCTTCGAGTCGTTGACCGTTCCGATCACGGCACAGTCAACGCCGTGCTTCGTGAAGAGCCCGCAGACGTCGCTGGTGCGTTTCGGGTCGCAGGTGAGGATGAATCCGAAGCCGGGATACATCTTGAGCCACGTGTCGAGTTCAAGCGCCTCAGGGCGCGGTATGGCGTCAATATCGATCGTGGCGCCCACCTCCGACGTCTCGAGGAGCATTCCGATCGTGCCAAGCAATCCAGGATTTGATATGTCCTTGCACGCAGTGGCGTACCCTTTCTCGGCTACCTCGACGATGCAGTCAAGCCGCGCCACCACATCCTCGGGAGACTTCATCGACGTCGAGTCCCAGTTGAGGAACTCATCGTGCTGCTCGCCTGTCGTGTCGACGACCACGATGATTTCTTGACCTGGCGTGGCGTCAAACGAAGTCAGCACGCGCGTGGCCTTGCCGATGATCGAGATCGAAAGCGATTCCGTCTGAGTGTTGGGGTGGAGGTGTCCGCCGACCATGGGAACCTTGAACTTCTTACATCCTCTGCAAATCCCCTCGATGATGCGGGGACAGTTCTTCTCGTCCTTTATGGACATCACGTTGGTGAGCGCAAGGGGGCGCCCCCCCATGGCGTATATGTCGTTGACGTTGGCCAGCACGGCGCAGTAACCCGCCCACACTGGATCGCGGTCCATGAGCTTTGACCAAATGCCATCGGCCGCAAACAAGAGGTAGCCGTCGTCGGTCTTGAGAACGGCGCTGTCGTCGCCAAATGATATTTCCGTATGTCCGAAGTCGTCCACTTCTGAAAAACACGTAGTAAGCGTCTTGATAGGATTCTTGCGTGTAACGCCCTCGTATTCCCGTATTGATTTGATGATGGTCTCGAGCATCTAGTCACCTTCCGTTCTCATCTTGGCCAAAATGTCCTTCCTGACCTCGATAAATGATTGCTCCGTTCGGTCCCGCGGCCGCGGGAGCGTGATCGGCACCTCGTACTTGACCTTCGTCGGTCTGGGAGTGAGGATCAAGACCCTGTCTGCCAGATAGACCGCCTCGTCGACGTTATGCGTGATGAATATGACCGTGCTTTTCGTTTCCTCCCAGATCTTGAGCACTTCTTGCTGGAGGATGTTTCGGGTCTGGGCATCCAGGGACACGAACGGTTCGTCCATGAGGAGGATGTCGGGATCGATGGAAAAAGCCCGTGCGATAGCCACCCGCTTTTGCATGCCCCCTGAGAGCTCCCTGGGATACGATGTCTCGAATCCCTCCAGTCCCATGAGCGAGATGAGCCGGGAGACCTCCTTTTTTATCTCCTTTTCATCACGACCCTCGATCTCGAGACCGAACGCGATGTTGTCCCATACAGACCTCCACGGCAGGAGCGACTCGCCCTGAAAGACGAACCCGATCGAGTGGTTCTTGGTCATCCATATGATCGATCCGGACGTTGGGGTATCGAGTCCGGCTATGATGCGCAGTATTGTCGTCTTGCCGCAACCGCTCGGTCCGACAAGGCATACGAACTCACCATCCCTGACATCGAACGTTAGGTCTTCTACCGCCTTTACCTGCGTCTCCTTCTCAGTGGTGAAGGTCTTGCTGAGATTGTTGATTTTCATCATTTCCATATGAATCACGTGTGTTTCACATTCCGCCAGGAAAAGTAGCGTTTCTCCACGAACTTGAAGGTCCTGTCGATGGCAAGCCCTATGACGCCTATGTAGACGATACCGGCGATGATTATCGAGACGTTGCCGATGTAGTTTGCCTGCCATATGAGGTATCCGAGGCCCGAGGGCGCTATCCCGGGCATCATCTCGGCTGCGACGAGACACATCCATGCAATGCCCATGCCGATGCGCAATCCGGTGACGATATAGGGTGCGGCAGAGGGGATGACGATCTTTTTCAAGATCTGGTACTCTCCCGCCTTGAACGTCTTTGCCACCTCTATGAGTCCGCTGTTCACGTTCTTGACGCCCTCTATCGTATTGACGAGGATGGGGAAGAACGCACCTATGAATATGATGATGATGGAAGAGCGCAGCCCCAGCCCGAACCAGGCCAGTATGAG